>NZ_JAKFCG010000083.1:0-39210 GCF_036677245.1 Sphingomonas sp.
GATGGATATTGATCGTGCGATGATCGCCGAAATGCGTGTCGCTGGTGAAGAAGGTCGCCACCCACAACCAACGCGCGGCCGCCGCGACCGTGCCCCGGCGGACGTGAGCTATTCCGGCGACACCGCTTGGCTGATCTCGGACCTGTCGAGCACCAGAGCACGGTCACGGTGCGTCGGCCGCGATGCTTCCGCCAGCTACGTAAAACCGATAGCGCGCTTTAGCCGGTTGAAAAAATTAGTGAACGCGTCATGGCTCGAACCGGGAACTCTAATTTAGAATTTCCGGCTTCAACTCGCCAAACTGCAGTTTTCTGCACTACGAAGAGCGGCAAAAAAGGAAACCTCGGGCAAGGGAACCAAAAACGATCTAAATGACCGCAGCAATGATAGTGACGCGCCAAATCGCCACAGCTGAATGCCCTTTGACACTCCAGCAATCGCCCGGTGATAACTAGAGCTGTTTGGCAGGAGTGATAATGGGCCAGGACGCGACAAGCTACCCACCGCGCGGTACGCGCCGAGCGGATGTGGAGGAGTTCCTCCGTCTGCTCGACTTTGAGCCTAATGGCAGATCGCGGGTGGGCGACCAGACGGCCTACGAGTTCTACTTTTTCAACGAGCGCGACTATCTTTCATGGGAGCCCGTTTGGGCGATTGTCACCGAAACTCATGGTGAGGTCCGCGTCGATACTCGCACTCGGATTTGGGCGGGCTGCTATGACGTGACTGTCCATAACGAGGTGTTGAGGCAGTTGCGGAAGCGGTTCGGTGGTTACTTTCGTTCGGACGAAGGCAAGAATCGGTACTTCTCCGTCTTTGCGCCGCCCGTCACACCGGCCCAATCGGGGTGCTACCAAGCGTTCACACGAGCCCGCTCCAATCTAGACAGAATCAAGAGGCTCCTACGGCGACAGCCAGAGGCTAAACGCCCTCCACGCAGTCACGGCGTGAGCGCTCTCGACTTGTCCCAGCTTGCGCTGGAGCCGGAGATTTTCGCAAACAATATGGCGATACCGTATTTAATCGCGATTCTTGAGGATTACTTCCGATCCACCTTCGTCGCGCTGCTTGCCTATTCTCCGCGCAAGCAGCAGGTCTTCAAGCGGGCGCGGCTATCCGCGGAGCAGCTGGAGGCGGTATCGGAGGGGCGTATGACTATAGAAGCGGCCGTCGCCCAAGGCTTCTCACTGCAGCGAGTTTCGATCGCGGGGCGCCATTTCGCAGAACTCGATCCGAAGATCGACCTGGGCGGAGAGCTCAGGCGCCCATTTCGCCGTCGGCGCGTCAGCATTTATGATGCGATGGAGCAACTCGTCGAGTTGAGGCACAGGATAGTTCATCGCGCCGAACAAGTGCATTCGCTAACGAATGAAGCCCTCGGAGACATGGTGCTACTGGCCGAGGCCTGTCTGGAGCGAGCTTATCGCCACATCACCGATTGCTACGGGTGGGACGCATACGATCACCACGCGTTCGGAATCACGCGAGGGCTCTAGAACCCAATCTTTTTCTCGATATAGGATTGCAGCACCCCGAGGGCGACGCCGCTGGCCTTATCGCCCAACTTGAACAGAAACGATTTTAGCTTCTGGCGGGCAGTGATCCGCGTCTCAGCCTTGGCGTCCGTGTCTTCAAGCTCGTAAACGGAAGATGTAAGCTCCGGCGCTTTTGAGCCCGCATGAATTCTAATGAGCTCTAGGAGCTGTGCCGGTTCCGGACCAAAGTTCTGGGTCCCAGAAACCTCTTGCGCAACGATGCCTGTTACATGTGAGATTATCTGTGGTTGGAGGTTGACGGTTATCGACCCGGCCTGAACTGTCGGTGCCGCGAGGAGCGTCAGTGGCGACACAGCAGTGGCCTGGGGAATGATTTCATCTACGAGTTGCTGAACCGCTTCGAGCTCCGCAGGTGAGCGAACCTCGTCCGCTAGCTCGGCCTCCATTCGGTGCCGAATTGAAAGGACCTTACGCTCCCGCTCATGGCGAAGGTCGATTTGCAGCCGTCGAGCCTCTTTCGCGTAGCGTTCCACGATGTCGTGGATCAACCGGTTGTCGATGTGCAACCGTGAGAGGGATTGGTGTGCGGCATCCGGGTCCCTGGCGCAATCATCCAGGAATTGGGAGAACTGCTCGAACTGCTCCGGCAGCGTGGAAGGTGACAGCGTATGATCTCCGAAGAACTCATACACAACGCCGTGACGCGTCGACGACTGCTCGTGACGCACGGATAGTCCGCTCACGCGGTTCAAATAATCACGGAAGAGCTGGAGTATCTTCTCCGCCTCGCCTGCCCACATGCGACCGTTTGGCATGTAGATCCTGAACAGCAGATGGCGAGCCGTGGCGTCGACAAACTCAGAAGAGATGACGCTTAGTTCGGCGTTTCGAGCGTAGGTAACGATATTGAGTCCGGCCGCCTCCATGAGGTCGGCCATTTTAGATCTTACCTCAGGCGCTAGCTTGCCGAAGAACTGGTCGTCCCATCCACCGATCCCGCCGAGATAATCATCGGCGTAGGTGTGCTTGCCAGTGAAAAAGGACTCATGGATGAAGACGATGTGGGGATTGCGCGCTATCGCTTCGAGCATCTGTGGTACATAATTGATGTGGGACCGTGAGTTCATCACCCCGAACGTGTGATTGGTGAACTTCGCAATGGTGCCCGCTAGGTTCTCGTTTGCGAGGAACCGCCCGATCTTGTCCCAATTCTCCACATTCGATTCGAGCTGCTTCCGCTTGTAAGGCACGCCCGCTGTGATGAGCTTATCCGTGACGCCTTCTCGGGCCGTGGCGCCTAGGAAAAGAAAAAATGGGCCTTCGAACTCGCTGCTCATCGTTCCTCCGGCCGGAGTGAGTGCAGCGGCGAGACCGGCGCTGCAAGCAAATTTGGGTTAAGTAGTCGCTCGCGCGAACTGCTTGCTTGAGGTGCGTAGTGTTTTCGACCAACTACGGCGCTAAGCGCCCCCGCTCATCCCCAGCCTCGCGTAGGCGCCAATGCAACCCTGATCGAGACCAAACTATGTCGGGCGGGTTCAACTTCTTAAATGCCTTCAGCACGCTCGGCGCGACGACAGGATTCCCACGATCGTTGTAGGCAATGAGGTCCGGATGCGCTGACTCCAAGCGGGCGATGACTTCGGCGTGATCAAGATAATCGTTCACTCGAATCTCATTAGCGATCCAGGCCGCAGCTTCGTCCGGCGTCACCCCGCATCATCCTTCCAGGTCTCCAAGCCGCCGTGAGCAAACTGCTCTCGATGACGCTTGTTTCCAACCCACCAGATGCAGTGGTATCTTGTTTCATCGCCCGGCCATTCAAAAACCTGGTCGACTACCATCTTCGGGCCGCCGGCCTTCGATTTCACCAAATCCCCGATATTAAACTTAGCCATGACTTTCACCTTCGCCAAACGCACATGGTGACTGCTGATCTTCGTTCAAGAAGCGGGCAACGCGCTCATCGCGCTCATGATCAAGTCGGCGCCCTACCGTGGCGCTTTCGAACTTTAGTGGCGGGACCGGCCCGGTCCCGATTTCGAAATCTGAAGTTTCATCACAACAGTTGCAACGAATTACTAGGAAAATATGGTGGACGCACCAGGGCTCGAACCTGGGACCCGCTGATTAAGAGTCAGCTGCTCTACCAACTGAGCTATGCGTCCATGCCGATGAGGCAGGCGCCGCGGGTCGATCCGCTGCGGCGCGGCGTGCCCGCTACCATGCGTTCGGCGGCGATGCAATGGCCGCGGCGCAGTCCACCGCGCGCGGCGGCCGGCGGGCGCGCGGCCTCACGTCCGCCGGGCCTACCGCCGCCGGCTGTCGCGGCGGTTGTCGCGGTCGATCGCCATCAGCACGCCCAGGCACATCATCACGGTCAGCATCGCCGAGCCGCCGTAGGAGAAGAGCGGCAGCGGGATGCCGACCACGGGCGCGAGGCCCATCACCATCATCAGGTTGATCGCGACGTAGAAGAAGATCGTCGTGGTGAGGCCGGCGGCGGTCAGCCGCTCGAAGCGGCCCTTGGTGTCGAGCGCGACCGCGATGCCCCAGCGGATCACCAGGAAGAAGCAGGCGATCAGGAACAGCCCGCCCATCAGCCCCCATTCCTCGGCCATCGACGCGAAGACGAAGTCGGTATGGCCTTCGGGCAGATAATCGAGATGGCTCTGGGTGCCGTTGAGGAAGCCCTTGCCGAACAGCCCGCCCGATCCGATCGCGATCTTCGACTGGCTGATGTGATAGCCCGCGCCCAAGGGATCGGCTTCGGGATCGAGGAAGATGGTGACTCGGCGCTGCTGGTAATCGTGCAGGAAGCTGTATGCGACCGGGATGATGATCACCACCGCGGTCAGGCCGCCGATGAACAGCCGCAGCGGCAGGCCGGCGAGGAACATGATCGTGAGCCCGCCGAACACCACCATCGATGCCGTGCCGAGATCGGGCTGGATCAGGATCAGGGAGGCGGGAATGCCGATCAGCAGGCCGGCCGGCCAGATCGCGCTCCACTTGCGGATCTCGCCGGGGGGCAGCAGATCGTAGAAGGCCGCGACCGCAAGGATGATCACCGGCTTCATCAGCTCGGAAGGCTGCAGGGTGATGAAACCGAGATTGATCCAGCGCTGCGCGCCGCCGCCGACGAAACCGAGGATCTCGACCAGGATCAGCAGCACCAGCACGATCGCATAGGCCGGGAAGGCGATCGCCTTGAAGCGGCTCGGGCGCAGGTAGGACAGGCAGATCGCCAGCCCCATGAACGCGACGAAGCGCATCGCATGCGGCAGCGCCCAGGGAGTCAGCGATCCGCCCGCCGCCGAATAGAGGACGAGCGCGCCGAACGTCCCGATCGCAGTGACCAGGAAGATCAGCCGCCACGGCAGATGCGCGATCGGCGCGGGAACGAGCGAGTTGGTGCTCATGCCGGAGTCGCGGCTCCGCCGGTGGATGGGGGGGCCGGCCCAGTGCTAGGCGGGGTTCCAGGTGCTGCGCCCTTGGGTGGCTGGGCGGCAAGCCAGCGCTGGGCGCGGCGCTCCATCCGCTCGGCGATGCTTCCGCCCCAGCCTTCCTCGAGCTTGGCGAGCGATTCCATCGCCTGCGGCCGATCGAACAAATAGGTGAGCACGTCCTTGGCGACCGGCGCCGCCGCGCGCGAGCCGCCCATGCCATGGTCGATCACCACCGATCCCGCGTATCGCGGGTTGACGACCGGCGCGAAGAACACGAACAGGCCGTGGTCGCGATATTTCCAGTCGCCGCTCTGGCCGCGCTGGCCGCTGGCGATGCGCCGCACCTGCGCGGTGCCGGTCTTGCCGCCCATCTCGATGCCGGGGACGACCAGCTTGCTGCGGCCCGCGGTGCCGGCGCCGTTGACCACCTCCCACATGCCGTGGCGGACCTTGTCGAAATGGTCCGGGGCAAAGGGCAGGGGCTCGCCGGGCTTGCCCTTGCCGATCAGCCGCGGCTCGACGTGTCGGCCGGACGCGATCCGCGCCGCCATCACCGCGAGCTGGAGCGGGTTCACGATCACATAGCCCTGGCCGATCACCGCGTTCAATGAATCCGAATGGGTCCACTCCTGGTTGTATTTCTTCTTCTTCCAGGCGCTGTCGGGGACCGTGCCGTAGCTTTGCGAGACGACCGGCAGATCGTATTTCTCGCCAAGCCCGAGGCTGCGCGCCATCTTTGCGATGGTGTCGTAGCCGACGCGGTGCGCCATCGCGTAGAAATAGCTGTTGCAGCTGCGCGCGATCGCACGGTGGAGGTTCATCGGCCCGTGCCGGCCGAGGCAGCGGAAGAAGCGGTTGCCGAGCTGATAGCCGCCGCCGCAATAGACGATGTCCTCGGGGTCGACGCCGGCGCCGAGCAAAGCCATCGCGGCCATCGGCTTCAACGTCGATCCGGGCGGGTAGAGCGCGTTCAACGTCTTGTTGTTCAGCGGCCGGCGTTCGTCCTGCGACAGCATCTTCCATTCGTTCTGGCTGATGCCGTCGGAGAAGCTGTTGGGATCGTAGGCCGGCATCGAGGCCATGCAGAGCAGGTCGCCGGTCTGGCAATCGAGCACCACCACCGATCCCGATTCCTCGCCCATTCGGCGCGCGGCATAGGCCTGCAGCCCGGCGTCGATCGTCAGCGGCAAGGTGCCGCCGCTGGTATCCGACAGGGTCGAAAGCTCGCGCACCAATTTGCCGCGCGCGGTGACCTCGAGCCGCTTGGCGCCGGGCTTGCCGCGCAGCCTCTGCTCCATCACCTTCTCGAGCCCTTCCTTGCCGATCCGGAAGCCGGGCGTGATCAGCAGCGGGTTCTTCTCCTTCTCATATTCTTCCTTGTTGGCGGCGCCGACATAGCCGACGAGATGGCCGACCGCGGCGCCGTCCGGATAGAAGCGGCTGAAGCCGCGCAGCGGCGCGACGCCGGGCAGCTCGGGCAGGCGGACGGTGACCGCGGCATATTTCTCGAAGCTCAGATTCTCGGCGACCGGCACCGGCTGGTAGCCGGCGGCGCGCTTGAGCTCGACCTTGATCCGCTCGACCTCGTCCGCCGGAAGCTCGAGCAGGCGCGCCAGCTCCCCGATGACCTTGTCGGCATCCTCGATCTGGTCCTTGAAGATATCGATGCGATAGTCGCTGCGGTTGATCGCGATCGGCTGGCCGGCGCGGTCGACGATCCAGCCGCGCCGCGGCGGCACCAGCATCAGCTGGACCCGGTTGCTCTCCGCCATCAATTTGTAGCGCTCGTTCTCGGCGATCGAGATCCACGCCATCCGCCCGGCGAGCAACGCCGCGATCCCGGCCTGGCCGGCGCCGAGCACGAGCGCGCGGCGCGTGAACGTATAGCTTTGCGAAGTCTCGGTGATGATCGAGGAACCGCGTCGATTCATCGCGACAGGCGCCATCGGTCGAGGGTCAGGATGATGCGGGCGACGACCGGGAAGGCGAGCACCGAAAGCCCGATCTGCGGCAGCATCACGACGAAATTGATGTCGCTGCCCAGCTTGCGGCCGATGTACCAGCAGCCGAACGTGTAGAACAGGATCGCCAGGGTCGCGGCCAGCCAGTCGATCAGATAGTCGCGCCACACCAGCCGGCTGTCCATCATCTCGAAGACGAGGAACGTCGCGGTCCACAACGCCATCGACTGGCCGAGCGGATGGCCGGCGACGAGGTCGTTGAACAGGCCGAGCGGAAGCGCGGTCGTCGCCGTCCACAATTCGGGCCGCAGCAGCCGCCACGCGACCAGAACCAGGAACGCGAAATCCGGGATGAACGGCGAGGTGACCACGATCGGCAGCGCCGCCAGCAGGCAGGCGGCGATGGTCGTGATCAGCGGCACATATTCGCGCCGGGCGTGGTGCATCCGCACGTCGGCGCGCGAGGCGGCGATCCGGCTCATCGGGCGGTTACCGTGGCGCTTTGGGCCGTGGCGCTCTGGGCCGGGCTCTGGGCCTGCTCCGGTGCCGGTTCGGCCGCGGCTTCGCGCGGCGCTTCGAGCCGCTCGGCGGTTTCCTGGTAGATCTCCTCGACGATCGCATAATCGACCCGCGCCGGATTGGCGATCGGACGCGCGATCGTATCGTCGCGGGTGGTGCTGAACACCACCGCGACCGGGATGTTGGGCGGATAGATGCCGCCGGTTCCGGAGGTCACGAACACGTCGCCGCGATGGAAGCGATTGGCGCCGACTTCGAGCGGCTTGATGTCGATCGTGCCGTCGCCGCGCCCGGTGGCGAGCGCGGGCGTGCCGTCGCGCACCAGCCGCACCGGCACGTTGCTCGATCCGTCGGTGACGAGCAGCACCCGGGACGCGAAACGCCCGGTCTCGAGCACCCGGCCGATCAGCCCGTCGGGCCCGCGCACCGGCTGCCCGACGCGGACGCCCTTGGCGAAGCCGGCGGAGAGGGTCGCGAGCCTGCGCGCCGACGCGTAGCTCGAGCCGATGATCCGCGCCGCGGTGACCTCATTGTCGAGCTCGTGCGACAGGCCGAGCAGGCTCTTGAGGCGCTTGTTCTCGACCTCGAGCGCACGCGCGTGGAGCAAGGTCCGCCGCGTCGCCGCGAGCTCGCGCTTGAGCCGGGCGTTCTGCGAGGCGGCGAACAGATAATTGCCGATCGTATCGCCACTGTTGGCGACGCCGCGGACAACGGTGCGGCCGCCGGCGCTCAACGGCGCGGTCGCATCGAGCGCGCCGCCGCGCAGCGCGCTGAAGCCGCGCGGATCGATCATCGCGATGATCAGCAGCAGCACCGCGAACAGGATTCCGGCGACCGCAACGACATAGCCGATGAACAGTCCAAATTGCGCCCTGCGGGAAAAGCCCGGGCGCCGGGTCGAAGGCGGCGCCATATCCTATCTCGGCCCTGCTTCAGGCGGTCTGCAGCACGCCGCGGAAAATCTCCTCCTCGAGCGCGCGGCCGGTGCCGAGCGCAACGCAGGTGAGGGGATCGTCCGCGACCGTGACCGGCAAACCCGTCTCGTCGCGCAGCACTTCGTCGAGGCCGTGCAGCAACGCGCCGCCGCCGGTCAGGACGATGCCCTGGTCGACGATGTCGGCGGCGAGCTCGGGTGCGGTGTTCTCGAGCGCGATGCGAACGCCCTCGATGATCGTCCCGACCGGCTCCGACAGAGCTTCGGCGATCTGGCGCTGGTTGATCGTGATCTCCTTGGGCACGCCGTTGACGAGGTCGCGGCCCTTGATGTGGACGATCGCGCCGTCGCCGTCGGCCGGCGGCTTGGCGGTGCCGACCTGCTGCTTGATCCGCTCGGCGGTGGCTTCGCCGATCAGGAGGTTGTGGTTGCGCCGGACGTAGGAGGAGATCGCCTCGTCCATCTTGTCGCCGCCGACCCGCACGCTGGTGGTGTAGGCCAAACCGCGCAGCGAGAGCACGGCGACCTCGGTGGTGCCGCCGCCGATGTCGACCACCATCGAGCCGATCGGCTCGGTGACCGGCATGTCGGCGCCGATCGCGGCCGCCATCGGCTCCTCGATCAGCCACACCTGGCGCGCGCCGGCGTTCGAGGCGGCGTCGCGAATCGCGCGGCGCTCGACCGAGGTCGAGCCCGAGGGGACGCAGATCACGATTTCGGGCCAGCGCGGGAAGCGGCGCGGGCCGTGGACCTTCTGGATGAAATGCTTGATCATCTGCTCGGCGACATCGATGTCGGCGATGACGCCGTCGCGCAGCGGCCGGATCGCCTCGATCTGGTCGGGGGTCTTGCCCATCATCAGCTTGGCGTCGTCGCCGACCGCCTTGACCCGCTTGACGCCGTTGATCGTCTCGATCGCGACCACCGAGGGCTCGTTCAGCACCACGCCGCGGCCGCGGACGTAGACCACCGTGTTCGCCGTCCCGAGATCGATGGCCATGTCGTGCGAAGGGAATTTGAGAAACCGGAAAAATGACATTGGCGAGGTCTCGCTTCCTTGATTCGCGGTGCCGGAAAGCCCCCCGGCGTTAACCATGGTTGCTCTATACGGTCACACCGCCTCCTGCGTCCACAAACACTTACCGCCTCGCAGAGCGATGCGGCTTGGTCTATGATCAGGCGATGTCGATACGCCGACTTCCTGAACATCTCGTCAACCGCATTGCCGCCGGCGAAGTGGTCGAGCGGCCGGCGAGCGCGCTCAAGGAACTGGTCGAAAATGCGATCGACGCTGGTGCCACGCGGATCGCGATCACATTGGCCGGCGGCGGCGTGGATCGCATCGAGGTCAGCGACGACGCGTGCGGCATGAGCGCCGATGAAATGGCGCTCGCGCTCGAGCGGCACGCGACCTCCAAGTTGCCGGGCGAAGCGATCGACCAGGTCACCACCCTTGGCTTTCGCGGCGAGGCGCTGCCGTCGATCGCCAGCGTCGCGCGGCTGCGGCTCGAAAGCCGGGTGCGCGGCGCCGACGGCTGGATGCGGCTGGTCGACAACGGTCGGTTGGAAGGCGAGGGGCCGGCGGCACTCCCGCCCGGCACGCGCATCTGCGTCGAGGATCTGTTCGCCAAGGTGCCGGCGCGGCGCAAGTTCCTGCGCTCGGCGCGCTCCGAATTCGCCGCCTGCCTCGATGTCGTCAAGCGCCTGGCGATGGCGCGGCCCGATATCGGCTTCACGGTCGATCATGACGGGCGGCGCAGCCTCGCGGTGCAGCCGAGCGAGGATCGCCCCGCCCGCGTCGCGGGGCTGACCGACCGCGGCCTCGCCGACAACAGCATCGGCGTCGATTACGAGCGCGGCGGCGCCCGGCTCGGCGGCGTCGCCGGCCTGCCGACCTTCAATCGCGGCGTCGCCGACCATCAATTCCTGTTCGTCAACGGCCGGCCGGTCAAGGACCGGCTGCTGATCGGCGCGGTCCGCGCCGCCTATCAGGACATGCTCGCGCGCGACCGCCATCCGATCGTCGCCTTGTTCGTCGAGCTTGCCGGCGACGAGGTCGACGTCAACGTCCACCCCGCCAAGACCGAGGTGCGCTTCCGCGACCCGGCCAACATCCGCGGCCTGATCGTCGGCGGGCTGCGCCACGCGCTCGACACCGCCGGTCACCGCAGCGCCCAGCAACCGTCGGCGGCGGCGCTCGGCCAGTGGCGGCAGGAGCCGTTCGCGCCGCAGCCGATGCACACGGGCTCGGGCCCAGGCTCCGGCACCAATTTCATCCGTCCGCCGGCGCAGCGCAGCGTCTGGGACGATCATGCCGCTTACGCGCCGCCACCGGCCGCGCGCGGCGAGGTTGCGCGCGACCCACCGCTCCCTGGCGGGAGCTATCCGCTCGGCGTCGCGCGCGGCCAGGTTGCCGCCACCTATATCGTCGCCGAAGCCGACGACGGGCTGGTGATCGTCGACCAGCATGCCGCCCACGAACGTCTGGTGCTCGAGCGGATGCGCAAGGCGATGGCCAATGGCGGCGTCGCGCGCCAGGCCCTGCTGCTGCCCGAGGTCGTCGAGCTCGATGAGCCGGCCTGCGACCGGCTCGAGGCGCGGCTGGCGGAGCTTGCCGAATTCGGGCTCGAGCTCGAACGCTTCGGCGCCAAGGCGATGCTGGTGCGCGCAACCCCGGCGCTGCTCGGCAACGGCGACGTCAAAGGCCTGGTCACCGATCTCGCCGACGAGCTCGCCGCTTATGACGAGGCCTTGAGCCTCAAGGAACGGCTCGACCATGTCGCCGCGACGATGGCCTGCCACGGCTCGGTCCGCGCCGGCCGCATCCTCGCGGTCGCCGAGATGAACGCGCTGCTCCGCGAGATGGAAGTGACCCCGCACTCCGGCCAGTGCAACCATGGCCGGCCGACCTGGGTGAAGCTCGGCCACGGCGACATCGAGAAATTGTTCGGACGGAAATAAGCGACGCGGACCCCGTGTCGGCAGCTCACCGGCGCCCACGGGACGCGGTTATGAGCCTTCGATAACCAAGGACAACGCGCCGGCGCGCTCGGGCTTGCGCCCGTCTACGTCAAGCTCGTCCCGGGCGTCCCGCGCCGCCGATCGGGCGATCACATGATGACGTTGATCGCGCTCGCATTGGCGGAATCGACGCCGCTCCCGGTCAGCTTGCCCTTTTGGCAGGTCACGTCGCTCGTGAACGACGACGTCGCGCCAACCGGCAGCGGCCGGACATCGAGCAGCGCCGAATGGGCTCCGAGCGATCGGCCGCCGTTGTTGAGTATGTCGATCGTGACTTGTCCGGACTCGATGGGAAGTCTGCCCGTGTTCTGGAACGTGCCGATGAAGCGGCAATTCGGCTTGCCATTCTCTCCGGTGAAGTTGAGCAAGGTCAACTGCCGTGACGTATCGATCGGCGCCGGAGCGCTTTCTTCGCTTTCTCCACAAGCCGCCAATGCGGCGGTAAGCGCGAACAAGATTATTCCCCTCATCCCCGGTCTCCTAAATCCATCGGGCCCCTTTTTCCTGCCCGATGAGAAGGTGGATAATCACTCATAATCGCGGCGATTGCTACGCAAATATCGAGGCAGGAAGCGAGATCGTCGGAGGTCCTGAAAAGAGCGTTTTCCGGGGCCCGCGTTGGTCATTCCGTTCATCGCTGCCTGGGCAGACGACTCAAACGGATCAATAAGCGATCGCCGGTCGCGGCGTCATGACTGAAAGCTATTTACACACCCCCGGCCCACACTTAGCGCACGGGCTCCACCAACGGTCGAGCAGTATGGGCAATCCGAAGTTCATCACGATCAGCGATCCTGCCTCTGCTTGGCGATCGAACGCGCACAGGCAGGCTGGATTTACCGCGAGGTGACCACCACATGCTGGCGACTGAACCCCTGATCGAGTGAGAGTGGATTGAAGATCGTCAACGGCTCCAGCCTGCAACCCTTGTCCGGCGGAGCGCCCAAGCAGATCGTGATGCTCCTCCATGGCTACGGCTCCAACGGCGCCGACATGATCTCGCTGGCGCCGCACTGGCGGCAGGCGTTGCCCGACGCCTTGTTCCTTGCGCCCAACGCGCCGCAGCGGTGTGGCGGCGTCGCATCGGGCTTTCAATGGTGGGAGCTTGCGGTGTTCACGCCGCAGGCGCTGGCCGCGGGTGCCGCCGCCGCGGCGCCGGCGATCGACGACTTCATCGCGAGGAAGCTCGAGCAATATGGCCTCACCGAGGCGGATCTGGCGCTGGTCGGCTTCAGCCAGGGGACGATGATGGCGCTCCACGTCGGCCTTCGCCGCGAACGCCAGCTGGCCGCGATCGTCGGCTATTCGGGCGCCATCACCGGCACCGCCGAGCTGTCCCACCAAGCGATCACCACGCCGCCGGTGCTGCTCGTCCACGGCTCGGCCGATCCGATCGTGCCGGTCTCCGCGCTCCACGCCGCCGAAGCCGAGCTGCGGCGGCTGGGGGTGGACGTCGCCACGCACGTCTCGCCCGGCCTCGCCCACAGCGTCGATCCCGACGGCCTGCGGCTCGGCCGCGATTTCGTGGTGAAGGCGCTCACCGGATCGAGCGCCGCCGCGACCGACGCGACGATCGACTCCTGAACGCAGTCGTGAAAGCCTGCGCGAACTCAGGGGGGCGGCAGCCGCCGCCCGCTGGGCCGCCCTCGATTGCCGACGGCCCATCGCCAGGGTAGCGTTTCGCGAATGACGCAGCCCCCATCTGATCCCGACCATGGCCGCGCAGGTCTGTTTCGGCTCTTCGCAGGCGATGCCGGACCGGCGCGCGAGCCAATCCACGTCACCAATGCGGCGCTACCCGAACTTCCCCCAAACGCCTTCTCGAGGATCGACGAGAGCGACGATGTGGTGTTCTACGCACCGCCGCGGCTGGTGACCCATATCGACGCCGGCGCGATCGCGGCGCTGAGCGATTTCTACCGGTCGATCGTGCCGAAGGACGGGGTGGTGCTCGATCTGATGTCGAGCTGGGTGAGCCACCTGCCGGAGGATCTGCCGCTGGCCGAGGTCATCGGCCACGGCATGAACGCGCAGGAACTGGCCGCCAATCCGCGGCTGACGCGATGGTTCGTCCAGGATCTCAACCGCGACCCGATATTGCCGCTCCCCGACGGCGGCTGCGACGCCGCCTTGTGCTGCGTCAGCGTCCAATATCTTCAGAGACCGGTCGAAGTCTTCGGCGACGTGCGCCGCCTGCTCCGGCCGGGCGCGCCATTCGTCGTCAGTTTTTCCAACCGCACCTTCCCGACCAAGTCGGTCGCGGTCTGGCGGTCGCTCGATCTCCAGGGTCGTGCCGCGCTGCTCCGCCTCTATTTCGAGCGCGCCGGCTTTTCGTCAGTGATGGCGCATGTTCTCGCCGACGGGAGGCAGGGCGATCCGCTGATCGCCGTCGTCGGCCGCGTCTAGAGTCTGAATCATCTGCCCTGAATCAATTGGGGATTCCGAAGGTGGTTGAGTCGTGATTCAACCTGCTGGCTGGAGCATGTGGTCATTATTGCGCATATGCGAGCATCGCATGGACCCCAGCTTTCGCTGGGGTGACGGGGTAGGGGGCTCAAGGCCGCCGGTGGGCAGGAAGTGCGGTTGGCGGCGACGGTCCTGCCCAATCCCGTCCTGCCAGCGCAGGCTGGCATCCAAGCGATCCTTGGGAAAGTCGCCTTCCCACCCCACGAGTGCGCCGCCTACCTCAGAAACTCGGGTTACGCTTCAACATGGATGGATCAGACTCTAGAGGATCGTGCGCAAAAGTGGGAACCGGTTTTGCGCAGAAAACGATGCGGTAACAAACGATTAGAGCGGGATGCATGATCCCGATATCGTGCAGTCCGCTCTAGTTTCCGCTGGCGGTGAGGAACGAGGCGATCTTGCCGAGCATGTCGGTGCGGGCGCGGGAATCGTCGAGATCGTGCTCGAGCCCTTTGTAGACGATGAGCTCGCTTTTCGCGCCGAGCGAGCGCAGCTTCGAGTCCATCTTGCGCGCCTGCTGGACCCCGACGTTGATGTCCATGTCGCCGTGGAACATCAGCACCGGCACCTTGATCCGCTCGGCATTCTGGAGCGGCGAGCCTTCGCGGATGTGCGGGCCCGAGCCGACCTCTTCGGCGACGAGATTCCCGTGGGTGTAGTCCTGCGCCTCGTTCTTGACGAGCCCGAGATCGGTGACCGGCGCGATCGCGACCACGGCCTTGAACAGATCCGGCTGCAGGATCGCCGATTGCAGCGCGGCATAGCCGCCATAGGACCAGCCGACGATCGCCAGCCTGGCGGGATCCGCGAGGCCCTGCGCCACCAGCCAGCGGCCGGCCGCGGTGACGTCGCCGATCGACGTCCGCCAGCTCTTGAAGCCATTGGTCTTGAGCCAGGCGTCGCCGAACCCGGCCGAGCCGCGGTAATTGGGCTGGAGCACGGCATAGCCCTGGTGGGCGAGGAATTGCGCCAGCCAGTCGAAGCCCCATTCGTCGCGCGCGCTCGGCCCGCCGTGGGGGAGCACCACCGCCGGCAAGCCTTTCGCATTCTCCTTGCCGGGCGGGATGGTGAGATAGGCCGGGATCGCCGTGCCGTCCTCGGCCGGATAGGATATCGGCCTGACCTTCGCGAGCGCCACATTCTCGAGCTCGGGGCGCGCCAGCATCGTCTCGTTGAGCGTGCGCTTCGCCTTGTCGTAGACGAAATAGCGACCCGGATCGGTATCGCTTCCGGCGAAGATCAGCAATTTGTTGTTATCCCGCGACGACGCGACGAACTTGACCAGCGGCAGATTGGGGATGGCTTTTCCGAGCGCGCCGGCGAGCTTCGCGAATTCGGGATCGAAATAGATGACGTCCCGCCGTTCCTCGGCGAAGGTCGCCCCGATCACCCGGGCGCCGCGTCCGATCCGCACGACCCCGTCGACGTCGACCCTGTCGTTCTTGTAGACCAGCTCGGTGGCCATCGAACCGTCCAGCTTGACCCGATAAAGCGCCTTCCGCCCGTCGAGATTCTTGAGGACATAGGCCGAGTTGGTGGTCGCATCGACCGCGATCGGCTCCATCTCCGCACCGACCTGTCCGCCGCGTTCCTGCCATGTCGAGAATGGCAGCCAGGCGTCGGAGTCCGACTTGCGATAGTGATAGTCCACCCGCGAGACGAGCATGCCGGTGCTTGCGCGGACCGGGCGAAATCTTTTGATGCGAACTTTTCCCCGGCCGTCGCTGATGAACAAATCGGCGTTCCTCATCGCGCCTTCGACCCTGGTCACCTTCATCGACCGCACGTCGATGCGGTCGACGCCGAGCCCGTCTTCGCGACGGACGATATTGCTGCCGGTCTTGCCGGCCTCGGGGACATATTCGCGCGCCATCAGCACCGCGCCGTTTTCGTCGGGAAGCCAATCGATGATGTTGCCGTCATACTGGCGGATGCCGGCGTCGTAGGAGCTGCTGCTTTGGCCGAGCTGTTTGGCGTTCCTGCCGTCGGTGTCGATGGCGAGCAGCCGCGAGAATGGGAGCAGCAGGCCCGCGGAGTTGACCATCCCGCCGACACGGCAGATCAGGCGATCGTTGCTGACGAACGCGCACCAGGCCAGCCGTTCCGGATCGCCGCTCGATCGTGTCACCAGCGTCGGTGCGCCGTCGGCGAGGCTCGCGACATAGACCTCGGTCGAGCGGCCCGGACCGGGCGAGAGATAAACGACCCTGCTGCCATCCGGCGAGATGTCGATATGTCCGACGCCTTCGCGCGCGCCGAAAGCGGCGGCAGAAGATTTGGGAGCCGAAGATTTCGGGGCCGACGACGGGGTGGGGGCCGACGTCCCCTGGGCGGCGCCCTGTGCCGCGCCATGTGCCGCGGTCGCAGCAACACAAATTCCGGCGAGCGCCGCGATGATCCATGTCTGGTTGCGCATTCCGTCCCCCCGACTCTGCAACCGGCAGCGTATCGCGACCGCGGTCCAGCGCAACAACGGATGGCGCCAAATTGGCGGAGGCGCGCGATCGTTACGGGCGTAGCCACGGGCCGCGAATTGGCCTAGTTGCGATTGGTCCGCCGGATGTGCCCACCGAACACCGGCGCTCAGTCATGCCAGCCTTTCGAGGAACCCACTTGTTCGCAGGAGACTCCCCGCTCCAGGTTTGGGGCCCTGACCATCTTCGCCTCGCGATCGACGCGGCATGCGTCGCCTTGTGGTCGTGGAACGTCGATGACGGCCGCTTCGCGATGGACGAGCGGGCATTCGACTTGTGGGGCCTGCCGTGGGCGGCAAGCGTCGAATTCGAGGAATTGTCCGCGCATATCCATCCGGCTGATCGCGACCGCGTTCGCGCCGCGTTCGAAGCGACGCGGTCGGTCGCCGGTTCCTATGAGATCGATTTCCGCATCATGATCGGCGACGACATACGCTGGGTCTCGGCGCGCGGGCAGGGCGCCGATGCAGGCATCGTCGAGCGGTCGATGTTCGGCATCTTCCTCGACGTGACCGGCCGCAAGCAGGCCGAAGAGGGAAGCGAGCTGCTCGCCGGGGAAATGAGCCACCGCGTCAAGAACCTGCTGGCGATCGCTGCTGGGTTGACCGAGCTCACTTCGCGCTCGGCGGGATCGATCGAGGACATGACGCGCGAGTTGATGCAGCGCCTCACGTCGCTGGGCCGGGCGCACGATCTGGTCAGGCCGCTCCCGGGCCATCAAGGCACTGCGGCGCTGCTCGGTGATCTGCTCGCAATCCTGTTGTCGCCCTATGAGGACAGCGGCGCCTTCTCCGGGAGGATCCGCGTTGCCGTCCCGCGCATGGGCGTTGGAGAATCGGCCGCCACGACCCTGGCCATGGTCGTCCACGAACTCGCCACCAATTCGGTGAAGCATGGCGCGCTGTCCGTGGCCGCCGGGACGCTCGACATCTCCGGCCGCACTGAAGACGATGATCTGTACCTGATCTGGGCGGAGAGCGGCGGGCCGGCGATCGATCGGCGGCCGGAGATGCAGGGGTTCGGCAGCAAGATGATCCTGCGCAGCATTCAAAGCCAATTCGGCGGCGCGCTCGACTATGAATGGAACCAATCGGGTCTGGTGGCCACCTTGCGCATGCGCAAGTCCCGCATGGAGCGATAGCCGCTCACGCCCTACCAAATGTGGACGCGGCCCGCTTAACCTAGGAAAGTCACCGGTCGTGGAACCTGCGATAAGGATCGGCGCTGAAGGCGGTGCTAGGGGACGTCGTCCTTTTTAAGGGGGATGTATGCGTTACTTCTTTCACCTCCGCGAGCCCGGGGGTTATGTCGTCGACCACGAGGGGCTCGAGCTTGGCTGCATCGACGCGGTCAGAACCGCCGCGACATGCGGCGCCCGATCGATCATTGCCGACGAGATATTGAGGGGCAGCCTGCCGCTCGCCACCATCCTCGAGGTCGAGGATGAGCACGGCCGCCGCGTGCTCGAACTGCCGTTTAGCGAGACCGTGCGCGTGGATGGCTGAGCCGCGCGACTGGATTGCAGCGTCGTGAGCCTGGTCGATGTCGCGGGCTTGATCGGGCTCTGTTCAAGTTCGCTAGTGATTTCAAGTCAGGTGGAACACCTGACGACTCGGAAAATCACGGAAAACAAAGAGAATTAGACTCAATTCCGGTTCAATCAAACCGGGATTGAGTCTAGCGTAAGCCGGCTGGAACGATCGTTATCGCATCCGCAAATTCGATCGTGTGGACGATGGTGCGCGCTTCGTCCTCGACGTCGATACGCTGGTCCAGCCTGATGTGCCCGGCCTGGGCATCGGCGCTGATGATCGATCGCGCTTCGAGGAGAGCAGCTTGCACGACCGAGGCGAGGCCTTCGAGCCGCCTTCCTTCCTCGTCGATCAGGATGTCGATGCCGTCGCGCAGGTGGAAATAATAAAGCGTCATATCAGCTCGCATCTCGGGCGGGAGCACGAGGCCCTCAGCCGGTGAGGCCCACGGCCAGTTCGACGGTGAAGCGACCATAGCAGATAAGCGGAAGCAATCATAAGTTTATGATAAACTTTTAGAACATTTGTTGAGTGGCGCTTGCCGCCATGTGTTATGGTGGGCCATCGCCAAAACGCTGTTCTGGGCTTTGGCGACTGAGAGAGACCTGGTGCTCCCGCCCTTCGCAAGTGGGAGTATCTCGTGGAACGCGCCAATCATCCTCTGGAGCTGCTCGTGCGCAACCTCCAGCTGCGTTCGCACCTGCCCAAAAAGGATCGTGAGGCGGTGCTGGCACTGCCGTTCACGTTGCGCACGCTCGAGGCTTCCACCTATATCGTCCGCGAGGCGGACTCGCCCGAATTTTGCACCGTCCTGGTCTCCGGTTTCGCCTTTCGCCAGAAGCTCACCGGCGATGGCGCAAGGCAGATCATTGCCATCCACATCCCCGGCGACGCGCTCGACTTTCAGAATCTGTTCCTCGACGTCTCCGATCACAGCATCCAGATGCTGACCCGGGGTGAGGTCGCATTCGTGCCGCGCGCCGCCATGCAGGATCTCGCCCGCGGCCGCGCCGCCGTCGGCCATGCCATATTGGTGAAGATCCTCGTCGAGGCGTCGATTTTCCGCGAATGGGTCCTCAACGTCGGCCGGCGCAATTCGCGCAGCCGGTTGGCGCACGTTCTTTGCGAGCTCGGCGTTCGCCTCGAAGCCCAAGGATTGGCGGACGAATATGGCTATGAGCTGCCGATGACGCAGGAGCAGCTCGCGGATGCGCTCGGCCTGACCCCGGTGCACGTCAATCGGACGTTGAAGACGCTCGAAGCCGAGGGGCTCATCCAGCGCACCAAGCGCAACATCAGCTTTCCCGACTGGAATCGCCTGCGCACGATCGCCGATTTCAACCAGCGCTACCTCCACCTCGAGCCGCAGCAATCGGGCAGATAGCGCACCCGCCTCGGCTATTCCTTTGGAGTGGCCCCACCTTATCCTATGATGTAAATCAACAAGGAACCTAGGTTAGCCTTGCGTTCCGGCTTTCCGCTCAGGAGTGGAGATCGCCATGGCAAACCCGCTGACGATGAAGCTGGAGCAATTCACCCGCTTCGATCCGGAAGAGCGGCAGCGCCTGGAGCAATTGCTGAGCTACCCGACGAAAAGCTACGCGCGGGGGCGGGACATCGTCCGCCAAGGCGAGAAGGTCGACGACATCCACCTTGTCCTCACCGGGCTCGCGGCGCGATCGAAGACGCTTCGCAGCGGCGCCCGGCAGTTCATGGCGCTGCTGGTCCCTGGCGATCTCTGCGATGTCGAGGTGTTCATCCTCGAAGGCATGGACCATGACATCGTCGCTTTGACGGACACCGTCTGCGTCCTCATTCCCGCCAAGATCATCGAGGGGCTGCTGACCGAGTCGACCACCCTGACCAAGGCTTTGTGGTGGAGCACGATGACCGATTCAGCCGTGCTTCGCGAATGGATCGTCGACCATGGCAGTCGCACATCGGTCGAGCGCATCGCCCATCTGATGTGCGAGATGTTGATCCGCTATCGCATCGTCGGCGAGACGACCGACAACAGCATCCCGTTCCTGCTGACGCAGGAAGAACTGGCCGATGCCACCGGCATGACCCCGGTCCACGTCAACCGCATGATCCAGCAGCTCCGCGCGGACGGGCTGATCGACCTGCATGGCAAGGTGCTGATCATCCTCGACCCTCAGGGGCTGCAGAAGGTCGCCAAATATGACAGCTCCTATCTCCACCTCGTTAGGACCGAGCGCAGGGACAGCGAGGTTTGCGGCCGCGCGGGCGATCTCGTCACCGCATCGGCGCGCGGAATGCTCCACGACGCTGCCGAAAAGGTGAAGTCGATGTTCGGGGCGGCGCAAGGCTGAACCCCGCGGCGGAGCTAGAGCATCGTGCGCAAAAGTGGGAACCGGTTTTGCGCAGCAAACGATGCGGTAACAGAGGATAAGAGCGGGATGCGTGATCCAGGTATCGCGCATTCCGCTCTAGCCGGGTGTGACTGCCTCCAGAGCTACGGCAACGGCCGCCTCGTCGTCGAGCGGGTCGCGCAGGCGCGGCCAGTCGGCCGGAGGTTGGCGCGAAAACCAGGTATATTGGCGCTTGGCATATTGGCGGGTCGCGGCCTGGCCTTGCCTGAGCGCCTGCTCGGGCGTCGCCTCGCCCGTAAGCAAAGCGGCGAGCTCGCGCACCCCGATCGCGCGCATCACCGGCAGCAAGGGGTTGAGGTCGCGGTCGAGCAGCCGCCGGACTTCCTCGAGCCCGTCTTCGCGCATCATTTCGGCGAAGCGCTCGTCGCATCGTTGGATAAGCCAGTCGCGCGGCGGGAGCAGGATCAGCGGGCGGAGCGAGACCTGGTCGGCGATGCCGCCGCTGCGATGCTGGTGCCAGTCGGCGAGCGGCGTGCCGGTCGAGCGCACCACTTCGAGCGCGCGGGCGACCCGCGTCGTGTCGCTCGGCCGCAGGCGTTGCGCGGCCGCCGGGTCCTCGCGCCGGAGCGCCTCGAAGCTGTGCGACACCGGCATCGCGCGCACCGCGGCGCGGATGTCGGGATCGATCTCGGGCACCGGCGCGATCCCTTCGAGCAGGGTGCGGAGGTACAGCCCGGTGCCGCCGACCAGGATCGGCAGCTTGCCCGCGCGATGGGCCTCGAACACGGCGTGGCGGGCATCCTCCGCCCAGTCGGCCGCCGAGCAGGGGATTGCGCCGTCGCGCGTGCCGTAGAGGCGGTGCGGCGCCCTCGCTTCGTCGGCCGCGCTCGGCCGCGCGCTGAGGATGGCGAGGTCGCGATAGACCTGCGCGCTGTCGGCGTTGATCACCACCCCGTTTGCCGCTTCGGCGAGCGCGAGCGCCAAAGCCGACTTGCCCGAGGCGGTTGGCCCCGCGATAAGCGCCAGCGGCGCCGCGAGGGGCGCAGGCGAAGGGGTATCGATGTTCATTGCCACGCTGATAGCAAAGGATCGGCTTTCGAGCGGCGAAATTTCGAGCGCTGAAGATGCGCTCGCCGCGGCCGGGGTGCACAGCTTCGGGCGGAGCTGGATCGAGGCCAATGTCGCCTGCGACCTGCTCTTTTCCACCGCGCCGCAGCGCGCGCGCGCGACGCTCGAAGGGCTGCTGGACGGCGTCGACGTTGTCGTTCAGGGCGAGGCCGGCCGGCGCAAGAAATTGCTGATCGCCGACATGGATTCGACGATGATCACGATCGAATGCATTGACGAGCTTGCCGATTATGCCGGGATCAAGCCGCAGATCGCCGAGATCACCGAGCGCGCGATGCGCGGCGAGCTCGATTTTGAGGCGGCGCTCGAGGCGCGGGTGGGGCTGCTCAAGGATCTCGGCGAGGAGATGATCGAGCGCTGCCACGCCGAGCGGGTCAAGCTCAGCGGCGGTGCGCTCTCGCTCGTGCGGACGATGCGGCGCGAGGGCGCCACCACCTTGCTGGTCTCGGGCGGCTTCACCCATTTCGCGGACCGGGTCGGCCGCGACCTCGGCTTCGAGCGCGTCATCTCGAACCGCCTAGGGCTCGCCGGCGGCAAGCTCGACGGCACCGTCGCCCGCCCCATCGTCGGGGCGCAGGCCAAGAAGCAGGCCTTGATCGAAGCCGCGGCCGCGGCGCAGATCGATCTTGCCGATGCGCTCGCGGTGGGCGACGGCGCCAACGACATTCCGATGATCGAGGCGGCCGGGCTTGGCGTCGCTTATCATGCCAAGCCGAAGACCGCCGCCGCGGCGGCGGCGCGGATCGAGCATTGCGACCTTGGCGCCTTGCTCTACGCCCAGGGCTACGCCCGGGCCGAATGGGAGGTTTAGCCCCAATCCCGATTGGTTGAACCGGGATTGAGGCTAAAGTTCCTTGTTTTCCGTGATTTCCGAGTCGTCAGGTGGTTCCCCCTGACTTGAAATCACTTCAGGCTGGCCGGCTCATGTCGGAGGTGATCGCGGCGAGCGCGAAGGCGACCGAATGTTCGCCGCAGGCGAAGCCGATCTCGACGCCGCCGTTCGAGACCGCGCGTACGATGCCGGCGATCGCGCCGGCGTCGGGATGATGAAGCTCGACCGCGCTGCCGAGCGAGGGGCGGGCGTTGGTCTCGAGCGTGGCGCCGGTCGCCGAGACCGTACGCAAGGCCGCGGGCATCGGCTGGCCGGCGATCAGCACGCACATCCGCCGCCTGCGCCAGCGCGACGCCATTGCCGTCGCTCTGAGCTTGCGCGGTGCCGACATTCTTCGCCCCCAATGTTCTGGTCACAGGTCCGGCCGATATTCCGGACAATGTGCTGATAGGGCGATGACGCAAAAATTCGGTTAAGAGGGAAATAGCCTCTGTCCCCTTGCGGGACCGCTGCAAAACTCCTTTCGCGGTGAGCTGCCAAACCCCGTCATGCCAGCGCAGGCTGGCATCCAGGCGATCCTTGGGAAAGTCACCGTCGTAGCCCGGGTCGCAACCGGTGGCTTATGCGCGCATCGTCTGGACCCCAGCCTTCGCTGGTGTGACGGGGTAGGAGGTGCCCAATTCCATGCCAGCGCAGGCTGGCAGCTCTTAGATCTGCGCGTTACGGCGCGACCGGGAAGCAGGCTTGTCCGGCCGCCTTGGCGGCGCCGCACAGCCGATCGGCGGCGGCGCGGCTCGGCACCGGGCCGACCCGCAGGCGGGTCATCGCTCCGGCGCTTTCATAAGAAGGCTGCAGGCCGGACAAGGCCGATATCCGCTTGCTGAGCGAGGCCCATTGGCCGCGCGCCGCCTGCGCGCTGCTGAAGGCGCCGAGCTGGACTCGCCATCTCCCCGACGGCGCGACCGCTCGGGGCGGGGCTGGGGGAGGGGCAACCCTGGCGACGTCTTGTGCCTTGGGCACCGGCCTGGAGGTCAGTGTCTTTGCCGCCTGCGGCGGTGCTGGGGTGGGGGCCGGGGCAGGGGCCTTGGCGATCCGGGTCGGCGGCGGCGGCGACTTGCCTGACGGCGCGCTCGGCAACGTGGGCGCGTCGGCCGATGCGGATCGTCTGGCGCGAAGCTGGTGCGCCAGGCCGAGGCCCTGCTGCCGGTCGGCGGCCGGAATATATTCGTCCATCTCGGTCAGGCTTTTGCGCGCGGGTTGGATGCCCTGCGCCGCGGCCAAGGTCATCAATGCATAAGCGCGCGGCCAGTCCTTGGGCAGCAGATCGCCGTTGTTGAGCTCGATGCCGAGCACATATTGCGCGCGGGCATCGCCGTTCAAAGCGGCCTTCTGGATCCACGGCAGCGCCTCCTTGCGCTGGTCGTTGTCGTAGAGCAGCAGCCCCAGATTGGCCTGCGCCTGCTCGTGGCCCTGCTGGGCCGCTTTTTCGTACCAGCTCTGCGCGATCTTGAGGTCGGACGGGACGCCGCGGCCGAGCCGGTAGGCCTGGCCGAGATTGAACTGCGCGTCGGGATCGCCCTTCTCGGCGAGCGGCCGCCATTCGGCGATGGCGACGTCGAAGCGGGCCGCCTGCCAGGCATCGACGCCCTTCTTGACGTCGGCCGAGGCCGGGCTCGCGAGCAAGGCAAGGGCTGCCGCAGCGGTGGCAAGCAGAGTGGAACGACGCATGCTGGACCTCCCCCGGGTCGTTGACGCTAAGCCTCTTAAACAAGAAGCCTTAATGCGTTCTTAGCATAAAAAACCGGTGATTTCGCAAGCACGCAAACTTTGCTTGGAAGTGTTAACCAGATTTTAGCAGCCCCCGGTGCAACGCTCTTGCTGAAAGTTCGAGAGCCAAGGGGAAATCATGCGCGTTCTGGCACTGTCGTCGCAAAAAGGTGGTTCTGGTAAGACCACCCTGTCCGGCCATCTGGCCGTGCAGGCGCAACTCGCCGGCGCCGGGCCGGTCTGCCTTATCGACATCGATCCGCAGGGGTCGCTCGCCGACTGGTGGAACGAGCGCGAGGCCGAAATGCCGGCTTTTGCCCAGACCACCGTCGCCCGCCTCAGCGCCGATCTCGAGGTGCTGCGCCAGCAAGGCTTCCGCCTTGCGGTGATCGATACCCCGCCGGCGATCACCATGGCGATCCAGAGCGTGATCGCGGTCGCCGAGCTGATCGTCATTCCGACCCGGCCGAGTCCGCACGATCTTCGCGCGGTCGGCGCCACCGTCGATCTGTGCGAGCGCGCCGGCAAGCCGTTGCTGTTCGTCGTCAACGGCGCCACGCCCAAGGCCAAGATCACCTACGAAGCGGCGGTCGCGCTGTCGCAGCACGGCACCGTCGCGCCGGTCACCGTCCACCACCGGACCGACTTCGCCGCCTCGATGATCGACGGCCGTACGGTGATGGAGGTCGATCCCAATGGCCGCTCCGCCAAGGAGATCGTCGAGCTTTGGGAATATGTCTCCGACCGGCTCGAGAAGAATTTCCGCCGCACCATCTTCTCGGCTCCGGGCGGCCTTGCCGCTCCTCCCGTCCCACGTCCGGTCGGTGGCTTCGGCCGCCGGGTGGCTGGTCAGTGAGCCGGAGAGTGATGATGAGTGAACCCAAACCTTTCGCATCGCTTTCGTCCGGGCTGCTCGCCCGCAAAGGCGCTGCCAAGCCGGCCATGCGCCCGCAGGGCTTCGGCCACATGGGCGCCGGTCTCGACGACCTCGGCTGGAACGACATGGGCCATGCCCCGTCGCCCGTGTCGAATGCCTTCGCTTACCCTGAAGAGCCGCTCGAGCATGTGCCGAGCTCGATCACCGCGCTGACCCCGGCGCCGCGCCCTGCCGTTCGCGAGCCCGAGGACGTGACCGAGGAGCCGACGCTCGAGGCGCCAGTGTTCGAGCCCCCCGTCTTCGAGCAACAGCGCGCGATTGCAGAGAGCTTTGGTGCCGAGAGCTTCGGCACCCAGAAATCGGGCGGGGAGAAATCGGACGCCGAGGATGTCCAGCAGCCCGCACCGGCGACGCCGGTGCGCAAGCGAGAGACGTCGTCGGCTGGTGTCGTGTCGCTGCCCCGCCGGCCGCGCCAGGCGGCGGGTGCCAAGGACAAAGCGGCCTTCACCTTGCGTCTCGATCGCGATCGCCATCTCAAGCTGCGGCTGGCGTGCGCGGTGACTCATCGTTCGGCCCAGCAGATCGTCAGCGAAGCGCTCGACATCTTCCTCGATGCCTTGCCCGAGCTGGAAGCCCTGACCGGGAAATTGCCGACCGCGGCGCACAAGCGGAACTGAAGGCGGGAGCCACAAAGATGAACAGCAAACTGATCAAATTCGCAGGGTCGAGCCTGGTGCTCGGGATCGCGATGGTCGGCTGCAAGCCAGCGGCCGACGCCTATCGGCCCGCTTCGGCGTCCAGCAAGGAAGTCCGGACGAACAAGCACGCCTTGAAGCAATATCAAAAGGCGGAGATCGCATTCCGCAAGGGCGATCTCGCCCAGGCGGTCGAGGAGATGGAAGCGGCGGTGCTTTATTCGCCGCTCGACGCCGGTTTCCGCATGGCGCTCGCCGAGCTGTACATGAAGAGCGGCCGGTTCGTCTCGGCCGAGGCGACGTTCCGCGACGTGCTCGCGCTCAACCCGGCCAACGGCCGTGCGGCGATGGCACTGGCGCTTGCGCAAGCGGCGCAGGGCAAGTCGTTCGCCGCCCAGGCGCAGCTCGCCAAGGCCGAGCGTCTGATCGCGCCGGCCGATGTCGGCTTGGGTTACGCGATCGCCGGCAATCCGCAGCGTGCGATCGAGATCCTCGAGGCGGCGGCGCGTGCACCCGATGCCGACGCCCGCCTTCGCCAGAATCTCGCGCTCGCCTACGCCCTTGCCGGCGATTGGAAGAAAGCGCGCGTGATCGCCGCTCAGGACATCTCGCCGGCGCAGATCGAGGCGCGGATGGCGCAATGGGCCGCGCTCGCCGACCCGTCGGCACCCGCGATGCGGGTTGCCGGCCTGCTCGGCGTAACCCCGGCCAAGGACAAGGGCCAGCCCACGCAGCTTGCCCTCTCGCCCGTTCCCGACTGGGAGGCAGCGCTGGTCCAGGCCGGCGCTCCGGCCGCGCCGGCTGCCCTGATCGCCGCGCCGGCCGCGCCGCTGTCCGAGCCGGCGATGTTCGCCGCGCCCGCGCCGGTGGCGCCGGTCATCGCGACTGCCGCCGTCCAAACGCCCATGCCCGCGCCGATCGTCGAAGCCGCCGCGGCCCCCGAACCGGTCGTCGAGCAAGCAATCGCACGCGCCGAGGCTCAGCCACGCGCCATTCCTGCTACCCAGGAGATCCACACGCCGATCATGGCCGAGGAGGCACCTGTCGCGCGCATCACGCCGGCGGCTATTCCGGCCTTCATGCCGGCTGCGCGCAAGCGCAGCTTCGCGGCGCGCGGGACGGGCAACGCTCGGGCCAATCACCTTCGGGCCAACCTCGCTTCCGCCAATCACGGGCGCACCGGACGTGCGCAGACCGGCGGCTATGTCGTCCAGATCGGCGCGTTCAGCTCGGCCGCGCAGGTCGAGCGCGCCTGGGCGCAGACCCAGCGCCGTCATGCCTTCAGCGACGCTTACGCGCCGCTCAGCACGACCGTCCGGATCGGCGGCAAGGGCGTCATGCACCGCCTCTCGATCGCGGGCTTCGACAGCCGCAATGCGGCCGTGCAGACCTGTCTGTCGATCCGCGCCAGAAACGGCGTCTGCTTCGTCCGCCAGGTCGCCGGCGATGCGCCGGTCCAATGGGCGTCGCGCTACACCCGCAAGGCCTGATCTCGATTCGGAGCGGTGAGGGGAGGGGCTTACCCTCCCTCGCTACCCGTTCTTTCGCCTGTCTTCGCCGGTTTAGCTTCGCCGTTCGCGCGTCAGCACGTCGAGGCAGGCCATCCGCACCGCGACGCCAAGCTCGACCTGCTCGAGGATTGCCGAGCGCTCCGGATCGTCGGCGACGTCGCTCGCGATCTCGACGCCGCGGTTGATCGGGCCCGGATGCATCACGATCGCGTCCGGCGCCGCCTGCGCCAGCCGCGCGCGCGTCAGACCGTAAAGCGCGTGATAGTCGTCCAGCCGCTCGGCGAGGCTCTCCTCCATCCGTTCGCGCTGGATGCGCAGCATCATCACCACGTCGGCGCCGGCGATGCCCTCGTCGAAATCGGTGAATGATGGTGCCCCGCCCAGTTCGGCCGTCGACGGCAGCAGCGCCGCCGGTCCGACGACGCGGACGTCGCCGCCGAGCGCGCGCAGCGCCAGCAGGTTGGAGCGCGCCACCCGGCTGTGGCGTATGTCGCCGCAGATCGCGATCTTGAGGCCCTCGATCCTCCCCTTGCGGCGCCGGATCGTCAGCGCATCGAGCAGCGCCTGGGTCGGATGCTCGCCCCAGCCGTCGCCGCCGTTGATCACCGGGCAGTCCATCACCGAGGCGACCTCGCGCGCGGCCCCGGCCGCGGCATGGCGCATCACGAAGACGTCGGGGCGCATCGCGTTGATCGTCAGCGCGGTATCGAGCAGGGTTTCGCCCTTCTGGACGCTCGATTGCGCGACATGCATGTTGACGACCTGCGCGCCGAGCCTCTTGCCGGCCACCTCGAACGACAGGAGGGTGCGGGTCGAATTCTCGAAGAAGGCGTTGACCTGGGTCAGCCCCGCAAGGCGATCGTCGAGCTTGCGGACCGAGCGGTTGAACGCGATCCATTGCTCGGCTTCGTCGAGGAGAAAATTGATTTCGCCGGGGCTCAGCCCTTCAATGCCGATCAGGTGGCGATGTGGGAAGTCAGGCATCAAAGTGGCCGCTTAGACGCCGATTTGACCCCCGGCAAGGGCATCGATCGCGCCCTGGAGAATATAGGCGGCCGCCATCTTGTCGACCAGCTCGGCGCGCCGGGCGCGGCTCGCGTCGGCAGCGAGCAGGGTCCGCGTCACCGCCTGCGTCGACCAGCGCTCGTCCCACAGCAGGATCGGCAGGCCGAGCGCCTCGACGTTGCGTGCGAAGGCGCGCACCGACTGGGTGCGCGGGCTTTCACTGCCGTCGAGGTTCAACGGCAGACCGATGACGATGCCGGTCACCCGCTGCGCGGCGACGATCGCCTTCAGCCGGGCGAGATCGGCCGAGAATTTGGCGCGCGCGATCAGCTCGGCCGGCGTCGCGATCGTCCAGCCGGCGTCGCACAGGGCGACCCCGATCGTCTTGGTGCCGACGTCGAGCCCGAGCAGCCGACCGGCTTCGGGAAGCGCCTCGCGGAACTGGGCTGCGCGATCGGTGATCATCGCGTGATCATCGGGGTGCGAACGCGTCGAGGCGCCGCCCGGTGTCGGCGCGGACATTGGCCCAGAACAAGGCGTAATCGAACACGTGGTAATTGTTGCCGGGCAGGATGTAGGGCGGCATCTCGACCGGATCCTCGCCGATCAGCAGCAGCCCGCGAGGATCGCACCGCGCCGGCACCGCACCGGCCCGCAGCTCGGCTCGGGTGAGGCTTGCATCGGGCACCAATGTGCCGAGATTGGCCCGCGCGGGCGCAGCGTCGCCGCTGTTGCCGGTGATCGGGTTGACGCACAGGATCGGCGTTCCCTCGCGCCGCCGCCCGTCGGGCCCGGCCGATCCGTTGTAGATCTCCATCACCTGCTTCGCATCGGCGGGCTCGGCGAAGCTCTGCCAGGCGAGGATGCAGCCGGCCTGGGCGGCGCTGCGGCAGGCGGGGAGCCCGAGCCGCGGCAGGTCGAGGGTCGCCGACAGCGGCCAGCCGACCAGATAGGCCGCCGCGATCCGGCGCGCGAGCGGCGTCCCCGCCACCCGCTCGGCGAGCAGCCGGCTCAGCAGGAAGCTCCCCTGGCTGTGCGCAGCGAGGATGATCGGCCGATCCTTGGGCGCTTCGATCAGGAACTGGTCGAACGCGGCCCGGATGTCGCGATAGGCGAGGGCGAGCGCATGGTCGGCGTCGGCCTTGTCGGTGAGGAAGGCGCCGACCGTCGCCTGGCGGTATTTGGGCGCCCAGATCGCGCCGACGCCGTTGAACGCGCTCGCCTGGCTGCGGACGAAGATCCGCGCCCGATCCTGCGAATCGCGGTCGTCGAGCGGCGCATTCCAGCGCGAGCGATCGAGATAGGAGGTCGGGTGGACGAAGAAGATCGACGCGCGCGGGCTCGGCGTCGGCGCGAAGCCGGCGGGGGTCCACAAGGCCGGATCGCGATCGAAACCGGGCCGCGCGATCCACATCTCGGCTCGGCGATAGTCGGGACCGCCATTGGCCTGGTCGCTGAACTTGACCGACGGGACGAACGCGGCGCGCATCAGCTGCGGCGCGAACAGCCGGTAGGCCAGCGCTCCGCCGAGCACCAGCAGGATCACGATGGTCACGATCCACAGAAACCGCCGTGCGAGCATTTCTTCTCCCTATTTGCCGCCGGTGCCGCACGGGCCCCGGCGACGGAGCATGACCACATGCTCGGTCCCTGCGCGCCCAAGCGCATGGCGGTCGCGCTTGCAAGCGGTCAATGCTTGGTGCGCTGCTCGCAGCAACCGCCGCGGTTGACGCGCCGCAGTTGAAGCGCCGCGGTTGAAGCAAAGGTCGCGCGATGCTAGCGGCGCGGTCATGTCCGTCGACACCGCCACCGTCCGTCATATCGCCAAGCTCGCCCGCATCGCCGTCAGCGACGCGGAGGTCGAGGCCCTGGTGCCCGAGCTCAACAACATCCTCACCTGGGTCGAGCAGCTCCAGGAGGTCGATGTGTCCGGCATCGAGCCGATGACCGCGGTGATCCCCAACCAGCTGCGCTTGCGCAATGACATCGTCACCGACGGCGGCAAGCGCGACGACATCCTCAAGAACGCGCCGGTCGCGGAGCATGGCTTCTTCGCTGTCCCCAAGGTCATCGAATGACGGCGCTCACCGATCTTGGAGTCGCGGCGATCCGCGACGGATTTCGCGCCGGCAGCTTCTCGGCGCGCGAAGTGGCCGATTCGTTCAACGAGGCGGTCGCCAAGGCGCGCGCGCTCAACGCGTTCATAGTCGAGACGCCGGAGCATGCGATCGCCGCTGCCGAGCAGGCGGACCGCGACCGCAGCGACGGCCTGTTGAAGCCGCTTTCGGGCGTGCCGATCGGCATGAAGGATCTGTTCGCGACCAGGGACATCCAGACCACCGCGGCGAGCGGCATCCTCAAGCATTTCGAGCCCGCCTATGAATCGACCGTCAGCGCCAAGCTGTTCGCGGCCGGGGCGGGGATGCTCGGCAAGCTCAACATGGACCAGTTCGCGATGGGCTCGTCGAACGAGACCAGCGCTTATGGCAACGTCATCTCGCCGTGGCGGCGCAACGACGGCGGCAACGCGCCGCTGACCCCGGGCGGCTCGTCGGGCGGCTCGGCGGCGGCGGTCGCGGCGCGCATCGCCCCGGCGGTGACCGGCACCGATACCGGCGGCTCGATCCGCCAGCCGGCGGCGTTCACCGGCATCACCGGCATCAAGCCGACCTACGGGCGCTGCTCGCGCTGGGGCATCGTCGCCTTCGCCTCGTCGCTCGACCAGGCCGGGCCGATGGCGCGTGACGTGCGCGACTGCGCGATCATGCTCGAGGCGATGGCCGGCTTCGATCCGATGGATTCGACCTCGCTCGACCTGCCGGTTCCGAACTGGGAGGCGGCGCTGTCGAGCGACATCCGCGGCAAAAGGATCGGCATCCCGAAGGAATACCGCATCGACGGCGTCCCGCCCGAGATCGACGCGGTGTGGGAGCAGGGGATCGGCTGGATGAAGGATGCCGGCGCCGAGATCGTCGAGGTCTCGCTGCCGCACACCCGCTACGCGCTTCCCGCTTATTACATCATCGCGCCGGCCGAAGCCTCGTCCAACCTCGCCCGCTACGACGGCGTCCGCTACGGCAAAAGGGTCGATCCCGGCCAGGGCGGCCTTGCCGAAATGTATGAGGCGACCCGCTCGTCCGGCTTCGGCGCCGAGGTCAAACGGCGGATCATGATCGGCACCTATGTGCTCTCGGCCGGCTTCTACGACGCTTATTTCAACCAGGCGCAGAAGGTGCGGGCGCTGATCGCGCGCGACTTCCAGCAGGCGTGGGAGAAATGCGACCTGCTGCTCGCGCCGACCACGCCCTCGGCGGCGTTTGGGCTTGGCGAGAAGAGCGACGATCCGATCGCCATGTATCTGAACGACGTGTTCGCGGTGCCGGCGAGCCTTGCCGGCCTGCCGGCGATGTCGGTGCCCGCCGGGCTCGACTCGAAAGGGCTTCCGCTCGGCCTCCAGATCATCGGACGGCCGCTCGACGAGCAGGGCGTGCTCAACGCCGGCCTTGCGTTCGAGGAGCGGGCCGGCTTCACTGCACGCCCGGAGGCATGGTGGTGAGCAAATATCGCATCCAGGGAGCGAGCGACGACTGGGAGGTCGTGATCGGCCTCGAGGTCCACGCGCAGGTGACGTCGAACGCGAAGCTCTTCTCCGGCGCGTCGACCGAATTCGGCGCCGAGCCCAACACCCAGGTCAGCCTGGTCGATGCTGCGATGCCCGGCATGTTGCCGGTGCTCAACGGCGAATGCGTGCGCCAGGCGGTCCGCACCGGCATGGCGATCGAGGCCCGGATCAACGCCTGGTCGCGGTTCGACCGCAAGAATTATTTCTACGCCGATCTGCCGCAGGGCTATCAGATCAGCCAGCTCTATCATCCGATCGTCGGCGAGGGCGCGATCGAGATCGAGACCGAGGAGGGCTCCAAGACGGTCGGCGTCGAGCGCATCCATCTCGAGCAGGACGCCGGCAAGCTGATGCACGACCAGCATCCCAATTTCTCCTATGTCGACCTCAACCGCTCGGGTGTGGCCTTGATGGAGATCGTGTCCAAGCCCGACATGCGTTCTCCTGATGAAGCAGGCGCTTATGTCCGCAAGCTGAGGGCGATTCTGCGCTATGTCGGCAGCTGCGACGGCAATATGGAGCAGGGCTCGATGCGCGCCGACGTCAACGTCTCGGTGCGACGGCCGGGCGATTCGTTGGGCACGCGCTGCGAGATCAAGAACGTCAATTCGGTGCGCTTCATCCAGCAGGCGATCGAATATGAAGCGCGCCGCCAGGTCGATCTGATCGAGGAGGGCGGGGCGGTCGTCCAGGAGACGCGGCTGTTCGACCCCGACAAGGGCGAGACGCGCAGCCTGCGCTCGAAGGAAGACGCGCACGACTATCGCTATTTCCCGGATCCCGACCTGCTGCCGGTCGAGCTCAGCACGGCGTTCCTCGACGAATGCCGCCACAGCCTGCCCGAGCTCCCCGATGCCAAGCGCCTCCGTTACGTCGAGCAGCTTGGCCTGTCGGCCTATAACGCCAGCGTGCTGACCGCCGAGGCGGAGACCGCGCGCTGGTTCGAGGCGCTGCTCGCCGAAAGCGCGCTCAAGCAGCAGAAGCCTGAAACCCAGGTCGCAAAGGCGGCTGCCAACTGGTTGATTTCGGACCTTTTCGGGGCGCTCAACCGCCTTGGCAAGACGATCGAGCAGAGTCCGGTGAGCCCGGCCCATGGCGCCGAGCTGCTCGCGCTGGTCGCGAACGGCACATTGTCGGGGACCCTGGCCAAGCAGGTCTTCGAGATCATGATCGAGAGCGGCGAGGATCCCGCCTCGATCGTCGCCGCGCGCGGATTGCAGCAGACCAGCGACACCGGCGCGATCGAGGCGGCGATCGCCGACGTCATGACGTCAAACCCGGACAAGGTCGCCGAATATCGCAGCGGCAAGGACAAATTGTTCGGCTTCTTCGTCGGCCAGGTGATGCGGGCGATGGCCGGTAAGGCCAATCCCCAGGTCGTCAACGAACTGCTCAAGAAAGCGCTGGGCTGACGCGGCTCCGGGCGCGGATCTGAGCAGCCTGGCCAGGGCGCTCGGCCAAGCCGCGCTGCACGCACGATAGGCGAGGGGTTGCGCCTTGCCCCGTTCGTCATCCCTGCTATAGACGCCGACCGACGGCGGCCCGGCGGGCGTGGCGGAACTGGTAGACGCGCCAGATTTAGGTTCTGGTATCGAAAGATGTGGGGGTTCGAGTCCCTTCGCCCGCACCAGCTTCGCCCCGGTGACGCAAATGCCGCAGCAGAGAAATCCTAAAACGAAGGCTTAGCTTCGAGATGCAGACTGTCGAGACGTTGAACGAGGGCCTCAAGCGCGCCTTCAAGATCACCATCCCCGCCAAGGAGATCGACGATCGCGTCGACCGCGAGCTGAAGACCGTCGCGCCGCGCATGCGGATGCCCGGTTTCCGCCCCGGCAAGGTCCCGGCCAATCTGGTCCGCAAGATGCACGGGCCGGCGATCGAGCAGGAAGCGCTCAACAGCGCCGTGCAGGACAGCATCCAGCAGTTGATGGCCGAGCAGAAGCTGCGGCCGGCGATGCAGCCTTCGGTCGAGCTCGAGGAAATGCACGAGTCGGGCAAGGACGTGGTCGTCAAGATCGAGCTGGAGACGCTCCCCGACGTTCCCGCGCCGCAGATCGAAGGGCTGAAGCTCGAGCGTCTCACCGTCGAGCCGAGCGACGAGGAGGTCGATGAGCGGCTCGGGCAGCTCGCGCAGGGCCAGAAGAGCTATGACGCCGCGCCCGCCGATCATGCCGCGCAGGTCGGCGACCTCGTGGTGATCGACTATGAGGGCAAGATCGATGGCGAGCCGTTCGAGGGCGGCAAGGGCGAAGGCATGTCGCTCGAGCTCGGATCGGGCCGCCTCATCCCCGGCTTCGAGGACCAGCTGGTCGGCGCGAAGGCCAATGAGCAGCGCGTGCTCAACGTCACCTTCCCCGCCGATTATGGCGTCGACTATCTGAAGGGCAGGGACGCGACCTTCGAGGTCACGGTCAACGAGGTGCGTACCGCGCGCGAGGCGAGCCTCGACGACGAGTTCGCCAAGAACATGGGCCTCGAGAGCATCGAGCAGCTTCGCGGCCTGCTCAAGGGCCAGCTCGAGCAGGAGCTCAACGGCCTCACCCGCACCCACATGAAGCGGCGGCTGCTCGACCAGCTCGCCGAGAGCCACGATTTCCCGGTGCCCCCATCGATGGTCGAAGCCGAATTCGACCAGATCTGGAAGCAGCTCGAGCATGAGGCGACCCACGAAGCCGATCCCGAGGCGGCGCGCGCCGAGATGGAGAGCGAGCGCGAGGAATATCGCGCGATCGCCGAGCGCCGCGTGCGCCTCGGCCTGTTGCTGTCCGAGGTCGGCCAGGCCAATGGCGTCGAAATCAGCAATCAGGAAATGAACCAGCTGATCATGCAGGCGGCGCAGCAATATCGGGCCGAGGATCGCGAGCGCTTCGTGCAATATGTCCGCAACGAGCCGATGGCGGCGGCGCAGCTCCGCGCGCCTCTGTTCGAGGACAAGGTGGTCGATTTCCTGTTCAGCAAGGCGGAGATCACCGATCGCTCGGTGTCCCGCGAGGCGCTGCAGGCCGAGATCGAGGCCGACGGCGGGCATGTCCACGGCCCCGATTGCGACCACGATCACGACCATGACCATCACGGCCATGATCATGCGCCCAAGCCCAAGGCGAAGGCGAAAGCCAAGAAAGCCGCCGCTGAGCCGGCGCCTGCCGAGGACGCGGACGCCGAGCCGACCAAGCCGGCCAAGAAGCCGCGCGCGGCCAAGGCTGCGGCCGCGAGCGCGGCCGAGCCGGCCGTCGTCGAAGCTGCGGCCGAGGCTCCGGCTCCCAAGGCCGCCCCCAAGGCAGCTGCGCCAAAGCCCGCAAAAAAGGCTTCCGAGGGGAAGAAGCCTGCTGCAAAGAAGCCCAAGAGCAACGACTGAGCCCTAGCCATCGTCCTTTGCGGGACGGCGGGGCCGCCGCGGGCGCGCGATCGCGCGTGCCGCGACGGCCGACACCGGGCCAGACAGGGGGAATGGCATCTTGGCGGGCGCCGTACTGAACGAGAGGGCGCTGAACGAGGCTGGTGTCGCCGTGCGGGCGCTGCGCATTGCGGTGCTGCTCCCCTGCTACAACGAGGAAGCCGCGATCGCGCAGACGATCGCCGGCTTCCGCGCGTCGCTCCCCGACGCACTTATCTTCGTCTATGACAACAACAGCAGCGACCGGACGCGCGAGATCGCCGCCGCGGCGGGCGCGATCGTGCGCAGCGAGCGCATGCAGGGCAAGGGCCATGTCGTCCGGCGGATGTTCGCGGACGTCGAGGCCGACGTCTATGTGATGGCCGACGGCGATGCGACTTACGACGCCGCGGCCGCGCCCGATCTCGTGCGGCGGCTGATCGACGAGCGGCTCGACATGGTGGTCGGGGCGCGGCGCTCGGAGATCGAGGCCGCCTACCGGCGTGGCCATCGCCTCGGCAACCGGGTCCTGACCAGCATCCTCGCGCGCCTGTTCGGCAGGACGTTCAGCGACATATTGTCGGGCTACCGCGTCTTCTCGCGGCGCTTCGTCAAATCCTTTCCGGCGCTGTCGCGCGGATTCGAGACCGAGACCGAGATCAGCGTCCACGCGCTCGAGCTGGCGATGCCGGTCGGCGAGGTCGTCACCACCTACGGCGCGCGGCCCGACGGCTCCGAATCGAAGCTGTCGACCTATCGCGACGGCTGGCGGATCATGCGCACCATCCTCCACCTCTTCCGCATCGAGCGGCCGGTGCTGTTCTATGGCAGCATCGGGCTTGGGCTGGCGGTGCTCGCGATCGTCCTCGCCGTGCCGCTTGCGATCACCTTCGCCGAGACCGGCCTGGTACCGCGCTTCCCGACCGCGATCCTGGTCACCGGGCTGATGATCCTGGCGTCGCTGTTCTTCTTCTGCGGCCTGATCCTCGACACGGTCGTGCGCGGCCGGCGCGAGGTCCGCCGGCTCGCCTATCTCAGCTTCCCGGCGCCGGGCGCGGAGCCCGGCCCAGGCGAGGGCGGGGGCGAAGGCCGGGCGTCCTCTGCGTCCAATCCCGGCCGCGATGCGATCGGCGCGCACGACGGGGCTTGAACACGAGGCGCTTTGCTCCGATGTTCGAGGTCCTAGCACACCGACAGGATCTCCAGACCATCATGGATCACGCAGACATCGTTTCAGGCCTCGTTCCCATCGTCATCGAGCAATCGAATCGTGGGGAGCGCAGCTTCGACATCTATTCACGCCTGCTGCGCGAAAGGATCGTCTTCGTCACCGGTGGGGTCGAGGATCATATGGCGACGCTGATCACCGCCCAGCTGCTCTACCTGGAGTCGGAGAATCCCAAGAAGGATGTCTTCATGTACATCAACTCGCCGGGCGGCGTGGTGACCGCCGGCATGGCGATCCACGATACGATGCAATATATCCGGCCGCGGGTCGGCACGGTCTGCATCGGCCAGGCCGCATCGATGGGCGCATTCCTGCTCGGCGCGGGCGAGCCCGGCATGCGGGTCGCGCTCACCAATGCGCGGATCATGGTCCACCAGCCGTCGGGCGGTGCCCAGGGGCAGGCGACCGACATCGAGATCCAGGCGCGCGAGATCCTGCGCATCCGCCATCGGATGAACGAGCTGATGGCGAAATATACCGGCCAATCGATCGAGGCGATCGAAATTGCCGTCGAGCGCGACAAGTTCCTTTCGGCGGACGAGGCGAGGCAGTTCGGCCTGGTCGACGAGGTCTTCGACAAGCGTCCGGCGACCGGCGAGGAGACCGGCCAGCATGCGACCGCAGCCTGATGTGCCAGGCCGTTAATCAATAGGCCATTGTGAATGTGCGATAGTGCAGGCTAACATGGCCTTCAACGACGGGTGGCCTTCGGGCGCCCAACAAGGAAGATTATGACCAAGCTAAGCGGCAGCGACTCGAAGAGCACCCTCTACTGCTCGTTCTGCGGCAAATCGCAGCACGAGGTGCGGAAGCTCATCGCCGGCCCGACCGTCTTCATCTGCGATGAATGCGTCGAGCTCTGCAACGACATCATCCGCGAGGAAACCAAGTCCGCGCTCGTCAAGACGCGCGACGGGGTTCCGACGCCGGCGGAGATCTGCAAGGTTCTCGACGATTATGTGATCGGCCAGATGCACGCCAAACGCGTGCTCTCGGTGGCGGTGCACAACCACTACAAGCGGCTCAACCACGGCTCCAAGGGCGCCGATGTCGAGCTCGCCAAGTCGAACATCCTGCTCGTCGGCCCGACCGGGTGCGGCAAGACTCTGCTTGCCCAGACCCTGGCGCGGATCCTCGACGTGCCGTTCACGATGGCCGATGCGACGACCCTGACCGAAGCCGGCTACGTCGGCGAGGACGTCGAGAACATCATCCTCAAGCTGCTCCAGGCGTCCGACTATAATGTCGAGCGCGCCCAGCGCGGCATCGTCTATATCGACGAGATCGACAAGATCAGCCGCAAGTCCGACAATCCCTCGATCACGCGCGACGTGTCGGGCGAGGGCGTGCAGCAGGCCTTGCTCAAGCTGATGGAAGGCACGACCGCCTCGGTTCCGCCGCAGGGCGGCCGCAAGCACCCGCAGCAGGAGTTCCTCCAGGTCGACACGACCAACATCCTGTTCATCTGCGGCGGCGCCTTCTCGGGCCTCGAGAAGATCATCGCCGATCGCCTGCAGGGCAAGTCGATCGGGTTCGGCGCCTATGTCGCCGCGCCCGAGGAACGCCGCACCGGCGAGATATTGCGCCAGGGCGAGCCTGAGGATCTGCTCAAGTTCGGCCTGATCCCCGAGTTCGTCGGCCGCCTGCCGGTGATCGCGACGCTCGAGGACCTCGACACGGACGCTCTGGTCAAGATCCTCAAGGAGCCGAAGAACGCGCTGATCAAGCAATATGCCAAGCTCTTCGAGATGGAGGACGTCAAGCTCGCCTTCACCGAGGAGGCGCTGGTCGCGACCTCGAAGAAGGCGATCGAGCGCAAGACCGGCGCGCGTGGCCTCCGCTCGATCCTCGAGAACATCCTGCTCGACACGATGTTCGACCTGCCGTCGATGGACGGCGTCGACGAAGTGATGATCGACAAGGATGTCGTCGAGGGCCGCAAGGAGCCGGTGCGCATCTACGCGCAAAAGGCCGAGGACGCGGCCTGATCCACCTTTATCCCGCATTTGCGCGCCGCGCGGCGCGCAAATGCGCCTGCCTGTATGCCGGCCCGCCCGCCGGTCATCTGGCTTGGCTGCCTTGATGGTCTCGGGCGGAGAACTCATATAAGAAGCGAAGCGCGGTCCCTGTTCGCGCTGGTGGAGTAATATGACCCAATCCTATCCAGTCCTTCCTCTCCGCGACATCGTCGTATTCCCGCAGATGATCGTTCCTTTGTTCGTCGGCCGCGACAAGTCGGTGGCCGCGCTCGAAAGCGCGATGGCGGCGGACAAGAGCATCTTCCTCGTCTCGCAGCTCGACCCTGCCGAGGACGATCCCGATCGTGACGCGCTCTACGACCTCGGCGTGATCGCGACCGTGCTGCAGCTGCTCAAGCTGCCCGACGGCACGGTGCGCGTGCTCGTCGAAGGCCAGCGGCGCGCGTCGCTCAAGACCCTGACCAGCGATGGCGAGCATCTCGTCGCCGAGGCCGAGCCGATCGAAGGTGTCGAGCCGGCCGGGGCCGAGGTGTCGGCGCTGATGCGCTCGGTCGTCGAGCAGTTCGAGAATTATTCGAAGTTCAACAAGAAGCTGCCGGCCGAGACGGCGGTGCAGCTCTCGCAGATCGAGGAGGCTTCCAAGCTCGCCGACGCGGTCGCCGCCAACATCAACATCAAGGTCTCGGACAAGCAGGCTTTGCTCGCCGAGCTCAACCCTGTGCGCCGGCTCGAGATGGCGTTCGCCTTCATGGAAGGCGAGCTCGGCGTGCTGCAGGTCGAGAAGAAGATCCGCAGCCGCGTCAAGCGCCAGATGGAGAAGACGCAGCGCGAATATTATCTCAACGAGCAGCTCAAGGCGATCCAGCGCGAGCTGGGCAATGAGGGTGAGGACGGCGAGGGCGACGAGCTCGCCGAGCTCACCCGCAAGATCGCCAAGACCAAGCTGTCGAAGGAAGCGCGCACCAAGGCCACCCAGGAGCTCAAGAAGCTCAAGGCGATGGCGCCGATGTC
>NZ_JAKFCG010000084.1:0-13463 GCF_036677245.1 Sphingomonas sp.
CGAACGCGCGGATAAAGTGGCGGTGATCGATCGCGACGGCCGCACCACTTACGGCGATCTCGCCGACCGAGTCGCGGCGATGGCGGCGGTGTTCGGCGCGCTTGGCGTGCGGCGCGAGCAGCGCATCCTGCTCTGCTTGCTCGACACCGTCGACTTTCCGACCGTGTTCCTCGGCGCGATCCGCGCGGGCATCGTCGCGATCCCGCTCAACACCTTGCTCGTCGCCGACGATTATCGCTGGATCCTCCAGAACAGCGAGGCGGCGGCCGTGTTCGTCTCCGAGGAGCTTGCGCAGCAATGGAGCGGCTTCGCCGGCGAGTTCCCGCATGTCCGCTTCGTGTCGTGCGGAGGCGGGCCTTGGCCGAAGCTCGACGAGATGCTCGGTCGCGCGCGCGAAGCGGAACACCTTCCCCCCGCCGACACCCACCGCGACGATGTCGCCTTCTGGCTCTACACTTCGGGCTCGACCGGCCGGCCGAAAGGCGCGATGCACAGCCACGCTTCGATGCGGCTGACCGCCAATCTGTTCGGCATCGGCGTCGTCGGCTACCGCGAGGACGACGTGATCCTGTCGGTGGCCAAGCAATTCTTCGCCTACGGCCTCGGCAATGCGCTGAGCTTTCCCTACGCGGCCGGTGCGACGGTGATCCTCTACGATGGCCGTGCGACGCCCTCGGCGATCGGCCGGCTGATCGTCAAGCATCAGGTGACGATCCTCAACGGCGTTCCGACCTTCTTCGCGGCCTTTTTCGCCAGCGGCGACGCGCCGACCAAAAAGGAGGCGCCGCGCCTGCGCATCGCGACCTCGGCGGGCGAATGCCTCCCGGCGCACCTCGGCGAGCAATTCCTCGAGCGCTACGGCGCCGACGTGATCGACGGCCTCGGCTCGACCGAGATGCTTCATGTCTATCTCGCGCAAGTGCCGGGCAGCGTGCGCTACGGCTGCACCGGCCGTCCGGTGCCGGGCTATGAGATCAGGCTGGTCGACGACGAGGGCAGGGAAGCGGGCCCGAACCAGCTCGGCGAGCTGCAGGTGCGCGGCCCGACCGCGGCGATCGGCTATTGGCGCAACCGACCGAAGTCGCTCGCCACCTTCCAGGGCGAATGGACGCGGACCGGCGACAAATATTCGTGCGACGAGGAGGGGTGGTACACCTACGGCGGGCGCAGCGACGACATGCTCAAGGTCGGCGGCAATTACGTCTCGCCGATCGAGGTCGAGGAAGCACTCGTCGGCCACCGCTCGGTGCTGGAGGTGGCGGTGATCGGCGCCGCCGATGCCGACGGGCTGATCAAGCCGCGCGCTTATGTCGTGCTCAGCCCCGGCGAGCAGCCGAGCGACGCGCTCGAGGCCGATCTCAAGGCGCACGTGAAGAAATTGCTCGCGCCCTACAAATATCCGCGCTGGATCGTCTTCGCCGACGATCTCCCCAAGACCGCCACCGGCAAGATCCAGCGCTTCCGGCTCCGGGAGAATGCGTGAGCTCGCAAGCCGCCATCGCTGTCCCGGAGGTAGTCCAAGTTGCCGGCGTCGGGCTCGAAGTCAAAGCCTGGCAAGGTACAGGAACTCCGATCCTTCTGCTCCACGAAGGCCTTGGCTCGGTGGCGATGTGGCGCGATTTTCCTGCCGCGCTCGCCCGGCGCACCGGCAAGCCGGTGATCGCCTGGTCGCGGACCGGCTACGGCCAGTCCGATCCTTTGCCCGAGCCGCGCGATCCGGATTACATGCATCGCGAGGCCGATCTCGTGCCGCAGGTGATGGACGCGCTCGGCATCGCGCGCGCGATCCTGCTCGGCCACAGCGACGGCGGCTCGATCGCACTGATCGCGGCGGCGCGCTACCCGCAGCGGGTCGCGGCGCTGATCCTCGAGGCGCCGCACGTCTTCGTCGAGGATGTCGCCGTCGCGAGCATCGCCGCGGCGCGGGACCATTATCTTGCCAGCGACATGGGCGAGAGGATGGCGCGTTATCACCGCCTGCCGGACCAGGTCTTCTGGCGCTGGAACGACATCTGGCTCGATCCGCGCTTTCGCGCCTGGAATATCGAGGATCTGCTCCCGCGCGTCGCTGCGCCGGTGTTGCTGATCCAGGGGCTGGACGATGAATATGGCACGCTCGAGCAGCTCGACCGGATCGAAGCGGCGCTGCCGGCAACCGCGCGGCTCATAGTGCCCGAGTGCGGCCATTCGCCGCATCGCGACCAGCCCGAGGCGGTGCTGGAGGCGGTTGCCGCGTTCGTGCGTGAGCTGCAATGACCGGCGAGCCGGATTAGCAAAGGTGCTGGCGCCGTCACCGCAATCGGGCGCAGAGGAATCGATGAGCGCGACCGAAGATCTTGAGGAGTGGATGGAATGAAGGACCTGCGGCAATATTATATCGACGGCCAATGGGTCGCCCCCGAAGCGGGCGCGCGCGACTGGCAGGCGGTCGATCCCTCCACCGAGGAGCCGATCGCGACGATCGCGCTCGCCACCAAGGCCGACGTCGACAAGGCTGTCGCCGCCGCCGCGCGCGCGTTCGAAAGCTTCGGCCTGACCCCGCTCGATGAGAGGATCGCGCTGCTCGAGCGGCTGAAGGCCGCCTACAAGCGCCGCTATGCCGAAATGGCCGAGGCGATCCGGCGCGAGATGGGCGCGCCGAAGATCCTCGCCGAAAAGGCGCAGGCGGCGGCGGGTCTCGGCCACATCATGACCGCGCTGTCCCTGCTTCGCGACGAGCAGGTCGAGGTCAACGAGCGCGGCACCGCCATCCTCGCCGAGCCGGTCGGCGTCTGCGCTTTGATCACGCCGTGGAATTGGCCGATGAACCAGATCATGTGCAAGGTCGCGCCCGCGCTTGCGGCGGGCTGCACGATGGTCCTGAAACCGAGCGAGCTTGCGCCGTTGAGCGCGCATCTGATCGCCGAGATCATCGACGAGGCTGGGGTGCCGCCGGGGGTGTTCAACCTGATCGACGGCGATGCGGTCGCGGGCACGGCGATGGCCGAGCATCCTCAGGTCGACATGATCTCGCTGACCGGCTCGACCCGCGCCGGGGCGGAGGTCTCGCGCCACGCCGCCGCGAGCATCAAGCGCGTCTCGCTCGAGCTCGGCGGCAAATCGGCCAACATCATCCTTCCCGACGCGGACCTCGAAGCCGCGGTCAAGGAAGGCGTCGAGGCCTGCTTCCGCAACAGCGGCCAATCGTGCAACGCGCCGACGCGGATGCTCGTCCCGGCGGATCGGCTCGATGAAGCGCTGGCGATCGCGCGCGCGGCGGCCGACAAGGTCGTCGTCGGCCCGCCCGACGACGATGCGACGCATATCGGGCCGCAGGCGAACGAAAAGCAGTGGAAGACGACCCAGAGCCTGATCGAAGGCGCGGTCAAGGAAGGGGCGCCGCTGGTTACGGGCGGACCGGGGCGGCCGCCGCACCTCAACGCCGGCTTCTACACCAGGCCGACAGTGTTCGGGCCGGTCGACAACCAGCATATGATCGCGCGCACCGAAGTGTTCGGGCCGGTGCTCACCATCATCCCCTACGACGATGTCGAGCAGGCGATCGCGATCGCCAACGACACGCCTTACGGCCTCTCCGCTTATGTCCAGTCGGCCGATATCGGCCAGGCACGGCAGGTGGCGCGGCGGCTGCGCGCCGGCATGATCCATCTGAACGGCGCGCCGACCGACATCTCGGCGCCGTTCGGCGGCTACAAGCAATCGGGCAATGGCCGCGAATGGGGCCAGCACGGGCTGCAGGAGTTCCTCGAGACCAAGGCGATCATGGGCTACGGGAAATAGCCAATTTCTGTCCCGCCCCGGATTGTCTTCTGGGAGCAGGACGCTGCAACGGTGCCGAGTCACCCGAAACCGTTCGGCCAAAAACCGTTCGGCCTGAGCCCGTCGAAGGCCTTTTCTTCTTTGAGCTTTTCTTCTCTGAGCAAGAAGGAATGCGGTTCGACAAGCTCACCGCGAACGGAGTTTTGCGGCGGTTTCGCGAGCGGGAGGAGGAACGGGATTGGGCGACTGGTTCAGGCCAGCGCGCGAGCCTCGTCGGCCGATTCCACACGCTCCTTCGTGATCGTCACTGTCGTCGCGAAGTTGGTGATCCCGTAAAGCTTCTTGGCGAAGCTGCGCGGGAAGCGGATGCAGCCGTGCGAGGCGGGATAGCCGGGAAGATGCCCGGCATGGAGCGCAATCCCGTAATTGGTCAGGCGCTGCATGTATGGCATCGGCGCATTGTCGTAGATGTTCGAATGGTGATCGACCTTCTTCTGGAGGATGCGGAAGGTCCCGACCGGAGTCTCGTGGCCGCGCCGGCCGGTCGAGACCGGCGACGTCCCGAACAGCTCGCCGCCGCGGAACACATAGGCCTTTTGCTGGGGAAGGCTGATCACCACCCGCACGCCGCCGCGTGCTGCCGGCGCAGTGGTCACCGGCTCCCCCGCCGGCGGCGCGATCTCGCGAAGCTCACCCCAATTGGGAATGCCCTCGTCGAGGCTCAGAAGCCCGGCTTCCGCAACCAGCCGTTTCGCCTGACCAGTCACGGGCCGATCGCTCTCGCAGCGGCCGGCAATCGTCAGCGCACACGCCCCTGCCATATCGCGCAGGCTCGCGGCTTCCAGCCGAGCGGGCGGAGGTGTTGCGCTGCCGAGCAACAGGCCCGCCATTGGGGAAAGAAGCCACGCGCGAATCATGCCTTGCTCCCGATGCCGAGCCACTTGGCCGAGCATCAAAGATGGTAAACGGCCGGTCAACCATCTTGGTTTCGACGACGCGCTGCGCGCGGCTCGCTCTCTCCTCGTGCTTGGCGGGAGAGCGCCGGTGGGCCCAGTGTCCGCCCTCGCGCCGCTCGGAAAGCTCCGCGTTTGTTCAAAATCGCCTTTGACGTAGCGGGCGATCAGTTGCATGCGCGAACTGACTTTCACCTTGCCGCACGGCGCCGCATCGGCGCCGCCGCTGCCCAGAGCCGAACGAAGCCGCGTGTGTCACGTTACATCCATATGAAATCGCAACGCGCCTCCTTCGCGGGCGGTGCCCGACCTTCCCATTCGCCGGTCGAGCCGGCTGGAGGCGCTCGTGGCAGCCGCTGACGAGAACGAGCAGGTCCCTCCGAACGGGCAGTTGGCTTCGCACGGCCAGGTCCTTGCGCACGGCCAAGTCCTTCCACATGGAAGGTCGCGCTATGCGCTCGTGCTCGGCCTTATCGCGCTGGCGGGCCCGCTCGGCATCAACATGTATGTTCCGGCTTTCCCGGTCATAGCCGCCGATCTCCACGTCTCTGCCGAATCGATCCAGCTCAGCCTGATGAGCTTCCTGGCAGCGCTTGCGATTGGCCAGAACGTCTACGGGCCGCTGTCCGACCGCTTCGGCCGCAAGCTTGCCTTGTATCTCGGCATCGCCCTGTTCGTCATCGCCTCGGTTGGTGTCTGCTTCTCCTCGACCGTCGAGCATCTGATCGTCTGGCGCTTCTTCCAGGGACTCGGCACCTGCGCGGCGATGGCGATCCCGCGCGCGATCGTCCGCGATCTCTACACCGGCCACGCCGCCGCGAAGCTGCTGTCGCTGGTCATATTGGTCGGATCGGTCGGGCCGCTGCTGGCGCCGCTCGGTGGGACCGGGCTGGTCATGCTGTTCGGCTGGCGATCGATCTTCTGGGCCCTCGCGGCGATCGGCGTCGTCATGCTGCTGATGACCATCTTCCTGGTGCCCGAGACCCTCCCGCCGGAGCGGCGCAACCGCGGCATGGACGCGCTGCGGGGCTATGGCGCGCTGCTGCGCGACAAGGAATTCATGTTCATGGCGCTGATGGTCGGCTGCGGGCAGGCGACCTTCTTCGCCTATCTGACCGGCTCGCCGTTCGTGTTCATGGAAATCTACGGGCTGCGGCCGTGGGAATATAGCTTGGTCATTGCGGTCGGTGCGGCCGCCTTCACCGGCGCGGCGCAATTCTCGTCGCCGCTGATGAAGCGTATCCGTCCCGAGCGGCTGCTCAACATCTGCGTGATGGGGACGTCACTGATCACGATCTTCATCTTCGTGCTTGGCCTCGCCGGCCTCGATGGACCGTGGATCCTGTTGGTCGCCGTGCTGCTGATCTTCTGCGCGCTCGGCATCATGATGCCGGTCGGAACGGTGGTCGCGCTTCATCCGCACGGCGGCTCGGCCGGCTCGGCCGCGGCGCTGATCGGTACCGCCGGCTTCGGCGTCGGCGCGATCGCGAGCGCGCTGGTGACGGCTTTCGCCAACGGGACCGAGATGCCGATGCTCGCGACGATGGTGGTTTGCGCGTTGCTCTCGTCGGCCGCCGCCGAGTTCGCGCTGCGCTCCCACCGCAAGGCGGCCTGATCGATCTCGGGGCGCCCTCTGGTCTTCACCGCGCAACCTCAGATATAAGCATGCGACGCCCCACGCGAGACGGGTACGCGAGAAGGGCGGCTGAACGGAGGGTGCGATGAACGTGCAGACCCTGAAGCCGGTGCGGAAGTGGGGGCTCGGAGCCTCGGGCCTCACCCCGACGATGCTCAATCATGCCGCCTGGGTCACCCACGACGTCGCCGCGACCGCCGATTTCTACACGCGCATCATGGGGATGGAGCTTGCCAGCACCATCTACGACGATCACGTTCCCTCGACCGGCGAGGCTTTCCCTTATTTCCACATCTTCTTCAGGATGGGTGACGGATCGACGATCGCCTTCTTCGAGGTGCCGGGGCTGCCCGAACGCGCCGAGCCGTCGCATCCCGCCTATCGCGTGTTCGAGCATATCGCACTCGAGGCCCCCGACGTCGAGGCGGTCAGGCAATGGAAGGAGTGGCTGGTCTCGAACGGCGTCGAGGTGATCGGTCCGGTCGATCATGACGAGATGCTGCTCAGCCTCTATTTCTACGATCCCAACGGCATCAGGCTGGAGATCACGACGCCGACCGACGCCGAATGGAACCGCCACACCGGCCAGGGCTATCAGGACCTCGAGATGTGGGTGGCGGCCAAGGAGAAAGCGGTTCGCGAGAACCGGAGCATCCCGGAAGCGCTGATCGAGCTGATCCGAGAAAAGAAAGGCCGCTGAGCGCGGTGCGACAGGCTCCGGCGCCGAGCGATCGGGGCGCATGGCCGACCTGAACCAACTCTCGGTGGCGGTGATCGGCGGGGGCATCGGCGGCGCCAGCGCGGCGCTGTCCTTGCTGGCGCGCGGCGCCGATGTCCGCATCTACGAACAGGCGTCGCAGTTGGCCGAGGTCGGCGCCGGAATCCAGATCAGCCCGAACGCATCCCGCATCCTCTACGCGCTCGGGCTTGAACATGAGCTCGGCGCGATCGGCGTCCGCCCGCAGGCGGTCGAATATCGGCGCTGGCAGGATGGGCGGCTGATCGCGCGCTATCCGATGGGCGAAGCGGTCGAGCGCGCGTTCAATGCGCCCTATTTCCACCTCCACCGTGCCGAATTTCTCGACATGCTCGTCCGCGCTTTGCCCGCGGAGCGCATCCTTCTCGGCCGCCGCTGCGTCGCGATCGATCGCCAGGCGCCGCGCCCGGTGGTGCGCTTCGTCGACGGCAGCGAGATCGAGGCGGATCTCGTGGTCGGTGCGGACGGCATCCATTCGGCGGTGCGGAGCGCGCTGTTCGGCCCGGAAGCGCCGGTCTACTCGGGCGCCGTCGCTTATCGCGCGCTCGTGCCGGCGGAGAAGATCGCAGCGCTCGACCTCGAAGTGATCAGCACCACCTGGTTCGGCCCCGGCCGTCACCTCGTCGCTTATTATGTCGCGGGGCGGCGCTTCCTCAATGTCGTCGCCTGCGTGCGCCAGCCCGAATGGACCAGCGAGAGCTGGACCGAGGCCTGCTCGCCCGACGAGGTTCGCGCCGCTTACGAAGGCTGGAACGGCACGGTGCGCGGCTTGGTGGAGGCGATCGAGCAGACGTTCAAATGGGGCCTGTTCCACCGCCCGCCGCTGCCGCGCTGGAGCGAGGGCGCGGTGACCCTGCTCGGCGATTCCTGCCATGCGATGCTGCCCTATATGGCCCAGGGCGCGGCGCAGGCGGTCGAGGACGGCGCGGCGCTCGCCGCCTGCCTCGCGCAGGAGGCCGACATTCCGGCCGCGCTGGCGCTGTACGAGGATCTGCGCCGCGCGCGCACCGCGCGAGTCCAGCAGATGTCGCTGGTCAATGCCGACATGTTTCAGCTGCCGGACGGGCCTGAGCAGGACTGCCGCGACGGTCGGCTTGCGGCAGCGTCGCGCCCGCCGCTCGGCGACTGGCTCTATGCGCATGACGCCAGCTCGACGGATGTTCGCGCACCGGGCGTTCGACCGCCTCAGGCGCAGTGAAGGGAGGCGGGTCGCGTGGCACGAGGCTTTGACGGAAAGAGCGCATTGGTCTCGGGCGGCGCGCGCGGCATCGGCGCGGAGATTGCGGCGCAGCTGATTGCCGAAGGCGCCGACGTCGTGATCGGCGACGTCGACGCAGCGCGAGGCAGCGCGCTGGCGAACTCTTTCGGCGGCCGCGCGCGCTTCGTGCGGCTCGACGTGACTCGCGAAGCGGATTGGCGCGTCGCGGTCGCCGACGCGGACCGCGACGGCCGCTTCAGCCTGCTCGCCAACAACGCCGGCAAGATGGTGCTCAAGCCCCTGCTGGAAACCGACGTCGAGACGTTCGAGGACCATTTCCGAGTCAACCAGCTCGGCATCTTCCTTGGCATGAAGAGCGCGGCCGCGGCGATGCGCGCCAACGGCGGCGGCGCGATCGTCAATATGGCGTCGGTCGGCGGGATGCGCGGCATGCCAGGCGGGGTCGCCTATGCCGGCAACAAATGGGCGGTGCGCGGCATGACCCGTGTCGCCGCCGGCGAGCTCGGCAGCGATCGCATCCGCGTCAATTCGGTCAACCCCGGCGCGGTGCGGACCGATCTCACCGCCTCGCTCGGCGAGGAAGAATTGGCGCGGCGCGAGGCGCTCGTGCCGCTCGGCCGGTTCAGCACGCCGGCGGAGGTCGCCAAGGCCGTGCTGTTCCTGCTGTCCGACGATGCTGAGACGATCAGCGGCGCCGAGCTCAAGGTCGACGGCGGGTTCTTCCAATGAAAGGGTGAGGATGATGGGCGCGGATGAGGATCTGAGCTTCGACTGGGTGCATATCGCCTATGAGGAGAAGCTCGCCTTCATGGAGACCTACGGCTTTGCCGGGAACCAAGGGAAGGTGAACCTCGAGGGCATATTGATCCGGCCCAAGGGCGTGCCGTCGAAGACCTTGTTCATCTACATGCATCCTGCCTCGACGTTGCAGCTGATGCCGGTGCCGCGCGCGACGGCGCGGCGCGGCGTCCACGTGCTCTGCGCCGGCAGCCGCTATGCGCGCAACGACACCGCCTGCATCCTCGAGAATGTCGTGCTCGACCTCGGCGCCTATATCCGCCACGCCAAGGAGCGGCTCGGCTATGAGACGATCGTCCTCGCCGGCTGGAGCGGCGGCGGATCGCTGGCATTGTTCTACCAGGCCGAGGCGGAGGCGCCCAGCGTGACCGCGACGCCGGCCGGCAATCCGGTCGATTTCGCCGGCGCCGGGCTGATCCCGGCCGATGCGATCCTGTTCCAAGCCGCGCATGCCTCGCGCGCGCGGATGCTGTGCGAGGTGATCGATCCCTCGGTGATCGACGAGGACGACCCCGACAGGCGCGATGCCTCGCTCGACATCTACGATCCGGCCAATCCCGAGCAGCCGCCCTACAGCGCCGATTTTGTCGAGCGCTTCCGCGCCGCCCAGATCGCGCGGGTGCGCAGGATCACCGCGCGGGTCAAGGAACAACTCGATACGCTCAGGCGCCGCAACAGCGGCGAGCGCGAGCGCGGCTTCGTCACCCACCGCACGCTCGCCGACCCGCGCTTCCTCGACGCCAGCCTCGATCCCAACGACCGGCCGATCGGCTGGTGCTACATGGGCAAGCCCGAGACGGTGAACAACGGACCGGTCGGCTTGGCGCGTTTCTCGACCCTGCGCGCCTGGCTGTCGCAATGGTCGATCGACGACAGCCAGGCCGACGGGCTGGCGAACGCCGCGCGTATCGCGGCGCCGCTGCTGGTGATCGAGAATAGCGCGGACGAGGTCGTGCCGCTGCCGCACCCGCGCCTGGTGTTCGAAGCCGCGGGCAGCCGCGACAAAAGCTACGCGCGGATCGAGGGCGCGAGCCATTATTATGCCGGCCAGCCGGCGCAGCTGGCCGAGGTGACGGACCTGGTGTTCGACTGGCTTGGCGAACGCGGGATCGGGTGAGGCTTTCCTCTTCCGCGAGGCGACCGCTGCATAAGGTTCCGAGTCATCCAAAACCGTTCGGCCTTAGCCCGTCGAAGGCCTTTCCTTCTGTGGGAAAGAAGGAGAGCGGTTCGACAAGCTCACCGCGAACGGAGTTTTGGAGCGGCCCCGCTGGCGAAAGGGAAGCGGGATAACACGACGGCCGCGCTATCTGGCGTTGCCGTAGACGACGATCTTGACCTTGCTCCCCGCTTGCAGCCGCTCGTTAGCGGCCAGGCCGTTGAGCGCGAGAAAGCGCTCGAGGCGATAATCGGGATAGGCCATGCGCGCGCTGAGCGTCTGCACATTGTCGTTCGCCTTGACCGTCACCACGTCGAGCCGGCGCGCGCGGATGCTGCCCAATTCCTCGCTGGTGAGCCGGCGGAACGATGCGAGCATCGGCCGGAAGGTGCCGAGGCCCGAGCCGGCGCGGGTGATCGTGACGAAATGATAGGCGAGGCTGCTCGTGGCGCGAAAGGCAGTGACGGTGACATCGACCTGACCCGAATTCGTGCTGGCACGCGCACTCGACGTCATGCCATCGAAGCTGCCGGCGCGGAACGGCTGCGGCTCGGAGTAGCGGATCTGCGCCTGGCCGGCGATCGCCTTGAAGACGCCGTCGATATAGGAAGCGAGCGAGACACCAAGCGCGCCGCTGCCGAATTGCGCCTGGCCGTCGCGTCCTTCGATCGTCACCGCTTCCGGGCTGTTGGTGATCGTATAGCCCTGCGGTGCGTCGAAGCCGATGCGCAGGTCGGGGTGGCGGAAGGTCCTGCCGTCGACGATCCCTTGACGTGGATCGTCGTCGATCAGCATGCCGTCGATCGCGGCGAGGAAAGCGTCCCGGTTGCGCAGCCGCTGCGCCACCGGTGTTTTCTGCGCGAGCGCGCGAGCGCGCGTCACCCGGTCCGAGGTGAGCGGGTGGGTGCTCGCCCAGCTAGGCGTGCTGTCCTCGGCCTGCTTGCCCTGCAGGCGTGCTTCCAAAGTGCTTTGCGCACCCAGGCCGGCGAGCATGTCCGGCGCGGCCAACGGATCATAACCCGCCTGGGCGAGATAGCGGACGCCGAGCGTATCGGCCTGATATTCCTGGTTCCGCGAATAGCCGAGCACCAGATACTGGCCGGCCTGGCCGGCAAGATTGCCGATCTGCGAGGAGCCTGTGACGGCGCCGAGCAGCACCGAGCCGATCGTCGCCAGTGTCGACTGCGTGTTGCGTTTCTTCGAATGCCGGGCGGCAACGTGCGCGACTTCGTGCCCGAGCACGAAAGCGAGCTCGGCCTCGTCGTTCATCGTCGCGAGCAACTGGCGGGTGACATAGACGTAGCCGCCCGGGATCGCGAACGCGTTCATCAGGTTCGAATTGAGCAAGGTGACGGTATAGGCGCTCTGTGAATCGGCGATCCCGGACTGCATCGCGATGCGCCGGCCGACCTGCGTCACATAGGCGGCCTGGCGGCCGCTATAGGCGCCGCCGAATTGCTCCAGCAGCTGCGGATGCGCCTTCGCGCCCTGGCTGCGCTCGCTCGCGGAGATGACGTTCTGGCGCGAACCCGTCTGGGCTCCCGCTGCACCGGCGTTCAGCGCCAGCGGCATAAGCGCCGCTGCGAGCAGCAGCCGGCTGTAAGTGATCGATCGGACCATGACACGCTCCACAATGAAGGGCCCCGGCGACGGGCCCGAATGACGGCCTGCTGCGCACGCCCAGGCCAGCAGGGCGCAAAACGGGCAGCGGCCGGCTTTGATCCGCAGCCGTCACGAAAGCTCGGGCAGCGTGTCTTGCTCGATTTGCGCTGATTGCCGATTCATTCCATAGTGATAGCGACGCCACAGTCTGAGACAGGGCAATATTCTGGCACTGCAGCTCGCCTTGCACGATAAGTTGAGCGGCTTCTGGCAGCGCCTGAGACTGCCCGATGCCGTGCCGCCGTTCGGCGACCGCACCTATTTCATCTATCGCTTGTTCTGGTACACCGTCTTTGCGCTTGCGCTGATCGGCCCGATCGCCGGCCTCTATGGCGGCTTCGTCACCCCGAGCGACAACAGCAAGCTGTTCCCCGGCAGCCGCGCGGGCTTCGTCGTTGCCGAGGAGGATGCGACGAGGATCCGCTTCACGGTCGGGCCGGAAACGGCGGCGCTCGGCATCAAGCCGGGCGACGACATCATCGCGGTGCTCGGTCTGCCGCTGCCCGAAGTCGTCCCATTCTCGCAGCGCGACCGCATCGCGCATGAAAGCGACACTGCCTACGTGCTGCTCGACAATCTGTTCGACACCGGGGAGGGGGATCGGCAGCTGACGATCCGCTCGCCTAACGGCAAGGTCCGCGAGCTGACCGTCACCACGGGAGACCATCATATCGCCGCCGCCGCGCGAGCGCTTTCGATACCTCCTGCCTTTCTCCGCTTCGTCGATCGCCTCCATGTGATCACCTATCCGTTCCTGCTGATTGCCGCCTGGTTTCTCCACAAGCGCCAGCCGCGCGACCCGGTGAGCTCGATCCTCTCGCTGGCGATCCTGCTGACGATGGCAACGGAGGAGCCCTCGGCGACCTTCCTGTCGGCAATCGGCGTGCCGCTCCCGGGCCACATGTTCCTCTACGACCTCGGAAACATATGCCTGCTCACCGGGATTCTCCTCTTTCCGCACGGCAAGCTCTCGCCCCGGTTGCTGCTGGTGCTGGCAGCCTTGCCTTTGCTGCTGTTCCTCCACGGTGACGCCTATCGCGGCCTGTTCATCATCTTCATGATCTGCGCGGTGCTGATGCTGATCAGCTGTCTGCGCGCGATGCAGCACGGTGATGTCCGGCAGCAGATCAAATGGGCGCTGTTCGGCTTTTCAGGATATGCGATCTTCATCGCCGCTTCCCTGGTCTGCGACATGATCAAGCCGCAGGCGGGCTCGTTCGCCAGCCAGCTGATTCTCGAGATGACGGCAGGGCTTTCGCTCGGCCTTGCCTTCCTGGCGATCCAGCTCGGCCTCCTCGTCGCCTTGCTGCGCTTCCGCCTGTACGACGCCGAATTCGTGATCAGCCGCTCGGCGACCTTTGCCGGCCTGGCGCTGATCACCGGCGCGATCGTCGCCGGAATCATCCAGGGGCTTGGGACGTCGATCCAGAACACGTTCGGCAGCAACGCCGGGGCTGGAGCGGCCGGCATTGGCGCGGCGATGGCGACCGCCTTGATCAGCCCGGCCTATAACCGGCTCAACA
>NZ_JAKFCG010000085.1:0-10510 GCF_036677245.1 Sphingomonas sp.
ACCGCCCCTCCCTCTTCAGCGTCAGGGCTCAGCTCGGGCCCCATATTCGGCGGACCATGGGTGGACTTTGGTGACGGTCTCGGGTTAAGGACGGGCATGATGTCACGCCGCGGACTCCTCCTGCTTCGACTTACGCGCCCTTAGGCGCGCGATCTCGCTTGGGCCCAACGGGTCTTCAGCCACGGCGTCTAAGGGCCATTTCACCCCGAATGACAACCTGCACAGGAGCAGGAACGTGACAGACACAATCTTGATTTTCGACACCACCTTACGCGACGGCGAACAGTCTCCCGGCTGTTCGATGAACCTCGAGGAAAAGCTGCAGGTCGCCGAGCAGCTCGAGGCGCTCGGCGTCGACATCATCGAGGCGGGCTTCGCGATCGCCAGTCCCGGCGACTTCGAGGCGGTCAGCGCGGTCGCGCGCTTGTGCAAGAAGGCGACCGTTGCCAGCCTCGCCCGCGCCGCGCAGGCCGATGTCGAACGCGCCGGCGAGGCCGTGCGCCACGCCCAGAAGCCCCGCATCCACACCTTCATCGCCACCTCGCCGCTGCACATGCGGGTCAAGCTCGGCAAGTCTCCCGACGAGGTCTTGGAATCGATCGAGCGGTCCGTCCGGCTCGCCCGCAACTATTGCGACGATGTCGAATGGTCCGCCGAGGATGCGACCCGATCCGACCCCGACTTCCTGGCCCGTGCAATCGAGCTCGCGATCAACGCCGGCGCGCGCACGATCAACCTGCCCGACACGGTCGGCTACGCGACGCCGGACACCTACGGCGCGATGTTCCGCGACATGATCGCCCGCGTGCCGAACAGCGACAAGGCGGTCTTCTCGACCCATTGCCACAACGACCTCGGGCTGGCGGTCGCCAACACTCTGGCCGCAGTCATGGCCGGCGCTCGCCAGGTCGAATCGACGATCAACGGCATTGGCGAGCGCGCCGGCAATGCCGCGATCGAGGAGATCGCGATGGCGATCAAGGTCCGGCACGACGTGCTGCCGGTGCGCACCAACATCGTCGCCACCGAAATCACCCGCTCGAGCCGGCTGATCTCTGGCATCACCGGCTTCCAGGTGCAGCCCAACAAGGCGATCGTCGGCGCCAACGCCTTCGCCCACGAAAGCGGCATTCACCAGGACGGCATGATCAAGGATTCCTCGACCTACGAGATCATGACCCCGGAGAGCGTCGGCGTCAGCACGTCGAGCCTGGTGATGGGCAAGCATTCGGGCCGAGCGGCATTCCGTCAGAAGCTCGAGGAACTTGGCTACAGCCTCGGCGACAATGCCTTCCAGGATGCGTTCGCGCGCTTCAAGGACCTCGCCGACGCCAAGAAGGCGGTCTTCGACGAGGACATTGTTGCCCTAGTCGACGATGAGGTGCTGCGCGGCCACGATCGCATTCAGGTCAAGGAAGTCGAGATCTACTGCGGCTCGAACGGGCCGCAGCGCGCGGTGCTCACGCTCGACGTCGAGGGCGAGGAATTGACCACGACGACGCGCGGCAATGGCCCGGTCGATGCCTTGTTCGCCGCGATCCGCAAGCTTGTCCCGCACGACAGCGCCAAGCTCGAGCGCTATGAGGTCCATGCCGTCACCGGCGGCACCGACGCGCAGGCGGAGGTTTCGGTCCTCCTCTCCGAAGACGGCCGCACGACCCGCGGGCGCGGGGCGCACCAGGACACGATGGTCGCGAGCGCGCGCGCTTACGTCAACGCGCTCAACAAGCTGATCGTCAAGCGCGACCGTTCGCCCGTCCACAACCGCGCGGCGGTATAGAGATTTTAGAGCAGGCTGCGATTCCATCTCGTCGCAGCCTGCTCTAAAGACCGCGAACAAGGGCAAGGATCGGGAGCAGGTCGCGACACGGCTTGCTTCCAGGTCTAGCCGGGGGCTTAAGGACAGCAATGAACATCCATAAATTCGGCGGATCGAGCCTCCGCACGGCAGAGCATTTCAGCCGCGTTGCCGACATCATCGTCGGCGCGCCGCCGCCGCGCGCCGTGATCGCCTCGGCGATGAGCGGCGTGACCGACGATCTCGCCCGCGCGGTCGAGGCGGCGGCGCAGCGCGATCCCGGCTACCGCGAAATCGTCGCGGCGCTGCAAAGCCGCCATGTCGGCTTGGTCCAGGAGATCATCCCGGCCGCCGCCGCCGCGACCTTGATCGAGAAGATCGAGCGCGACGTCGAGGATCTCACCGAAGTGCTTCGCGCCGCGTGGATCCTGCGCGACGGCAGCCGCGGCACGTATGACATGGTGATGGGCCAGGGCGAGATCTGGGCGGCCGAGATCCTTGCCGCGACCCTCACCGCGCGCGGCCTCGCCGCATCGGCGATGGATGCGCGCGAGGTTCTGGTCGTCGAGCCCAGCCGCTCGCGCGCGGCACCGACCGTCGACTGGAAACGATCGCGCGAGCGGCTCGCTACCTGGAGCGCGGCGCATCCCACGAGCGACGTGCTGGTCGTGACCGGCTTCGTCGCGGCGACCGCGGATGGCGTGCCCGCGACGCTCGGCCGCAACGGCAGCGATTATTCGGCATCGATCTTCGCCGCTTTGCTCGACGCGCAGGAAATTCATATCTGGAGCGATGTCGATGGCGTGATGAGCGCCGATCCGCGGCTCGTCTCCGACGCGGTCGTGCTCGAAGCGCTCTCCTACCAGGAAGCGAGCGAGCTTGCTTATTTCGGCGCCAAGCTGATCCACCCGGCGACGATGGGCCCGGCGGTGGAGCGCTCGATCCCGATCTTCATCCGCAACAGCTTCAACCCCGCAGCGCCCGGCACCCGCATCCACATCAAAGGCTCGAGCCAGATGGTGAAGGGCTTGTCGACGGTCGAGTGCGTTGCTTTGGTCAACGTCGAAGGCACAGGCCTCGTCACCATACCGGGCATGACCAACCGCCTGTTCGCGGCGCTGCGCGAGGCCGAGGTGACCGCGCTGATGGTGTCGCAGGGGAGCTCCCAGCATTCGATCTGCATCGTGGTTCCGGAGCAGGATGCCGGCCGCGTCCGGCAGGTGCTCGAAGACGCCTTTTTCGCCGAGCGCCACCAGGGGCAGATCCAGACGATCGAGGTCGATCCCGACTGCACCCTGCTCGCCTTGGTCGGAGACGGCATGGCCGGCCACCCCGGCGTCGCCGCACGCTTCTTCGGTTCGCTCGGCAAGGCCGGCGTCAACATCCGCGCGATCGCGCAGGGGTCCTCCGAACGCAACATCTCGGTTGTCGTCAGCGGCTCGGAGAGCAAGCGCGCGCTGCGTGCTGCCCATTCAGGCCTGTATCTTTCGCCGCAGAGCATCTCGGTCGGTCTGATCGGCACCGGCACGGTCGGCAGCGTCCTGCTCGATCAGCTTGCCGACCGGGTCGCCGCAATCCGCGACGAGCTTGGCGTCGACCTTCGCGTCCGCGGCGTCGCCACCTCGCGCACGATGCGGCTCGACGAACGACGGATCGATCTTTCCGACTGGCGCGGCCAATTGCAGGACGCGCCGCCGTTCGACATCGACGAGTTTCTCGATCACGTCCAGACCGACGCCCTGCCGCATACGGTGATCGTGGATTGCACCTCGAGCGAGGATCTCGCCCACCGCTACGTCGGCTGGTTGCGGCGCGGCATCCATGTCGTCACGCCCAACAAGAAGGCCGGCTCGAGCGATCTCGCTTATTATGACGAGCTGCGCCGCGCGAGCCGCGAAAGCAGCGCCCATTATCTCTATGAAACGACGGTCGGCGCGGGTCTGCCGATCATCCAGACGTTGCGCGATCTGACGCAGACCGGCGATGAGGTGATGCGCATCGAGGGCGTGCTCTCGGGCACCCTCTCCTATCTGTTCAACTCCTACGACGGCGTGCGGCCCTTCTCGGAGGTTGTGGCGGAGGCGCGCAGCCGCGGCTTCACCGAGCCCGATCCGCGCGACGATCTTTCGGGCATGGACGTCGCGCGCAAGGTCGTGATCCTCGCGCGCGAGATGGGGCTTCGCACCGAGCTTGGCGACATCGCCTTGCAGGGGCTGGTTCCGCCCGGGCTCGAGCAGGGCAGCGTCGAGGATTTCCTGACCGCGCTGCGCGACCACGATCAGACGATCGCCGCGTCGTTCGAGGAAGCGCGCGCGCGCGGCGAGCGGCTCCGCTTCATCGGTTCGATCGAAGCCGATGGGACGGCGAGCGTCCGGCTGCGCAGCGTTCCGGCGACCCACGCGCTGGCGCGGCTCAACCTCACCGACAATCTCGTCCAGTTCGAGACGCGGCGCTACACGCCCAATCCGCTGATCGTGCAAGGTCCGGGCGCCGGCCCCGAAGTGACCGCCGCCGGCATCTTCGCCGATCTGCTGCGCCTCGCCGCCTATCTCGGCGCGTCCTGACCGCGGCTGGCGCACGAATCCGCACGCGCGCGTTGAGGCGGTGACGCAAAGCAGCAGGTGCCGGTGGCCAACGACATCCCTCCTCAGCCGATCGCAGGGCAGATCCGAGCGCTGACGCCAGCATTCGACAGCTTGATTGCGCGCGACGCGACGATCGAGCTGCTCGCGGAGGGTTTCACCTGGACCGAAGGGCCGGTGTGGATCGCGGATGGCGGCTATCTGTTGTTCAGCGACGTTCCGGAAAACCGCATCTATCGCTGGTCCCAAGCGGATGGCGTGTCGGTCTTCCTCGACCCGTCGGGCTATGACGGACCCGACCCTGCCGCCTTTCGCGAGCCCGGCGCCAACGGGCTGATCCCCGGCCCCGGCAACAGCATCCTTGTCGCCGACCACGGCAATCGCGCCATCGCCCGTCTCGACCTTACGACCCGCCAAAAGACCTTCCTCGCCACCCATTATCGCGGCAGGCGGTTCAACTCGCCCAACGATCTTGCGCAGGCGCGCGATGGCACCATCTACTTCACCGATCCGCCTTATGGGCTTGCCGGTCTCGACGGCTCACCGCTCAAGGAACTGCCGTTCAACGGCGTCTACAAGATCGATCCGAATGGCGCCGTCGCGTTGCTCGACGACAGCATCAGCTTCCCCAACGGTATCATTCTCTCGCCGGACGAGCGCACGCTCTATGTCGCCTGCTCCGATCCCGATCGCGCGATCTGGATGGCCTATGCGCTCGACTCTCGCGGCGATGTCGCCGGGCGCCGGATCTTCGCCGACGTCACCGACTCAGTCGATCCCGTCCAGAGACCCGGCCTGCCGGACGGCATGACGATCGACGCTGCCGGAAATCTCTTCGCGACGGCCCCGGGCGGCATCATTGTCTTTGCGCCGGACGGCACGATGATCGGCCAGATCAGTGTCGGGACGGCGATCGCTAATTGCACGTTCGGCGAGGACGGCCGCACCTTGTTCATCGCCGCGCATCATCGCCTCGCGAGAATCAGGACGCTGACCCGCGCGCCGAACACATGAAAAGGCCGGCCCCCACACTGTGGGAGCCGGCCTGATCGTCTGAGATTCGTCGCTTATTGCGGCAGATAGAATTGCGTCACCATGCAATAGAGCATCGGGATCGACAGCACCAAATTGGTGCGCGATGCGAGCATCGCGGTGCGTGCCGCTTTCGCCTTTGCATCGTCCTCGGCTGGCTTGAGACCGAGCGCCTTCTGCTGGTTCGGCCAGATCACGAACCAGACGTTCGCGGCCATGATGATGCCCAGCCACATGCCGAGGCCGATCACGCGATAGCCTTCCTGGAAGCTCAGCGCCGCGACCAGGTAGCGCTCCGCGCCGGTTTCGGCGACGACGATGCCGGTCAGCAGGGTCGCCACCGCGGCCCAGCGGAACCAGAACAACGCCTCAGGCGCGATATATTTGCTGACGCCAGGCTTCAGCTCGGCGGGCACTTTGGGCATCGTCGGAATTTGGACGAAGTTGAAATAATAGAGCAGCCCGATCCACAGCACGCCCGAGATCACATGGAAAAAGCGGAACCACCAATTGAGGTAGAGCTCGTCCATCTCGCCGTGATGCAGGCCGAACATCGTCGCCAGCAGCAGCACGACGCCGAGCGCCAAAGCCGTGTTCAAATTTCCCAGGATCTTGCCCATCACTGCCCTCCGTTGTGATTTGCAGGCAGTCTTACCCCAGCTTGGGCGGGCTGATAAGCCCGGAGTGGTCGGATGGCATTTTTTAGCTAGTCTGGCCGAGCCGCCACATGATGCTCTGCGAGAAGGGCGTCCACCAGCCGGTGCGCACGCCGGCCTCGCGCAGCATCGCTCCGGCCCATTCGTTGCATGTCGCAAAGAGGTTATAGCTGCCCCTCGCTTCGTAGAAGACGTCTGAAACGCCGTAGCCGCGTCCTCTCAGCGCGATCGTGCGGCCGTCGCTGCCGGTTGCGAAGCTGCTGGCGACGGAAGTGACCAGCCGGCGATATTGCGCCGGGCTGAGGATGATCGGCCGCCGATCCGCGCTCGGTGCGGGGTCGCGCTCGTGATAGACGTGGAGCAGCGAAGGCCCGTTCCCGAACGCCGCGCCGAGCGCCCGCCGAACTGTCAGGTCTTTCCATGCCGGCGTGTTCAGATAGAAATCGCGGTTGCCGTAGCCGATCGCGACATGGCTGCCGGCACGGCGCGGATCGTCGAGGTCGGTCGCCGGTGCCAATTTCCGCCAGTCCATTTCCGGCCGCACCGCAGGCATGACGATCCAGGTGTGGACACCATTGGTCTCGACGAAGATCGTGATGCCGTCCCGAGGCTGCGCCCATCCCGCGTTCGTCGGAATCAGCCCGCCGACCACCGCCGCAAGCAAATAGAGCAAAGGAAGGGCGACCAGCACCGCAATGCTACGGCCCGCGAACAGCAGTATCTTTTCGCGCTTGGAGCGAAGCCTCGTCACGACGCAAGTCTACCCGGGCGGCAAGCGCGGCGGAAGCGCTGCGTCTATTCGGCCCGAGGCGGCCGCCTCCGCTCGGCTATCCGAACAGCTTGTTTGCGATCTCTGCGACGTACTTCCCCTGGAAGCGCGCCCCGGCGAGCTCGGTCTCGCTCGGCTGGCGCGATCCGTCTCCGGCCGCGATCGTCGTCGCGCCATAGGGTGCGCCGCCGGTGACCTCGTCGAGCCGCATCTGCCCGGTGAAGCTGTAGGGCAGCCCGACCAGCACCATGCCGAAGTGAAGCAGGTTGGTGTGGATCGAGAACAGCGTGGTCTCCTGCCCGCCATGCTGGCTCCCGGTGGAGGTGAATGCCGCCCCGACCTTGCCGATCAGCGCGCCGCTGGCCCAGAGGCCGCCCGCCTGGTCGAGGAAATTGGCCATCTGCGACGACATTCGCCCGAAGCGTGTGCCGGTGCCGACGATGATCGCATCATAGTCCGCGAGGTCGGCGATGGCCGCGACCGGCGCCTCCTGGTCGAGCTTGTAGCCCGATGCCCGCGCAACCTGTTCGGGCACCAGTTCGGGGACCCTTTTGATCGCCACCTCCGCTCCCGCCTCGCGCGCGCCTTCCGCTTCGGCATGGGCCATTTGCTCGATATGGCCGTAGGCGGAATAATAGAGGACGAGGACCCTGCTCATGATCTGTTCCTTGCACGCGGGAGAATGGCTTCAACGCCTCCCCGCGTCGCTCGGTGCCGATCGCGATGCGAATATTCCCGCGGCGCTTCGACAAACCCGCAACGCTCCCCTAAGGACAAATGCATGGATGGATGGACGATCGGCGTCATCGGCGGCTCGGGCCTCTACGCGATCGATGCGCTCGACGAAGCCGAATGGATCCCGGTCGAAAGCCCGTGGGGCGTGGCGTCGGATTCGCTGCTGATCGGGCGGATCAACGGCGTCAGATTCGTCTTTCTCCCCCGCCACGGCCGCGGCCACCGCCTCGCGCCGGGCGAGATCGACTATCGCGCCAATCTCGATGTGCTCAAACGCGCCGGCTGCACCGATGTCGTGGCGGTCTGCGCGGTCGGCTCGCTCAACGAGCCATTGTCGCCGGGCACGTTCGTGGTCGTCGACCAGTTCGTCGATCGCACTGTTGCTCGTGCCGGCAGCTTCTTCGGAAGCGGTCTCGTCGCGCACGTCTCGCTCGCGGATCCGGTTTGCAGCCGCCTGTCGGGGCTGGTCGCCGATGCTGCAGAAAGCGCGGGCGCAAGGGTCGCGCGCGGCGGCACCTATCTTGCGATCGAAGGCCCGCAATTCTCGACGCGGGCTGAAAGCAGGCTCTACCGCGGCTGGGGGTGCGATGTGATCGGCATGACCGGAATGCCCGAGGCCAGGCTCGCACGCGAAGCCGAGCTTCCATACGCGTTGGTCGCGATGATCACCGATTTTGATTGCTGGCGCGAGAGCGACGATGCGGTCGAGCTTCCGGCGATCCTCGCCCAGCTCGAGCACAACGCTGATACCGCGCGGCGGATGATCGTCGCGCTCGCGCACGCGCTGCCCGCCCGGCGGCTCGCTTCGCCGATCGACCGCGCGCTCGATGGCGCGATCATCACCGCGCCCGAGGCGCGAGATCCGAATAGAGTGGCGATGCTGGATGCGATTTGCCCGCGCCTGTTGGCGGGATCGCGCTGAACGTCACTGGATGAGCGAAGCGGAAACGACGCGGCCGCTCAGTCGACTGGGCTGAGCTCGTTGACCCGCTGGGCGCGCTTCATGAAGTCGTCGGCGAGCTGACTATGCCAGGCCTTGGCGTCCGCGGTGACGGCACGCGCCGCTGCCATGGTCTCCTGGGCGGCCCGGCGAGAATAATAACGGTGGTCGGACTCCATGTTCGGCTCCCCCCATTCATCACATTTACGTGATGCAGCCAAAAACGTACCAACTCATTAACCGAGGAATACGAAATTCCACGGGAACCCGTCATCCTTGCAAAGCTTTGTTTCGGAGTCAACATAAGGGCGCAGTGTGTCGGGCGCAGCTGCTTCAAAAGCGCACGTCGTCCGGGCTTCCTAGGCGAAATTAGGTTGCCGCCAGCCATCTCGTGAGTCGCGTCCGGATAGACTGCCGTGCCGCATAGGCGTCGGGATCGAGGAACGTCTCCTCATCTCCCCCGTCCGAAGTTGGATCCGCTGGATTGTAGATCAGCAAATTTTCTGGAAGGCTCGGCCGCAGCCGTTCGCGCCCGCGCAATACATCCTCCGCGGCCTTCAGCGCGCGGACGACATCCTCTTCGGTATAGGGCTTGGCGAGGCAGCCGAGCGCCAGGTCGGGCATCGCGAACGGCGGCGCCTTGCCGGTTGTGAACAGGCAGGCGATGCCGAGCTCGTTCAACTTCACGGCGACGCTGAACCCGGTCGAGCCGCGCGCCAGTTGCAGATCGATCAGCGCCAGATCCGGCCGCCGCTCCTCGACTGCTTCCAACGCGGTGGCAAGATCATCCGCGATGTTCGTCACCTGAAAGCGCGGGTTGAGCTCGATCAGGTGCTTGAGCGTTGTTGCGAGCAACGGCTCGTCTTCGACGATAAGGATTTTGAGCATTGGCTGAGACCTTCCCCCGATTTCAACCCCGACTTCTCAGGTTCAGCGATGTTCAGGCAAAATCGAAGGGGAAGCGACTGGCGCGCCCCGCAAATGCGACGAACGATTCGAAACGCACGGCGAAACGACATCTTGTTGATAAAGGAGGAGAGATTCGTTGACGGCTGCGGAACAACCCGGCCTCTTCGCCGACGAGCCCGTCGCCCCGCAGGGCTTGATCTATCAGCCCGATCTGCTGAGCGCCGATGAAGAGGCGAGCATCGCCGCGGCGATCGCCCGGCTCGAGCTGAAGCCGTTCGAGTTCCACGGCTTCCTCGGCAAAAGGCGTGTCGTGTCTTTCGGCTGGCGCTACGTCTTCGACGGCAGCGGCCTCTCCGAGGCCGAACCGATCCCCGCCTTCCTTCTGCCGCTGCGCGAGCGGGCCGCGCGTTTCGCCGGCGTCGATCCCGGCGCGCTCGTCCACATGCTGGTCACCGAATATGCGCCGGGAGCGTCGATCGGATGGCACAAGGACAGGTCCGTCTTCGGTGATACGATCGGCGTGTCATTGCTCTCCGAATGCCGGCTGCGCTTTCGCCGTCGCAGCGGGCGCGGCTGGGAGCGCACGGCGCTGATCGCCGCGCCGCGCTCCGCCTATCTGCTGCGCGGCGCCGCGCGCGCGCTGTGGGAGCACAGCATCCCGCCGGTGGAGAGCCTGCGCTATTCGGTGACGATGCGGACCTTGGCCAGCGCGCCCGATCCGCGCGAAATCATGGTCGAATGATCACGATAAAGTGTTTCGACGCACTTTGATCAGTCGGCCGGAGTTGGAGCACCGCGCTCCACCGCCGCCTGCGCGTTGACCCATTCTTGAAGCGCCTTCAGCCTGAGGGCTATCTCCGAGGCAAGAAGTCCGTCTTGGAGGGCGGGATCATCAATTCCGGGGGTGGCGCCGGGAACGTTGGGCACTGCCGCTCGATCGCCACCACCGGCAGCGGTTGCGGCCGCTCCTGCCCGCAAGCGGAGCAGAGCATCGTAACGGCGCCTAAGGTCATCAAGCTCTTTACGGTGGTCACTGGCTTTCTCCATCGAGATCTGGGTGCGGGCTGCCTTGTCGTTCGCGACGTCCGC
>NZ_JAKFCG010000086.1:0-25095 GCF_036677245.1 Sphingomonas sp.
TACATCGCAATGGGCGGTGGCCGCGCCGACGATGCCGACCACCTCGTCACCGAAGGCCCGATCATCGGCTTCTGGAAGAACTACGGCGAACTCGTCGGGAAAGAACTGGTCGGATGAGCAAGCACATCGACTTCTATTTCGATTTCATCAGCCCGTTCAGCTATCTCGCGCACGTCAAGCTGCCGGGCATCGCCGCCAAGCACGGCTATGAGGTCAATTATCACCCGATCGACATTCCCCAGGCCAAGATCGCGGCCGGCAATTACGGGCCTTCGAACCGTGAGGTGCCGGCCAAGATCAAGGTGATGGCGGCCGATCTCAACCGCTGGGCGGACTTTTATGGGGTTCCGCTGAACTTCCCGGCCGGTTTCGATTGCATGCGCTGGAACGTCGCCGCGCTCAAAGCGGCCGAGCAAGGCAAATCCGAGGCTTTCGTCCGCGAAGGCTTCGAGCGCATCTGGGGACGCGGGATCGATCCCGCCGACGAAGGCGAGTTCCGCGCCGCCGCGCAGGCGGCCGGGCTCGATGCCGACGAATTGTGGGAATATGGGGGCTCATCGCTCGGCCGTTCCGAATTTCGCAAGGGCTGCGTCGAGGCCCACCGCCGCGGCGTGTTCGGCGCGCCGTTGATGTTCGTCGACGACCAGATCTTCTGGGGCAACGACCGCCTGGATTTCCTGGAGCAGTATATCGCGACGCCCAGGAACGACACGGCGACGGCGGCGTAGCGTAAAAAGAAAAAACTCTTGTCACCTGATCTTGCGGCGTGAGCTGCAGACGATGCATTGTGCCTCGCACAAGAAGCTGCAACGCTCCCCGCCAGGGTGCGATAGGCAGCCCACAGGCGAGGTGATGGCATGAATCCAGTGGCAAAAGTTGAGCGCAAGAGCGTCAAACGCCGAAGCGCCGAACCGCGCACCAAGCCCGTGGCCGAGCTCGCCACCGGCGGCGAGGTCGTGCGGATGCGCAAAAGCATCCAATCGGTCGAGACCGGCGTCCGCATCCTCGATGCGTTGATGCAGACTCCGCTCGGACGCGCGCCGCTGCGCGAGATCGCCGCCGCGGCCCGCATGTCGCGCAGCCAGGCACATCGCTACCTGCTCGCCTACATCAACACCGGAGTGGTCAACCAGGAGCCGCAGTCGGGCCTCTATTCGCTTGGGCCGATGGCGCTCAAGATCGGGCTTTCGGCCGTGTCGCGGCTGGACGTCGTCCAGCAGAGCGCGAACGAACTTCGCAATCTCGTCGACACGGTCGGCTGCACCGGCCTGCTCAGCATCTGGGGCGATCATGGCCCGACCGTGGTGCGCTGGATCGACGGGCGGCGGCCGATGGTGACCTCGCTGAACATCGGCTCGGTGCTGCCGCTGCAGAATTCGTCGGCCGGCACCATCTTCCTCGCCTTCCAGGCGCCTCCGAAGGTGTTGCAGCTGCTCGAATCCGAGCGCGCCACCGGGCATGGCGACAGCCGCCGCGAGCTCAACCGCAAGATCAAGACGACGCGCAAGGACGGCTATGCGACCGTGTCGGGCGACGTCATTCCCGGCCTCGCCGCCATTTCGGTGCCCGTCTTCGACATGGCGGGATGGCCGGTGGCGGTGATCGGCGTGCTCGGCTCGGCGGCGGACAAGGCGTTCTTGTCGCAGCGCAATATCGATGCCGCGCTCGACGCCGCGCAGCGCGCCAGCACCGCGATCGGATGGCAACCGTCGACCGGCGCCGCGATCTTCGCCGAGCCTGACGCCGACTATGTCGACGCGCTTGCTCCCAAACCCGCACCGCGAGGGTGACTACAAATATTATGACAACCAGCGTACCCAAGCTCAGCCGCCCGGAATTCCTCAACGGGCGGGCGATCATCGCCGGCAAGGAGGTCCAGGCCTCCGAGCGGATCGATGTCGTCAATCCCGCCACCGGAGTCATCATCGCGTCGGTCCCCGCGCTTGGCGAGGAGGAGACGCGACGGGCGGTCGAAGCCAATGTCGAGGCGCAACGCGAATGGCGCGCGCGCTCGGCCGCCGAACGCGCCGCCGTGCTCCAGGAGTGGTTCCGGCTGATGGGCGCGAACCGGCAGGACCTGGGCATGCTGATGACCGCCGAGCAGGGCAAGCCGCTGGCGGAGGCGCTGGGCGAGGTCGATTATGCCGCCAGCTTCATCCAATGGTTCGCCGAGGAAGCCAAGCGCACCTATGGCGAGATCATTCCGGGCGCGCGCGACCGCCGGATCATGGTCCTCAAGCAGCCGGTCGGCGTGGTCGGCGCGATCACCCCGTGGAACTTCCCGGCAGCGATGATCACCCGCAAGGTGGCCCCTGCCCTCGCGGTCGGCTGCACGGTGACCTTGAAGCCGTCCGAGCTGACGCCGCTCACCGCGCTCGCGCTCGCGCAGCTCGCGCTCGAGGCGGGCGTGCCTGCCGGCGCGTTCAACGTCGTGACCGGTCACCCGAAGGGCATCGGCGCGGTGCTGACCGGCCATCCGGCGGTGGCCAAATTCACCTTCACCGGATCGACCGCGGTCGGCAAATTGCTCACCCAGCAATGCGCGACGACGATGAAGCGCGTCTCGATGGAGCTTGGCGGCAACGCGCCGCTGCTGGTGTTCGACGATGCCGACATCGAGCTCGCGCTCGACGGCGCGATGGCGTCCAAATTCCGCAACACCGGGCAGACCTGCGTCTGCGCCAACCGCATCCTCGTCCAATCGGGGATCCACGACCGCTTCGTCGAGGCGCTCGAGGCGCGCGTGAAGAATTTGGTGGTCGGCAACGGCCTCGACGGCGAGACCCAGCAGGGCCCGTTGATCAACCAGGCCGCGGTCGAGAAGGTCAACGCGCACATCGCCGACGCGGTCGGCGCCGGAGCCAAGGTCGTGATGGGCGGCCACGGCCACAGCGCCGGGTCTTTGTTCTTCGAGCCGACCGTGCTCACCGGCGCGACGACTGCGATGCGCCTTTCGCAGGAGGAGACGTTCGGGCCGGTCGCACCGATCTTCCGCTTCGAGCAGGACGAAGAAGCGCTGGCGATCGCCAACGACACGCGCAGCGGCCTCGCCGCTTATGCGTTCACGCGCGATATCGACCGCTTCTGGCGGGTCGCCGAGGGCCTCGAGACCGGCATGATCGGGCTCAATACCGGCATCATCTCGACCGAGGTCGCGCCGTTCGGCGGAATCAAGGAATCGGGCCTCGGCCGCGAGGGGTCGCACGTCGGCATCGACGAGTTCCTCGAGCTCAAGACCGTGCATATCGGCCTCGGCAAGCGCTGACACGGCGCCCGAACCGGGCGCCATAGGGAGAATGTTCATGGCTACATTCCTGTTGATTCATGGCGCCTGGCACGGCGGATGGAGCATGGAGCCCGTTAGGCCCGCACTCGAGGCCGCAGGGCATAAGGTGATCGCGCCCGACCTCCCCGGCACCGACAGCGACGAAGCGCTCGCCCATACGACCTTGGCGACCTGGGCCGATTTCGTCGCCGATCTCGCCCGCAAGCAGCCTGAGCCGGTGATCCTGTGCGGGCACAGCCGCGGCGGAATCGTCATCAGCGAGGCCGCCGAGCGCGCGCCCGAGGCGGTCAAGGCATTGGTCTATATCACCGCCTTCCTGATCCCGAACGGCAGCAGCCTCGCCGACTTCGCCGCGCCGCGGACCCCTGCCCTCGCCGCCGGCATGCAGATCGTCGCCGGCGGAGCGGCGGTGACAGTCTCGCCCGAGGCCGCCGCGGCCACTTTCTACACCCGCGTCTCGAGCGACGCCGCCGAAGCCGCCGCCCAGCGGCTGGTGCCGGAGCCGACCTGCATTCGCGACACGCCGTTGCAGCTTAGCGAGGAGCGCTGGGGCAGCATTCCCCGTTACTATATCGAGTGCACCGAAGACGAGATGATCCCGCCCGAGAACCAGCGGCGGATGCAGGCCGCTTCGCCGGTCAAGAAGGTGCTGGCGATCGCCTGCGACCACGCGCCCTCGCTCAGCGATCCAGACGCGCTCGCGGCGGCGCTCATCGAGATTGCCGAGATCGAAGCGAAAAGCTGAGCGATTCCGATAGCCAGATGCGGGGCTGATCAGCGCGGCGCGCGCGATCCCGCGATCATCGCGCGCAGCTGGGCGAGCAGCGCGATCCGTTGTTCGAGCAATGGCCGCCATGAGGCCCCTGCGGGCGCGGCCGCGAGCAGATCGCGCCACACCTTCTCCGCTTCGGCGAACTCTCCGCCCTGGACCAGCGCGAGCCCGTAGAAGAAGCGCGGGCCCTGGGCGCTGGGCGCGAGCGATATCGCGCGCTCGAACGCGAGCCGTGCCGCGGGGCTCATCGCGCCATCGGCGTGGAGCACCAGCGCATTGCCGAGGCCAATCCATAGGTCGGGGTTGAGCGGATATTGGCGCGTGGCGTTGGCGAGCAGATAGACCGCGCTGCGGGTGTCGCCGCGGCGCGCGTAGCCGTCGGCAATCGTCAGCCAGCTGTCGGCGAGGTCGAAGCGGCCCAGGACGTCGTGGCGCATCTCCGCAAAAGCGCTCTCCGCCCGTGCTTCGGCTGCGCGCGGTGGGGGCGGTCGTCCGCTTAGCCCCGGCCTCCCCTGCCACGCATAGCCCGCCATCGCCAACAGCAGCGCCGCACCGACCAGCTGCAGCGCAGCACGATCGAAGCGGGCGAAACGCCACAAAGCGAGGCCGACGGCGAGCGCGAACGCAAGGATCAGGATCCAGCCCATCAGCGCCGCCTGCGGCGAAGCCTGCCGCGTGCGAGCCAGGCGCCGGCCAGGACGAGCAGGATAGGCGCGCCCCACAACGGCCAGGTCGCGGGCTCGAGTGGCGGCGCGTAGCTCACCCAATTGCCGTAGCGATCGACCAGCCACGCCCGGATCGCCTCGGGTCGCTCGCCGGCCTCGATCCGCCGCCGCACCAGTGCGCGCATGTCGCCGGCGAGCTCGGCATCGCTGTCGGCGATCGACTGGCCTTGGCAGACCAGGCAGCGGAGCGTCTGCATCAGCGCCGCCGCCTCGGCCTCCTGCCGCGGATCGGCGAGCTGGTTATAGGCATAGGGATCGGGCGGCAGCCGCGAATCCGCAAGCGCCGGCGCCGCCGCCAGCAGCAGCAAAAGGCCGAGCGCCCGCCTCATCGCGCGGCCTCGTAGATACGCAGGATCTCGGCGACATGCTCGGGGCGGATATCGCCAATATGCTGGTGCCGGATGATGCCCTTGCCATCGACGATGAAGGTTTCCGGAACGCCCGACGAACCCAAGGCGAGCTGGACCGCGCTGTTCTTGTCGAGCGCGATGCGCCGATAGGGATCGCCGTGGCGCGCCAGGAAATCGGCGATGTCGGCGGGCGTGTCGCGGATCGCGATCGCATCGATCGGCACGCCGCGCCGCGCGATCTCGATCAGCTGCGGCGCTTCGGCGATGCACGGAATGCACCAGCTCGCGAAGATGTTGACGATCCGCGGCTCGCCCTGGGCGAGGCTCGCGCTGTCGAGCCCGGGTTTGTCTGGAACCGCGGCGGGCAGCGCGAACTTCGGCACCGCTTGGCCGATCAGGCGCGATCGGATGACGGGATCGGACGGTTCGTGCAGCCGAAACGCCACCGTCGCGAGGAAGCCGACGAAGACGAGCAAGGGGAGCCAGAGGATGAGCCGCCTCATGCGAAGCCCCCGGCGGCATCAATCGGCTGCTCGGCATGCGCCTTGCCGTCGCGCCGCAGCCTGCCGATCAGCGACAGCAAGCCGCCGAACGCGATCAGCCCGCCGCCGAGCCAGATCAAGGTGACGAACGGCTTCCACCACAGGCGCAGCTGCCAGCGCCCCTGCTCGTCGGGACGGCCGAGCACGGTGTAGAGCTGGCCGTCGAGACGCGTGGCGATCGCCGCCTCGCTGGTCTCGGTCGGCGGCGCGCTGAACGTGCGCGCCTGCGGGTTGAGAATGAACGGGCGGCCGTTGCCGCGGCGCGCGACGAGCGTCGCCTCGATCGCCGTCCAATTGGGTCCGGCGACCGGCGCGACCCGTTCGAGCCGCACCTTATAGGGGCCGACCCGCACTGTCTCGCCGATCCGCGCCGCGGTCAGAGTCTCGCGCGTGAACGCGGCGTCGCAGGCCATGCCGGCGAGGCTGACGGCGATGCCGAGGTGCGCGACCACCATCCCCCAGGTGAACAGCGGCGTCCGCCGCAAATTGCGCTTCCACAGCGGCGCGAGGCTTGCCGCGCCGGCTCCGGCCGCGAACACCAGGCCGAGCAGCGGCAGCAGCCCGACCCCCGGCGCGAGCAGGATCAGCGCGACCAGCATCACGATCGCGAGCGCCAGCGGCAGCGCAAGCCGCCGCGCCAGCGCGGCAAGGCGGTCGCGCCGCCAGCGGATCAGCGGCCCTGCCGCCATGATCGCGACCAGCGCGAGCGCGACCGGGCCGGCCGCAGTGTTGAAATAGGGTGGCCCGACCGACAATTTATCGCCCGTCGCCGCCTCGAGCGCGAGCGGATAGAGCGTCCCGACCAGCACCACGCCAAGGATCGTCGAGAGCAAGAGATTGTTGGCGACGAGCGCGCCTTCGCGGCTGACCGGATCGAACGTCGTCCCCTCGCGGACCGTGCCGACGCGCAGGCCGTAGAGCGCCAGCGCGCCACCAATGTAGAGCGTCAGCAGGATGAGGATGAACGTGCCGCGCGTCGGATCGACCGCGAACGAATGGACGCTGGTGAGGATGCCCGAGCGGACCAGGAAGGTGCCGATCATCGACATCGAGAAGGCGACCACCGCCAGCATCACCGTCCATGCGCGAAGGCCGCCGCGGGTCGCGAGCACCGTCACCGAGTGGAGCAAGGCGGTCGCCGCCAGCCATGGCATCAGCGAGGCATTCTCGACCGGATCCCAGAACCACCAGCCGCCCCAGCCGAGCTCGTAATAGGCCCAATAGCTTCCGGCAGTGATGCCCAAGGTCAGCATGATCCAGGCGGCGAGCACCCAGGGCCGCATCGCCCGCGCGAAATCCTTGCCGACGTCGCGCGTGACCAATGCGCCGACCGCGAACGAGAAAGCGACCGAGATGCCGACATAGCCGAGGTAGAGCGTCGGCGGATGGAAGGCGAGCCCCGGGTCCTGGAGCAGCGGATTGAGCCCCTGCCCCTCCGGCGGCGCAGGATCGAGCCGCGCGAACGGATTGGAGGCGAACAGCAGGAAGACGTAGAAGCCGAGCGCGATCGCCGCCTGCGCCGCGAGCGTCGCGATCAGGGTCGGCTCGGCCAGCCGCCGCTCGAAGCAGGCCACCGCGCCGCCCGCGATCGCCAGCACCGTCACCCACAGCAGCATCGATCCTTCGTGATTGCCCCAGGTGCCGGCGAATTTGTACAGCCAGGGCTTGGCCGAATGGCTGTTCGTCGCGACCAGCGCGACCGAGAGATCGGTCCGCAGGAACAGCAGCAGCAAGGCAGCAAAGGCAATCCCGACCATCGCCGCCTGGGCAAGCGCGACCGGCCGCACCGCGCGCACCAGCGCCTCGCCGCCCGGCCGCAGCGCCGCAATGCCGAACGCAAGCTGCAGCAGCGACAACGCCGCGGCGATCCACAGGGCGGCCAGACCGGCTTCGGCGATCATTGCAGGCTGTCGGTCTCGTGGCGCTCGCCGGCGAGCCGCGGCGGCATGTAATTCTCGTCGTGCTTGGCCAGGATCTCGTCGGCCACAAACAGACCGTCGGGGCGGAACCGCCCTTCGGCGACGACCCCGCTATTCTCCTTGAACAGATCCGGCACGATGCCGGTGAAGCGCACCGGGATGGTCGCCGCCGTCTCGTCGCCGACGATGAAGGCGATCGTCACCCCGTCGGGCGCGCGCGTCAGCGAGCCAGGCTTGACCATTCCGCCGATCCGCACCGCGCGATCGAGCGGAAGGCCTTTGCGGGCAACGTCGCCCGGCGCGTAGAAATAGGCGGCCTGGTCCTTCAGCGCGGACATGGCGAGCAGCACCGCCGCCAGCACCGCGGCGATCGCAAGGCCGACCAGCACCAGCCTTTGATGCTTGGCCTTCATTGTCCTTCCCTCAGAGTCTCGGCCTCGGCTTCGCTGCGCCGCATCGCCGCGAAGCTCGACCAGGCGAGCAGGCCGGTCGCGCCGAAGGTCAGCGCATAAGCGGCGACGATGAACGGCCAGTGGTTCATTGCGCCATCCGCCTCAATCGCGCCTCGATGCGGTTGCGCGCAAGCTCGGCGCGCATCCGCATCAGCACGATCGCGCCGAACAGCAAGGAAAAGCCGAGCGCCGAGACCAGCAGCGGCCACAACATCGAACCCGAGATCGTCGAGCCGCCGAGGCCGATGCTCTGGCCCTGGTGCAATGTCCGCCACCACAGCACCGAATAATGGATGATCGGCAGGTTGATCGCTCCGACGAGCCCGAACACCGCCGAGATGCGCCCGTCGCCGCCCCGCTGCCGATCGGCGTCGGCGAGCGCGATATAGCCGATATAGAGGAACAGGAGGACGAGCATCGACGTCATCCGCCCGTCCCATTCCCAATAGGTGCCCCAGGTCGGCCGCCCCCACAGCGATCCCGTGACGAGGCAGACGAAGGTGAAGACCGCGCCCGGAAGCGCGATCGAACGCGCCGCGACCGCGGAGAGCGGATGGCGCCAGACGAGCTGCATCAGGCTGGCCGCCGCGATGCCGGCCCAGCCTGCCATGCCGAGCCACGCGGCGGGCACGTGGACATACATGATCCTGACGCTCTCGCCCTGGAGGTAATCGGGCGGCGAGACGAACAGGCCGGCGCCGAGCCCGAGCGCGATCAGCAGCAGCCCGCCCCAGCCGAGCCAGCCGGTGAGCGGCCGCGCGATCCGCAGGAAGCGCGCGGGATTGGCCAAGGCGTGCATCGCGCCGCTCATTCAGGCTCTCTCATTCAGGCCCGCCCGATCAGCCGCCGGGCCATCGCATCGGCGACGGCCGCCGGATCGCGGCCGGTGGCGGCGCTTTCGGACCAGATCGTCTCGAGCCGCGCCGGTATCTTTCCGATCCGCCGCTTGACCTCGGCTTCATCGCCCTCGCCAAGATAGGCGAGCGCGACGTTGATGATGCCGCCGGCGTTGATGACATAGTCGGGCGCGTAGAGGATGCCCCGCTCCATCAGCCGCTCGCCGTCGCCCGCCGTCGCCAATTGGTTGTTCGCGCCGCCCGCAACGATCGGCACGCGCAGCTTCGCGATCGAGTCCTCGGTCAATATCGCGCCCAGCGCGCAGGGGCTGAACACGTCGGCCTCGACCGTCATGATCGCGTCGGGTTCGACCCGGCTGCCGCCGACCTCCTCGGCAAGCGCACGCGCGCGCCGCGGATCGATGTCGGCGATGCTCAGCCGGGCGCCTTCACCCGCAGCCAGGCGCGCGACGCCGCTCCCGACGCTGCCTGCGCCCTGCAGCGCGATGTGGAGCCCGGCAAGGCCGTCGCGGCCAAGCGCGCGCCGCACCGCCGCCTTGATGCCGAGGAACACGCCCAAAGAGGTCAAGGGACCCGGATCGCCGCCCGCTTCGCCCGCCTCGGCCGGCAGCCCGGAGACAAAGCCAGTGTGGGCCGACACGGCAACGAGGTCGGCAACCGTCACGCCAACGTCCTCGGCGGTGATGTATTTCCCGCACAAACCTTCGACAGCACGGCCGAACGCGGCGAGCATGTCCGGCGTCTTCGAACCATCGCTCGGGGCCAGGATCACCGCCTTGCCGCCGCCAAGCGGGAGCTCGGCCATCGCATTCTTGTAGCTCATGCCGCGCGACAGGCGCAGCGCGTCGACCAGTGCCTCGCCGCTATGCGCATAATGCCAGAAGCGGACCCCGCCCGCCCCCGGCCCCAATGCGGTGGAATGGATCGCGATGACTGCTTTCAAACCGGACTGCGGATCGGTGACGAAATGCACGACCTCATGGTCGTCGAAGTCGGGGCAGTCCCACGGCGATTGCATGGCTAGGTCCTGAAATCGGCGGCGGCGCTGGGGCGATCGACGGGACTTGAACCCGCGACCCTCGGTACCACAAACCGATGCTCTAACCAGCTGAGCTACGATCGCCATGCGCGCATCAAGTGCGCCGCGCACATAGGAGGCGGCGGCGGGAAGCGTCAAGGAATCAATCGTCGGCTGGTCTCGGCGCACACAGCGCCTATATGAGCCCAATGATTCCATTTTCCATCCTCGACCTCGCGCCGATCGTCGAAGGGGGAAACCCCGGCCAATCCTTTCGCAACGCACGCGATCTCGCCCAGCACGCCGAGCGCTGGGGCTATCATCGCTTCTGGATGGCCGAGCATCACAGCATGCCGGGCGTCGCGAGCGCAGCGACGTCGGTCGCGCTCGGCTATGTCGCCGACGGCACCAAATCGATCCGCATCGGCGCCGGCGGGATCATGCTGCCCAACCACGCGCCGCTGGTCATCGCCGAGCAGTTCGGCACGCTCGAATCGCTGTTCCCCGGCAGGATCGACCTCGGCCTCGGCCGCGCGCCCGGCACCGACCAGGCCGCCGCTTATGCGCTAAGGCGCAACCTCAACTCGGACGTCAACCAGTTCCCGCGCGACGTCGTCGAACTGATGAATTATTTCAAAGGCACTCCTGGCGAGAGAGTGCGCGCGATCCCCGGCGAGGGTCTCGACATCCCGATCTGGATCCTCGGTTCGAGCCTGTTCGGCGCGCAGCTCGCCGCGATCCTCGGCCTGCCGTTCGCCTTCGCCTCGCATTTCGCTCCCGAGCAGATGATGGAGGCGATCCACGTCTACCGCAGCAGCTTCAAGCCGTCGGAGCAGCTCGACCAGCCCTATGTCATGCTCGGCTTCAACGCTTTCGTGGGCGAGAGCGATGAGGAAGGCCGATATCTCGCGACCTCGATGCTGCAGGCGTTCGTCAACCTGCGCAGCGGACGGCCGACCCCGCTGCAGCCGCCGGTACGCAATTATTACGAGGATCTCGAGCCGCAGTGGCGCGCGCAGCTCGGCCATGTCATCGCGGCGGCGGGATCGCCTTCGACCGTCAAGACGGCGATCGAAGAGTTCGTCGAACGCACCGGCGCCGACGAGCTGATGATCGCGTCGCAGATTTTCGACCATCAAAAAAGGCTGAGGTCCTACGAGCTTCTCGCCGGGCTGTTCGCCGAGGACGCGCCCGCGGAGACCGCTGCCGTCTCCGCCTGAGGCAGGCGGCCCGCCTGCCTGAGGGCGGCCGCAACGGCTGCTGCCAGAGCGCTCCGGCCACGCCACTGAAAAACGGCACCAGGCGGCGCAATACCGTAGTTGCGCTACAGTGTTAGCGCACCCTCAGGGACAACGCTTTTTTCAAGTAGGATCAAGTAGCTGAGACCCGCCGCGGTCGGTGCGGCTGGGCCTTTTCAGCCCTGCCGAGCGCGGCGATTCCATAGAGCAAACGGGGTAATCCATGAAAAACATCATCCGCTGCGGCGCCGCCGCCGCAGCCCTTACTGTCGCCCTCGCCGCCGCGCCCGCTTTCGCGGCCGAGGCCGGCTCCTCGCTCGGCGTCGAGGCGAACGTGACCGCGAACTGCACCGTTTCGACCTTGCCCGTAGCGTTCGGCAACGTGGACGTCACGTCGGGCCAGGCCGTCCAGGGCACCGGAAGCATCAGCGTCACCTGCACCAGCGGCACCGCGTGGAGCGCGGAAGCCGATGCGGGCACCGGTTTGGGCGCCGATCTCGCCCTCCGCAAAATGGCCAATGGGGCGAATCTCCTGAACTATAGCCTGTTCACCGATTCCGCGCGCACGCAGATTTGGGGCGACGGGCTCGAAGGCGCGACCGCGACGTTCGAAGACACCGGCACCGGCACGACCCAGACCCAGACGGTCTATGGCCTCATCCCGGCCGGCCAGACCGGCCTCCCGGCCGGCGCATATGCCGACACGGTTCAGGTCACCGTCTTTTACTGAGGCCGACGAGTGATCATCGGATCCTTCGAGGGCAGCCGCCGCGCGGCGGCTGCCCTTCTTCTCGCCGCGCTCGGCTCGTTCGCGAGTCCGGCCGCGGCGAGCGCCTTTCGAATCAGTCCGATCGCCGTCGACGTCATGCCTGACAAGGGCGCCGGCGAACTCCGGCTCCATAATGTCGATACCAAGCCGGTGGCGGTTCGCGCGACAGCGCTGCGCTGGACGCAGGCGGACGGCCGCGACCGCACCGAGCCGACGCGCGATCTCGTCATCTCGCCGCCGATCTTCACGGTTGCGCCGGGCGCGCAGCAGCTGATCCGCATCGGCTTCCGCAACCGCACGCCGGGCGCCGCTTACCGCCTGGTCTTCGAGGAAATACCGGGGCCGAAGACGCCCGGCACGGGGATCAAGGTCGCACTGAAGCTCAACCTTCCGCTATATGTGGTCGCCAGCCGCGACGCCGCGCCGGCGCTGACCTGGGCCGCCCGCCGTGGACCCGACGGGACCTTAGTCGTCGAGGGCCGGAACAGCGGCGCCCTCCAATCGCAGATCCTGGCCATCGAGGCGCGGGATGCGACGGGACGGGTCGTGGGCCGCACCAAGGCGATGGGAGTCGTCCTCCCCTCGAGCAGCCGGACCTGGACGTTGGGCGGCAGAGCTGGGACGCCAAGCGAGCTCGTCGTCCGCACCGCAGGGGGCGAAACCCACGTGGCGGTCCGTGTGGCTCCTTAGCGTCGCCGCGGCGGCGGCCGTGGGCGTCGCCGCTCCCAGCGAGATGACCGAGTTGGTGCTCGAGCTTCGAGTCAACGGTGCGGCGTCAGGCCCTACCGTCGTCGTCGCGCGCGATGCGGTCGGAGCCTTCTACCTGCCGGCCGAAGTCCTCGAGTCGCTTCGCGTCAAGACGGAGCGGCTCGACACCGTGGCCATGGACGAGCGGACTTGGATCAGGCTCGCTCCGGACGGCAAGGTCCGGACCAGCTACGACGCCGCGGCGCAGCGGCTCAACCTCGTGCTGCCGTCGTCGGCCTTTCGCGACGCGCTGATCACCGTGACCGCGCCCCCCGCCCTGCCGATGACCCCTGCCGGCAACGGCCTCTTTCTCAACTACGACGTCGAAGCCAATGCCGGGAATGGCGCCGGCGCGGCGGCGAGCAGCGCGTTCGAGATCGGTCTCTTCACGGGCCCCCTCCTCGCCCGGGACGTCACGATCGCGCGCCTGTCGAGCTCCGGCTTGGATGTGGTGCGGCTCGACACCAGCCTCACCTGGGATGATCCCGACCATATGCGGTCGCTTCGGTTCGGGGACACGATCACCCGTGGCGGCGTCGGCGGCGCTCCGTTGCGCATCGGCGGCCTCCAGTTCACGCGCAGCTTCGAGGTCCAGCCGGGCTTTGTCACCGGCCCCCTGCCGGCCCTTGCAGGCAGCGCCGCGCTTCCGTCGGTCGCCGACCTGTACGTCAACGGCGCCCTTACCGCGACGAAGGAGGTGCAGCCGGGCGCCTTCACCCTCACCGGCTTTCCGGTGGTCACGGGTTCCGGGACGGTCGAGATGGTCGTGCGCGATGCGCTCGGCCGCGAGACCATCAGCCGCCAGTCTTATTATGCCGCCCCCGGGCTGCTGGCCGCCGGCCTGACCGACTTCAGCTACGAGATCGGCTTCCTGCGGCGCGGTTATGCACGGAAGAGCGCATACTACGGGCCGCTCGCCGCATCGGCGACCCACCGGCTCGGCCTGACGAACCGACTTACCATCGAGGCGCACGCCGCAGTATCGGAGGAGACACAGCAGGCCGGCAGCAGCGCTGACCTGGCTTTGCCTGGCTTTGGCCTGCTCAGCGTCTCCGCCGCCGCCAGCCGCAGCCGGGGCCGCGAAACCGGGGGAAGCTGGGGCGTCGCCTTCGAGCGCCGCGCGCGCGGCTTCTCGTTTGGCGGCTCTGCCAGTTTCGCAAGCGAAGACTATCGGCAGGTCGGCGACGACCGCCCGCTGCCGGCTCTCGACGTACGCGCGGTGGCGGGCCTGTCGGAGCGCTGGGGTGCGCTCACCGCCTCATACCTGCGCCGCGATCACCACGACGGGCGCCCGGACGCGGAGTTCGCGGGGGCCAGCGCCTCTTTGCGGCTCGGCGATCTCGGCACCCTCCACCTCGCGGCGCGAACTTCGTTGCGCGGGCCGCAGGATAGCGCCGCCGAACTCTCCCTCTCGACCCGCCTTGGTCGCCGTACCCGCGCCGGCATGGCCGCGGGCATCCGCGACGGCAGCGGCTTCGGGTCCCTTTCACTCCAGCAGAACGCGCCGGGCGACGAAGGCTGGGGCTACCGCGCGCTGGCGATCACCGGCCCGCGGCTGAGCGTGGCCGGCGCGCTGCAGCTCAACACGGCGTTCGGGCAATATGATGCCGAACTCAGCTATCGTGACGGCCGGACCGGTGCTCGGGTCCGCGTCAGCGGCGGCATCGGCATGGCCGGAGGCGAGACGTTCGCCGCGCAGCGTCTCTCCGATGCCTTCGCCATCGTCGATGCCGGTCAGCCGGGCGTGCGGGTCTATGCCGACAACCATCTCGTCGGCCGCACCGGCCGTGATGGACGGGCCGTCGTCCCACGGTTGCGGGCTTACGAGGAGAACAGAATCCGCCTCGAGCTCGCCGACCTTCCGATCGACGTCGAGGTCACCACCGCAGAGACACGAGTCCGCCCCTATGCCCGCCGCGGCGTGGTCGTGAATCTGCGCGCGACGCAAACCCGATCGGCGATGGTGCGCCTGGAGGTGCCGGGGCTCGGGCCGGTTCCCGCTGGCGCGACGGTCGACATCGGCGGCCGGAGCTTCGTCGTGGCGCCGGGGGGCGAGCTGTTCCTCTCCGGCCTTTCGGAAACGAACAGGCTCGAGGCCACATGGCCGCAAGGCCGATGCAACTTCGACGTCAAAATGCCTGCGGGGCTCGATCCTCAGCCGGACCTGGGAACGCGCATCTGCCAGGTGAAGTCTGCCGGCTCGAAGCCAAGCCAAGCGGGTCCGGTGATAGCCTTCACGCTGCCGCAACCCTGATCGACCGTAGTGCTACCATAGCGTCGGTAAACGCGATCTGAGCCATAGAGCGCCGATGGCATCCCATGGCGACCGGCCCTGCCGCCAAATCACCAGCATGAGCGCTCGGGGGGGAGAAAGAATGATGCCATCCAGCGGCCGTCGAGTCGAACGCACGCAACGAACAGGCCGCGATAGGCGCCAGCACGGCGATGATCACCGGATGACGACTGTCCACCGGGCCGCTTCTCTGCACGCCGGCGACGCGCGATGACGCATGAAGCCGATAATGCGGCTGAGCCATCGACAGGGGCTGCAGCGTCCAAAGTGATGCGATGGCCTTTCCTGGGCGGGCGTTCGAGCCGATCGACCATTCCCGTTGCCGCAGCGGCGCTCGCGCTCGAGCAAAGCAGCGATGGCGTGCTGATCGCCGACATGCGCGCCCGAGGTCAGCCTATCGTCCAGGTGAACCCGGCATTCGAGTCGATCACCGGCTACGCCGCGGCCGAGGTGATCGGGAAGAATTGCCGCTATCTCCAGGGCAGCGACCGCCTGCAGCCCGAAATTGCCGAAATCCGCACCGCCTTGGCCGAGCGACGCGCCTGTTCGGTGACGTTGCGCAATTATCGGCGGGACGGCACCATGTTCCGCAACGCATTGCGCCTGGTTCCGCTTCGGGATGAGGCCGGGCAGGTCACGCATTTCATCGGCCTGATCCGCGACGTGACCCATGCGGCCGGGATCGATCGCCTGACCGGCCTGCTCGATCGTTACGGTCTGCTCGATCGGCTGGATAAGATGGATGCGCCGGCACCACCCGCTTTGCTGATGGTCAAGCTCGACATCCTGCGCTTTCACGACGTCAACAGCGGCTTCGGCTATGACGTCGGCGACGCGCTGCTTCGCTCGGCGGCCGAGCGTCTGGCGACGGTTCCGGCGAGCGCCGTGTCGCGCGTGGGCACCAACAGCTTCGCGCTCGCTTTCGAGCTGGACGATCCCAGCCGCGCCGCAAGCGTGGTCGACGACCTCATCGAACTGCTCAAGCCGCGTTTCCTGCTGCCGGGCGCGTCGCTGGCGGTCCAGTTCGCCGCCGGCTTTGCCGTGGGCTCCGACGGCGCCGACCCGCGCCAGCTCATTCGGCAAGCCGGCACGGCGCTGCAGCGATCGAAGGCGAAGGCCGGCCACTTGCCGCATGCCTTCGCGGCCGCGGAGGAGCGGGACGCGCGCAATCGCATCCGGCTGGCGAGCGAGCTGCAGACCGCCGTTGTGAACGAGGAGCTGCTGTTTCACTATCAGCCGCAGTTCGACCTCAGCTCAGGCAAATTGGTTGGAGCGGAGGCTCTGCTGCGCTGGAATCATGGCGCGTTCGGCCTGCAAGCACCGAGCCGGTTCATCGGAATCGCCGAAGAAACCGGCGCGATCCTCGATATCGGAGCCTGGGGCCTGCGCACGCTCGCTGCGCATGCGGCGCAGGTCAATCAAGGCCGTCGCGCGCCGATCCGATTCGCCTTCAACGTTTCGGTGCTCGAGTTCATGCAGCGCGATATGGTGGCCTTCGTCCGCCAGGTGCTGGACGACACCGGCTGCCGGCCCGAATGGCTGACCCTGGAGCTCACCGAGAATCTGATGGTCGGGGAGCCGGATCATATTCGCCGCACGTTCGAGGACCTGCGCGTCCTGGGCATCGGCATCTCGATCGATGACTTCGGCACCGGTTATTCCAATCTGCGCTATCTGGAGAGCTTCCCGCTCAGCGAGATCAAGGTCGATCGAAGCTTCGTTCACGACGTCGCGCACAGCGCGGCGAAGCGGGTCATCGTCGAATGCGTCATCAAGCTGGGCGCGGCGCTGGACATCCGCGTCGTCGCGGAGGGGATCGAGACGGAGTCCGAGCGCGCAATCATGCAGGCCCTGGGCTGCTCGATCGGTCAGGGCTATCTTTTCGCGGCGCCCATGGAGGAGCTCGGTCTGGACCGGCTGCTCGACCAGGAGATGCCGGCGCGCGACGGGTGGGATGCGCGGCGGTTCCTGACGACTCTGGGCGGGCGCGGCATGTAGGCCGCTCGTCGCCCGGTGAAAATGAGCTACGCGACCCGCAGCTCGACCGGCGGCAAGCCATCGACCGAGAAGTGATAATGCCCCCCGGGCCCGGGAAAGAGGGTGGGAATGATGCTGCCGGTGAGCACCCAATGGCCCGCCTGCAGCGGCCTGCCCTGCGCCTGCAGGAGCGTCGCGAGCCAGGCCACGACTTCGAGCGGATCGCCGCCGGCGTCCTGCGTCAGACCGCGGCCGATCTCCTCGCCGTCGCGCTTCAGGACGCCCGAGCGGCCCAGCAGATCGCCCAAAGCCGCGGCGGCGACCGGCTCGCCGAGGATGATGCCGGCATTCCAGCTGTTGTCCGAGATGATCGAGCAGGCGTCGAGCTGCGCATAATCGGCGGCGCGATCCTCGACGAGTTCGAACGCGGCGGCGATGTGAGAGAGGCATCTCCTCACATCGGCCGCCGTCGGCCGGTCGGGAAGCTCGCTTCCGAGCTGGACGGCGACCTCCATCTCGATCCCCAGGCGGACGTAATCTGCGTGAGGAACGACCGCGGGCGAGGTCTGGAGGAGCGACGACATTATCGCGCCGACGATCGGCGTATCGACGCCGCAGAATTGCTGCATCCGCTGCGTCGTCAGGCCGATCTTCCAGCCGCAGATCCTGTCCTTGCTTTCGTCGAGCATCGCTTCGAGCAGCATGCTCTGGACGGCATAAGCGTAATCCAGGTCGCCGTGGCGATCGGGCGGCAACGGACGAAACAGCACGCGTTCGCGATGCTCGCGGAAGAGGCGTCGCGCCGCCTGCTGCGCACTTTCACTTTTCATCGACGACCCCGTTCGACCGAGCCGAATGCTCCTGTCGGCTCAAAAGAAATTGGTGAACGACTTGGGCAGGACAGCGCTGTCCAGCACCGCGCTACGCCTCACGATCTTCCAGCCGGTGCCGTTGCTGCGCAAGGTGTCGCGCCGATGGCCGATGAAGGTGGCGCTGCGGCCGTTGCTGCGCATCTCCCACACCAGGAATTTGGAATCGGTGTCGACCTCGCCATTGTCGTGGACCGCCAGCACCCGCACGTTGGTCACCAGCATGCGCCGCTTGGTTGCCGGAACCTCTGGTGTCGGCCCGCCAAGCAGCCACTTGATCCGATTGAGGACCGAGGCCTTGTCCTCATCGAACGAATGCGCGCCGATATAGTCGAGATCGCGGTTGACCCTGCGGTCGACGAACTCGCTCTGCGGCATGACATAGACGAGCTCATCGTCGAGCAGCTCCGCCCAGGCCATGTAATCGGCGCGCTCGAGCAACTCGGATTCGTCGCTGTAGAAACGGTCGATCTCGAAGGTCAGCGCTTGAAGGTCGGCACTGTTGCTCCGCGCCATGCTCAGGCTTCCTGCATGAGCTGAAGCCAATGGCGGTAGAGCGAGCGCGCGCCGCGCTCGCTCATGCAATATTCTACGGCCCCGGGCAGCTCGTCGTAGCGCTGCGCGTGATAGGCATCGGAGCCGCGCGAGCCGCCTCGCCCGAGCGTGTAGTTGAGCGGGATTCGGCTGGAGGCCGGCCCGCCGATCCCCTCGTCGAGACGTTCCCAATTCTCATGATCGGAGGGCACGACGCTGCCCGTGAAGGAATGGAAGCGAACGCCCTGCTGGGCCGCGAACTTCTTGAACTCGGGCGGGGCGTCCTTCTCGACATAGACGTAGAGCCAGGTCTCGGTCTCGCGCGCCGCCTTCGGGTGATAAAGCTCGATCGTCACGCCGACCGAAAGCGGCGCCATGTCGATGATCGTCATGCTCGGGAAGATGCCCGCGACCGACAGATAGCCGCGCGTCACACGCTGATCGAGCTCGTCCATCAGCGCATAGCGACGCTTCACATAATCGACCGAAGCGGCGCCGAAGCGACCGGCGATCTGGAGGTCATAGGCCTCGGCATCGGAAAGCATCTTCGCCGCGACGATCGTATGGGGAGGACCGACCGTACTGTCCTCGTTGAGCGTCGCGAGATAATTGGTGTCGTCATAACCGAAGTTCATGAAGCTCGAGAAGTCCTGCACCGTCTCGATCGCGCCGACATGCGAAACGCCGAAATGGTACATGTCCGAAGCATTGTCGGCAGCGACCTTCCAATTGTGGTGGGTGCGGACGCGCTGCTTGATCGGCGACATCTCGACCTCTCCGGCGTAAAGCCGGCCGAAGGCATTGTCGAAATAGTAGCGCATGTCGCCGAGATAGACGTCGAGCGACACCGCGCCCGCGTCCCAATTGGCGAAGATGAAGCCGCCGTAGGAGGCGACTTGCGGCACCTCGATCAAGCCCGACTGCTCCTTATCGAGCACGCCGTCATAGCCTTTCTCATATTCCGGCACGTGCACCAATCGGCCGTCATTGTCATAGACCCAGCCATGGTAGACGCAGCTGAAGGTCTTGGTGCTGCCGCGGTCATAAGGGCATAATTTGACGCCGCGGTGGCGGCAGCGGTTGAGCATGACGCGCAGCTTGCCGGCGCTGCCGCGCGCCACGATCACCGCATCCTCGCCCATGAAGCTGGTGACGTAATCGCCGGGGTTGGGGATCATTGATTCATGCGCGACGAACAGCCAGCAGCGCCTCCACACCCGCTCGAGCTCGAGCTGGTAGATCTCCTCGTCCAGGAAGATCGCCGGGTCGACGAAACCTTGCTCGAGCTGACGTCCCAAAGCGCTGAAGTTGACGGCCATTTCGCTCTCCTGCTCGACGATCGTTACTGCGCGAGACTTTTTCCTGCGATCATTGGCGGCTGAGATCCCAATAGCCGGCCCAGAAGCCCATCAGCCCCCGATAGAAAGGTTCGTAGACCAGCCGCTCTGGGCGCGCGCCGCCCGGCAGCGCGCCGAGGAAGGCAATCCCCTGGCGGAACTCGACATCGCCATTGTCGAGGATCTCCTCGTCGCTGAGCTCGGCGACACGCTCGAGGTCGCCCGCCTCCATCCAGCCGATCAACGTCCGGTCGAATTCCGCGCAGATCGTGCCCAGCGAGCGGGGCACCTTGAGCGCCTCGTAAGGAAAGCCGGCGGTGAAGTGGGAGAGCCCGCCCGAAGCGCCGATGATCACCTTCTTGCCCGGCAGCCTCGCCTCGAGAGAGTCGCGCATCGCCCGGCCGAATCCGAAGCAGCGGCGCGCGGAGGGAAGCGGCGGCGTGATCGCGTTGACGAAGACCGGGACCACCGGCAAGTCCGCGTCGGCGAGGAAGCGCGAATAGACCTGGGCATGGGCATGGGCGATGAGCTTGCCGCCCTCGAAGCTGTCCGCCCGAACCACGTCGAAGCCGCGCTCGACGCAACCGGCAAGCAGCGCCTCGGCGATATCCGGAGCCGAGCGATAGCTTCGCTCGCTCTTGTTGATCCAGTCGTGCACGATGGCTTCGGCGCCGGTGTAGATCGCGAATTGCGGAATGGCGCTGGTCTTGAAATTCTCGTTCTGATCGTTGCCGAGCAGGATGACGGCATCGGGCCGGGCCGCCTTGATCCGATCGGCGACGAAAGTCTGCGTCTCGCGGACTTTGGCGTAGCGCCGCTCGTTGTCCTCGTGCGATTCCGCCGCGACCCCGGGATTCTCGGGCGGCAGGGACCCGAAGCGCTTCTCGTACATCCCCCGCACCATCAGGCGGAATTCGTCCCATTCGGACGGTTCGACCAATGCAGTCGCGTGGCTGGTGACGAAGCCACCGATAACTGCAGTCATGGCAGCCCCTCCTCTCCGGCGACGGGAAGGAAAATCCTTTCGAGCGGCGGCACTTCGCTCACGACCATCCTGCCGCGGCCGGCTCGCGCATGAAGCGTGCGAGCAAGTCGGCGCAGGCTTCGGGCTGGTCGTTCTGCACCTGATGCCCCGCTTGATCGACGAAATGGAAGCGGGCGGCGGGCAGCATCGGCTCGAGCTTGCGGCCCATCGCGGCCGGCGCGAAGCTGTCATTCTCGCCCCAGATCACGATCGTCGGCACGGCGGCGGTCAGCGCCGGCAGCGCCTCGCGCATGTCGAACTGGGTGCGCAGCACCGGATCGCTCTGGAGATGTCGGGTCCCGCGCGAGGCGGAGGCGAAGCTGTCCATCGCTCCGGGCCGCGATGCCGAGGCATAGCGCAGCTCGACGAGCTCGTCGGTGATCGTGGCCGGATCATAGACCAGGCCTTCGAGCAGGCGGCGCATTGCCTCGCGGCTGCCGTCATAGCGCCGGAAGGCCTGCATTCCCGGCGTCTGCTCCTCGGGAAGTCCCATCGCCATCGCGATCGTCATCGTGCCGATCAGCACCAGCCGCTCGACCCGGTCGGGATGCGTCACCCCGTAGCGCGCGGCCACCCACGCTCCCTGCGAATTGCCGAGCAAGGTGAACCGCTCGAGCCCGATCGCATCCGCGAAGCCGGCGAGATGATCGACGCGCGACTGCAGACCGTAGGGAACCGGGGCATGCGGGTCGGTGCGGCCGAAACCGCCGACGGAGTCGAGCGCTATGACCCGATATTCGGCTGGGATATGGCGCATCAGCGCCGCCATGCCGGCCTCTCCGGACGCACCGGGCCCGCCGCCGTGCACCGCCACGATGACCGGCCCGTCGCCCCCGCTCTCGGTATAATGGGTCATGATGCCGTTGACGGAAACGTAGCGCGAGCGAAGCTCCATAGTCATCTCCTCCCCGTCGACCGGCGCTTCGCCTTGTTTCGCCGAAGTCGTCCGATGTCATGGACAGCAAGCCATTAGTTTGGCCCCGCCCAAGTCTGACTTTGTTGTCAGCGCATCATAATCATTTTTTTGGGCCAGACTATAGATCGGCTAGGACAACGTTCGGCTTCGTCCATAGCAGCGCTCGAAAGTTCATCTTTTGCCTTTGCTAACGTCCGCAATGAGTGGTTAGGACACGTTCTCTAGGGCGACCGAAATTGTTAGCGGGTTGTCGGACTCGCTCGCTTCCGCCAAGCGTCTTCATGGACGTTAACCAAACAGAGGCAAGCTGACTCGATGACCTGGCGCGACGACCCGGACCAGTATCGGCACGACCAATTGAGCGAATTCGGCCTGAGCGCCCGTGCGCGGGGAATGAAGAGCGCAATTGATGCGCAAATGTACATATCACAACAACGGGCCATGCATCGGCGATTGCGTAGCAACCCTGAAGTTACATGGCTCGATTGGGAGAAGATATTTCATCGGCCCGGCTGGCGTAACGTGCTCGGTGGGTGGATCAATAATCGCTGCGCACAGCGGCTTAAACGGGCAATCCGCCAAGGTGTTGATCAACGCTCTTTGCAACGACGGGGGCTATTTGAGCCGCTGAAGGGGCACCAGCAGTTTCGTGGTACGGCAAGGTTTTCGCAGCAGCTCAGGAAACACTACAGACGTGGCTGGTATCTCCGCAATCATCGAGTCCTTCTCCCGAAACACAGCTCCCGTTGACGTGCGCCGAACGAGTGTGTGCGAACCCTTCAATGCTGGCCTCGGGTCGTTGAGTGGCCATTCGTGGGGGCGTTGGCCGCGGTGCGCGACCCCGAGGCCGCGAAGACGCCCCGGGTTCGAAACACCGGCGGAGCGTTTTGCAGCCTGTGTTGCGACAACCGACCGAACCAACGGTCCAAAGCGGACGTAACGCCTGCGGCGGCACGAGCGTCCGTTTCCGGGACCCTCGCCAACAGCTTCGATGGTCCGCCTTTGGCGCAAAGCTGCGGCGGCCACGATTGTTCGCTCAACGGCAAATTCGCGCATCTTGGTTCAACTGAACCAGCCGAACGCTGCGGAACATCGCAGCTGCATCATCAATCAAGCGAGCGATTTCAGGAATTTGGCGTGGTGGGCGCGGCAAGGATTGAACTTGCGACCCCTGCGGTGTGAACACAGTGCTCTACCACTGAGCTACGCGCCCACGCCAAGCCGCCAGTGTGGTAAGATCTGACGGAGAGAAAGCGGTTAAAGCACCGCCTGCGGGAGGGCCATAATGCGCCTCCCGAATCCTGTCCAGCGGGACTGGATGAATTGACGGGGCATCGGAACCTGCACCCGCCGGTTAATCAGTTGACCGAATCCTTGAGGCCCTTGCCGGCGCGGAACTTGGGCTGGCTCGATTCCTTGATCTGCATCGGCTCGCCGGTGCGCGGATTGCGGCCCGTCGAGGCCTTGCGCTTGGAAACCGTGAAGGTGCCAAAGCCGACCAGCCGGACTTCATCGCCCCGCTGAAGCGCCGCGCTGATCGTGTCGAAAACCCCCTCGACCGCTTTGCTTGCATCGCTCCTGCTGAGGCCGGTCGTTTCGGCGACGCTGCCGATGAGCTCCTGCTTGTTCATGTGGTTCGAATCCCTGTTGAACGGAATCGTGGCGGACTCCGCTGTCCATCTAAGATCATGAGGGTCGAGCCTGTCAAAAGGAAAAAGCGCGAAATTCCAAGGAATTTCGCGCTCTCTCCTGCTTGCGAACGTGCTGCAAAGCAGCATCAGTGGCGGATCGAAGCCCCCTGGCCATCGTCGGGTCCGCCGGGAAGCTCGGTGCGCGGAAGCGCCGCAAGCTCGTCGGCCTCGGTCCAGATGATCGGCACCACCGGCGTCGCCAATGCCCGCGCCAGCACCTCGTCGACATGGCTGACCGGCACGATCTCGAGGGCGTCGCGGATCGCCGCCGGGATCTCGACGAGGTCCTTTTCATTCTCGGCCGGGATCATGACGGTCGCGATGCCGCCGCGCAGCGCCGCGAGCAATTTCTCCTTGAGTCCGCCGATCGGCAGCACCCGGCCGCGCAACGTCACTTCGCCAGTCATCGCGACGTCCCTCCGCACCGCAATGCCGGTCAAGGTCGAGATGATCGCCGTGACCATTCCGACGCCCGCTGAAGGCCCATCCTTGGGCACCGCGCCTTCGGGCAGATGGACGTGGATGTCCTTGTGCGCGAACAGGCTCGGCTTGACCCCGTAGCTGGGGCTGCGCGCCTTGACGAACGAGAAGGCGGCCTGGACCGATTCCTGCATCACCTCGCCGAGCTTGCCGGTCGTCTTGATCTGGCCCTTGCCCGGCACGGTCACGGCTTCGATGGTCAGCAATTCGCCGCCGACCTCGGTCCAGGCGAGGCCGGTCACCGCACCGATCTGGTCCTCTTCCTCGCCGCTGCCGTGGCGGAATTTCCGCACGCCGACGAAATCGGCGACATTCTCCGCGGTCAGCTCGGCCTTTTCCATCTTGCCTTCGAGGATCCGCCGCAGCGCCTTGCGCGCGACCTTGGCGATCTCGCGCTCGAGCGTGCGCACGCCCGCCTCACGCGTATAATGGCGGATCAGCGCGCGCAGGCCTTCCTCGGTGAAGACCATCTCGCCTTCCTTCAGGCCGTGCGCCTCGATCTGCTTGGGGATGAGGTGCCGGGTCGCGATCTCGACCTTCTCGTCCTCGGTATAGCCCTCGAGCCGGATGATCTCCATGCGGTCGAGCAACGGCTGCGGCATGTCCATCGTGTTCGCGGTGGTGACGAACATCACGTCGGAGAGATCGTAGTCGATCTCGAGATAATGGTCCTGGAACTTGGAATTCTGCTCCGGATCGAGCACCTCGAGCAAAGCCGAGGCGGGATCGCCGCGGAAATCCTGGCCGAGCTTGTCGATCTCGTCGAGCAGGAACAACGGGTTCGACGTGCCGGCCTTGCGCAGGTTCGAGATGATCTTGCCGGGCAGCGAGCCGATATAGGTGCGCCGGTGGCCGCGGATCTCGGCTTCGTCGCGCACGCCGCCCAGCGACTGGCGCACGAACTCGCGGCCGGTGGCGTTGGCGATCGAGCGGCCGAGCGAGGTCTTGCCGACGCCGGGCGGACCGACGAGGCACAGGATCGGCCCCTTCAATTTGTTGGTGCGCGCCTGGACCGCGAGATATTCGACGATCCGGTCCTTAACCTTCTCGAGCCCGTAATGGTCCTCGTCGAGCACGCGCTGCGCCTCGCCGATGTCCTTCTTGACGCGGGTCTTCTTGCCCCACGGCAGCCCGAGCAGCACGTCGAGATAGTTGCGCGACACGGTGGCTTCGGCAGACATCGGCGCCATCGCCTTGAGCTTCTTGAGCTCCTGGGTGGCCTTGGTGCGCGCTTCCTTCGACAGCTTGGTCTTGGCGATCTTGCGGGTGAGCTCGGCGAGCTCGTCGCCCTCGCCGTCC
>NZ_JAKFCG010000087.1:0-3252 GCF_036677245.1 Sphingomonas sp.
CGCGCCGGGGCGGCGATCATTCCCGCCGGGGTGCCGGTCGTGCTGGTGGAGGGCAACTACCTGCTGCTCGACCGGGAGCCCTGGACTCGCCTGGCGCCGCTCTTCGACCTCAAGATCTTCATCGACGTCCCGCTGGCAGAGCTTGAGCGGCGGCTGCTCGCGCGCTGGGCCGGGCATGGCCGGGAACCGGCAGCGGCCCGTGCCTGGGTGGAGCGGAACGATCTGCCCAATGCAAGGCTGGTTCTGGCGGAGAGCCGCCCGGCCGACATCGTCTGGCGCAACCACGGCCGGATCGCCTGAACGGTCCGCGGCTTCCGGCGAGAGTTATTTCCCTCGGCCCCCTGCTTTTGCGGGAGAACTCGCCTATATCGGCGCTTCAATTTGGAAGAGTGACAATGTCCCCGCCTGCCGCGCCGTCTCCGGCGCCGACCTTCGCGCGCTCGGCCGTGCTGCAGCCGGGCTCCGGCTTCATCGCCACCTTCAAGGCGCTCTGGCCCTATCTCTGGCCGCCGGAGCGGGCCGACCTGCGCCAACGGGTGGTGATCGCCTTCGCGCTGCTGGTCGTCGGTCGCCTGGTGCTGATGGGCGTGCCGTTCACCTTCAAATGGGCGACGGATGCGCTCGCCGGGACGCCGACGACGCTCGAGGCCTGGCTGCCCTGGCTGGTCGGCGCGCCGCTGGCGCTGACGGTGATCTACGGTGTTGCCAGGGTCGGTTCGGCCGCCTTCGTGCAATTGCGCGACGCGATCTTCGCGCCGGTCTTCATGCACGCGGTCCGCACACTCGCGCTGCAGACCTTCGGCCATCTGCACCACCTGTCGCTGCGCTTCCATCTCGAACGCAAGACCGGCGGGCTCACCCGGGTGCTGGAGCGCGGCCGCAACGGCATCGAGGAGATGGTCCGCCTCGGCCTCAACCAGCTCGTGCCGGTGATCATCGAGGTCACGCTGATCATCGCCGTGCTGCTGCACCTGTTCGACTGGCGCTATGTCGTCGTGCTCGTCGTCATGGTGGTCGGCTACATGGCCTACACCATCAAGGCCACCGAATGGCGCATCGCCATCCGCGCCCAGATGAACGAGTCGGACACCGACGCCAATTCCAAGGCGATCGACTCGCTCCTCAACTACGAGACGGTGAAGTATTTCGGCGCCGAGGACCGCGAGACCGCGCGCTACGACGTCTCGATGGCGCGCTATGAGCGCAACTCGATCAAGGCCTACACCTCGCTCGCCTGGCTCAATTTCGGCCAGGCTGCGATCTTCGCGGCGGGCCTCACCATCTCGATGGTGATGTGCGTGCGCGGCTTCCAGGCCGGTACCAACACGGTTGGCGACTTCGTGCTGATCAACGCCATGCTGATCCAGCTCTACATACCCTTGAACTTCATGGGCACCGTCTATCGCGAGATCAAGCAGGCGACGCTCGACATCGAGCAGATGTTCTCGCTGATCGGCCGCGATCCCGAGATCCAGGACAAGCCGGGGGCACCTGCGCTCGACGTTCGCGCCGGCAGCGTCACCTTCGAGGACGTGCACTTCGCCTATGTGCCGGAGCGGCCGATCCTGCGCGGCATCTCCTTCTCCGTGCCTGCCGGCAAGACCATCGCCATCGTCGGCCCGTCCGGTGCCGGCAAGTCGACGATCTCGCGACTTCTCTTCCGTTTCTACGAGCCGCAGAAGGGCCGCATCCTGATCGACGGTCAGGACATCGCCGAGATTCAGCAGGTCTCGCTGCGCGCCGCGATCGGCATGGTCCCGCAGGACACCGTGCTGTTCAACGACACCATCGAGTACAATCTGCGCTATGGCCGGCCCGAGGCGACGCAGGGCGAGATCGAGGAAGCCGCGCGCCTCGCCCAGATCGACCGCTTCATCAAGACCCTGCCCGAGGGTTACGCGACCTCGGTCGGCGAGCGCGGGCTGAAGCTCTCGGGCGGCGAGAAGCAGCGCGTCGCGATCGCCCGCACCATCCTGAAGGCGCCGCCGATCCTGATCCTCGACGAGGCGACGTCGGCGCTGGATACCCACACCGAGCAGGAGATCAAGGCCGCGCTCGACCTCGTCAGCAAGGGCCGCACCACCATCGTGATCGCGCACCGGCTGTCGACGATCGTCACCGCGGACGAGATCATCGTGCTGAAGGACGGCCGCATCGCCGAACGCGGCAGGCATGCCGAACTGCTTGCCGAGCGCGGCCTCTACGCCTCGATGTGGGACCGCCAGCGCGAAGCCTCCGAGGCCGAGGAGCGGCTGCGCATCGCCCGCGCGGGGGACGAGCTGGGCGTCGTGGTTCGGCGGCGTACGCCGGAAGTCGCGCCCGGCGAATAGTCCGGCTGAATCGAATGGTGCGTTGCGGGGGGTGGCCGTTTCCGCTAATCAGGCCGCCAACCCGAAGCGGAGCGCGCCCCGGCGCGATGATCCCAGGCGATGAGTTTAGTCGATACCGTCAAGAACGCGTTCGTTCCGATCCACAAGGAGGGCTATCCCTTCATTGGCGTGTTCGCCGTGGTGACGCTGCTTCTCGGACTGTTCTCGACCAGCCTGTTCTGGATCGGGCTCATCCTGACCGCATGGTGCACCTATTTTTTCCGCGATCCGGTGCGTGTCACGCCGACCGACGACAGGCTGGTGGTGAGCCCGGCCGACGGCGTGGTGTCGTCCGTGGGGCCAGCCGTTCCGCCGCGCGAGCTTGGCCTCGGCTCCGGCGAGATGACCCGCATCTCGGTCTTCATGAACGTCTTCTCCTGCCATGTGAACCGCGCGCCGGTGCGCGGCAGGATCACGAGGATCGAGCATCGCCCCGGAAAATTCCTCAACGCCGAACTCGACAAGGCGAGCGAGGAGAACGAGCGCAACGGCCTCGTCATCGACAGCCCGAACGGCACGGTCGCCGCGGTGCAGGTCGCCGGGCTTGTGGCGCGGCGCATCGTCTGCTGGGCGCAAGCCGGGGGCAACATCGCCATCGGCGAGCGTTTCGGCCTCATCCGCTTCGGCTCGCGCGTCGACGTGTTCCTGCCGCGCAACGCCACTCCGCGCGTCGCCGTCGGCCAGACCTCGGTGGCGGGCGAGACCGTGATCGCCGAGTTCGGCGGACAGGCCGCGACGCCGCTGGTGCGCATCGACTGATGGTCTTTCGCCCCTTCCCACCCCACGGCAGGGGCGGACCGCGCATCCGCGAGATCCCGCTGCGCATGGTGCTGCCCAACCTGATCACCGTGCTGGCGATCTGCGCCGGCCTGTCCGGCATCAG
>NZ_JAKFCG010000088.1:0-43114 GCF_036677245.1 Sphingomonas sp.
TGATCTTCATCTCTTGCGGAATGATGTCCTGACGCTCTGCCACCTGTCTGCTCCTCTTGTGCTGGTCTGGTACCGGCCGGTCATTTCTCCCGCCGCTGGAGCGCCCTTACCGCGCGCGCGCGCTAAGACCTAGAGCAGGCTGCGATGAGAGGAAATCACAGCCTGCTCTATGGCCTTTGATGCCGCATTGCGACTTGGGAAAAGCCGGTACCCACCTTTTCGCGCAATGCTCTGGGAGCAGTCGTTGGATTCGGTCTGGCCCGAATCGGATTCGGACTGGCACTGGCGGCGGAACGACTGAGTCTTCAATCACTTGAGGCCTGATTCTTCGAGCGAGAGTCAATTATGCGTGCGGCCAAGCTGAACTCGAGCGCCATCGCGCGGATCCTCTACGACGATGAGGCGCGCACGCTCAGCATCTGGTTCCACGGCAGCGGCCGCTACGTCTATTTCGACGTGCCCCGCGAGGTCTTCGATTCGCTGCGCGACGCCCCGTCGGCGGGCCTTTATTTCCGCGACAAGGTCAAAGGCCGCTATCGCTGCATCTCCGATCCGGACCGCAAGCGCTTCCGCCCGGCCGACGCCGCGTAGCGCAATCGGCCCGCACGATTGAAAAGCACAGCGGCGTCGGCCATCCTCGTCGAGGATTGGAGGCGCGGATGGACAATGTGGTGGTGCAGCATGTCGAGCGCGCCGATCGCTCGGTCATTGACGGCCTGGCCGAGTGCGGCGTCGCGACCGTCCACGAGGCCCAGGGCCGGTTCGGGCTGCTCGCGTCCACCATGCGGCCGATCTATCCGGGCGCGCGCGTCGCCGGATCGGCGGTCACCATCTCCGCGCCTCCCGGCGACAATATGATGCTGCATGTCGCGATCGAGCAGCTCCAGGCCGGCGACATCTTGGTGCTCGCGCCGACCGAGCCGTGCGACCACGGCTATTTCGGCGAACTGCTGGCGGTCTCGGCGATGGCGCGCGGCTGCCGCGGGCTGGTGATCGACGCCGGCGTCCGCGACGTGCGCGACCTGAAGGCGATGGGATTTCCGGTCTGGTCCAAGGCGGTGTTCGCGCAAGGAACGGTCAAGCAGCGCCTCGGCGCTGTCAACGTCCCCATCGTCTGCGCCGGCGCTGCCGTTGCGCCGGGCGACGTCATCGTCGCCGACGACGATGGCGTCTGCGTGGTTGAGCGCGTGCGCGCCGGCGAGGTGCTGGCAAAAGCCAAGGCGCGCGAGGCCGCGGAAGTGGAAAAGCGGGAGCGGCTCGCCGCCGGCGAACTCGGGCTCGACATGTACGATATGCGCGGACAGCTCGCCGAGCTCGGTCTCAAATATATCTGAAGCCGACGTGGCGGCGCCTGAGCGTTTGTTGTCGCGTGATCTTTTGCGAAAAACCGGTACCCACTTTTTCGCATCACGCTTTTAGGCGAGCGTCGTCAGGTCGACCCGGCGATTGTCGGGCTTGTAGGGCGCGGGCGCCACTCTCGCCCTGATCTCGCGCTGCGGCTCGCCGGGCTCGCCCCAGACCACCACGACCTCGGTCCCGGGTTCGCTGTGCGCCACGTCGATCACGCACAAGGACAGCATCTCGCGGTAGAAATAGCTGTAGCCGCGCGACGTCGCGACTCCGACCTCCTTGTCCCCTGCGAGCACCTTGTCGGCATACATGAAGCCGCGCTGGTCGCGCGGCATCTCCATGAAATGGTAGGGCTTGCCGGCGCGGAACAGCGACGCATAGACGTCGACGACGTCGTCGGCGTTCCACACCAGGGTGCGGATCAGGCGGCGCGGATTGGCGACCTCCTCCTCGAGCGCCTCGCGGCCGAGGAAATCATGGTCGAACTTGACGTTCTTGCCCCAGCCGAGCTCGACCGGGCTGCGGTACCAGGCGCTGATGTCGTCCGCCTGGAAGCTGCCCGCGATGTTGAAGGTGGCCGAGGAGGGCGGCATGTTGCCGCGGAACTCGGCGAGATATTCGACCATGTCCTCGTCGAAGATCGCCGGCATGTAATCGGTGATGATCGTCGGGAAGCAGGCTTCGAGATGGTTGATGAACACCGCCCGGCCGCCGAGCCTGCGCAGGTCATATTCGCGGCCCGCATCGAGGATCGCCTGATAGACGGTCGCGGCATGGTCGGCGGCGCCCTGCAGCTCGAAGCCGGGCTCGCCCGACATGCCCTGGCGGAGCGCGGTCACCGGCACGCCGGCGATCTCGATCTGGCCGTTGCGCATGAAGCCGATGTCGCGCAGCCGCTGGCCGCTCGCCTTCTCGATCACCGCGATCGCGTTCGGCCCGGCGACCTGGAAGTTGAAGCTGTCGCGCGCGCTCGAACGCGCATCATAGCCGCCCTGGCGGAGCAGATAATCGACCCAGAAGGTGCCGCGGCCGAACATCCGGAATGAATCTTCGGAGAGGCGGGTGACGATCCCTTCGTGGATCACCTTGCCGTTCCTATTGCAGTGGATGACGTGCTTCGACTGGTCGATGTCGAACTTGGCGAAGCTGTTGACCGAGCAATCCGAAAGCAGGCGCAACGCGTCGGGGCCGCTGAAGGTCCGATCCCACAGGAAGGACCAGTCGCCGATATAGCAACTCTCCTTCCACGACATGCTCTCGTCGAGCCAGTCGGTATATTCGGGAAGGCCCCAGCGCGTCGTGAAATAGCCCGGCGGAGTCGAGCGCATGTCTTCGATGTTCGCAGCCATCAGCGGCTTCCTCTCGTTTATGCTTCAGCGTGATGCGCGATCGAAGGACGGTCAAGCCTGCCGCTGCAAAACTGTTCCCACCGAGAGGTTTACCATCTAGGCTGCGGGTGGAGCGGATGCAGGATGGATGATGCCATGAACATGGATGTTGCCACCACGGACGAAGGCTTTGTCGAAACCGTCGACCGCGAGGCGGAGGCGGCGCGCTCGCCTTTCTACGGACGCGCGCAGGCGCTCAATCTCGCCCCCTTGTGGCGGGTGCTTGGCGGGCTCGTCACCGAGGAGCCGAAGTCGCCTGCCGTCCCTGCGCATTGGGCCTATGCCGACGTCCGCCCCTATTTGATGGAAGCCTGCGACATCATCTCGACCGAGGAGGCCGAACGGCGCGTCTTGGTGTTCGAGAACCCCGGCCTGCCGGGCCAGTCGCGGATCACGCCGAGCCTGTTCGCCGGCTACCAGATCATCCTTCCTGGCGAGGTCGCGCCGGCACACCGCCACATCGCCTCCGCCTTGCGCTTCATCATCGAAGGCAAGGACGCCTACACCGCGGTCGCCGGCGAGAAGACGATGATGGAGCCGGGCGATTTCGTCATCACCCCGTCCTGGACGTGGCACGACCACGGCAATGAATCGGACGGGCCGATGGTCTGGCTCGACGGGCTCGACATGCACATCGTCAATTTGCTCAGCGCGAGCTTCCGCGAAGGCTATGGCGGCAAGGTCCAGGAGCTCCACCGGCCGGAAGGTGCGGCCCTGGCCGAGACCGGCTGCAACATGCTTCCCGAAGGCTATGTGCCGCCCTCGCAAAGCTCGCCGATCTTCAACTATCCGTACCGCCGCACGCGCGACGCGCTCGATCAGGTCAGCCGCACGCGCAACCCCGATCCCTGCCACGGCCACAAGATGAACTATATCAACCCGGTCACCGGCGGGCCGGCGATGCCGACGATCACGACCGCGATGCAATTGCTGCCCAAGGGCTTTTCGAGCCAGCCCTACCGCTCGACCGCGGGCACGATCTTCTCGGTCGTCGAAGGCCGCGGCCGAGTCAGGATCGGCGACGTGAAATTCGACTTCGCGCCGCAGAGCCTGTTCGTCGTGCCGAGCTGGTGGCCGATGACGTTCGAGGCCGCCGAGGACGCGATCCTCTTCTCCTACTCGGATCGCGTGGTGCAGGAGAAGCTCGACTTCTTTCGTGAAAGGCGCGGCAATGACTGATTTGGGGGGTGACCAGCGGGCGGATTGGGTGATCGCGCCGCCGCGCCAGGCCTGGGTTCCGATCGCGGGCGGCGGCCGCTTTCCGGTGCGCCGCGTCTATTGTGTCGGGCGCAATTACGCCGAGCATATCCGTGAAATGGGCGGCGACGAGCGCCAGCCCCCCTTCTTCTTCCAGAAGCCGGCCGACGCGATCGTCCACGATGGCGCGGCAGTGCCCTATCCGACGCTGACCAAAGACCTCCAGCATGAGATCGAGCTGGTGCTTGCGATCAGGACCGGCGGCAGCGCGATCGCCGAGGCGGACGCCGCCGCGCACGTGTTCGGCTTGGCGGTCGGCATCGATCTCACCCGCCGCGATCTCCAGGTCGAGGCGCGCAAGGCCGGGCGGCCGTGGGAGATCGGCAAGGCATTCGACCATTCCGCGCCGATCGGCCTGCTCCGGCCGCTCGCCGGCGCTGCGCTCCCGGTCAGCGGCGCGATCAGCATCAATGTCAACGGCGAGACCCGGCAGCAGGCGGACCTCGGCGACATGACCTGGAACGCCGCCGAGATCGTCGCCCAATTGTCGCGTCACTATCGGCTCGAGCCGGGCGATCTGATCTACACCGGCACCCCGGCCGGGGTCACCGCGGTCGCGGTCGGCGACAGGCTCGAAGGCCGGGTCGCCGATCTTCCGCCGCTGCGCATCACGATCGCCGCGCCCGAGGACGAGGCCGCGCCGGCCGAACGAATGCTCGCGGACCCTGCCTAGCGGCGGCCTGCTCTAACCGTCACGCCGTTGCCGCGGCGCGGCTTGGCGCGAAAGCCGAGATGACATGTTCGCCGAACAGCTCGACCGAGCGCCGCCCTTCGTCGAGGCTGATGTTGCCGAACATGAACCAGGCGGCGAAATAATTGATGCCGGTCTTCTCGACCTCTTCGTGGACCCAGTTCCGCACCTTCTCGGGCGAGCCGGCAAAGCCGTTGCCGATCTCCTGGAGCTGGTCCCAATCCTCGGGGTAGATCGACTCGACGAACGGCACCGGCAAGCCATTGTCGTACCAGAGCTTGGCGAAGCTATCGTGCCACATCTTATAGCCGCGCTTCGCGATCTCGCGCGCTTCCTTGTCGGTTGGAGCGACCACCACGTGCCGCGACACGCCGATACAGGGTAGTGCCGCCTCGGGCTTGCCGAGCTTCTTCCATTCGGCCTTGAAGCGATCGGCAATCGTCTTGACCGGATCGGAGAGACCAAGGGTCAGCACGTTGGCGTCGTTCGCGGCCGCCCAGACCATCGAATCGGGGTGCAGCGCGCCGTACCAGAGCGGCGGATGCGGCTGCTGATAGGGCCGGATCGTCATCGGCACCTTGTCATACTGGAAATTGGTGCCGCTATAGCTGAGAACGTCGCTCTGCAGCCCCTTGAGGACGATCTCCAGGCCCTCGCGGTAGACGGTCGCGGTCTCGGCGAGGTTGACGCCGTAGAAGGCCTGCTCGATCGGCGACACGCCGCGCCCGACCCCAAGCAGCAGCCGGCCCTTCGACATCTGGTCGAGCATGCAGATCTCCTCGATCAGCCGGATCGGGTGATAGAGCGGCAACAGATAAACCATCGGCCCGAAATGCAGGCGCTTGGTGCGCTGCGCGACCGCTGCGAGATAGACGCTGGGTGACGGCGCGAAGCCGAGCGGCGTCCCATGATGCTCCGCGACATGGTAGCCATAGAAGCCGCAGCGGTCGTAGACCTCGGTCATCTTGAGCCGGTTCTCGAGATGAACAGCGAGCGGCTCGCCGCTGTCGTCGACATGATCGAAGCCGCCAAATTTCATCGACATCCCTCCCCTTTTTTTCGGGCTTCGGCCGCGCGGCCGGTCCCTCGCCGTCGACTTGTTCCTCATTTGAAGAGGCGAGTCGAGAGACGAATGCGTTAGCCACGCACGTAAAGTCGGATTCCCGGATTGGGAGCGCTGTCAGCTTTTCGAGATCGCCACCAGCGCGTCACGGATCAGCGGTGCCGCCTTGTCCGCAAGCGGTGCCGCCACGCCGGCACCGGCCGCGAGCGCCTGGGCGAGCTTGACGTCCTTCTCGGCGATCGTGCCCTGGACCGCGACCGAGGCGCGCCGCACGGCATCGCCGGGATCGCTGCGATAGGCGAGGAACACGCTGGCAGCCGGGGTCAGCAAGCGGTTGCGCGTCATCACCGCCAGCAATTTGTCGACCGGCACGCCCGCGCCTTCCGCGATCGCGATCGCCTCGATGGTCGCGAGCACCGATCCCCACGATACGAGATTGTTGCAGGTCTTGAGCGCCATCGCCGAGCCGTGCGGGCCGGCGTGGACCTGGTCGGTCGCGAAAGCAGCGATGATCGTCGCGAGCCGCCCCGCGAGCGCTTCGCTGCCGCCGGTGATGCAGTAGACGAACGGCCCGTCGCGGGTCATCTCGGTGCGCGTGACCGGCGCTTCGAGCACGTCGACGCCGACGGCGGCGGCGCGCTCGGCGAGCGCAATCACGGTCGCCGGGCGGATCGTGCTGTGGAGCATCAGCACTGCGCCGCGCTTCATCACCGGCAGCAAGGCATCGGCGCAGGCGTCGACCTGCTCGTCGTTCTGGACGGCGATGGCGACCACGTCGCTGCCGCGCCCGGCCTCCGCGATGTCGCCGGCAAGCTGCGCCCTCCCCTCGAACTCGGCCATCGCTTCCGGCCGGACGTCGTGGACGATGAGCTCGAGCGGCAGCTTGGCGAGCTCGCGCACCTGGGCCGCGCCGAGACTGCCGAGGCCGACGAAGCCCACGCGCTTTATGTCACTCGCCATCATCCGCTCCTTCTCCGATCGCCGGCCGCTCCAAGCGCGTCACGAACCTGTCTCATCTTGGCGCTACGCCGATCCTGCATCAAGGAGCGGACCGGACCATGAGGATCGACCAGCAACATTCGCACGACCAAGCCCAAGACCGAGAGCGCCACTATCACGTCGCGCGCGCCCGAGCCGAGCTCGACAGTGCCTATCGCACCGAAAAGCAGGAAGCGAGCGAGCGCCACATGCAGCTCTGCACCTTGCACCTGCGCGAGGCGCGCCTCCACCGCGCGCCGCTCGCCGGCCCTGCCGCCAAGGAATATGACTGGCTGGCGGACCTCGCCCATTTTCACTCGAAATGCCTGAGGCCGTCCTCAACCGACAATGATCCTCGGCGCTGAGGACGATTCGATGCCACATTATCGATTCCGCCGCGCCGGCGGCGCGGACAAGCGCGCGCTCTGCGCCCGGGATCTTCCCGACCTCGGTTCGGCGCGAAGCGAGGCCAAGCGCCTGCTCGCGGCCAATACGGCGGACGCACCGCGCGATCTCGCGCGCCGCATCGAGATCGAGCAGGTCGGCGCCGGCGTGGTCCTGGTCGTGCCCTTTCACGAGCCGGTGTGGACCGACTGCTGAACGGCCCACACAGGGTGCCACGCCGCTGGCGACTTAACCGTTGACGTCGATCACGATCCGGCCGCGCACCTGGCCTGCGAGGATATCCTTGCCGAGCTTCGGCAGGTTCGCCATCGACGACACCTCGGTCATCGCATCGAGCCGGTCCATCGGCAGCACGCGCCCCAGCCGCTCCCAGGCTTCGGCGCGCTCGGGCATCGGGCACATCACCGAGTCGATGCCGAGCAAAGCGACGCCGCGCAGGATGAACGGCATCACGCTGGTGTTGAGCTCGCGCCCGCCGGCGAGGCCGCAGGCGGCGACCGCGCCGCGATATTTGGTCTGGACGAGCACCGTCGAAAGCGTGCTTCCGCCGACCGAATCGACCGTCGCCGCCCAGCGCTCGGCGTCGAGCGGCCGCGACGGAATGGTCGAAAGCTCGTTGCGGTCAACGATCTCGCTCGCCCCAAGCCCGCGCAGATAATCGCCCTGCTCGGGCCGGCCCGTCGAGGCCGCAACCTCGTAGCCGAGCTTGGCGAGCAGCGCGACCGCGACGCTGCCGACGCCGCCGGCGGCGCCGGTGACGAGCACCTTGCCCGCAGCCGGGGTCACGCCGTGGCGCTCGAGCGTGTTGATCGCGAGCATCGCGGTGTAGCCGGCGGTGCCGATCGCCATCGCGCGCTTGGTGTCGATGTTGTCGGGAAGCTTGACCAGCTGCCCGGCCTTGACCCGCGCCTTTTGCGCATAGCCGCCCCAGCGGCTCTCGCCGATCCGCCAGCCGTTGAGCACGACCTTGTCGCCCGCCTTGAGCGCGGGATCGTTCGACTCCTCGACCGTGCCGGCGAAATCGATACCCGGCACGTGCGGATAGTTGCGCACCAGGCCGCCGATGCCGCTGACGATCATCCCGTCCTTGTAGTTGATCGTCGAATAATCGATCCGGACGAGCACGTCGCCTTCGGGCAGATCGCTGTCATCGACCTGCTCGACGGCTGCCTGGATTTTTCCGTCACTCTCGCGCAGCATCAGCGCACTGAATTTCGCCATTTCGCTCTCCCAGATCGTCGCCGGCACCTGCCGCGCCCTTGGCGGCCCTAAGCAAGCCCATTGCTGCCCGCAAGTGCGGAGCGCTGGTCCCTGGACCGAACCGACCCGCGTTGCGTTGGGAGCCTCATGACGCGGAGTGTGCGGTGACAGGCACCGATCGCCGCTTCAGGAAAATCGCAGCATCGGGCGCACGCGCGATTTGCCAAAGCTGCGGATTGGACATAGCGTTCGAACACTTAGCCGGAGGAGTCGGCCATGACCGCACATCGCCCCGTTGCTCGAGACAATGCCGTCGTCAGCTTTCCGCGCGAAGACGGCTCGCGTGTCCCCTACAAGGTGTTCAGCTCGCAGGAGGTCTATGATCTCGAGCAGGAACGCATCTACCGCGGGCCGATCTGGAGCTTCCTCGGCCTCGAGGCCGAGATCCTCAACCCGGGCGATTACAAGAGCACCTTCGTCGGCGACACGCCAGTGGTGATGACGCGCACGGAAGATGGCGGGCTCGCCGCCTGGGTCAACCGCTGCGCGCACCGCGGCGCAATGGTCTGCCGCCACCTGCGCGGCAACGCGGCCACCCACAATTGCGTCTATCATCAGTGGAGCTACGACAGCCGCGGCAATCTGATCGGCGTCCCCTTCCAGCGCGGCAACAAGGGCGCGGCCGGGATGCCGCCAGATTTCGACCGCAAGGACCACGGGCTGCGCCAGCTTCGGGTCGAATCGTACAAGGGCCTGGTGTTCGCGACGTTCAGCGACAGCGTCGAGCCGCTCGCCGAATACATTGGGCCGGAGATGTGCGGCTATGCCGACCGCATCTTCCACAAGCCGATCGAATATCTCGGCTGCACCCGGCAATATTCCAATTCCAACTGGAAGCTCTATTTCGAGAACGTCAAGGACCCCTATCACGCGAGCCTGCTCCACCTGTTCCACACCACGTTCAACATCTATCGGGTGGGCATGGAATCGCGGGTCCGCGCCGGCGGCAAGCACGACCTCCACAGCATCCTGATGTCGATCAAGAAGGAGGAAGGCGACACGTCGGCGGCCTATAAGGACCAGAAGATCGCGAGCTACGACGAGGGCTTCAGCCTGCGCGACGACAGCATCCTCGCTTTGGTTCCCGAATATGAGCTGCTGAGCACCAACCACATCCAGCCGATCTTCCCGCAGCTCGTCATCCAGCAGATCCACAACACCCTGGTCGCGCGGCAATTGCTGCCCAAGGGCCCCGACCATTTCGAATTGGTCTTCCATTTCTTCGGCTATCAGGACGACACGCCCGAGATGCGCGCGCTGCGCATCAAGCAGGCCAATCTCGTCGGCCCGGCCGGCTATATCTCGATGGAGGACACCGAGGCGACCGAGCTGGTCCAGCAGGGCACGCATCGCGACGGCGAGGATTATTCCGCGATCGACATGGGACGCGCGGCGGGCAAGGAGGACAGCCTGATCAACGAGCATCTGATCCGTAGCTTCTGGCGCGGTTACGCCAAGCTGATGGGCTTCGAGATGGCCGACACGGTGGGCTTGCCCGCGTGAGCACCAACGGCGGCGGGGGCACCAACGGATCGGCGTTGCGGCTCGAGATGCTCGAGCTCCAGGACCGCTACATCGCCACGCTCGACAGCGACCGGCTCGAAGCCTGGCCCGAATTGTTCGTCGAGGATTGCCTGTACGAGATCATCCCCAAGGAGAATTACGACCAGGGCTTTCCGGCCCCGGTGATCCGTTGCGACAATCGCGACATGCTGCACGATAGAGTGATCTCGCTGCGCAACGCCAACATCTACCAGCCGGCGATCTACCGGCATTTCATCTCCGGGCTGACGATCGTCAAGCACGACGCCGGACAGCAGGACGAGGTCGAGATGGAATCCTCCTATCTGGTGATCAACACCAGCCAGATCGGCGAATCGACCGTCTACCAGGCCGGCCGCTATCTCGATCATGTCGTGCGCACCGGCGAGGGCTGGCGCTTCAAGCGCAAGCGGGTCGTCTACGACACCTCGCGCATCCAGACCCTGCTCGCGATCCCGATCTAGATACTGATCTCGGCCCCGGCGGATTTTACCGTAAACGGCGCTTACCGCGGGTTAGCGGCGGTGGGCGAAGGTGTGCGCCCAGAGCCTGATCGTTGAGAGGTGGAAGCGCTTCGCGCTTCCGTCGAAAGCGTGAATCAGGCTCTTCGATATGGTTGAGACCTTGATTCACGTTTCAGGCACAGCCTGAAACGATCAAGGTCGAGGAGACGAGGATGCACGCCAGCCCGGCGCTACACGGCCCGCAAGACCGACTGCCCGTTCCGCGCTGGCCGCGCGCGACGCTGACCCTGCCGGTGTTCGTCGAATGCTGGGGACGCAAGCTGGTCGCGCATATCCGCAACATCTCGGCCGGCGGCGCGATGGTCGCAACCGCGGCGCCGCTCGCCAGCGGCATGAAGGTGGTGCTGAGCTGTGGGTCGATCGAGGCGGCCGGCGTCATCGTCTGGGGCGAGCAAGGCCGCTACGGCATCAAGTTCGACGCCCCGATCAGCCAGGCGCTGATCGACGAGCAGCTCTCGCGATCGCGGGCGGTGGCGAAGCGTTTCAAGCCCGATTAGCCCCGCTTCATCCTGACCAGCGCCTCGTCGAGGCTCGACAGGAAGCGCGAGCGGTCTTCCCTGGCGAACGGCTTGGGGCCGCCGACGATATCGCCCCCGGCGCGCAGATCGCTCATCAATGCGCGCGTCGCGACCGCATTGCCGATGTTGCTGGCATCGAACCGCCGCCCGGTCGGCGTCAGCACGATCGCCTTGCTCTTGATGCAGCGTTCGGCGAGCAGGATGTCCGCCGTGACGACGATCGTGCGCGGCGAGGCCTGCTCGGCGATCCAGTCGTCCGCCGCGTCGAATTTATCGTCAACCACCACTCGCGAGAGCAATGGGTGGTCGGGGATGCGCAGATGCTGGTTGCTGACGATCGCCACCGGCACCTCGTGCCGATAGGCGACGCGGTAGATCTCTTCCTTGACCGGACAGGCGTCGGCATCGACCAGGATGCGCATCAACTTAAATCCTCCCCTGCCTTTGCAGGGGAGGGGGACCATGCACAGCATGGTGGAGGGGCCAGCCTTCAGCGCTGCCTCCAAGGGCCCCTCCACCGCTACGCGGTCCCCCTCCCCCAGAAAACTGGGGGAGGAATGAAGTGGCGGCCCGCACTTTCAGCTGCGCTCCTTGGTGGCGGTGAAGCGGATGTTGGGGTTGCGGCTCTCGTGGAAATTGAGCTCCCACAGGTCCTTGGCAAGGAACACCGGCGCGGAATCGCGGTCCATCGCGACCGCGCTCTTGTGGGTGTCGACGAACGCCTTGAGATCGGCCGGCGCTTCGGCCGAGATCCAGCGTGCGGTGTCCCACGGCGAGGCCTCGAAGCGCGCGTCGACCTTATATTCGGCCTCGAGCCGCGAGATCAGCACCTCGAGCTGCAGCTGGCCGACGACCCCGACGATCCAGTTCGCGCCGAGCGTCGGGTAGAAGACCTGGATCACCCCCTCCTCGGCCATGTCGTCGAGCGCCTTCCTGAGCTGCTTGGTCTTGGTCGGATCGACCAGCACCACCCGGCGCAGGATCTCGGGCGCGAAATTGGGCAGGCCGGTGAACTGGATCGCGGCGTCCTCGGTCAAGGTGTCGCCGACCCGCAAGGTGCCGTGGTTGGGAATGCCGATGATGTCGCCGGGGAAGGCCTCGTCCGCCAGCTCGCGGTTCTGCGCGAAGAACAGGATCGGGCTGTGCACCGCGATCGACTTGCCGGTCCCCGGCTGGAGCAATTTCATGCCGCGCTTGAAGCGGCCCGAGCACAGCCGCATGAACGCAACCCGGTCGCGGTGCTGCGGGTTCATGTTCGCCTGCACCTTGAAGATGAACCCGGTCACCGCGGCGAAATCGGGATCGACCGTCCCCGAGGCGGAGGGCTGCGGCTGCGGCGATGGCGCGCGTTCGGTGAGCGCCGCGATCAGCTCGGCAACGCCGAACTCCTTGAGCGCCGAGCCGAAGAACACCGGCGTCAAGTCGCCGCTGAGATAGGCGTCGCTGTCGAAGGTCGGATAAGCGGCGAGCGCGAGCGAGGCTTCCTCGCGCAGATGCTCGAGCGCCTCATTGCTGATCGCCTCGCCGAGCTTGGGGTCGTCGAGCCCGTCGAACGCCAAGGTCTCGCCCTCGAAGCTGCCGCTGTCGCTTTTGGCGGGCAGGCTGAGCTTGTTCTCGCCGAGATCGTAGATGCCTTCGAAAGTGCCGCCCATGCCAACCGGCCAGCTCATCGGCGCGACATCGAGCTGGAGCACGTCGGCGATCTCGTCGAGCAGCTCGAACGGCGCCTTGCCCTCGCGGTCGACCTTGTTGATGAAGGTGATGATCGGCACGTTGCGCAGGCGGCAGACCTCGAACAATTTGCGCGTCTGCGCCTCGATGCCGCGCGCCGCGTCGATCACCATCACCGCCGAATCGACCGCGGTCAGCGTGCGGTAGGTGTCTTCGGAGAAATCCTCGTGGCCCGGCGTGTCGAGCAGGTTGAAGGTCACGCCGCGATGCTCGAACGTCATCACCGAGCTGGTCACCGAGATGCCGCGCTGCTGCTCGATTTTCATCCAGTCCGATCGCGCGCGCCGATTGGCGCCGCGCGCCTTGACCTCGCCGGCGAGATGGATCGCGCCGCCGAACAGCAGCAATTTCTCGGTCAAGGTCGTCTTGCCCGCGTCCGGGTGCGAGATGATTGCGAAGGTGCGCCGGTCGGGACGGCCGGTCGGTCGGTGCAGCATGTCAGGTGGTTTTCCGCGAATGTCCGTTGGCGAGCGCACATAGCGATTGGCCGCGCCGATTGCGAGCTTATGCGGTTGACCCGTTAACCGCTGGACGCGTACAAGCCGGGCCGATGACCTTCGATCGCATCCTTTCGGCCTCCCCGCGCGCCCTCGGCGCCGCGGCGGCGCGTGCGTCCCAGAACGTCAAAGCGGCAGCAGCGGTATTCGTAGCGACCTTCCATCGAGGAGCGGCGCCCGCAACCGGCTGATCTGTCTGAGGACCGACATAGCAAGGAAAGCAGGAACCCCCGCTCCCACCGGAGCGGGGGTTTTTCTTTGGCCGTCACATCCTCCCCGAACGGCCCGGGGCAAACAGGAGGCGTTATGAACGGGCATATTGCGATCGATTTCAGGCCGGGGAGCGACGCCGTTCCCCGCATCCTGCGGATCGTCTCGGGCGAAGGCTATGATCTCTACGGGCTGCACCTGGTGCCGAGCTGCGCCGAGCGCGCGACGTTGATGATCGACATCGGTCGCCTCGGCTGGGTGCAGCTCGCCGCGCTCGAAGCGAGGATCGGCGGGCTCGACGGCGTGCTTGCGATCATCCACGCCTCCCCCACCCCCGCTGCGCCCAAAGTGGCGGCCGCGGCCGCGCGCGTAGCGGCGTGACGCGCTGCGCGCGCCGCAACTTCCTTGACAGGCGAGCCCCCTCGCCCATATGCGGCGCAGCTTGCAGCGCTTGCGCTCGGCCCCTTCGTCTAGCGGTCAGGACGTCGCCCTCTCACGGCGAAAACACGGGTTCGATTCCCGTAGGGGTCACCAGCTATCAAGCGCCAAATGCTTGATCCGGCATTGGGTTCAATGCCCTTCCGATGAGCGTCCTAGCCTACCCCCTCTCCCCGCTCTCACCGACGGCGAAGCCGCTCGCGCTGTAGCCGGTGCCGAGGCGCGCGGAGATGATCGGGCCGCCTTCCACCATTGCGGAGTATCCGAAAGCGGCTGTAGGCTGCTGAAAGGGGGCCTTATGGACGGACGCGCCTGGGGAACTTGCCTGCGCGGCATAGCCCGATGGCAGCGGGCTCTGATCCTGAGCGCGCTGGCCGTGCTCTGCCCGCAAGCTGGTGCCGCTCAGGGGGCGTCCAACAGCGACGATCAAGAGACTGTCGTGGTGACGGCTCAGCGCCGGCCCGAGCATCCTCAGGATGTCCCCATCGCCCTCACCGCAATCTCGGGCGACGAATTGGAGCAGCGGCAAGCAACCGAAATGCGGGACCTCGGCAAGGTCGTGCCGAGCCTTGTGATGATGCGCACCGGAGCATTCACGCAGCCGTACCTCCGAGGCATTGGCAAGCGATCCACCTTGGGGGTGGAGAACAGCGTGGCGACCTACGTCGATGGGGTCTATCTCGCGTCGTCGATCGGCGCCCTGCTCGACCTCCGCGGCATAGAGCGGATCGAGGTCCTGAAGGGCCCTCAAGGAACCCTGTTCGGGCGCAATGCGAGCGGCGGGGTCATCCAGATCATCACGCGCGACCCGACGTCGACGTCATCGGCCGAGGCGATGCTGGGCACGGGCTTCTACGGATATGCTCGGGGCGACTTGTATGTGACAGGGGGGAATGATCGCATCGCGGGGAACCTGGCGGTGAGCCTGTCACGCAACGGGGGCTATGGGACGAACCACTACACTGGTCGAACCGACCAGGGTGCCGTCGACCACAGCCTCGTCGCACGGAGCAAATGGATCTGGCGGGCCGATGCGCCGCGGACGATGACCCTGGCGGCGGACTATCAGGACAGCGATCACGATTTCTCCTTTCGTCCCGTCGCAGCCTTTCCGCCAATCGGCCAGCCGCGTGTGCAGGGCTTCCGGGACGGCGACCAGGATGAGCCAAGCCGCTATCGCTTGCGCTACGGCGGCATGTCGCTCAGGGCGGATACCGAGCTTGGCAGCCTGACTTTCATGAGCCTGACTGCCCTGCGCCGGTTGCACGCGCGCTTCGCCGCGGACCTTGATCAGGGGCCTTTACCCTTATGGTCGGGTGCTCCGACCGTTGAGCAGAAACAGTTCAGCCAGGAATTTCAGCTGTTGTCGGCCAAGAATTCGCGCCTCCAGTGGACCGCCGGCCTCTATTACATCCGGATCGTAGAGCGCTACGATCCGACCAGATTTGGCTATGGCGGCGCTTATTCGGCCCTTCTGGGAGGTCGGCTTCGGCAGACATTGTTCGCCCGCGGCGACACGTCGTCCTACGCCGCTTATGGCCAGGCAACTCTGCCCCTCGGGCACGGGACCCGAGCGACGCTCGGCATGCGCTACACGATCGAACGCCGGTCGGTGAAGGCAACCGGGGAGCAGCTGTACGACAACCCGCCCTACGTCCGCCGCATCCCGGGCCTGCCGCTGCTGAGCGAGGAGCCGTTCCGGGACAGCGAGACCTTTCGGGAATTGACATGGCGCGCCTCGCTCGACCGACGCTTCTCCGATGAGGTGATGGGCTATTTTGCAGCAAGCCGGGGCTTCCAGAGCGGCGGCTGGAACCTCCAGACGCCGCAGAACCCTCCGTTCGGAGCGGAGAGGCTCGACAATTTCGAAGCCGGATTGAAATATGGAGAACGCTCGCAGCGCTTTTGGGCGGACGCGAGCCTGTTCTATTATGATTATTCGGACGTCCAGGTTTCCGCCATCACGCCAATCGGTTCGGTGACCGCGAATGCGGCTTCGGCCGAAGTCTATGGCCTGGAGTTGCAGCTTGATGCGAGAGCGAACCGCAAGACGCGATTTGGACTTGGTGCCCAGTTCCTGCAAAGTCGCTTCAAGCGCTTTCCCAATGCGACGTGCGTCAATTACGGTTCAAGCGCGCCCATCCCTTATGCGCCGTTCGCCTGCGATGTAACGGGTGGCAATTTGCCTTTCGCTCTCCGAACCAAGTTAAGTTTCGCCGCGCATCGGAACGTTGCATTGGGCAGACATGGCGAATTGGTGCTAAGTGGAAGCCTGGCCTATAATTCCGGCTACTTTTCGGAACCGGACAACGTCGTGCGGCAGAAGGAATTTGCAACGGTTGATGCCTCGGTTGAGTGGCGGCTTAGCTCGCGCAGTCCATCGGTCCGCTTCTGGGTACTCAATTTGACCAACAGCCGACATTACGAGAGCCTGGCGACCCAGCCGACCGCCGGCGTTCTTCAGAGGCCGGCGCCACCGCGCCGGTTTGGCGCCACAATGGCCTTGAGATTTTTGGAGTAACAAGACGGGAACATCTGTGCCGCAGGACCATCGAGGGCTCTTCAATACACCGCCAGACCGGCGACAAATCCGGTTAAGTCTGGCGCTTGTCGGTCTGCTCTTCGGCGCCGTCCTGCTGATATTGCCGGTTAGAGACGTTCGGTTGGCTCGTATCGATGCGTTCGTCCCGATAATCAATTCGATCCTGCTCGTCAGCGATCTGATCATCGCCACGATACTTTATGCTCAGGCCAGGGTTTTCCGATCGCGGTCGCTGACGGTCCTGGCCACAGCCTTTGTCTTCACCGCACTGCTTGTCATTCCGCACACGCTCACCTTTCCAGGGGCGTTTCACCCGGACGGATTGCTGGGCGCCGGGCTCAACACGACATCATGGCTCGCGCATTTCCGGCGGCTCGGGATTGCCGTCGGCATAATAGCCTACGTCGTGCTCAAACAGGCGGATGCGCGCGCACGGCCTGGATCGGAGCGGCGATCCCCCAACATCGCCGTGGCGGCGTTGACGGCAATTGCCTTGGCGACAGGAGCTACGATGCTCACGACGATCGGGCACGACTTGCTCCCGCAGATTTATCTCAATCATTTCGAAGTAATCTACCGCCATGCATTTGCGACTGAGCTCGTGATATTCTCATTCTTCCTGGCTGCGATGGCGTTGCTCTATTCGAAGAGGAGTTCAGTGCTTGACTTGTGGCTGCTGGTCGCGGTTTCCAGCTGGCTGGCCGAATCGCTGCTGATCATGACCCTCGCGGCCCGCTTCACGGTGGGCTATTACTATTTATACGCTGTGATATTGTTCGCCCATCTTCTCATATTGTTCGCGCTGATTACCGAATCCCAACGGCTTTATGCGCGGCTGGCTCGGTCGACGGCGGCGCGAATTCGGGAACGTGAGGCAAGATTGGCCTCGCTCGAGGCAATGGCACGTGCGATCTCCTATGAAGTCGGGCAGCCGCTCTCCGCAGTCACCAACAATGCGACCGCTGGCCTGAACTGGCTCACGAACACGCCGCCAGACCCGGAAAAGGCTGTCGAAGCGCTGCGCGCGACGCTCGAGGCGGGGCAGCGTACCTTCGACGTCGTCAAGAGCACCCGGGCGATGTTCGCCAGGGAACCGGCTACGACATCCGAATTCTGCCTGAACGAGCTGGTGCGGGAGACAGCGTCATTGCTGGATACGGAGCTGGCCGCCAATCAGGTCGCGCTGCGACTGCAACTGGATGAGGCACTGCCGCCGATCCGAGGGAATCGCAGCCAGCTGCGGCAGGTGCTCGTCAACCTTTTCACCAATGCGATCGAATCGCTGAATGAGCCCTCCTGCCGCCTTCGCGAAATCGAGATCCGCACGATGTCGCTCCCCGACCGCGACGTGCTGCTCGAGATCAGCGATACCGGCCCAGGCATCCAGCCGGACGCGACGGCGCGCATCTTCGAAATCTTCTTCACCACCAAGGACACCGGCACCGGGCTCGGCCTCTCACTCTCCCGCAACATCGTCGAAGATCATGGCGGCCGCATCTGGGCCTCGCCGAGTGAGGAACATGGCGCGAGATTCTACCTGCAGCTGCCGCGCAGCTACCTGCACTAAGGCGAGCCCCCTCACCCATCTGCGGCGGCACAACGGCAATCCTAACGGGTACCGAGCTGCGGTGCCGACATTCGGGCCGGAATCGAGCTTTGCGCCCCACGGCCTGTAAGCTCGCGAGACCGTTCACTCGGCGCGATTCATGCGAGCTTCGATCCCGCGTCGCCGGCCTTCAACCGGCCGAAATCTCTGCCTGCGCAGTAGCTTGCGGAACAGCCGAACCATCCTCCAGCGCCCCGATGAAATCGTCCACCGTGATCACATCCGCCGCCAGCACCCGCATCGTCAGCACCGATGCGTCGTGATATTCGGGTGAGGAGGAATAGCAGCAATCCTCGATCAGGATCGTGCGATAGCCGTGCTGGACCGCGTCGCGCAAAGTGTGCTCGACGGCGATGTTGGTGGCGAGGCCCGCGATGACGACGGTGTCGATACCGAGCTGATCGAGCAGGCTCTTGAGGTTCGATTCGTGGAAGCCGCTCGACTTGCCGTGCTCGACGATCGGATCGCCCGGCTCGGGCGTGAGCTCGTCAACGACGGCAGCGCCGCGGGTGCCTTTGCGCATGGACTGGGTGCGCGAGGCCGCGATCATCAAAGGATCGTAGATGCCCTTCTCGGACGGGAGCGGATCGAGGACGACGTTGAGGTAGACCACGTGCACGCCCGCGCGGCGGGCGGCTTCTATGGCGGCCTTCATCCGCTGCAAGGTGCCGCGCTTCCTGATCTGGGGCCCGAACATCGCGCCGAACGGCCGCGATTCGTCGATCACGTCGTTCTGCCAATGGGCGACCAGCAATGCCGTTTCGCCCGGCACGAATTCGAGGCCGCGGTTCGCCCTATTCTCCTGCAACAGCTTCATGGCACCTCTCCCTCAAAGGGTTTCATCTTTTGTTCGTTATGCCGCCGTCGACGTTGATGACGGTCCCCGACGTATAGCCCGAAAGTGGGGACGCGAGAAATATTATGGTTGCGGCGATCTCGTCGACACTCGCGCTTCGGCCGAGCGGAAAGGCGGAAGCGAGTTCTTGCCAGCGGCCGGCATCTCCGAGCTTCTCCAGCGCCTTTTTCTTGAGGATCCTGGCCATGCGATCGGTGTCGACCGGGCCGGGATTGATGCCGACCACCCGAACGCCTTTGTCGATGCTGTTCGATCCGAGCGTCTTGGTGAAGGCGATGAGCGCGGCATTGCCGACCGAGCCGGCGATATAGCCCGCGTCGAGCATCTCTCCCGCGGCGCCGATCACGTTGACGATCACGCCGCCCGAGGGCCGCGAGGACATTCCAGCCATGTAAAGCCGCGAGAGGTCGATGTAGCCGAACACTTTGACGACCCACGCCTCGCGCCACGCCGCCGGCCCGACTTCGTCGATCGTGCCGGAGGGGATGTCGCCGGCGTTGTTGATCAATATGTCGATCTCGGGCCGCCAGCCGTGGATCCGGTCCGCCGCATCGTCGTCGCTAAGATCGACCGCGAACCATTCGACCCGTGCCTTGGGATAGGCGCTGGCGAGCTTATTCGCGGAAGCCTCGAGGTCCTTGGCGGTCCGCGAGACCATGAACAGCTCGCAACCCTCCTTCAGGAACCACTCGGCGACCGCCAGGCCGATGCCGCGGCTGGCGCCGGTGACGAGCACCCTTTTTCCAGCAAGACCCAAATCCATGATCCACTCCCTCCATTGAGACCGCTGCAAACGGTGCCGAGTCACCAAAAGCCGTTCGGGCAAAAACCGTTCGGCCTGAGCTTGTCGAAGGCCTTTCCCTTCTATGGTCAAGAAAGGAGAGCGGTTCGACACGCTCACCGCGAACGGAGTTTTGCAGCGGTGCCTCCATCGCCAGGCGCACGCCAGGCCGCTGCGAACGAGTAAAGGAGGAGCCGCACAAGCGCGTCAACCAAGCGCCGCGCCGGTCCGCCCTCCCCGGCTCCAGCGATGCGGCGATGCTCAAGCCATTGACAATGATCGCCGCCAGCCGCCACGCTCGCCGGACAATTCGCAATCAAACTCGCAACGAAACGGGCCAGACTTGCAGGACTCTCCTCCTCCCGAAATCCAGTGGTTCAACACCCACTATATTCCGCCCGAGGATCGCCTGCGCCTGGCGTGCGCGCTGGCCGCCGGCGGGACCGAGACATTGTGGGTCACCCAGCGCCTCGCCAATGCCTTGGTCAAGAAGCTGCTCGAATGGCTCGACAAGCAGACCGTGCAGGATCGCCGCTTCGCCGAAGTCGATCATCGGGTCGCGCAGAAGTCGGCGCTCGCCAGGGCGCCCAAGCAGGCGCCGCGCCAACTCCCCGAGGCGGAAAGCGAGGGCGCGGGGTGGCTGGTGCGGTCGGTCGGCATCAACAGCGGCAAGAACCTCATCATCCTCACTTTCAAGGGCGACGCCGGCAAGGACGATGCCGCCAAGGACGATCCCGCCAAGAACGATGTCGAGCGCGCGCTTCGCCTGCGCTTCAACCCGCAGCATCTGCGGCAATGGCTCAACGTCCTCAGCAAGCAATATCGCCGCGCGGGCTGGCCGGGCGACGTCTGGCCCGACTGGATGATCGAGGCGGCCGGGCATCAGCCGAGCGTCACCTCGGACCTGCTGCATTGACGCGGCGGCCGCTCGTTGCAGCGGCCGCGTGGCCCATTCGACACGCTCCGCCAACTCCCGAGCTTTTGGGCCTGCAGCCTTTGACTAAGCGCTTGAACAGCCCACTTTTGCGCTGTAGCAACTGGTCTCACGATAACAGATGCGGCAGCGATCGCGTCATGGGAGGACATCGGAAATAGCGGCTTCCTAGCCGATTGCGCCATTCCGCAAGCCATTCCTCGAACCCCTTCCCCAGACGACATGGGGGAGCGGCGAACGAGGCAGCGCTTCGCGGGCCAATCAACGGGTTGTCCGCGTTCCTGTCCCGAACACAAAGGAGAGGATGCAATGGCCGACGAGCCCGTCGTGACTCGTGAGATCAGGGACAATCTGGCGATCATCACGCTGAACCGTCCCGAGAAGCGCAACGCGCTTTCCAACCGCATCTTCGTCGCGCTGAAGGACGCCTTCACCGACATCCCCGAAAGCGTCGAAGTCGTGATCATCACCGGCAACGGCGATCATTTCTGCGCCGGGCTGGACCTCGCCGAGTATAAATTGACCCCCGCCTACGAGGGCATGCTCTACTCGCGCTGGGGCCACAAATTGTTCGATTCGATCCAATATTGCGGCCGGCCGGTGATCGCGGCGATGCACGGCGCGGTGATCGGCGGCGGGCTCGAGCTCGCCTCCTGCGCGCACATCAGGGTCGCCGACCGGACCACTTTCTACCAGCTTCCCGAGGGGCGGCGCGGCATCTTCCTGGGCGGCGGCGGCACGGTGCGGATCGCGCGCCTGATCGGCGTCGGCAGGCTGACCGAGATGATGCTCACCGGCCGCCGGATCGACGTCGACAAGGGCGAGCAGCTCGGCCTTTCGCATTATGTCGTCGAGCCCGGCAAATCGATGGAGACGGCGCTCGAGATCGCTAAGAACGTCGCCGCCAACGCCAAGATCTCCAACTATATGATGCTCAACGCGCTGAGCATGATCGAGGACATGCCGGCGCAGGCCGGGCTGTTCGCCGAGGCGGTCGCGCAGGCGCTGACCCTGACCTCGCCCGAGGCGCAGCAGGGCATCGACGCCTTCCTGACGCGCAACAAGAAATAGAGCGCATGCCAACCGCGGGAGAAAGCCCGATGCGCGCGATGAACCCAACGAGCCTGAAAAGGAGCTGTCGCCATGGCGCTGCGTGACAATGCGATCGTCGCTTATGCCGAGGCCAAGCACGAGATGCGCAGCGGCCGCGACGTCTGGGACTATGCCGGCGAGATATTGGATGCGTTGCTCGAGCGCTCCGGCCTCGAGCGCGAGGAGATCGACGGGGTCGTCTTCACCCCTTCGGCGACCGGCGCCAAGACGCCGATGTGGTCGCAATCCTGCCTCGACTATCTCGGGCTCGAGACCAATTTCACCGACACCACCGATCTCGGCGGCTGCTCCGCCACCGGCGGCATCGCGCGGGCCGCGGCGGCGCTCGACGCCGGCTATTGCGAGACGATCGTCCTGATCAACGCCGACACGCCGAGCACCGAAGACAATCTGATCATGCGCTCGTTCCACCACGAATGGGCCGATCCCGAAGGCCTGCTCGGCCCGCCCGGCGCGTTCGGGCTGCTGTCGCGGCGCTACGACCATCTCTACGGACTCGATCTCAACGCGCTCGGTAAGATGGCGGTGGCGCAGCGCGACCATGCCGTGCTCAATCCCAATGCGGTCGAGAAGCTCCGCCAGCCGATCACCGTCGAGGATTATCTCAACTCGCGGATGATCGCCGATCCGCTTCGCCTGCTCGATTGCGTGATGATGTGCGACGGCGGCAACGGCTTCGTGATGATGAGCAAGAAGCGCGCGCGCGAGAAAGGCTATTCGCGCTTCGTCGTCCCGACCGGCTACGGCGAGCGGACCAATTACAAGCTGGCGCAGAACGACCTCGAGCCGACCGAATCCGGCCATCGCGCGGCGGGCGAGAAAGCGTTCAGGCAGGCGGGGATCACCCCGCGCGACGTCGGCTCGTTCCACCCTTACGACGATTTCCTGATCGCGATGATGATCCAGCTCGAGATGCTCGGCTTCTGCAAGCCGGGCCAGGGCGCCGCCTTCATCAACGAGACCAATCTGCACTTCGACGGCGATCTGCCGCTCAACACCAGCGGCGGCCAGATCTCGGCCGGCCAGGCTGGGCTCGCCGGCGGCGGCACCAATCTCGTCGAGGCGGTGCGCCAGCTGTTCGGCGAAGGCGGCGAGCGACAGGTGAAGAACACCGCCAACGCCCTCGTCACCGGCATCGGCTGGATTCCCTACGGACGAAACTGGGGAAGCAGCACCGCCCTCGTCCTGACTCCAGACGCGTGAGGCCAGACATGAGCAAGCCAGCCAACGACACGCTTTCGGTTCCGCGCGATCCGATCCGCCACGCCAATTTCAGCATGCCCTTCTGGGAAGGCACGCGCGAGAAGAAGGTGATGGTGCAATATTGCCCGCGCACCAGCCAATATCAGTGGTTCCCGCGCCCCGTCAGCCTGTTCACCGCCCGCCGCGACCTCGAATGGCGCGAGGTCTCAGGCCATGGCGAGATCTTCAGCTACACGATCGCCAATGTCGGCAACGGCCCGTTCCGCGGCCACGAGCCCTATCTGATCGCGCTCGTCCGGCTCGACGAAGGCGTCAACATCATGGCCAACATCGTCAAATGCGATCTCGACGACATCAAGATCGGGATGGAGGTCGTGCCCTTCTGGGCGCCCCTCCCCGACGGCACCAACCTGCTGATGTTCCAGCCCGCCGGCGCCTGACGCCGCACGACAACCAGATTTTTTGAAAGAGGATAAAGTGGGAGAGAAGAGCCAGGGAGCCGGGATTACCGGACAGGCGCAACTGCAGACGGCGGGCATCGAGCAGATGATGCGGCCGCGTTCGGTCGCGATCATCGGCATGTCGTCCAAGCCAGGCACGCCGAGCCACACCGTGCTCAGGAATTTGCAGACCAGCGAGTTCAAGACGAAGATCCATCTCGTCGGCCGCAGCGGTGGCGAGATCGAAGGCATCCCCTGCCTCACCAGCATCGACCAGCTTCCCGAGGGCGTCGACCTCGCGATCCTGATCGTGCCCGCCGACGCGGTGCGCGAGACGGTCGAGGCCTGCATCGCGCGCGGCGTCAAGAGCGCGGTCTGCTTCTCGTCGGGCTTCGCCGAAACCGGCGAGCAGGGCCGCAAGGAGCAGGAGGAGATCGGCCGCATCGCCCGCGAAGGCGGCCTGCCTTTGGTCGGTCCGAATTGCGTCGGCTATTTCAACTATGTCGACGCCTTTTCGGTGATGCTGGTGCCGACCCCGCTGCAGCGGCCCGAGGACGACGGCCGCCCTGGCGTCGCGATCGTCTGCCAGAGCGGCGGCATCGGCCACCATCTCGCCTACACCTTGCAGCAGCGCGGCGTGAACGTTTCCTACATGGTCACCACCGGCAACGAGGCGCATCTCGGCATCGCCGACCTCGTCGGCTTCTTCCTGGCCGACGACAAGACCGGCGCGGTGGTCTGCTACGCCGAGCAGATCCGCCGCCCGGCCGACATGCTCGCGGTCGCCAAGCTCGCGCGCGACCACGGCAAGAAGATCCTGCTCCTCCACCCCGGCAAGAGCGCCAAGGCGCAGGCCGCGACCGCCTCGCACACCGGCGCGCTGACCGGCGATTACAAGGTGATGCGCACGTTGCTCGAGGATGCCGGCATAATCATGGTCGACGCGCTCGAGGAACTGATCGACGTCTCGCAGATCGTGCTGCGCTATCCCCACCACGATGGCGAAGGGCTCGGCATCGTCACCACCTCGGGCGCCTTGTGCGGCATTTCGGAGGATTATGCCGCCGAGCTCGGCCTCGACATCCCGCCAATGTCGAAGGAGACGGCCGACAGCCTCAAGGGCAAGCTGCCCGATTACACGCCGCCGCGTAATCCGTTCGACATGGGCACCCTGCCCGCCTGGCAGCCCGACCTGCTGCGGGTCGGCGCCGAGGCGGTGCTCGCCGATCCGGCGATCGGCAGCGTGATGATCTCCAACCCGTCGGTCGGCCCGCCGATCTCGACCGCCTTCGCATCGATCGCGGCCGCCCTGCCCGCCGACAAGCCGATCGTCTATGTGATCCATAACGAGGATTGCCCGATCCCGCAGGAAGCGGCGAAGATCCTCGCGGACAACAAGATGGTGGTGATGCGCTCGCCCGAACGCGCGATGCGCGCGCTCTCCGCCCTCACCCGCCACGCCCGTCAGCGCCGCGGCTGGAGCGAGCCGGCGATGCCGCAGCCGTTCGCCGGCCTGCCCGCGCTCGGCGGCGGCACCCAGCCCGAATGGCTGGGCAAGCAGGTCCTCGCCAAGATCGGCATCGCGGTCCCCGAGGGAGGGCTCGCCAAATCGGCCGACGAGGCGGTCACGATCGCCGCGAAGATCGGCTATCCGGTTGCGCTCAAGGCGCAGGCCGCCTCGCTCGCGCACAAGAGCGACGTCGGCGGCGTGCTGCTCAACATCGCCGACGAGGCGGCGCTACGCAGCCACTGGGGCAAGCTCCACGGCAATATCGAGCGCGCCAAGCCGGGCCTCGCGCTCGACGGCGTGCTGGTCGAGAAGATGGGCGAGCGCGGCGTCGAGCTGGTGGTCGGCGCGCGGCGCGATCCCTCCTGGGGACCGGTGCTGCTGGTCGGCATGGGCGGCGTGTGGATCGAAGCGTTGGGCGACGTGGCTTTGCTCCCGGCGCTCGCTTCGGAAGCGCAGATCGTCGAGGCGCTCTTCAGCCTCAAGAGCGCCAAATTGCTGCGCGGCTTCCGCGGCAGCCCGCCGGTCGACGTCGACGCGGTGGCGCGCGCGGCGGCGCAGGTCGGGCGGCTGATCGCGACCAGTCCGGAGATCACCGAGATCGATGTCAATCCGCTGGTCGCCTACGGCGAGGGAAAGGGAGTCGTCGCGCTCGATGCCCTGATCGTGACGCAATGAGCGTGCCGAGCCCCATCCCCGCTCGCGCCTCCGTCGCAGGAGCGCGCCCATCATGCTGAGCTACGATCCCCCCGTCGCCGATTACATGTTCCTGTTCGAGGAGCTGATCGACCTCGACAAATACCGCCATCTGCGCGGCTTCGCCGATCTCGACCTCGAGGTCGTCGAGGCGGTGCTCAGCGAGGCCGGCAAGGTCGCGCGCGAGGTCATGCTCCCGCTCAACGCCAGCGCCGACCGCGAAGGCTGCACCCGCCATCCCGACGGCAGCGTCACCACCCCGAGCGGCTTTCGCGAGGCGTATCGCGCCTACACCGAGGGCGGCTGGGCCGGCCTCGCCGCGCCGGCGCAATATGGCGGGCAGGATTTCCCGAGGACCGTCGCGACCGCGGTGATGGAATTCAGGGGCGGCGCCAACCAGTCGTTCGACATGTACACCGGCTGGGGCGAGAGCATCGCCGAGATCTTGATGGCGCACGGCACGCCGGAGCAGTGCGAGACCTATCTCACCCGGCTGATCACCGGCGAATGGTCGGCGACGATGGCGCTGACCGAGCCACATTGCGGGACCGACGTCGGCCTGCTGCGCACCCGCGCGGTGCCCCAGGCGGACGGCACCTACAAGGTCACCGGCACCAAGATCTTCAATTCAGGCGGCGAACACGACCTCACCGACAACATCATCCATTTCGTGCTCGCGCGGATCGAGGGCGATCCGCCGGGGACCAAGGGCATCTCCCTGTTCCTGATGCCCAAGCTGCTGCCGGGCGAGGATGGCGCGTTCGACCGGCGCAACACGGTCTCGTGCGGATCGATCGAGCATAAGATGGGGCTGAACGGCAGCGCCACCTGCGTGATGAACTACGACGAGGCGACCGCCTGGCTGGTCGGCGAGCGCCAGCAGGGCCTGGTCGGCATGTTCAAGCTGATGAACGCGATCCGGCGGCGGACCGGGACGATGGCGCTTTCGGTCTCCGAGCTGGCGACCCAGAATGCCGTCGCTTACGCCAAGGAGCGCCTGCAGGGGCGCGCGCTTTCCGGGCCCAAGCGGCCGGAAGCGATGGCCGACCCGCTGATCGTCCAGCCCGACGTCCGCCGCACGTTGATGAAGCTCAAGAGCTTCAACGAAGGCGCGCGCGCGTTGCTCGTCTGGTCGGGCCTGATCGCCGACGTCGTCGATCGTGCGCCCGACAAGGCCGAGCGCGCCGCGGCGGCCGAGCGGCTTGCGCTGATCACGCCGGTCATCAAGGCCTATCTCAGCGACGAAGGCTTCGACAATACGGTGATCGCCCAGCAGATGTTCGGCGGCCACGGCTATATGGCCGAGACCGGCGTCGAGCAGCTCGTGCGCGACATCAGGATGCTCGCGATCGCCGAAGGCGCGAACGGCGTCCAGGGCGTCGATCTGGTGCTGCGCAAGCTCGGCCACAACCAGGGCCAGTCGGCGTTCGACCTGATCGACGAGATCGCCGCGCAGCTCGCCGCCAATCGCACCTCGACTCCATCGCTTTCGCTGGTCGATGCGATGGCGCGCGCGCTCGACGACATGCGCGAGGCGACCACCTATCTGGTCGGGCTCGGCAGCCGCGATCGCGAAGCCGCCTGCGCCGGCGCGACCGATTACATCCATCTGATGGGCCTGGTGCTGGTCGGCTTCATGTGGCTGCGCATCGCCGAGGCCGCGACGCGGCGGATCGACGAAGGCCGCGACGAGAGCGGCGAGCTTGCCGCCAAGCTGATGCGCGCCCGCTTCTTCGCCGAGCGCATGCTGCCGGAAACCGCGCTCCGCCTGACCCGCATCAAGGCAAGCGCGGACAGCGTGATGGCCCTGGAAGAACAATGGTTCTGAGGGACTGAGCGATGGCGGTCGGGGGCATCAACTCACGCAAGGGGGACGGCGCATGACGCTCGACCTGCACGGCCGAGTGGCGATCGTCACCGGCGGCGGTGCCGGCCTCGGCCGCAGCCATGCGCTATTGCTCGCCAGCCGCGGCGCCAAGCTGGTCGTCAATGGGCGCGGCCAGGCCGACAGCCGCGCACGGGTCGACGCGGTCGTCGCTGAGATACGCGGCGCGGGCGGAGAAGCGGTCGCGAGCTATGACAGCGTCGAACGCGCCGAAGGCGGAGCGGCGATCGCCGCCACCGCGATCGAGGCTTTCGGCAAGATCGACATACTGGTCAACAACGCCGGCTTCGTGCGCGACCGCAGCTTCATCAAGGCGGAGCTCGAGGACATCGAGGCGGTGATCCGCGTCCATCTGATGGGCACGATCCACTGCACCAAGGCGGTCTGGCCGCTGATGAACGAGCAAGGCTATGGGCGGATCGTCGTCACCACCTCGATGGCGGCGACATCGGGCAATTTCGGGCAATCCGCTTACGGGGCCGCCAAGGCCGGCGTGCTTGGCCTGATGAACTGCCTCGCGCTCGAAGGCCGCAAGCGCGACGTGCTGGTCAATGCGATCTCGCCGGTCGCGGCGACGGCCATGACCGCAGGCATGTTCCCCGCGGACAGCGCCGCAGCGTTCGCCCCCGATTTGGTGTCGCCTGCCGTCGCCTGGCTGGCGAGCGAGCGCTGCGACGTCAGCGGCCACACGATCACCGCCGGCGGCGGCGCATTCGGCCGGGTGCATTATTTCGAGACCGCGGGCGTGCGCTTCGGTGCGGACGAGCCCGCGAGCGTCGAGGCGTTCGACGCCCAATTCGCGGCGGTCGATTCGCTCGCCGGCGCCGAGGAATGCGCGATCGGGTCGAGAATGCGCGCGGCTTTTCCGCAAGCACCAAAAGCGACTTGAAACCAAAGACGTACAGCAAAGACCAAAACCAGAAACGAGACAGGGGAATATTATGATCACGAGTAAATTGTCCAAATGGGCGCTGCTGGCCTGCACGACCGCGATGGCGGCTCCGGGCTTCGCGCAAACCGGCACGGTCGATCCCGCGCCGGCGCCGAACCAGAGCACGCAGGAGCCCGCCGCGGCCGCCGCCGGCGGCCTCGAAGAGATCGTCGTGACCGCCACCCGCCGCGAAGAGCGCCTGCAGGACATTCCGGTCACCGTCAGCGCGGTCACCGCGAACACCTTGGGCGGCGCCGGCGTCACCGACGTCCGCAGCCTCACCCAGGTCGTCCCCGGCTTCAACGGCGGCCGCAACCTCAGCGTCACCCAGCCGGTGATCCGCGGCGTCGGCTCGAGCGGCGTCTCGATCGGCGACGAAGCGAATGTCGCCACCTACATCGACGGCATCTATCAGGCCGAGCCTTTCTCGACCTCGCTTGAGCTGGTCGAGGTCGAGCGGGTCGAGGTGCTCAAGGGCCCGCAAGGCACGGTGTTCGGCCGCAACGCGACCGGCGGCCTGATCAACATCATCACGCCGGACCCCAAGTTCGAGACGCGCGGGCGGATCGCCGCCAAATACGGCCGGATGCGCGGCGACGCGAACGACTATGACCTGCGCGCCTACATCACCGGCCCGCTGACCAGCACGATCGCCGCCGATTTCGCCGCGCTCTACCGCAAGAATGACGGCTATATCAAAGACCTGGTCAACGGCGGCCACCTCGGCGAGACGAGGGTGCTCAATCTGCGCAGCAAATTGCTGTTCCAGCCGAGCGACAGCGCGCGCATCATCCTGACCGGCGAATATGCCGATTCCGAAGATCAGCCCAATTCGGTGCAGCCCTACAACAACAACACCGCCGGCCGGAACGATCCTCCCCTGGTGCCGGGCGGCGCGCCGATCCCGGTCCCGAGCGTGATCCTTCCCACCGGCCCGTGGCAGTCTTCGCTGAGCTTCGAGCCGCGCGCCAATTACGAGCGCTACAATCTGTCGCTGCGCACCCAGTTCGAGTTCGACGGCTTCAACCTCGAAACCTCGACCGGCTATCTGCACACCAAGAACCAGCAGGACACCGATTCCGACGCCTCGAACATCTATCGCGGCTCAACCCTGGTCGAGCTCGAGGTCGAATCGTACAGCCAGGAGGTCAGGCTGCTGTCGACCGGCGGCGGGCGCCTCAACTGGATCGTCGGCGCTTATGCCTTCCACCTCGACGGCTCGATGTGGGCCGCGCTCGGCGCCTCTCCGCGTTCGACCGTGCCGCCTTCGTTCAACTTCCTCACCCCGTCGGTCAAGACGACGTCGTGGGCGGGTTTCGCCGAAGGCACCTATGAGGTCACCGACCGCTTCTTCGTGACCTTGGGCGGGCGCTTCACAACCGAGAAACGCAAGATGCGCCAGGCATTGAACGGCGTGCCGTTCACCGCCCCCGCCCCCGGTTTCGATACCGACGCGGTCGCGCGGAAGTCGTTCGACAAATGGACCTATCGCATCGCTCTGAGGTACAATTTCGCCGACGATGCGAACATCTATGCAAGCTACGGCACGGGCTTCAAGAGCGGCGTGTTCAACGTCCTCGGCTTCTCGGGCGTCGCGACCGATCCGGAGGAAATCGATGCCTGGGAAGTCGGCCTCAAGGCCGATCCGCTTCCCTGGCTGCGCACCAACATCTCGGCCTTCTATTATGATTATCAGGGCCTGCAGGTGAACGCCCGCGCGCCCGGCGGGCTCGCGTTCGTGCTCCAGAATGCGGCGACCGCCGAAATCTACGGCGCCGAGATCGAGCTCACCGCCGCGCCGACCGACGACCTGCAGATCCGCAGCGCCGCCGCCTACACCCATGGCGATTACAACGACTTCCCCAATGCCCAGGTGTTCGTTCCCTTGCCGCAGGGCGGCAATCTCCAGAGCCAGGCGGACGTCTCGGGCAACCAGATGATCCGGGCGCCGCGCTTCACGTTCAACTTCGGCTTCAACTGGGGGGCGGATCTCGGCGGCGGCCGGCTCGGCGTGTCGGCCAATCTGTTCCACAGCGCGAAGGTCTATCATGATTTCGCCAACACCTTGGTGCAGAAGTCCTACCAGCTGCTGAGCGGCGAGATCGGCTGGACGACGCCCGACGAGAGCCTGCGGATCTTCCTGTGGGGCACCAATCTCACCAACGAGAAAGTGGCGCAGCAGATTTCGCCTGGTGCGCTCGCGACCTACGTCATCTACGAGCGGCCGCGGCGGCTGGGCATCGGCGCCCAGTTCAAATTCTAACCATCTAGACTAAGAGGAGCGGGAGGGCGGCGGTGCTGCCCTCCCCTTCGGTTTCATCATTGGAAGGCTGCATCTATGGGCGGCGGATCATCGCTCCTTGCCGGTATCAAATCACTCGAGCCCCGCATCCGCGAATCCGTGGATCAGATCGAGGCCGATCAATGCCTGCCGGACGACCTGATCGAAGGCTTCCGCGACATCGGCCTGTTCCGCGCTTCCTGGCCGAAATCGTTCGGCGGATCCGAGCTCGACTATATCGAGATGCTCGAGGCGGTCGAGGAACTGTCGCGCTACGACGGCTCGGTCGGCTGGCTCGGCGCCTTCGCCTCGATCAGCGGGATGATGGCGAGCCACCTTGCGCCCGAGGTGATCGCCGAAATGTTCCCGAGCGCCGACAGCGTGACCGCCGGCCAATATGCGCCGGTCGGAAAAGCCGAGCGGGTCGACGGCGGCTATCGGGTCTCGGGCCGCTGGAGCTTCGGCAGCGGCTGTCGGCACGCAACCGCGCTGATGGCCGGCGTGATGGTGACCGAGAATGGCCAGCCGGCGCGCGATGCGGACGGCAAGGTCGAGACTCGGATGATCATGATCCCGGTCGGCCAGGCCGAGATCTTCCTCGATTCGTGGAACACCAGCGGGATGCGCGGCACCGGCAGCCACGATTATGCGGTGACCGACCTGTTCGTCCCGGAAGGCAAGACATTCAGCTTCTTCGATCCGCCGAAATATGACGCGCCGCTCTACGCCAGCCCGATGCTGTTCCTCGGCTCGCACGTGCCGATGCCGCTCGGCATCGCCCGCGCCGCGATCGACTATGTCGTCGACCTCGCGCAGACGAAGCGCTACCCGCCCGGGCCGCGCATGCTGCGCGACGACGATTATGCCCAGGTCGAGGTCGCCGAAGCCGAAGCGATGCTCGGCTCGGTGCGCGCCTGGACCTATGAGGTGATGCGCGACTTCTGGGCGACCTTGTGCCGCAAGGAAGAGCCTTCGGCGCGCCAGAAGGCGATGTTCCGCCTCTCGCTCGTCCACGTCAGCCGTGTTGCCCTCGAGGTCGTCCAGAAGATGTACGACGTCGCCGCATCGAGCGCGATCAAGCAGAACAGCCCGATGGACCGGCTGATGCGCGACATCCTCACGGTCTGTCAGCATCGCGTCGTCTCGCCGCGCATGTACCGGCCGGCGGGCAAGGCGCTGCTCGGCGTCAAGATCGAGAACGATCCGTTCTTCTGACGCGCCGTTTCTCCCGCCTTGCCGGAGTTTCGGAGCCACTGTACTGATTGTCGACTGCGCGCAACCTCTGGGTCGGAAGCGCGCGGCAACGGCCGAACAGTCGAGAGCTTGACATGACAGAGCTGCAAAAGCCGGTTTCGTCGACAGCCAAATTGCTGTCGCAATATTCGCGGCCGTTCATCCGCAACGCCTGGTACGTCGTGGGCTGGAGCTCCGAGATCGGCGAGGAGCTCCTCACCCGGCGCATCCTCGGCGAGCCGTTGGTTTTCTACCGCACGCAGGCGGGCGAAGCGGTCGCATTGGTCGATGTCTGCCCGCACAAGCTCGCGCCGATGCATCTTGGCCGAAGGATCGGCGACAATCTGCAATGCGGCTATCATGGCCTCGAGTTCGACCAGCGCGGCGGCTGCGTGCATAATCCGCAGGGCAACGGCCAGATCCCGCCGCACGCCCGGCTCAAATCCTATCCTTTGGTCGAGCGCTACGGCGCCGCGTGGATCTGGATGGGCGACCCTGCCCTCCTCGACGACAGCAGGATCCCCGATTTCAGCCACATCGACGATCCCGAGCGCAAGACCATGGCGGGGCACCATATGGTGCAGGGCAATTACATGCTGATGGTCGAAAATTTGATGGACCTCGGCCACGTCATGTTCCTCCACGCCCAGTCCGCCGGTGCCGGCGGGATCGTCATGACCGAGAACAAGATGGGCGTGGATGGCGAGACGGTGTTCGACAGCCGGCTCTACGGCGATGTGCCCAAGCCGGCGGCGTTCGCCCCTTATTATCCGGAGGGCGCACGGGTCGATTTCTGGACCGACATCAGGTGGGATGCGCCGAGCCTGATCCGCAACCATGCCGGCAGCTCGCCGGCCGGAACCGGGCGCGACGGGCCCAAGGTCGATCAATTCGGATCGCACTTCCTGACGCCTGAGACGCAGGACACCACCCATTATTTCTACGCCCATTCGCGCAACTACGGGATCGACGATCCGGCGTGCGACGACTTCTACCGCAAGTGGCAGCGCACCGCGCTCAAGGAAGAGGACAGCATGGTCGCCGAAGCGATCCAGCGCCACATCCCGGAAGCGGAGGCGCTTGGCGTCGAGATGGTGGTGCTGAGCACCGACCGTTCGGGAATTAGGGTCAACCAAATCCTCGATCGAATGGCCGCCGCCGAAGCGGAAGAGGCCTAGACCTTGATCGTTTCAGGCTGAGCCTGAACGGCGAATCAAGGTCTCAGCTCCCAGAATAGAGCTTCGCGTCGGCCACGTTGATTGCCGCCATCCCGGATCTGCGCCAGCAGCGCCTTCTAACCGAGGTGATTTCTTTGCAACAGGGCTGCAGAAAGCAAAAAAGATCAATCTAGATGTAGTTGCAAAACGCATTGCTCATCGCGTAACGGCGACGCAATAAGAGCAAAGCCGACGGCGCCGGCGGGCTCCCGCCCCCTTTCGATGGCGCCGCAAAGGTCCAGACAAAATCCGTCATGCGAAGGCCAGCCTGCCGCTGGCCAGGGGAGGTAAAATGAAGTCCAAATCGATGCTGTTGACTATGCTTGCCGCGTCCACGAGCGTTCCGGCGCTTGCCCAGCCGGTGCACGCGCCGCCGCCTGCCGACGTCCAGATCGAGCAGCCGACTCCTGCCGCTCCCGCTCCCGACACCGCGACCCCTTCTGCAACCGTCGATGACGCAAGCGGCGTCGCCACTCCGCCGAGCACCGATGCCGAAGGCGGCATCGAGGACATCGTCGTCACCGCCACCCGCCGCGAGGAAAGGCTGCAGCGCATTCCCGTCGCCGTCACCGCGGTGACCGGCGAGAAGCTGACCTCCTCGGGCATCACCAACACCCAGACCCTGACCCAGGCGGTTCCGGGCCTGCTCTTTTCGCGTAGCGGCTCGGGCGGCCAGCCGGTGATCCGCGGCGTCGGCCCGTCGGGCGCCTCGTCCAACGGCGACGAGCCGAGCGTCGCGACCTACATCGACGGCGTCTATCAGCCGGATGCTTATGCGACCCTGATGGAGCTGGTCGAGATTCAGCGGGTCGAGGTGCTGCGCGGTCCGCAGGGCACCGTGTTCGGCCGCAACGCGACCGGCGGCCTGATCAACATCATCACGCCGGATCCGAGCTTCAACTTCCGCGGCCGGGTTGCGGGCACCTACGGGCGCCTCCGCAACGACGCCGGCGACATCGACGTTCGCGCCTATATGACCGGCGGCGTGTCGAGCACGATCGCTGCCGACTTCGCCTTGCTCTACAAGAACCGCGACGGCTTCATCAAAGACCTCGTCCGCGGCGGAACGCTCGGCAAGAAGGAAGCGATCGACACGCGCGCCAAGATCATGTGGCAGCCGAGCGACAGCGCCAAGATCATCTTCACGGCGCAGACCACCGACTATCGCAGCCAGGAGAATGTCTACCAGCCGCTCGACGGCAACACCCGTGGCCGGCCGTTCCCGGGTGCGATCATCCCGGACGGACCGTGGCAGGGAAGCGTCGATTGGATTCCGCGCAACGACTACAGCCGCCACCTGATGTCGCTGCGCACCAGCTTCGATCTCGGCTTCGTCAACCTCGAGACGACCAGCGGCTACACTTATTCGAAGGTCAAGCAGCAGGCGGACTCGGACTCGACGAACATCCGGCTCGCGGTCGCCGGGCCGATGCCGTTCAAGACCGAATCCTACAGCCAGGAAGTCCGCCTGCTGTCGCAGAGCGGCGGGCCGCTCAACTGGTTGGCCGGCTTCTATGCGTTCCACCTCGACAGCAGCGGCGTCATTCCGACGCTCGCCGCGACCGTGACCAACGGCGTTCCCGGCCCGCTCGGCGGACCGGTCCTGCGGCCGGACGTCAACACGACCTCCTATGCGGTGTTCGCGGAAGGCACCTACCAGATCGCCGAGCCTTTGTTCTTCACCGGCGGCGCGCGCTGGACCTACGAGAAGCGCGACTTCATCATGTACCGCGACAACAATGTGCTGCTTATCCCCAAGGATAAGTTCAACATGGACAAGGTCACCTACCGCTTCGCTCTGCGCTACCAGCCGACGCCGGACTGGAACGTCTATGCGAGCTACGGGACCGGCTTCAAGAGCGGCGCGTACAACACGATCACGCGTACGCTCAACCGGGTTGATCCGGAGACGATCAAGTCGCTCGAGGGCGGAATCAAGGCCGACATCACCCGCAACCTGCGCGTCAACCTGGCCCTGTTCCACTACAAGTTCGAGGATTTGCAGGTCAGCGCGCGCCACCCGGTCAACGTCGAATATATCCTCCAGAACGCGGCGAGCTCGAAGAGCTACGGCGGCGAGCTCGAGGTGACCGCTGTTCCGGTCGAGGGCCTGAGCATTACGGGCACGGCCTCCTATACGCACGCGCGTTATGAGAGCTTCCCGCTCGCGCAGGGCTTCGTTCCGCGTCCGACCGGCGGCAACGACGCCGCCACGGTCGACGCCTCCGGCAACCATATGGTCAAAGCGCCGGTGACGACGTTCAGCATCTCGCCGCGCTACGAGCATGACTTTGGATCGGGGACGTTCGACATTTCGGCGAACCTCTTCCACAGCGCGAAATGGTATGCGGACTTCGCCAACCGTTTCTATCAGCCGGCCTACACCACCTTGAGCGCGCAAGTGGGCTATACGGTCGGCCAGGTGCGCTTCACCCTGTCGGGCACGAACATCACCGACGAGGTGGTCTACGATCAGCTCCGCGTGGGTTCGCAGGCGACCGACGTCATCCTCGCCGCTCCGCGCGAGGTGAAGTTCGGCATCGAGGTGAAATTCTGATCGCAGCGGCGTGAGGTGATCCCGCCCCACGGGAAAGCGCTTCCAAGCCCCGCCTGAAGAGAGAAGCTGCCGGGAGAACGGCAGCTTCTTTTTTATTCGTCCTCATCTTCTCACCATGAGGCGAGGAATTGTGACTGCCAGGATTGGCCAGTGGCAAACCCGGGCTAGAGCGGAATGCGCGATATCTGGATCACGCATCCCGCTCTAATCCTCTGTTACCGCATCGTTTTCTGCGCAAAACCGGTTCCCACTTTTGCGCACGATGCTCTAGGACGGCGACTTTCCCAAGGATCGTTTGGATGCCAGCCTGCGCTGGCAGGACGGGATTGGGCAGGACCTTCGCCGCCAACCGCACTTCCTGCCCACCGGCGGCCTGGGGTCCCCCTACCCCGTCACCCCAGCGAAAGCTGGGGTCCATGCGATGCTCGCATAACCCGCCGCTGGCGAACCGGGCTACGACGGCGACTTTCCCGAGGATCGCTTGGATGCCAGCCTGCGCTGGCAAGACGGATTGGGCAGGACCTTCGCCGCCAACCGCACTTCCTGCCCACCGGCGGCCTTGAGCCCCCTACCCCCGTCACCCCCAATCGCTTCAGGGCAGATGAGTCAGACTCTAGGCCGCGACCCCGTGCAGCTCGGCCTTCAGCCGTTCCTCGATCGCCGCCAGCACGCCGCGGTCCTCGATCGTCGCGGGCACGTCGTAAGGCTCGCGATCGGCGATCTTCTTCATCACGCCGCGCAGGGTCTTGCCCGAGCGGGTCTTGGGGAGCGCGCTCACCATCACGACCTTCCTGAAGCTCGCGACTGCGCCAATCGTCTCGCGCATCAGCCCGACCAGCTCGGCCTCGATCTCCGCGGCTCCGCGGGCATTGTTGATGCGTGCGACCACCACCGCGACCGGGATCTGACCCTTCAGCTCGTCGGCGATCCCGATCACCGCGCATTCGCTGACGTCCTGGTGGGTCGAGAGGATCTCCTCCATCTGCCCGGTGGAGAGACGGTGGCCGGCGACGTTGATCACGTCGTCCGTCCTGGCATGGACGTGGACATAGCCGTCCTCGTCGATCAGGCCGGCATCGCCGGTGGCGTAATAGCCCGGGTGCGGCTCGAGATAGGCGCGGCGGTAGCGGTCGGGCGCGTTCCACAAGGTCGGCGACATGCTCGGCGGCAGCGGCAGCTTGATCGCGATGTCGCCGATCGTGCCGGCAGGCAGCTGCTGCCCCTCGGCGTCGAGGATGCGCACGTCCCAGCCCGGCATCGGCTTGCAGACCGACCCCGGCTTCGAGGGAAATGCCTCGACACCGATCGGATTGGCGGCGATCGGCCAGCCGGTCTCGGTCTGCCACCAATGGTCGATCGCGGGCACGCCCAAATTACTCTCGATCCAGCTCAGGGTCGCGCTGTCGGAGCGCTCGCCGGCAAGGAAGATGGTGCGCAAGCTCGACAAGTCGCAGGCCTTGGCGAAGGCGGCGTCGGGATCCTCGCGCTTGATCGCGCGAAACGCGGTCGGGGCGACGAACAGCACCGAGACCTTGTGCTTCTCGATGATGCGCCAGAAGGTGCCGGCATCGGGCGTGCCGACCGGCTTGCCTTCGTAGAGGATGGTCGTCGATCCGTTGAGCAGCGGCCCATAGACCGTGTAGCTATGGCCGACCGCCCAGCCGATGTCCGACGCCGCCCAATAGACCTCGCCCGGTCCGCAGCCGTAGATGTTGGGCATCGACCAGGCGAGCGCGACGGCATGGCCGCCATTGTCGCGCACCACGCCCTTGGGCTGGCCGGTCGTGCCGGAGGTATAGAGGATGTAGAGCGGATCAGTGGCGAGCACCGGGGTGCAGCCGACCGGCTCGGCATCGCGCATCACGTCGTGCCAGTCGTGGTCGCGGCCCTCGCGCAGCTCCGCCTCCTCCTCCGGCCGCTGGACGATGATCGTCGCGTCGAGCTTGTGCGCGGCAAGGTCGAGCGCATTGTCGAGGATCGGCTTGTAGGCGATGATCCCGCGCGGCTCGATCCCGCAGGAGGCGGAGACGACCAGGCGCGGCGTGCAATCGTCGATCCGCACCGCAAGCTCGGGCGCGGCGAAGCCGCCGAACACCACCGAATGGACCGCGCCGAGGCGCGCGCAGGCGAGCATGGCGACCAAAGCCTCGGGGATCATCGGCATGTAGATCAGCACACGCTCGCCCTTTTGCAGGCCGAGCTTGCGCATGGCGCCGGCAAAGCGCGCGACGCGGTCCTGCAATAAAGCGTAGCTGATCGTCTCGCTGGCGCCGGAATAAGCGCTTTCATAGACGATCGCGGCGCGATCGCCGTGCCCCGCGTCGACGTGGCGGTCGACCGCATTATAGCAGCTGTTGAGCATCCCGTCGGCGAACCAGCGCTGGATCGGATCGCCGGTGTCGGTGAGGATCTGCGTGGGCGGCTTGTCCCAGGCGATGCCCTGCGCGGCGCTGCTCCAGAAACCTTCCGGATCCGAAATCGACTGCTGATAGATATCGTCATACTTCACGATCGAGCTCTCCCGAGATGCTTTGATCACCCGGCCTCCGGCCCGGCGTTGAAATAATGGTGAAGCGGCGCTGCTCCTCGACCGAGCCGCGCCAGCCGCACGACCGCGAGCATATCAACCGCACGGCGGCGGGGGAACAGGCACGATCACGGGGCTTGAAGACGGGGCGCACTATCGCTTGAGCCCGGCCGCCGGCATCCGCTAGGCGTTCGGCGTGGCCATTCGTCTCCGCTCCCTCGTCCCCGACAGCTTCGTGCTGATGCTCGCCGGTGCAATCGTCATCGCAACGGTGATCCCGGTCGGGGCCGGAGCGCTGAGGATCGCCGGCATCATCTCGACCGCGGCGATCGTTTTGTTGTTCTTCTTCCATGGCTTGCGCCTGTCGCGCGAAGCGGTCGTCGCCGGGCTGCTGCGCTGGCGGCTTCACCTCGCCATCCTCGGCTTCGGCTATCTGCTGTTCCCGCTCGGCGGCCTCGCGCTGATGCCGCTGAGCGCGGCCTGGCTCAGCCCGATGCTCGTGCTCGGACTGCTCTTCCTGGGAGTACTGCCGACGACCGTCCAATCCTCGATCGCTTACACCTCGATCGCGCGGGGCAATGTCGCCGCCGCGGTGGTCGCGGCCGCCGCCTCGAACATCGCCGGCGTGGTGCTGACGCCGCTGCTGTTCGCCGCCTTCGCCGAAGTCGGCGGCGGTGAGGTCGATCTCTCCTCGATCGTCAAGATCGCGACGATGCTGCTGCTTCCGTTCACCCTCGGCCAGATCGCGCGCATCTGGCTCGCCGAGTGGATCGAACGCTGGCGATCGGTGACCGCCCGCCTCGACCGCCTCACCATCGTGCTCGCCGTCTATGTGGCATTCGCCCAGGCCGCGCAGGGCGGTTTGTGGCAGCAGATCGGCGGGACCGAGCTCGCGATCCTCGGCGGGTTGGTGATCCTGCTGATGCTGATCGTCTTCGCCGGAGCCTGGGGCTTCGGCCGGGCGCTCGGCTTCGACCGCGGCGACCGCACCACATTGCTGTTCTGCGGCGGGCAGAAGAGCCTGGCGACCGGCGCGCCGATGGCGAGGGTGCTGTTTCCCGGGCCGGAAGCGGCCGCGATGCTGCTGCCGCTGATCCTCTACCACCAGTTCCAGCTGATCTTCTCGGCGTTCATCGCGCCCCGGCTCGCAAAAAACGCAGCGGAGGCGGAAGAGAATGTGGCCGTGGAAGCGGCTGCCGAGTAAAGTCCTCCCCTGCACCGCAGGGAAGGACTCATCGGCTCAGGCCGGAACCCCGCCTCCGGCGCTCACGTTGGGCGCCGAAGCCGTCTCGTCGAGGCGCGGCGCGGCGTCGCGGACGCCCTGTTCGACATGCGTCTCGAACTTGGCGAAATTGGCGGTGAACAGGCGCACCAGCTTGCGCGCCGCGTCGTCGTAGGATGGCGTATCGGGCCACGTCTCGCGTGGGTTGAGGATCGTGCTCTCGACTCCGGCGACGGAAACCGGGACATCGAAGCCGAACCACGGATCCTTGCGGAACGTCGAATTGGCGAGGCTGCCGTCGAGCGCCGCGTTGAGCAACGTCCGCGTGACCTTGATCGGCATCCGCCGTCCGGTGCCATATTGGCCGCCGGTCCAGCCGGTGTTGACCAGCCAGCAATTGACCTGGCCCTTGGCGATCCGTTCCTTGAGGAGGTTGCCGTAGACCGAGGGGTGACGCGGCATGAACGGCGCGCCGAAGCAGGTCGAGAAGGTCGCCTCGGGCTCGGTGACGCCGATTTCGGTGCCGGCGACCTTGGCGGTATAGCCCGACAGGAAATGGTACATCGCCTGCTCGGGTGTCAGCCGCGCGATCGGCGGAAGCACGCCGAACGCATCGGCGGTCAGCATGACGACATTGCGCGGCACCGGGCCCATATTCTCTTTGGAATGATTGGGGATGAACTCGATCGGATAAGCGCCGCGGCTGTTCTCGGCGAGGCTGGCGTCGTCGAAATCGAGCCGGCGAGTGACCGGATCCATCACGACATTCTCGAGCACGGTCCCGAAGCGCCGCGACGTCGCGTAGATTTCGGGCTCGGCCTCTTCCGAAAGGCGGATCATCTTGGCGTAGCAGCCGCCTTCGAAGTTGAACACGGCCGTGTCGGACCAGCCATGCTCGTCGTCGCCGATCAAGGTCCGGCTGCTGTCGGCGGACAAGGTTGTCTTGCCGGTGCCCGACAGGCCGAAGAAAACCGCCGTGTCGCCGTGCGGCCCGATGTTGGCCGAGCAATGCATCGGCATCACCCGCCGCGGCGGCAGCAGATAGTTGAGCAGGCCGAACACCGACTTCTTCATCTCGCCGGCGTAGAGCGTGCCGCCGATCAGGATCAGGCGCTCGCTGAAATTGACCGCGATCACCGTCTCGGTCCGCGAACCATGGCGCGCGGGATCGGCGCGGAAGCTCGGCAGGTCGATGATCGTATATTCCGGCTCGAACGAGGCCAGCTCGTCAGGCTCCGGACGCACCAGCAAGGTGCGGATGAACAGGCTGTGCCACGCAAGCTCGGTGATCACGCGCACGCGCACCCGATGCTCGGGTTGCGAGCCGCCGTAGAGATCCTGCGCGAAGGCGGTTTCCTTCGCCTCGAGCGCGGCGAGAAAATCCTGCTTGAGCGCGGCGAAATGCTCCGGGCTCATCGCAGCATTATTGTCCCACCAGATCGTGCTTTCCGTCTCGGAATCGCGAACGATGAACTTGTCCTTCGCAGAACGGCCGGTGTGCTTGCCGGTCTTGACCACGAGCGGCCCATGCTCCGCCAGAAGCCCTTCGCCGCGGCTCACGGCCTGCTCGACCAGCGCCGATATTCCAAGGTTTTTGAGATAATGAGGCACGAAAACTCCCGCTCCCTATGTCCGACGAGCGCCTGCTCGATTATCGCAGCGACCATAAACGGAGGGTCCGCCCGAGTCACCTGTATCGGCGCTACGCAATTCTGCGCCGCGCCGCAAATCCGGCAAGTAGCGGAAGTTGCCCAAGCTGGCACACGCAACTTGGCCGGACACGTCTAGGGCAAGCTGCGATCAGATGGAATCGCAGCCTGCCCTAGAATTGTTTGATGCCGCATTGCTGCTTGCGAAAAGCCGGTACCCACCTTTTCGCTTTATGCTCTAATCCTTGAACACGATCGTGCGCGAGCCATTGAGCAGCACCCGATCCTCGAGATGGTAGTGGACCGCGCGCGCGAGCACGCGGCGTTCGATGTCGCGGCCCTTGCGGACCAGATCGTCGGGCGTGTCGCTGTGGCTGACATGCTCGACATCCTGCGCGATGATCGGCCCCTCGTCGAGATCGGCGGTGACGTAATGCGCGGTCGCGCCGATGATCTTCACCCCCCGCGCATAGGCCTGATGATAGGGCTTGGCGCCCTTGAAACCGGGCAGGAAGCTGTGGTGGATGTTGATGCAGCGCCCGGCGAGATAGGCGCTCATCTCGTCCGACAAGATCTGCATGTAACGCGCCAGCACGACCAGATCGGTGCCGCTCTCCTCGATCAGCTGCCGCAGCTGTGCCTCCTGCTTGCTTTTGTCCTCCTTGTCGACCGGCAGATGATGGAAGGGAATGTGGTCGATCATCGAGATGTTGAGCGCATCGAGCGGATGATTCGAGACGATGCCGACGACGTCCATGTCGAGCTCGCCGATGCGGTAGCGGTAGAGCAGGTCCCCGAGGCAATGATCGAACCGCGAGACGAGCAGCAGCACACGCTTGCGCTGGTCGATCGCGCGCAGACTCCATGCCATATTATGGCTCGCGGCCAGTTCGCCGAAGCGTCCGCTGAGCGCGTCCTGGTCGGCTGGCGCGGCATCGAGATCGAATTTGATGCGCATGAAAAAGCGCTTGGTGTCGAGATCGTCGAACTGCTGGGCCTCGAGGATGTTGCCGCCATTGTCGCGCAGGAACCCGGCGACCGCGGCGACGAGGCCGGGCCGGTCGTCGCACGACAGGGTGAGGATATAAGCCTTGTTCATCTGCCGCTTCTCAACTTGCCCCTCTTGCCGCCCACTCGACGGCGTCCGCAACCGCGTCATGGACTGCCGCAAGATCCGCCGCGAGGATGCAATAAGGCGGCATCACATAGATTGTGTTACCGAGCGGGCGAACCAGCAGATCGCGCTCGCCGAAGAAAGCCAGCAGGCGCGGCCCGAGCGACGACAGGTAATCGCCATTGCCCGCGCCGACTTCGAGCGCCGTGATCGTGCCGATGGCGCGCGCGTTGCTGACACCGGGCAGAGCGGCCAGCCGGTCGAGATGCGTGCGCTGAAGTGCGCTCAGCGCCGCGATCCGCTCGATCACCGGCTCGTCGCGCCAGATCTCGAGATTGGCGCGCGCCGCGGCGCAGGCGATCGGATTGGCGGTGTAGCTCGAGCTATGGAAAAACATCTTCGCACGGTCGGGCGAATGGTGCGCCTCGAAGATCTCGGGAGTCGCGACGGTCACCGCGAGCGGCAGCGCGCCGCCGGTGAGGCCTTTGGACAAGCAGATGATGTCGGGCACGATGCCGGCCTGCTCGCAAGCCAGCAAGCTTCCGGTGCGGCCCCAGCCGGTCATCACCTCGTCGGCGATGAACAGCACGTGGTGGCGGGCGCAGATCGCGCTCATTTCTGCAAGCACTTCGGGCGCGTAGATCAGCATCCCGCCCGCGCCGCAGATCAGCGGCTCGACGATCAAGGCGGCCGGCGCTTCGGGCGCGCGGCAATAGGTTTCGAGCGCATCGAGCGTCGCCTGCTCTTGGCCCGCGTGCGGGAACGGCAGCGATCCGACGTCGAACAGCAATGGCGCGTAGGGCGCGTTGAACACGCCGCGCGCGCCGACCGACATGCCGCCGATCGTGTCGCCGTGATAGCCGTGGTCGAGCACCAGGATGCGATGCCGCGGTTCGCCGCGATTGGCCCAATAGCCAAGCGCCATCTTGAGCGCGACCTCGACCGACGTCGATCCCGAGTCGGAAAAG
>NZ_JAKFCG010000089.1:0-2637 GCF_036677245.1 Sphingomonas sp.
CACGCTTCAGGGCATCGCCGGGGGCAGCATCACACAAGTGCTGCGCCGGTGGCGCCGGCCGAGCGTCAAGAGCGGCGGCACCCTGACGACAGCTGTCGGAGTGCTGGCGATCGACGCGGTCGAGCCGGTCTCCGAAGCCGAGATCGACGACGAAGAAGCTAAGGCCGCCGGCTACGCCTCGCGCGAGGTCGCCTTGGAGAGCCTCACCGGCCGGGGCGGCGATCTCTACCGCATCCGCCTGCACCTCGCCGGCCCCGATCCGCGTCTGGCGCTGCGCGAGACGACGGAACTCGACGATGGCGAAGCGGACGCCCTCACCGGACAACTCGCGCGGCTCGATGCGCACAAGGTTTGGACCCGCGCCACGCTAGAACTGATCGCAACGCATCCTGGGCGACGCGCTGCCGAACTCGCTCACCTGCTCGGGCGCGAGATGCTCTCGTTCAAGCAGGATGTGCGCAAGCTCAAGGCCCTCGGTCTCACCGAAAGCCTCGATATCGGCTACCGGGTGTCGCCGCGCGGCAAGGCGCTGCTGGCGAGACTTTCGTCGCGCTGACGACTTTCTTCCATCCGATAGGGCCGCCTCAGGCCGTTTGAGCTCCAGCGTCGATCGCCTCGATGTCGCCGGCCCGGTCGTACTGCGCCTGATCGAGCAGCCCCTGGCGCTTGGCGACGATCGTCGGCACCAGGGCCTGACCGGCGACGTTGACGGCGGTGCGGCCCATGTCGAGGATCGGGTCGATGGCGAGCAGCAGGCCGACGCCGGCCAGCGGCAGGCCGAGTGTCGACAGCGTCAGCGTCAGCATCACCGTCGCGCCGGTGAGCCCGGCGGTCGCCGCCGAGCCGATGACCGAGACGAAGACGATCAACACATATTCCTGCAGGCCGAGCGGGAGGCCGTAGAACTGCGCGACGAAGATCGCCGAGATCGCCGGGTAGATCGCGGCGCAGCCGTCCATCTTGGTGGTCGCACCGAGCGGCACTGCGAAGGCGGCGTATTCGCGGGGAACACCGAGGCTTTTCTCGGTCACGGTCTCGGTCACCGGCATGGTGCCGACCGAGGAGCGCGAGACGAAACCGAGCTGGATCGCCGGCCAGGCTCCCGCGAAGAAGCGCAGCGGCGACAGCCCGTGCAGGAGGAGCAAGGCCGGGTAGACGATCAGCAGCACGATGGCGAGGCCAAGATAGATCGCGAAGGCGTACCAGGAGAGCTGCTGCAAGGTCTGCCAGCCATATTGCGCCACCGCATTGCCGAGCAGGCCGATGGTGCCGATCGGCGTCAGCCGGATCACCCACCACAGGATCTTGCGGACGATCGCCAGCAGGGATTCGTTGAAGGCGAGGAAGCTGTTGGCGCGCTCGCCGACCTTCAGCGCCGCGACACCGATGACGATCGAGATGACGAGCAGCTGCAGCACGTTGAAGCCGAGCCGGGTGGTGGCCGCCCCGCCGTCTACCCGCGTCGTCGCCTGCAGGCCAAACACATTGGCAGGCACGAGTCCTTTCAGGAAGTCGAGCCAGGAACCGACGGTCGCAGGCGCCTTGGCGCTGGCGGCGAGCGCACCGGAGTTGATGCCGGGCTGGATCAGCAGGCCGAGCGCGATGCCGATCAGCACGGCGATGAAGGCGGTGACGGCAAACCAGAGCAGCGTCTGCCAGACCAGCGCGGCGGCATTGGAAAGCTGACGGAGATTGCTGATCGAGGCGACGATCGCCGTGAAGATCAGCGGCGGCACCAAGGCCTGCAGCAATTGCACGAAGATCGAGCCGATCGTCGCGAGCGCGGTCGTCAGCCAGTTCGGCTGCCCGGCCGCGTCCGGGCCGATATTGCGCGCGATCCAGCCGAGCAGGAGCCCGATCACCATCGCCGCCAGAACCTGGAAGCCGAAGCTGGAATAGAACGGCTTGGCGCCGGCGGGCGTCGCACCGGCGCGGGAGGTCGTTGTCGTCATGGCAGGATCTCGTCAATCGCCGCAATGCGGCTGAAGATGTATGCCCGGTTTATAGGCGCTGTCGCAGCTTGCGGGAAGCCGAATACTTCTATTTTGAGCCATTTAGACAGCGGAAGCATTCTACACTGAAACGCCCGGCGCGAATTCTTTTCTCTCGAGCACGTCAACCGCGTGCAAGCGCCCAAGTCAGCGCAGCGGCCAGACCCAGAGGATCAGCGGCACCGCGAGCAGGATCACAAGGGCCGAGAGCGGCGCGCCGAGCCGCGCATAGTCGCCGAAGCGATAGCCGCCCGGCCCCATCACCAGCGTGTTGCACTGGTGGCCGATCGGGGTGAGGAAATCGCAGGCCGCACCGATCGCCACCGCCATCAGGAAGGCGTCGGGATTGTAGCCGAGCGTCTTGGCGAAACCAGCGCCGATCGGTGCCATGACGAGAACCGTCGCGGCGTTGTTGAGGAAGGGCGTCACGGCCATGGCCGCGACCAGAATGAGCGCGACGGCACCCCAGCCTGGCAAGCCGGCGCCGATCTGGGCCAGCAGCCCGGCGAAGAGGTCGGTCGCGCCGGTCGCGCGCAGGCTGTCGCTGACCGGGATCAGCGCCGCCAGCATCACCAGGATCGGCGCCTCGACCGATTCGTAGGCATCGCGCAGCGTCAAGGCGCGCGTCACCAGCAGCAGCACCGCG
>NZ_JAKFCG010000090.1:0-4426 GCF_036677245.1 Sphingomonas sp.
ATTGGAACGTAGCGACATTCCTTTGGGATGCCAAGCTTTTTTTAAACGCCGCGTTGTCGCACGAAGCAAAGGGCCCGGGCGTGACCGCCGAGATCGCAGCGGGTGTCGGCATGCCGCAAGCCCTGCCGCAGGAATATGTCGGCGACATCTTCCTCCTGCCCTGCCCCGATCTCGACCATGACCGCGCCGTCGGGCACGAGATGGGCGGCACTGTCGCGCGCGATGATCCGGTAGGGATCAAGTCCGTCGGTCCCGCCGTCCAGCGCCCGCAGCGGATCGAAGCGGCGCACCTCGCGCGAGAGGGTGCCGATTTCCACGGACGGAATGTAGGGTGGGTTCGAGACAATCAGGTCGAACGGTCCTTCGACCGCCGCAAACCAGTCGGACCTGACGAAGGCGATCCGTCCGGCCAGGCCCAGCGCCTCGGCGTTGGTCTTGGCGGTCATCAGGGCGCCGGGCGCGATGTCGGTCGCAATCGCGCTCACGCGCGGTTCCGCTGACAGCAGCGCAAGTGCGATGGCGCCGGTGCCCGTGCCGAGGTCGAGGATGCGGCAGGCGCCGCGCTTGTCGCAGATGCTTCGCGCGAAAGGCAGCGCCAGATCCACCAGCGCCTCGGTGTCCGGCCGCGGCTCCAGCGTGTCGGGCGAAAGCGCAAGGCGCAGTCCGTAGAACTCGCGCGCGCCGAGGATGCGATGCACCGGCTCGCCGGCGGCGCGGCGCGCGAGCGCAGCGGACAGCTTTTCGGCGATTTCCGCCGGAACAGCCATATCCGGCCGCGCCAGAAGGTCGGTGCGGGTCGTGCCGGTGAGTTCCTCGACAAGGACCCGGGCATCGAGCGCGGCATCGGCGATGCCGGCGTCGGAAAGGCCCGCCCGGGCGATGCGGTGGAGGTCGGAAAGGGTGGTCATGAACCTGGAGCTTCACCGAAGGGTAGCACTCTTCACGCCCCCCTCTGTCCCGCAGGCGTCTCAGATCGCGCAATTGGTTCGACCACGGCGGCCCCCACCCCGCTCAATTCGTCCCGAACTCCGCCAGCAACTTCGACTGATGATCCGCCGTCAGCGCGTCGACGACTTCGTCGAGGTCGCCTTCCATAACCCGGTCGAGTTTGTAGAGCGTCAGGTTGATGCGGTGGTCGGTGAGGCGTCCCTGCGGGAAGTTGTAGGTGCGGATGCGCTCCGACCGGTCGCCCGATCCGACCTGCGCCTTGCGCGATTCGGACCTATCCGAATCCGCCTTGCTGCGCTGGAGATCGTAGAGCTTGGCGCGCAGAATCTGGAACGCCTTGGCGCGGTTCTGGTGCTGCGAGCGACCCGATTGCAGCAAGACGATTCCGCTCGGGATATGGGTTATGCGCACCGACGAATCGGTGGTGTTGGCGTGCTGGCCGCCGGCGCTCGACGCGCGCAGTGTTTCCAGCCGAACGTCTTCCGGCTTGATTTCGACGTCGACCTCTTCCGCCTCCGGCAGCACCGCGACGGTTGCGGCCGACGTGTGGATGCGTCCCTGCGTTTCGGTGTCGGGCACGCGCTGGACCCGATGGACGCCCGATTCGAACTTCAGCGCCGCGAACACGCCGCGGCCGGAGATCGAGGCGATGATTTCCTTGTAGCCGCCCTTTTCGCCTTCGCTGGCCGAGACCACCTCGATCTTCCAGCCTTTGGATGCGGCATAGCGCTCGTACATGCGGAACAGATCGCCGGCGAAGAGCGCGGCTTCGTCACCGCCCGTGCCGGCGCGGATTTCGAGGATTGCGTTGCGTTCGTCGGCGAGGTCGCGCGGCAGGAGCAGGATCTGGATCGACTTCTGCAGCGCTTCGATCCGCTCGGCGACCTCGTCGAGTTCGGCCTCGGCGAGGTCGCGCATCTCCTTGTCGGTGCCCGCATCGGCGAGCATTGCCTCGATGCCGGCCTTCTCGGCCTCGGCCTTGCGCAGGTCGCGCACCTTGCCGGCCATGTCCTGGATCTCGGCATATTCCGAGGCGAGCTTGACATAGGCGTCAGGATCGACGCCGGACGCCATCTGGGCTTCCAGCATCTCGTAGCGCTTGACGACCTGATCGAGGCGATCGTTGGGGAGTGCGGTCATGGCTGGCTCAAAGCGGGATGCCGTTTTCCGCGGCGAAGGCCTGCAGGTCGCGGCGAAGGTTGCGGAATGCGCCGCCGGCGGCGAGCGCGGCCCCGAGCATGTCCTCGAGGCGACCGACCTGGAGCTCGCACAGCATCGCCTTTACCGGGCCGATCGCGGCGGGTGACATGGAGATGGAGCGGTAGCCGAGGCCGACCAGCGTCATCGCCGAGATCGGCCGGCCGGCGAGTTCGCCGCACAGCGTCACCGGCGTGTTCGCCCGCGCACCCGCATCCGCGATCTGCTTCAGGACGCGCAGGAACGGCACCGACAGCGGGTCGAACCGGTCGGAAAGGAGCGCATTGCCGCGATCGGTGGCCATGACGAACTGGAACAGGTCATTCGAGCCGACCGAGACGAAGTCGACCGCCTCCATCAGCTCGTCGAGCTGCCACAACAGCGCCGGCACCTCGACCATCGCGCCCATCTTTAGGGTCGTGGGAAGCAGATAGGCGTGGCGCGACAGGTGGCGCACCTCGCGGTCGATGATCTCGCGCGCCTGCGAAATCTCGTCGAGTTGCGTCACCATGGGCAGCATGATGCGCAGCTCGCCGCCGCCGGCGGCGCGCAGGAGCGCCCGCACCTGCGTGCGCAGCAGGCCCGGACGGTCGAGCGTCAGCCGGATGGCGCGCCAGCCGAGCGCCGGGTTCTCTTCCTGCGCAGCGCCGCGGAAATAGGGCAGCACCTTGTCGCCGCCGATGTCGATGGTGCGGAAGGTGACCGGCTTGCCCTTCGCCGCGTCGATCACCTCGCGATAGAGCCGCTCCTGCGCCTCGGCGCGCGGGAAGGTGGCGGCGACCATGAACTGCAGTTCGGTGCGGAACAGCCCGATGCCGGCGGCGCCCGCCTCGGCGAGCTGCGGCAGGTCGACCGCGAGGCCGGCATTCATCATCAGGTCGACATGCACGCCGTCCTTCGACACAGACGGCTTGTCGCGCAGCTCGCGGTAGAGTTCCTGCCGGCGGGCGCGGAAGCGCACCTTTTCGGCATAGGCCGCCTCGACGTCGGGCTGCGGCCGCAGCTGCACCGTGCCGTCCTCGCCGTCGACGATGATGGCGTCGCCGTTTTCCGACATCGACACCACGCCCTTGAGCTGGCCGGCGACGGGGATGCCCATTGCGCGCGCGACGATGACGACATGGCTGGTGACGGAGCCCTCTTCCAGCACCAGTCCGCGCAGCTTCTCACGCGGATAGTCGAGGAGTTCCGCCGCGCCCATCTGGCGGGCGACGATGATGGCGTCCTTCGGCAGGCTGGCCGCGACCATCTCCGGCCCCCGCCCCATCAACTGCCGCAGCAGGCGGTTGGCGAGATCGTCGAAATCGCTCATCCGCTCGCGCAGATAGGGATCGGTCATATGCGTCATGCGCGCCCGCATGTCGCTCTGCACCTTCTCGACCGCGGCCTCGGACGAGAGCCCGTTGCGGATTGCCTCCTCCAGGCGCCGGACCCAACCGCGGTCGTGCGCGAACATGCGGTAGGCTTCGAGCACGGCGCGATGCTCGCCCTCGAAGGCGACCTCGCGGCGGGACATCATGTCGTCGATCGACAGGCGGAGCGACCCCAGCGCCTCGTCGAGGCGCTTCAGCTCGTCTTCGATGTCCTCGTTGAACAGGTTGGTGACGACGATGCGCGGCTCGTGCAGCACGACATGGCCAAGGCCGACGCCTTCGTTGAAAGACAGGCCGGTGAAGCTCGCCGGACGCGACATATCGAGCTCGAGGCCGGGCCGGCTCAACCGGCCGATGTCGCCCGACGCGATCATCTCGGCAATCACCATGGCGGTGGTTTCGAGCGCCTCGATCTCGTCGTCGCGGTAGTGGCGCATGGTCTTGTTCTGGACGACCAGAACGCCGAGCGTGCGCCCTGCCCTGAGCACCGGCACGCCAAGGAAGGAGTGATAGATCTCCTCGCCGGTCTCCGGCAGGTAAGCGAAGGCGGGATGTTCCTGGGCGTTGGAAAGATTGAGCGCACGCGCGCTCGCCGCGATGGTGCCGACAAGGCCCTGGCCGAGACGCAGCTGGGCCAGGTGAACGGCGTTGGGATTGAGACCGACGGTGGCGTAGAGCTCGAGCACCGAGTCGGCGCGCAGCACGTAGAGCGAGCAGACTTCGGCCACCATGTTGGCGGCGATATCGCGCACGATCCTGTCGAGCCGTTCCTGTGGCTCGAGGGGCTCCGCCATCAATTCGCGGAGCCGCTTCAGAAGTACGCGCGGCCCGGCGGCCATGTCACGTATCATTCACCGTCTCCAATGGTTGGACCCGGCGCGGCACGTGCTTGCCACGCCGGCAACGCG
>NZ_JAKFCG010000091.1:0-39469 GCF_036677245.1 Sphingomonas sp.
CGCCGCCACCACCACCAGTGGAGGAACCCCCACCGCCGCCGCCGCCGCCACCGCCCCCGCCGCCCCCGCCACCGCCACCGGTGGATGAACCGCCGCCGCCACCGCCGCCGCCGCCACCGCCGCCGCCGCCGCCGCCACCTCCGGAGGTGGAGGAGCCGCCGCCGTCGCTGCCTGCGCGCCCGCCGGGGACGCCGGATGCGCTCGAAGGGCCGATCGGCGAGGAGAGCTCGACCGAGGCCGGGGGCGACCTCGACGTCAACCAGGACATCGTCAACGTCGACGCACTGGGGGGCAGCGCCTTGATCGAGCAGGGGGTCACCAGCGGCGGCGACAGCAGCCTCTGGGGCGATCAGGACGACGACGAGGATGAGGAAGAAGAGAGCCAAAGCCAAGAACAGGGCGCGACCGCGTCCGCGGGAGAATAGCCATGGCGATTCGTTTCGTGTCGCGCGCCAAACTCGGTTCGATCCTGCTTGGAGCGGTGGCAGTGGCCTCCGCTGGTGCAGCATCGGCGGCCGCGGCCGCCGACACGCTCTCGCTTGCCGACAGCTTCCGCATCGGCACCGAAGGCAATGCCGTCTGCACCGCGCAAGTGATGCCGGCCGGCGCGGGCCTGAGCGACATGTTCGACCGCGGCTATTCGATTCTCTGCCGCGATGCTTCGGTCCCGGTCGGCCAGCTCTACGCGCTGCGGCTGCGGGGCGGCGATCCCGCGGCGCGGCTTGCCGAGCTTCGCGCCAAGCGCGTGACCTGCGAGCGCGAGCAGGGCGCGCAGATTGCCGGGCTCGGCAGCGCTACGCTGGCGCGCTGCCGAATGAACGGCGTCGACGTCGACTATCGGGTCTTCACGCGCCAGCAGCGCGGCACCTTGTTCGTCGCCGAAGGGCTTGCGGGCTATGAGAGTGCGCTTCAGCTCGGCCTGCGCAGCCTGATCGCCGATCGCCCGGTCGCGGGCGAGGTCAGCGTCGCGACCACCGGCATCGCCGATCCGACCAGCTTTGCGCGCGTGCTCGCCGGCAACATCAGCCCGGAACGCGCGCTCGCGGAGGCCTATCGGCGCAACAACAGCGGCAGTTATGCCGAGGCGGCTGAATTTTTCGCGAGCCTCAGCGGCGACAAGGCCGGCAGCACCGCGCGCGCCGAGGCGTTGGTCAACGAGGCGCTGCAGAAATCGAACCTCGGCGCCTATGCAGAGGCCGAAATGCTGTTCGGACAGGCCGAGCTCCTGGCCGGCAGCGATCCCGTGGTGGACCGTCAGCTCCGCAACTACCGCGCGATGCACCTCCTGAACCAGGGTCAGGTGAAGGCGGTCTATGCCGAGCTGGACCGGCCGATCGGCAGGGCGAGCGCGTCCGCCAAGGCGTCGCTCGACCAGTTGATGATCGACGATGCCACCGCGGCGCAGCTCAGCTCCGAGACGGCGGCGGCGCGCCGCCTGGGCGCGAGCGAGGGACTTTCCGCCGAGGATAAAGCGCAGATCCTCGATGCGCAGGCACTGCAGCTCCGCGGCTCGGCGCTGCGGCTGGAAGGGCGGCACGCCGATGCGGCCGGCGCGCTTCGCCAGGCGCTCGGCCGGATCAATGTATCGCGCGACGGGTGGGTTGCGGCGACCTTGTGGATGCGCGCCCAGATCCTCGGCGAGCTCGCGGACATCGCGGAAAGCGCGGGCGCGATTGGCGAAGCGGAGGCCCAGCATCGTTCGGCGATCGCGTTGATCGAGAACAATTATGCCGGAACCTCGACCTTGCTCAGCGCCAAAGGCAAATTGGCGGCCTTCTACGCGCGGACCGGCCGGCCGGAGCCTGCGCTCGCCGCGTTTCGCGAGATCGTCGGCCTCAACGCCGAAAATGGCGGTGCCTCGCCCGCGCTGCGGCGGGTGCTCGGCGCCTATTTCACGCTGCTGACCCGTCCCGAGGCGTCGGCGGGCGCGGCCGCGGACATGTTCCGGGCCAGCCAGCTGCTGATCAGACCGGGTGTCGCGCAGACCCAGGCGATCCTCGCGCGGGAATTGGGCGGCGGCAGCGACGAGGCCGCGCGCCTGTTCCGCCAGTCGGTCAGCTTGACGCGCGAGATCGAGCGCACGCGCAGCGAGCTCGGCCGGCTTCGCGCGCAAGGTGCCGGCGCGGACGCGCAAAAGGCACAGGCGCTGCACGCTTCGCTCGAGCTCGCTCAGACCGGCCAGGTCGCCACGCAGGCGAAGCTCACGCAATTTCCGCGCTACCGGGCGCTTTCGAATGCCGCGATTTCGCTCGAGGATCTTCAGAAGGCGCTTCGTCCGGGCGAGGCTTATTACAAGATGATCGTGCTCGCCGGCGGCGCTTACGCAATGCTGGTGACGCCGCAGAGCGCGCGCGCCTACAAGATCGGCGCGGGCGCGGCCGAGCTCGAACGGCAGGTCGACGCGATCCGCGCGACGATCTCGACGGTCGAGAACGGACAGATCGTGACCTTCCCGTTCGACGTCGAGCGGGCGCATCGCCTCTACGGCCAATTGTTCGCGCCGGTCGCGGAGGATCTGGCCCGGATCGACCATTTGATCTTCGAGCCGGACGGAGCGATGCTGCGGCTTCCGCCCAATCTGCTGGTGATGGATCAGGCGAGCGTCGACACCTACAAGGCCCGCGCGGCGCGCCCGAACGACGACGGCTTCGACCTCCGCGGCATCGCCTGGCTCGGGCGCGGGCGCGACATCAGCACCGCCGTCTCGCCGCGTGCGTTCCGCGACTTGCGCGAAGCCGCACCATCGCGGGCACGCGCCCAGTATATCGGTTTCGGCCAGAACAAGCCGGCCGACGCCTTCTTCCTCCCGGCGCCGATCGCAGCGTCGGACGAGTGCGGCTGGTCGTTGTCTGCCTGGGGCCGTCCGATCTCGTCCGAAGAGCTGCTCGCGGCGCGGCAAGTGCTCGGCGCGCAGACCGGCCAAGCCGACGTCATCATCGGCGCAGACTTCACCGACGAAGCGATCAAGGGTCGCACCGATCTCGACCAATATCGCATCGTCCATTTCGCCACCCATGGCATGCTTACGCCGCCGCGCCCGGGGTGCCCGGCGCGTCCGTCGCTGATGACGAGCTTCGGGAGCGCGAAGTCCGATGGGCTGCTGAGCTTCGGCGAGATCTTCGACCTGCGCCTCGACGCCGACGTGGTCATCTTGTCCGCGTGCGACACCGCCGGCCATGCGAGCCAGGCGGCGAACCTGGAAGCTGGCGTCACCAGCGGCGGCGAAGCGACGCTCGATGGGCTCGTGCGGGCGTTCGTCGGAGCCGGCGGCCGGCTGGTGATCGCGAGCCACTGGCCGGTGCCCGATGATTTCAACGCCACCCAGCGGCTGATCTCGGGCCTGTTCGCCGCCAAGCCGGGTTCCGCGACCGCCCGCGCCTTACGTGACGCGCAGCTCAAGCTGATGGACGACATCAACACCTCGCATCCCTTCTACTGGTCGGGGTTCGCGGTGGTCGGCGACGGCGCGGCGGCGTTCATCCGTCCGACGGCGGCGCAGAGCGCGAGCCTGCACTGACCGCGTCATCGTGGCGAGCACTTGCGAACACGACGGCACGCAACCGCCTGCGCTCTCTTCCGTTCTATCCCGAAACGAAGGAGACGCGAATGCCGGTATCGAACCTCATGCTCGTCGAGCGCATCGCCAGGGTGCTGGCGGGCCGCGCCCTCAGCATCAACGCCGAAGGCGATGATCCGTCGGCCGGGCCCAACGTCGACGAGAGCTGGCGCGACTATACCGACGATGCCCTGTCGATCCTGCGCACGATGCGCGAGCCCGATGCAATCATGGCCGCGGCCGGCGATCCCGCGGTGTGGGAGGCGATGGTCGAAGCCGAGCTGAGCGCCGAGCACAGCATCGCGTGATGCGGCGCGGCCGAGCGCCGGTGTCGTGGATTTGTGGGACCGGCGCCTGCCTTGCGCTTGCATCGCTCGTTGCGGGCATGGATCCTGCAAAGGCCGGCGACATCTTCGCGGGCGTCTATGCGCATAATGTCGAGACCCCGCTCACCGCGGCCGAGCGCGAGGGAGGCGCCGATTTCCAGCTCGGCTGGCGCGGTGGCAGGATCGAGGCGCTGCGGGCGCTCGGCGCGCCTTCGCCGCATGTCTATGCGCTGGTGAACAGCGACGGTGACACCAGTTTCGCCTCGGCCGGAATCAGCTGGCGATGGGGCGGCCGTCTCTATCTGCGCCCGGGCATCGGCATTGCCATCCACGACGGGCCAAGCCGCAGCGAGGCCAGTGCCGATCGAATCTGGTTCGGGTCGCAAATCCTGTTCGCGCCCGAGATCGGCGCTGGAGCCCAACTTGGCGACCGAGTCACGATCGAGGCGAGCTGGATTCATTTCAGCCATGCGCAATTGTTCGGGCGGCAGAATCCAGGCAGCGACCAATTCGGTGTCCGGCTCAACTATCGATATTGAACAATTTGGCGCTTGGCTCCTAGGCCGCGACAACAGACGAATTGGGGATGGGGTGAGGAATATCGCCGGATCGCGAGGAGAAATGAGCGGCGCCGGCGGAGCCGGGATAGCGGAGCTGGCGCGCGGCATCGGCGAAAGCTTTCGGCGCGATCTGCTCGACCGCTGGTTTCCCGCCTGCGTCAGCGCCGAAGGTGGCTTCCATCAGGATTTCGACCGCGCCTGGAACCCGCTCGCGGGCGCGACGCGCTCGCTCGTCTTCCAGGCACGCATGACCTGGCTTGCAGCGACCGTCGCAGCGGGCGGCGATGACGCTTTCCGGCGCTATGCGCGACACGGCGTCGCCGGGCTCGGGCGCATGATCCATCCCGAAAGCGGTGCGCTCCATTGGGAAAGCGACCGTTTCAGCCGGCCGTGCGGGCGCTACGCCAAGCAATTCCACGCTTATGGTCAGGCTTTCGCGATCCTCGGGCTCGCCGCAGTGGCAAAGGCGCTCGGCAGCGAGGCCACCCTTGACGTCGCGCAGCGCATCTTCGCCTATCTCGACGATTACCATCACGACCGCGACAACGGCGGCTATTATGAGGTGACCAATCTCGCCGGCCGGCGCGTGCTGTGGGGATCGTGGCGCCTGAAGCATGATGCGATCGGGACGCGCTTCGGCCTCAAGTCGCAAAACACGCACCTCCACCTGCTCGAAGCCTTCACCGAGCTTTACAGCATCTGGCCCGACTCTCGGCTCGGCCGGCGTATCGAGGAGCTGCTCGCGCTGTTCCAAAACCAATTGCGGCAGGAGCCGGGCCGTCGCTTCTCGTTCACCTGGCCGGACTGGCGCCCCGTGCCGGGCGAGGGCTCATTCGGTCACGATCTCGAGCTCGGCCATCTGCTGCTCGCCGCGGCCGAGGCGTTGGGGCGGCGCTACGATCCAAATTTGCTCGCCTACGCGCGAGCGCTGCTCGACACGGCAATCGACGAAGGCTGGGACGAGGCAGGAGGCTGGTTCGATCCCACCGCCCAGCAGCGCTCGCTTACCGAGCCGGCCAAGACCTGGTGGGTGCAGGCGGAGGGCCTGGCGTCCCTTGCCGTGCTTCACCAAGCGACGGCGGAGCCGCGCTATCTCGCCTTGCTCCAGCGCCAATGGGATTGGATCTCAAACCGCCAGATCGACCCAATTCACGGCGGTTGGTTCGAGAGCGTCGCGGCCGACGGACGAGTGATCGGCTCCGACGCCAAGGGGACGATGTGGAAGGACGGCTATCATGAGGGCAGGGCATTGATGATGGCCGCCGCCAGCTTGGGAGAAGACGCGCTCGCGAAGAGATGATCACGTTTGTTGGTCGGCGCTCGATTTTGTAGTTTTTCTATGGGCTTGACAGTCCGCGCCGTAGGGCGGCAGGGTCTCGAAATCCGGGGGGGACGGAAATTCGAAGTGCGTCATTGCCGCCTCCTCTGCCAACGACGAGCAGGCTATTGATGTCACAAAGTTTTCGTATCGCCGCGCCGTCGGTTCTCGGCGAGATCATCGAGGGCGAAGCGATCGTCGTCGATATGCGTAACGGCCATTATTTCAGCGCCGACGGCTATGGCGCCCTGATTTGGGACGCGATCGGCAGGGGTCATTCCGCGGGACAGATCAGCCAGGCTCTGCTCGCGGCCAAAGGCCTCGTGCTCGATGACCAGGTCGCGCAATTCATCGCTGCCTTGCTTGCCGAGCAGTTGATCGAGCCGTGCGATGCCGCGCTTCCGGCAGAACCGTATCAGGTCGACACCGATCTGCTCGTCAATGCCTCACTGCCGCCAAGACTCGTGCGGCACACCGACATGGAGGATCTGATCCTGCTCGATCCGATCCACGACGTCGATGACGCCGGCTGGCCGACGCGCAAGACGGAGCCGGCCGCCGCCGCACAAATTCAGGCGTTCGAATGAGCGGCGGACCCGAATGCGGGCGCGCGATCAGCGTGATCATCCCCTGCTATAATGGCGAAGCCTTTGTCGCGGACGCGATCAGCAGCGTGCTGGCGCAGGAGCTCGCGCCGCACGAGATCATCGTCATCGACGACGGCTCGAGCGATGGCAGCGCAGCGCAGGTCGCGCGGTTCGGCGAGCCCGTTCGTCTGCTGCCCGGGCCGCATCGCGGCATCGCCGCCGCGCGCAATCGCGGGCTCGCGGCAGCCGGAGGCGAGCTGATCGCCTGGCTGGATGCGGACGATCTGTGGGTGCCCGAAGCGCTGCGCGTGCTGGCCGAGGCGCTGACCGCCGATCGCTTGCTCGCCGGGGTCTATGGCATGGTCGAGCAATTCTCGACCGAGTGCGTCGCCGTGCGCCGCCAGGTGCCATCCGAACGGACGGCGGCGCGCCGCGCGGGGACGATGCTGTTGCGCAGATCGGCCTGCGCACTGGTCGGCGGCTTCGACGAGTCGCTGACGCTCGGCGAGATGATCGACTGGATCTCACGCGCCGAGGGCGAGGGGCTGCGCCTGGCGCCGGTCGAAAGGCTCGTGCTGCGCCGGCGGATTCACGACGGCAATACCACCATCCTGCGCCGCACTGCGCAGGCGGACTATCTGCGCCTCCTGCATAGCGGGCTGAAGCGCAAGGCGCGGCGCGGCGAAGCGGTGAATGCCCCAGCCTGAACGCTTGCCGTGGCCGAGCCCGTGGCCGACGCCGTCGCAACTGCGTCTCCTCCAGACGTTGTTCGGGGCCGACGAGCGCGCGCTCGAATATTATGTCGCGTGGCGCGCGGCGGTGGATCTTGAACGCGATCTCGATTCCGCTTCCTATCGTTTGCTGCCGATGCTCGACGCGCGGCTGCGCGCGCTCGGCATCAGCGACGATTTCAGCGGGCGCTACAAAGGCGTGCATCGCAAGGCCTGGGTCGACAACAGCCTGCTGTTCGGCGACGTCGCGGAGGCGCTCGCTGCCCTGACGCAGGCAGGGATCATGCCCGCTGTGTCGAAAGGCGCGCCGCTCGCGATGCTCCATTACCGGAGCCATGCACTGCGCCCGATGAGCGACGTCGACATCGTCGTGCGCGAGCAGGATCTGGCACGCGCCGAAGAAATCATCGCGGCCGTCCCCGGGTGGCGCCGAATGGGCGCGCGGCAGCGCGAGATCGCGCGCCGCTACCATCATTCGATCAACTTCGACGGGCGCAAGGGCGGCATCGACCTCCACTGGCACTTCCTGTTCGAGGCGCGCGCCGCCGCGGTCGATGACTGGTTCTGGAAGAGGGCGAAGCGGTTTGATTTCCATGGCGTGGAGGTGCTCTGTCCGGCACCGACCGCGCTGCTGCTGACGGTCATCGTCCACGGCCTGCGCTCGAATCCCGCGTCGCCGATCCGGTGGGTCGCCGACGCGATCGCGATATTGCGCGCCGATCCCGCGGCGATCGACTGGAAGGAGCTGCGGGCCTTCGCCCGCAAGCACCGGCTTGGGCATCGGCTCGGGCTCGGATTGCACTATCTGCGCGCGCACTTTGACGTGCCGATTCCGGCCGAGGTCCCGGAGCGGCTGCTGGCGAAGCGGCAGAGCGTTGTCGAGCGCATCGAGAATACGATGTATCTCGGCGACCCTTCCGCTTTCCTCGGCTCGAAACGGCGGCTGCTGTGGCGGGGTTTCGTCCAGTATCTGCCGGTGCTCGAGGCGCGGACCGGCGCCGGCTTGCTGCTCAGGCTGCCTGCGCGCCTGCCGCATTTCGTGCGCTACGTGCTGGTCATGTATCGCCAGCGCCGGAACGCGAGCCATGCCTGACCGTCAGCTGATCGACGAAGACGAGCAAAGGCGCTTCTTCGACGCCGTCCGCGGCTGCGCTGACGAGGCGGAAGCGCGCCGGCCCTCGGTGCGCCATCTGCTCGACGTTGCCGGCGTGCGCATCGCCTTGTTGTTCTCCAGCCGCGCGCTCGACGCGGCGTTGCTGCCGGCGATCGCGCATCTGGCGATCGCGGGCGAGGAAGCGGACGCGACGATCCGTTTGTTCGACAGCGTCGGCAGCGGCGTGGCGATGGTGCCGCCGCCAAGCCACCCGCACGCGTTGAGCTACCGCGGCGACATCGATGGTTTCGACAGCCCGGTGCTGCGGGCGGCGTTCCATTACGGCGAATCGTCGCTCAATCTGTTCGACCGGCAAAGCGGTACCGGCCTTTATTGGGTGAACGACCCAGAGGCGCTTCCTTATTGGTCCAAGGCGTCGCCGCTTCGCACCCTGTTCCATTGGATCCTGGCCGAACACGGCGCACAGCTGGTGCATGCCGCCTGCGTCGGCCATGCCGGGGGCGGGCTGCTGATCACCGGCGGCGGCGGCGTCGGCAAGTCGACTACCGCGCTGGCCTGCATCGAGCAGGGCCTCGCTTATGCCGGTGACGATTATGTCGCGCTCCGGCTCGATCCGCCGCGCGCCTACAGCCTCTACAATACGGCCAAGCTGTTGCCCGAGCAGGCGGCACGCTTCCCGGCGCTGGCCGCGCTGATCGGCGGGCGCGACGGCGACGACAAGGTCGTCGTGCAGCTCGTGCCGCATCGCGCCGCCCAGATCGCCCGCGAGCTGCCGCTCAAGGCGATCGCGACGCCCTGCTTCGCACCAGGCGAGCCGACCTGCTTTGCCCCCGCGGATCCCGTCGCCCTGCAACGCGCGACCGCCTTCACGACGCTCGCGCAGCTCCCGCATGCCGGCAGGGGTGTGCACCAGTTCGTCGCGCGCTTGTTCGAGGACCTGCCCGCGTTCCAGCTTCGTCTCGGCGAGGAGCTCGATGCGATCCCCGCGGCAATCGCTGGTTTGCTCGACAAGGACAGCGCGCAACTCGCCGCCGCCGCGGCGCCGGCGGAGACGATGCGGCGCCGTCCGCTCCTGAGCGTGATCATCCCGGTCTACAACGGCGGCCGCTTCCTCGGCCAGGCGGTCGCGAGCGTCCTTCGCCAGCGCTACCAGCCGATCGAGATCATCATCGTCGACGATGGCTCGACCGAGGATCTCTTACCCGCGATCGAAGCGCTGCCGGTCGACGTGCGCTTCGTTCGGCAGCTCAATCGCGGGCCGGCCGCCGCGCGCAACCGTGGGCTGGACGAAGCGTCCGGTGATCTGATCGCCTTTCTCGACGTCGACGACCTCTGGCCGCCCGACACCCTCGAAATGCTGGCTGGGCTGCTCGCGACGAAGCCCCAGGCGGAGGCGGTGCAGGGCCGCGGTCAGCTGGTCGAGACCGACGAGACTGGCGTGGTGACCGCCGAGCTCGGCACTCCCGAGGACAGCTTTCCTCATTATATCGGCGCCGCATTGTTCCGCCGCTCGGCGTTCGAGCGGGTCGGCCGGTTCGATGCCGGCATGCGCTTCGGGGAGGACAGCGACTGGTTCGTTCGCGCACGCCAGCACGATTTTAAGGTCGCTCGCCTCGATCGGACGACCTTGCTGGTCCGCCGCCATGGGGGCAACATGACCGAGGGCAAATCTTTGGTCGAGCTCAACATGCTGACGATCATCAAGAAGGCGATCGACCGCAAGCGGGTGATGCAAGGCGAGAGCGTTGGCGAGGCCGAAGCGCACGGCTGATCGTCGGTCCGCCCGTTATCAGCACCTCAACGATTGGATGTTAAGCGACCAGTTCGTGGCCGCAGGGCCACATCGTGGGGACGCACTTGATGACCGCAGCCTCGATCGCGCGACCGATCAGCATGGCCTCGGCGGCGACGCGCGAGCGGATCGCGCTCGCATTGGTGATGTTCGTCACGCTCGTGGTCGAGCTTGCGCTGGTCGAGCGGAAATATGCGATCATCGCCGGCGGGTTCGGCCAGTCGCAGCCGCTCAGCGGCGCCCCATCTTTGCTGCTGTTCGCGCTGGCGCTGCTCGCCTGCCACGGCACCATCGTCACCGCGATCTTCCTCGCGCTGCGCGTGCTAAATCGCAGGTTCGGTGCGATCGCGCTGTTCCCGGTCAATTTCGCCGTCCTCGTGACCGGGCTGATGATCGCGACGCTCGCCGCGAAATATGAGGTGCTGAGCTATTTCAGCGACGCGATCAGCTTCCAGCTGATCCGAAATCTGGGCGGCGGCAGCCTGTTCGATGCCTTGCTGTTCGTGATCAGCGAAGGCGCGCTGATGCTGGGCGCGGTGGCGGCGGCTCTGGCGCTCTATGTCCTCGTCATCCGTCGCTTCGCCGTTCAATTGGCCGCGGCGAGCGGTGGCGCAGGGCTGCGCATTCCGGCTCGGATGCTTGGCCTCGGCGCGCTGGTGGCGGTGGCGCTGATCGCGGCGGGCAACGGGCGCGCGGACGTGCGCAGCGCGCTCGGGCGCTTTAACTCTTATTATCTGCTCAACAGCGCGCTGGACGAGATCAGCGACGTCGATCGCGACGGCTACGGGCTGTTCTCGCAGCCGCGCGACCTCCATCCGCTCGATGGCGCGCGCTATCCGTTCGCGCTCGACGTTCCCGGCAACGGCGTCGACGAGGATGGCATCGGCGGCGATTTCACGCTCGCCGCGGGTACGACCCATGACGGCACCGCCGACGCACCACCGGCGCTGCCGGCAAATCCGCGCCATTTGATCCTGATCGTGCTCGAGAGCACGCGCCAGGATGCGTTGGGCAGGATCGTCGGCGGCCGCGAGGTGACTCCGAACCTCAATGCGCTGGCGCGTGCAGGCTCGTCCTTCCCCGCCGCCTACAGCCATGTCGGCTTCACCACCGCGTCGCTCAAGAGCCTGTTCTCGGGAAGGCTCGAGGCCGCTCCCGGCGGTCCGTCGCTGTTCCGCGACCTCAAGGCGAACGGCTATCGGATCGGCGTCTTTTCAGGCCAGCCGGAGAGTTTCGGCGACGTCTCCGAGGCAGTCGGGATGCGCGCCGCCAGCGACGTCTTCGCCGACGCCGAGACGCTCAAGGCCGAGCGCGCGTTCGGCTTCGCGGCCAAAGGCTCGCTGCTGGTCGACGGCAAGGTGCTGCTGCGCGAGTTCGACCGCAGTTTCGGCGAGCCCGCCGACTGGCAACGCCCGGTGTTCCTCTATTTCAATCTCCAGTCGGCGCATTTCCCGTACCACCATCCCGGCATGGAGCAGCTCCTGCCTGGCCCGCCGATTCCGCGGAGCGACATCAGCCTCGCCAACCGGGACTGGGTGGCGCGCACTTATTGGAACGCGGTCGCGCAGGCCGATGCACAGATCGGGCAGCTGGTCGCGCGGCTGAAGGCGCTCGGCGTCTACGACCGCAGCCTGATCGTCGTCACCGCCGACCATGGCGAGTCGCTGTTCGACGACGGCTTCCTCGGCCATGGTCACATGCTCAACCGCCAGCAGACCCACATCCCGTTGGTCGTGAGCATGCCCGCCGTCGCGAGCGCAGCGCCGCTCGGCCTTTCCGACTATCGCGCTTTGATCCTGCGGCTGCTCGGCGACCAACGCCGGCCGGCCCCGGCCAGGCCGGTGCTGCAATATATCGGCACGCTCGATCAACCATCCTGGATCGGAATAGCGGGCAGCGGCCAGCGCTGGACGACGTTGCGGCTGCAGGACGAGCAGGTCCGCTTCAGCGAGATCGACCGCCTGTTCAGCTATGGCGAGCTTGCGGCGCATCCGGCGCTCAAGGCGCGTGCCGATCGCCTGATCGAGACCTGGGAGCGAGAGCGCTGGCTGAGCCGCCCGCGCGGCTAACGTGCCTAGTGAAACAGGATGGGATCGGGCCGCAGGCTGAGCGTGACCGGCAGCGCGGCGACGATGTCGCCGTCGGCCTGCACCGGCAGCGGATGCGCGGAGTGCGCGCTGAGCTCGGTGCAGCTGAAGCATGAGGCGCCCGGCACCCGGTCGACCCTTGCCCCCAAGAGCATGGTCAGGACGAAGCGCAGGTAGCGCAGCCTTGTGACCTTGGTCAGCGCGACGACATGAAGCTCGGGCGCATGCAACCGTGCCGCCGGGGCGAAGCTCCACGGGCCGGCGAAGAAGCGGCCTTTGGCAACGTAGAAGGCCTCGCAGCTTATCGTGCGCCCGTCGGCTTCGAGCATGATCTCGTGGCGTGGCCAGCGCAGCAATGTCCGGCAGAATGCGACCGCATAAGCGAGCCTGCCGATCCGCCGCTTGAGACGCGGCGACAGCGCGGCAACTGCGGCGCTGTCCGGCCCGACGCTCGCGCAGGCGAGGAACAAGGTCTCGTTGAGGCTCACCGCATAATGTTTCCGCGCCGCCGCGCCGCGCAGGACCCGCTCGGCATAATGATCGGGCACCAGCGAGCAGCGCGCCTCGCGGTGGATGAGGTTGATCGTGCCGGTCGGATAGATGCTCAGCGGCACTGCGCGCCCGCAAATGGCCGAGGCGAGCGCGACGTGCCGGACGGTGCCGTCGCCGCCGATCGAGCAGACATGGTCGGCCTTGGGGTCGATCGCGAAGCTGATCCCGGGACCGCATTGAGAGACGATCACCTGCGCCCCGGCGCGTTCGAACGCACCCTGAAGCGCTGTGACGATCGTGCTGCGATAGGTGCCGGCGGTGGGATTGACGACCAATTGCACGGTCGTTCGGATGGTCTGTTCCATGGTGTCCGCGCATCAGCCCCGTAACGCCCGCTGTCTCGCACAGAAGGATTAACAAGCGACCCGCAGTCCGCGGAACTGACCTCGCGAGGGGCTCGTTCATGACCTCGAACAAGCTCTACAAGGAGTGTGACATGGACAAGAAAAATCCCGGCGGCGAGCACGAGCGCTCGAAAGGCGAGGAACGGGTCGGCTATATCGCGTCGGGCAATCCGGAAGTGCTCGACGAGCAGAGTGAGGCTGAGGCCGGCGGTGAATCGGCCGGCGGGGCTTATCCCAACCCCCACCAAGGCAAGGAGCCCAAGAAGGACGGCTTCATGGCCAGCGGCGGGCAGACCGAAATGGCCTATCATGGCACCGGCCAGCTTGGCGAGCGCAAGACCGGTGACAATCCCAACGCGCCGTCGGAGGAAGAATAATCCACGCTTTGCTTCGCGACCGCGCTTACGGATAAGAAGCCGGTTGCGGGGACAAGACATTGCCGGAAGGAGCTGATCGCAGCCATTGCCTGGTCGCCGACGTCGGCGGCACCAATGTGCGTTTCGCGCTGGCGCCGATCGATGCGGCTGGGCCGCTCGTCGAAGAGCGCGCATGGCGGCTCGCCGACTTCGACGGACCGGACGCCGCCGTCCGTGCCTATCTGCAAGCGGTCGCGCCGGTCGCGCGGCCGCGGGCCGGCATGCTCGCGATCGCAGCGCCGGTCGATGGTGACGAGATCGGCATGATCAACGGGCATTGGCGCTTCTCGCTTGCCGAGACGCGTCGCAGCCTCGGCTTCGATCATCTGCACGCGCTCAACGATTTCGCGGCCAATGCCTGGGCCGTGGCGGAGCTCGATCGCGGCGATTTGCTCGGCATCGGCGCGGCGACGCCCGATCCCGCCGCCGCGGGAAGCTTTCTCGTGCTTGGCACCGGCACCGGTCTTGGCGTCGCTTCGCTGCGGCGCGATCTTGGCGGGCGGCTGACGATCGGCGCGACCGAAGGCGGCCATGTCGCATTCGGCCCGCTCGACGAGCAGGAGGATGCGCTGCTGGCGCGGCTGCGCCCTCGCTTCGGCCGTCTCTCCTACGAGCGTCTATTGTCGGGACCCGGCCTCACCCTTCTCCATCAGGTCCGGGCGGGCGGACCCGATCTCGCTCCGGAGCTGATCATCGGGCGCGCGGCGGCGGGCGAGGCCGAGGCGGAGCGCTCGGTCGACCTGTTCTGTGCGATCCTCGGCAGCTTTGCCGGCGACGCGGCGCTGATCCACGGCGCGTGGAACGGACTCCATCTCGCGGGATCGATGATCAATGCCCTTGCGGCGCCGCTCGCCAAGGGCGCGTTTCGGCGGCGCTTCGAGGCCAAGGGGCGCTATGCCGCGCGGCTCGCCGCGATTCCGACCGCGATCGTGCTGCAGCCCGCGCTCGGGCTGCTTGGCGCGGCGGGCGCGCTTCGCCATCAGCTCGCGGAGAATCAGCCATGACCAGTGATCCAATCTGCATCTGGCCGCTTGGCGCGATCCTCGGCGAAGGTCCGGTGTGGGTCGCGCGCGACCGCGCCTTGTGGTTCACCGACATCAAGCGGCGCAAGCTTCACCGCTTCGATCCGGCGAGCGAGGAAAAGCGCAGCTGGGACGCACCGTCGCAGCCGGGATTCGTCCATCCCGCGCGCGACGGCGGGCTGGTCGTGGGGCTGCAGACCGGGCTTCATCGCTTCGACCCGGCAAGCGCCACATTCGAGTTCCTGACTGCTCCCGAGCCGGATCGCCCAGGCAACCGGCTCAACGATGCCACCGTCGCCCCCGACGGTAGCCTGTGGTTCGGTTCGGTGGATGATGGCGAGACCGTCGCCAGCGGCGCCTTCTATCGCCTCGAGCCCGACGGACACGCCGTTCGGATGGGGGGCGAGTGCGCGATCACCAACGGCCCGGCGCTGAGCCCACACGGATCGATCCTCTATCATGTCGACTCACTGGCGCGGGCGATCGACCGCTTCGACGTTGCTCCGAACGGAGTGATCTCGAATCGCCGGCGCTTCGCGACAATCGACGAGGCCGACGGCTATCCCGACGGGCCGACCGTCGATTGCGAAGGCCATGTCTGGATCGGGCTGTGGGGCGGCTGGCGCGCGCGCCGCTATGCGCCGGACGGCAGCATCTCGGCCGAAGTGCGTTTCCCGGTGGCCAACGTCACCAAGCTTGCGTTCGGCGGGCCCGACTTTGCGACTGCTTTTGTCACCACCGCAAGCCAGGGCCTCGACGATGCGGCGCTCGCCGATCAGCCGCTCGCCGGCGGGCTGTTCGCGTTCAATGCCGATGTCCCGGGGCTTCCGGGCCACGAAGTGTCGATCGGGATCTGACGCCGCTCTTGCGGGGTTCGCAAAGTCTCGAAAATAAACTGATTTATGTTGGCCCCGACACCGCGCAACCTGTTGCCAAGCCGCCCGGCACGGTTCATGACTTGGGCATGCTCTCTCAACGGACGCGGTACACGATCCGTGCAATGCTCCACCTCGCCGACCGTTACGGCGAGGGGCCGGTGCAGCTTGGCGAGATCGCCGAGCGCCAGAATATCCCGCCCAAGTTCCTGACCGTGATGCTGTCGCAGATGAGCCGCGAAGGCCTGGTCGGCACCCGCCGCGGCCGCGAAGGCGGCTATTGGCTCGCGAAGCCGCCGCAGCAGATCAGCTACGGCGAGCTCGTCCGCCTGACGCGCGGCTCGCTGGGTCTGCTGCCGTGCGCGAGCCGCTTCGCTTACCAGAGCTGCAAGCATTGCATCACCGAGGAGAAGTGCCGGCTCCACCGCGTGATGCTGATGGTGCGCGACGAGACGGCGCGCATCCTCGACGGCCTCTCGCTCGCCGATCCGGTGCCGCTCGACCTGCCGTTGGAACAGCAGGTCGAGGAAATGGGCGACCAGCGCCGCGCCTTCTAGAACAGGCTGCGATCAGATCACGATTCGAAACAATGCCCCGCCGGCCGCGCTGCGGTCGAGCGCGATCGATCCGCCATGCGCGAGCACGATCTGGCGGGCGAGGCTGAGCCCGACGCCGGTGCCGCTCGCCTTGGTGGTGAAGAAGGGCAGGAAGACGTCCTGCGCGAGCGCGTCCGGCACGCCGGGACCATTGTCGGCGACATCGATCTGCGTCCGGCTGCCGGGAGTCTGGCTGAAGGACAGCGAAATCGCGGGTGCTGCGGCATGTCCGGCCGCCGCCTCGGCCCCGTTGCGCAGCAGATTGAGCAGCACCTGGCACAGCAGATCGGGGTCGGCATCGATCGTCAGCCCGGCGGGATCGACGTTCAACGCAAGTGGAACGTGCTCGACGTCCGCGGCACGGAGCAGAGCCTCGAGCTCGCGCGCCCAGCCAAGCACCTCGAAGACCTGTCGGCGGACGCGCGGCCGGCGGCTGATCTGGCGGTACGATTCGACGAAATGCATCATTCCGTCGGCGCGTCGGGCGAGCGTCTCCACCGCCGCGCGCGCGTCGGCGATCGCGGCAACGCCGCCGGTGTCCGCCGCTGCGATCAAATTCGCGGCGGTGTGGGCGAGCGAGGTGACCGGAGTCATCGAATTCATGATCTCATGCGTCAGCACGCGCACGAGGTCGCTCTGGGCGGCAATCTCGACGGCGTTGAGCTCGCCCTGGATCGGCTGCACCGCAATCACCTGGACCAGCCCGCCGAGCCGGTGAACGGTCGCCGCGCTGACCATCGCCGTCTGCGGAACCGCGTCGAGCACGATCGGCACGAGGCGGGGGCGCCCGACCGACGAAGCGGTAAGGCTCTGCACGAAAGCATCGCCATAGGGCCTGAAATCCTCCACTCGAACCCCGCTGTGGCGGGCGAACAGGCGCCGTGCCGACTTGTTGGCAAGATCGACCCTCTTGTCGCCGTCGACCGTCAACAGTGCGATCGGCGCGTCGTCGAGCACCGCCTCGTAGAAGCGGTTGGCGTCGACGAGCCGGTGGCGCTCCTCGCGCAGCCGCTGCATGCCCTGCTCGAGCGCCTCGCCGAACTCGCGAAACCCGCTGCCTTCATGGCGGTGGCTGAAGCCCTGCGAGAGATCGCCGAAGCGCACCGCTTCGACGAAGCGCGCCAGCTCGACATTGGTGCGCTGGATGTAGCGCCACATTTCGGCGACGGCGCCGACGCACAGCAGAAAGCTCAAGACGCGCACGGCGCCGAGACCTTCGGCGTGCAACGCCGAGGCCAGAGCGAAGGCTGCCGCCAGCAACAGCACCAGGCGCCAGAGCAGCCCGGCGATGAAGCGGCGTCTAAAGCCCATGCTTTTCCATGCGCCGGTAGAGCGCGGCGCGGCTCAGACCGAGCTCGGCGGCGGCGAGCGAGATGTTGTAGGCATGCTTGGTCAGCGCCTGCTCGACGATCTGCCGTTCGACCCTTTCGAGGTTGAGATCGCTCGTCGCGGGCCTCGCCGGCGCGACCGGCCGTGCCGGGACGCTGCTGCGCGAGAGCGAGAAATCGTCGAGCGTGAGCGTTTCGCCCTCGGCGAGGATGACGGCGCGCTCGACGGCATGGCGCAGCGCGCGAACGTTGCCGGGCCAGTCATAGGCCTGGAGCATGGCCGCGACCTCGCGCGGTACCGAGCGGTCGGGCCGGCCATATTTGCGCGCGTAATGAGCGATATAATGGGCGACGAGCAGCGGAATGTCCTCGCGGCGTTCGCGCAGCGGCGGCAGCTCGATCTCGACGGTGTTGAGACGGAACAGCAGGTCCGGCCGGAACAGGCTTTCGTCGGCGAGCCGCTCCGGCGGGAGGTTGGTCGCCGCGATCACCCTGACGTCGATCGGCACCGGCTTGTTCGCGCCAACGGGGATCACCTGCCTTTGCTCGAGCGCGGTCAGAAGCTTGGGCTGCAGGTGAAGTGGCAGATTGCCGACCTCGTCGAGGAACAAGGTGCCCCCGTCCGCCGCCTGGAGACGGCCGATGCGGTCGCCGCGGGCGTCGGTGAACGCCCCTTTGACGTGGCCGAACAATTCCGCCTCGAACAGATTCTCGGCGATCGCGCCGAGATCGACCGAGACGAGCACGCCCTGCGCACGGCGCGAGCGGCGGTGCAGCTCTTGCGCCACCAGCTCCTTGCCGGTGCCGTTCTCGCCGAGGATCAGGACATTGGCTTCGGTCGGCGCCGCCTTTTCGACCAGCGACAGCACGCGCGCGATTCCCGGCGCCTCGCCGAGCAAAGGCGTCTCGCCCATCGCGGGAGCGGTGATCGCAGCGGCGCGCTTCTTCGCGGTGTCCGCCGCTTCGCGCGACTGGCGGAGCGCCGCCGCCGTGCGCACCGTCGCCAGCAACCGCTCGTTCGACCAGGGCTTGGAGACGAAGTCGGTTGCGCCCCGCTTCATCGCATCGACCGCGATCTGGACGCCACCGTGCGCGGTGATCATCACCACCACCGCCTCTGGATCGCGCTCGAGGATCGCGCCAAGCCAGTGGAAGCCCTCCGCCGCATTGGTCGCGCCGCGCCCGAAATTGGCGTCGAGCAGGATGACGTCCGGCAGTGTCTCGGCCATTGCCGCAAGCGCCTCGTCGGGCGTCTGGAAGGTCGCCACCTCGGCGAAGAGGTCGCGCAGCAGGAGCCTCGCGGACAGCAGGATGTCGGGATCATCGTCCACGACCAGGCACAGATCGAACATTTGTCTGCTCACCACCCGCCTCTCCTAGACCACGCCTGTGAGTGGATAAACAATTTCCATGCCAAGCCGCGCCCACCCCCGCCGCGCTGCCGCTGCCGCGCCGATGCTGTTCGCGAACGGACAAGAAGTGTCCGGAACCGGACACCATGGCGGCCCCGACCCAAGAGGCCGCGTCGGTGCCCACCGGACTGGCACGGGGATTGCTTGGAGGGGGGCGGAGGTGGTTGATGAGCGTCGTGCGGATCCAGGCACAGGACGAAGCGGCGGGGGGGGCGAGCGGCAGCGCGATGGACCGAGTCGTCGCGCCAAGCCGCGCGCCGGCACGGATCAGGATCATTTTCGGCTTGCTGCTCGCGGCGCTCGCCGCGGCGGCATTCATGCTGTTCGCGCCGACGACCGGCAGCCAGACGATCGCCGCCGACCGGGTCACGATCTCGACGGTCGTGCGCGGACAGTTCGAGGATTTCCTGCCGCTACGCGCACGCGTGACCCCGCTGGTCAGCGTCTTCCTCGATGCGGTCGAGGGCGGCCGGGTCGAGAAGGTGCTCGTCGAGGACGGCTCGATGGTCGAGAAAGGGCAGCTCCTTGCCGTCTTGTCGAACAGCGATCTGCAGCTCAATCTGCTCGCCCGTCAAACCGAGGTGACGCAGCAGATCAACTCGATGCGCAGCCAGGAACTGGCGCTGGCCCAGACGCGCCTGCAGAACGAACGGCTGCTGATCGATGCCGATCTCGCGACGCGCAAGGCGCAGCGCCAGTTCGAGCTGCAACGGCCGCTCGCCGACAAGGGCTTCGTTCCCGCCAAGGTGTTCCGTGACAGCCAGGACGACTATCAGATGAGCCGCCAGCGCAGCGCCGTGCTGCGCCGCGCGCAGGCCACCGACGAACGGCTGCAGACGAGCCAGCTCGCCCAGCTTCGCGATGCCGCGGCGTCGCTCAGCACCAGCCTCGACATCGCCCGCGCGACCCTCGACGCGCTCAACCTGCGCGCGCCGGTCGCCGGCCAGCTCACTGCTTTCTCGATCCAGGTGGGCCAGTCGATGAACCGCGGCGAGCGGCTCGGCCAGATCGACAGCGCTGGGCGGAACAAGCTGGTTGCCGATGTCGACGAATTCCACCTCGGCCGAGTCCGCCCCGGGCAGCGGGCCACCGCCGCGTGGGGCGGCAAGACCTATCAGCTCAAGGTCGCGAAAATCTATCCGCAGGTCAGGAACGGCACGTTCGAGGTCGACTTCCAGTTCGTCGGCGCCGAACCCGATGCCGTGCAGCGCGGCCAGACCTTGCAGCTGCGGCTGACTCTCGGCGACACGGTGCCTGCTCTGCTGATCCCGAGCGGCGCGTTCGCCAACGATACCGGCGGGACGTGGCTGTTCGTGGTAAGCCCGGACGGCAGCACGGCGGTGCGGCGCGAGGTCCGCCTCGGACGGCGCAACGCCAATCATATCGAGGTGCTCGCCGGTCTCGAACCGGGCGAACGGGTCCTCACCTCGCCCTACACCGGTTTTGCCGACAAGGTTCGGCTCGACCTCGAGCGCTGAAGGAGCTCGTGATGCTGAAGATGCGGAACTTGTCGCGGGTCTACCGCACCGAAACAATCGAGACGACCGCGCTCGACGGCATCGATCTCGACATCGCCGACGGCGAGTTCGTCGCGATCATGGGGCCTTCCGGTTGCGGCAAATCGACCTTGCTCAACATCCTCGGCATGCTCGACAGCCCGACCAGCGGCTCCTACTCGTTCGACGGCATCGAGGTGGCGGGACTGCCCGAGGCGAAGCTGGCCGATATCCGCAAGCACAATCTCGGCTTCATCTTCCAGAGCTTCAACCTGGTCGACGAATTGTCGATCCGAGAAAATATCGAGCTCGCCTTGCTCTACCACGACGTCTCGGCCGCCGAGCGGCGCCGGCGCGCCGACGAGGTGATGGACAAGGTCGGGATCGCCCACCGCGCGCGGCATCGGCCGAACCAGCTATCGGGCGGGCAGCAGCAGCGGGTCGCGGTCGCCCGCGCGTTGATCGCCAGGCCCCGCCTGATCCTGGCGGACGAGCCGACCGGCAATCTCGATACCCAGCACGGCGAGGAGGTGATGAAGATGCTCCAGGCGCTCAATCGCGAAGGAGCGACGATCGTGATGGTCACCCACTCTCCGAGCCACGCCGATTATGCCGGTCGGCTCTTCAACATGCTCGATGGCCGCATCCTTCAGGAGCGGCGGCGTGCGGCCTGAGGCAGCGAAACCACGCCTGGAAGCAGAGCGGAAAACAGGAGGCTGCTGATGTGGCGCAACTTTCTCACGGTCGGCCTGCGCACCTTGGTGAAGAACCGCACCTATGCGTTCATCACCATCTTCGGGCTCGCGATCGGAATGGCCGCCTGCCTGATGATCCTGCTCTTCGTGCGCTATGAATCGAGCTACGACGAATGGCTGCCGGGCGCCGCGGACATTTATCAGGTCCAGACCTGGCACCATCCGAAGGACGCGGGCGAACCCAGCCTCGCGCAGATGACGCCCTATGTCACCGGCGGGCTGCTCGCGAAGGATTTCCCGCAGATCGAGAAACAGGTCTATGCGCTGTCGAGCGCGCCGGTGTTCATCGACGGCGGCCAGGCTTCGCTGACCGAAGACTATCTCTATGTCGACGGCAATTTCCTTGACGTCGTCCCGCTGCCGCTGGTGCGCGGCGATCGCCGCGCGCTCGACCGGGTCGGCAATGTGCTGATCACCCAGAGCGAGGCGCGCAAGCGCTACGGCACCGACGATGTCGTCGGCGAGACGATGACGGTGATCAGCAAGGGCATCACCAGCGATTATCGCATAGCCGGCGTGTTGCGGGATCTGCCCAGGAGTTCGCACATGCGGATCGCCGCGCTCGTGCGCATCGACATGCCGACCTACATGTTCCGCGAAACGGAATTCCTCACCTGCTGGGGCTGCCAGGGCGGATGGGTCTACGCCAGGCTCAAGCCCGGTAGCGATCCGCAGCGGATCGAGGCGGCGCTTCCGGCATGGGAGAAGCGCAACATACCGGACGAGGATTCGGGGGAGATCCACTTCAACGCCGGCGACGACCAGGACTGGCATTTGGTCAACGTGCGCGACGTGCACCTCGGCCGGGCGCAGATCGGGGCGATGTCGCCCGGCAACGATCGTCAGACGATCGTCACGTTCGCGGTCATCGCGCTGCTGATCCTCGGCATGGCGATCATCAATTTCACCAACCTTGCGACCGCACGCGCGAGCCAGCGCGCTCGCGAAGTGGCGCTCAGAAAGGTGCTTGGCGCGACCCGTCCGCAGCTGATCGCGCAATTCATAGGCGAGGCGCTGATCGTCGCGACGATCGCCATGATCGTCGCGCTGGCGATGGTCGAGCTGCTGTTGCCGCGGGTCGCGGCCTTCCTCGATGCCGATCTTGCGCTGAGCTATTTCGGCCCCGGCGGCATCGCCTTGCCGGTGATCCTGCTGGTCCTGGTCGTCGGCGTGCTGGGCGGCCTCTACCCGGCCATCTTCCTGGCGCGCTTCCAGCCGGCCGCGGTGCTCAAGGCCAACCAGTCGGTCGCGGAGACCCCGGGATCGGGGCGCCTGCGCAGCATTCTCGTCGTCGGGCAATTCGCGGTCTCGATCGGGCTGATCATCTGCACCGCCGTGGTCTACGCGCAGACCGTCTACGCCCGCACCGTCGATCCCGGCTACAAGCGTGAGCAGGTGCTGCAGGTGAATGGGCTCAGTCGCTACCAGCTGATGAACCTCGGCGACACGATCGTCGAGCGGGTCCGGCGCGTTCCGGGGATCGAAGCGGTGGGACGGACCGGCATCGGTGTCGCGACCGAGAACAACAACAACAGCGGCGTGATGGTGCCGGGCAACCCCAAGCCGATCTCGCTCGGCCAATATCACGTCGATGAAGGATTCCTCGACGCGATGGGCATGACCTTGCTGGCCGGGCGCTGGTTCGATGACAACCGGCCGCTCGACGACATGACCTTGCCGTTCCCGCTCCAGCCCGAAACGCAACAGGCGCTCGTCGCGCGCGGCGGCAATGTCGTCATCAACGAGCTCGCGGTGAAGCGCCTCGGCTTCAAGAGCCCGCAAGATGCGGTCGGCAAGCGTCTGCGCGCGGCGGTGGTCAAGAATGAATATGGGCTGGTGCCGGTGACGATCATCGGCGTCGTCAAGAATGCCCGCTTCCGCTCGATCAGGCTGCCGCTCGATCCGATCATGTTCAACAACGCAAGCAGCGGCCATCAATTTCTCGTCGCACGCTACCGCGGCGATCCCGGCGCAGCGCGCACGGCGATCGAACAAGTGTGGAAGGGCATCACCCGCGAGGTGCCGTTCGATGCCCGCTTCAGCGAGGACATCATCGAAGAGCTCTATGCCGCCGACGATGCGCGGGCCAAGACCTTCGCGGCTTTCGCCTTGCTTGCGGTGGTGATTGCCTGCCTGGGTCTGTTCGGGCTCGCCGCCTTCACCGCCGAGCGGCGGACCAAGGAGATCGGCATCCGCAAGGTGCTCGGCGCGCGCACCCAGGACATCGTCCGCTTGCTCGCCTGGCAATTCTCGAAGCCGGTGATCATCGCCAATCTGATCGCCTGGCCGATCGCCTGGTGGGTGATGCGATCGTGGCTGAACCATTTCGACGCGCGCATCGCGCTCGGCCCGGGTCCGTTCGTGCTCGCCGCGGTGCTGGCGCTGGCGATCGCGATCGGCACGATCGCCGGCCACGCGATCAAGGTCGCACGGGCCAACCCGATCCTCGCGCTTCGCTACGAATGAGGAGCCGATGAGCGCGCTCGCACTGGGCCTCGCCTGGCCCATCGTCACGTTGGCGATCACCTTTATGCTTTGCCTGACCGGCTTGCGCGCATGGCGCTTATGGCTGGACGTGCGCGTCCGCGAGATCGAAGCGCGGCGTCGCGAGGAGCCGGAGCTCGATCCTGGTGTCCGGATTGAGATCGCCAGCCTCAAGGAAGGCGTCCGCAGGCTCGAAGCGATCGCGCGCGGCATCGACCTTTGAAGTAGCGGGAAGCGGTGGTTTGCTGCACGTTCGCTTACTCTGCGGAATCGCGGCTTCGCCGCTTGGTTGATCCCCTGATCTCTTGAGGAGGCTGCGGTGCGGGTGTTGCTGATCAGCGACTTGGTGCTGATGATCGCCAGGCCGGAGCTCAGCCTGTGACGGGGCGCGATCCGCGGCTCCGGAGCCGCTTGTTGATCGGCGCGATCGCCGGCATCGCCGGGACGGTGGCAATGACATCGGCGATGGCCCGGCTGCATCGCCGCCTCCCACCCTCCGAGCGCTATCCGCTCCCGCCGCGCGAGATCGTCGAGACGGTCGCCGCCAAGGCGGGGGCCGCGCTGGACGACGAGGCCGCGAAGGATGCGACAACCGCCGCGCATTTCGCTTATGGCGCCGCCGCCGGCGCCGCGATCGCGGCGGCGACCGTCCGCCCCGGAGCTGGGGGCGGCGCTGCCGCCGGCGTGGCGATCTGGATGGCAAGCTACCTCGGCTGGATCCCCGGGACGGGCATCCTCAAGCCGGCGACCTTGCACCCGCGCGGGCGCAACGCGCTGATGATCGGCGCGCACGTCGTCTGGGGGATCGCCACCGCGCGCGCGATGAGCGAGCTGGTGCTTGCCCGCGAGACGATGCTTCGCACCGGTCCGCTATCGGACAGCGCTCGGCCGGATCGGGCCAAGCCGGATCGCGCGGAGGACAATAAAGAATAGCACCGAGCCGGACGGCAACGCTTTGCTGCCGCCCGGCCGGGCGCGATCAATCGACGTGCTGGGATAGATTGGGCGGGTCGCTCGCCGGGAAGCTTTCGTCGGATGCTTCGTCGACCTCGTCCCAATTGGCGGGTGGATCACGCATCGCGCCGCGGCCCGCCGGCCGGACGTTGCCGGAAGCGCCGACCGGGCCGTGTGCGCCGCCGTGGCGGAGCGCGGGAGCGGGAGGGACGTCTTCGTCCTGGTCGCGAGTGCCGCGCCAGCGCAGGAAGGCGCCGACGGCAACCGCGCAGGCCGCGCCGATCCCGGCCACGACCGCCGTTTTCGCGTCGAACCTGGCGAGCCCGCCTTTTTGCTCCCGACGATTGCCACTCTTAGCCATGAATACCTCCTGGTTATTAAGCCGGAACAACGGAAATGGGACAGCGGTTCCCCGAGCCGATTTGGAACCGCGTGCGCTCTGGGCTAGTTGCCGTCCGGCCAACCAAGGATCTGCTCTTGTCGGAAACCGAAACTCTTTCTCCTCTGCTCTCGAACGAGGTCGAGCAGGCGACCCGCAGGCTGCTCGATAAGGCGTGCGAGCGCGATCTCTCGCTGGCGACGGCGGAGAGCTGCACGGGCGGGATGCTCGCGTCGCTGTTGACCGACGTTCAAGGGAGTGCGCATGCGTTCGAGCGCGGCTTCGTCACTTATTCGAACGAGGCCAAGCATGAGATGCTGGGGGTGCCAATGGAGTTGATCGACACGCACGGGGCGGTTTCCCGCGAGGTGGCGGTGGCGATGGCCGAGGGCGCGCTCGCGCGCTCGCGGGCCAATATCGCTCTGTCGATCACCGGCTTCGCCGACGTCGGCGAAGAGCCGGGCCTGGTCCATTTCGGCTGCGCCCGCGCGGGCCGCAAGACGGCGCATCGTGAAGAGCATTTCGGCCCGATCGGCCGTGGCGGCACGCGCGTGGAGTGCATGCGCGTCGCCGTCGAGATGATCACGGAGATGCTGTGATGGCGGCATCGCGGCCCTTTGCGGCGATACACCGCCACGGCTTCGTTCGTGTCGCTGCGGCGACGCCAAAGGGATCGGCGGGCGACGTCGCGTTCAACGTCCGGGCGGCGATCGAGCTGGCGGGCGAGGCGAACGCGCGCGGCTGCGACCTCGTCGTGTTCCCCGAGCTCAACATCTCGTCCTACGCGGTCGACGATCTCCATCTCCAGGAGGCGTTCCTCGATGCGGTCGAAAGCGGGATCGGCGAATTCGCGAAGGCGACCGCCAAATTCGGCCCGGTCTTCTGCATCGGCGCCCCGCTTCGCCGCAACGGCCGGCTGTACAATTGCGCAATCGTCATCGCGCGCGGCCGGATCCTGGGAGTGGTGCCGAAGAGCTTCCTCCCCAATTATCGCGAATATTACGAGAAGCGCTGGTTCGCCTCGGGCATTGGCCTCAACGGCATCGACCTTGCCGTCGCAGGCGAGATCGTGCCGTTCGGGACCGACCTGATCTTCGCGGCGACCGATCTCGCCGACTTCATCTTCCATGTCGAGATTTGCGAGGATTATTGGGCGCCGCAGCCGCCTTCGACGATCGGCGCGCTCGCCGGGGCGTTGATCCTGTGCAACCTCTCCGCGTCCAACATCACGATCGGCAAGGCCGACGAGCGCAAATTGCTGTGCGCATCGCAATCGTCGCGTTGCTGCGCGGCCTATGTCTATGCCGCCGCGGGGCCGGGCGAGAGCACCACCGACCTTGCCTGGGACGGCCAGAGCGCGATCTACGAGCTCGGCGAGCTGCTCGTCGAATCGAGCCGTTTCGACGCCAAAGCCGAGCTTGCAGTGGCGGACGTCGACGCCCAGCGCCTGCGGCTCGAGCGGATGCGGATGCCGACGTTTAACGACAATGCCGTCGCCGCAGGCCATCCGGAAAAGAGCGTCCGGCGAATCCATTTCGAGCATCGGCCGTCGCTGAAGGACATCGGCTTCGAGCGCCGGCTGCGCCGCTTTCCCTACGTGCCCAACCGGGTCGAGCAGCTCGACCAGGATTGCTACGAGGCGTTCAACATCCAGGTGCAGGGGCTCGCGACGCGCTTCACCGCGACTTCGGGCCAGCATTTGGTCATCGGCGTCTCGGGCGGGCTCGATTCAACCCATGCGCTGATCGTCGCCGCCAAGGCGTGCGACTTCCTCGAGATCCCGCGCAGCACGATCCTCGGCTTCACGATGCCCGGCTTTGCGACCAGCGACAGCACCAAGAGCAATGCCTGGGCGCTGATGAAGGCGCTGGGCGTGGTCGGCGAAGAGATCGACATCAAGCCGGCCGCGCGCCAGATGCTCGCCGACATGGGCCACCCGTTCGCCAAGGGCGAGCCGGTCTATGACGTGACGTTCGAAAACGTGCAGGCGGGCCTGCGCACCGACTATCTGTTCCGGCTCGCCAACCAACGCCGCGGCTTCGTCGTCGGAACCGGCGATCTTTCCGAGCTTGCGCTCGGATGGTGCACGTACGGCGTCGGCGACCAGATGAGCCATTACGGCGTCAACGCCGGCGTTCCCAAGACGTTGATCCAATATCTGATCCGCTGGGCGGTGAAGTCGGGCCAGTTCGACGAAACCACCAACGCTGTGCTCGACTCTATCCTCGGCACCAAGATCTCGCCCGAACTCGTCCCGGCCGACGAGCAGGGGATGCAGAGCACCGAGGACCGGATCGGCCCCTATGAGCTGCACGATTTCTTCCTGTTCCACGTGCTGCGCTCCGGTCAGCCGCCGTCGAAGGTCGCCTTCCTTGCATGGCAGGCGTGGCACGATGTCGAAAAGGGATCGTGGCCGGTCAATTTTCCGGACGCGCTCAAGCACGAATATGATCTGGCGACGATCGCCCGCTGGCTCGAGGAATTCCTCGTACGCTTCTTCAAGACCAGCCAGTTCAAGCGCTCCGCGCTTCCCAATTCGCCCAAGGTCTCGATGGGCGGCAGCCTGAGCCCACGCGGTGATTGGCGGGCACCCTCGGATGGGGTCGCGGACCCGTGGCTGGAGGAGCTGCGCGCCGCGCTGCGCGACTGACCACTGCGTCCTGTCGCGAATGCTGCACCTGCGAACAACAGCAAGCCTCGGAAAATTGGCGGATTTGCGCGGTTCCTAACCTAAGTCAGGCAGGAGCCATCGCGCGCACCGGGAACTCGTTACGCCGGTCGACGTTATCCATTGAGTTCCCTACTTTTCTCAGAGGCTTCCATTGATCACATTTTCCTCCGCCTCGTCGCTGGGGCCCAAAACAACTGCGACTTTACCGTCCAATAATCATGGCCTGATCTGCTTTTCGCATCTGCGGTGGAATTTCGTTTTTCAAAGACCTCAGCATTTGATGAGCCGGTTCGCGCAGGACCGGCGTGTGATCTATTGGGAAGAGCCCGAAGACGCGCTTCCCGGCTGCGAGCCCGCGCTCGGCATTAGAGTCTGCGCCGAAACCGGAGTCACGGTCGTAACCCCCTCGCTGCCGCAGGGCCTGTCGGAAGACGGGCGCGAGGCCGCGCTCAAGGCGTTGCTCGACAGCTTCCTGGCCGGGGAGCAGGGGCCGTTCATCCGCTGGTATTACACGCCGATGATGCTGCCCTTCTCGCGGCACATCGCGGCAGCCTGCACGGTCTATGATTGCATGGACGAGCTCGCGAACTTCCGCTTCGCGCCGCCGCAGCTGCTCGAGCTCGAGCGCGAGCTGTTCGCCTTTGCCGACGTCGTCTTCACCGGCGGCTACAGCCTTTACGAGGCGAAGCGCGATCGCCATCCGAACATCCATCCTTTCCCGTCGAGCGTCGACCGTGCCCATTTTGCGCAGGCGCGCGCGATCGGCGCCGAGCCGGCGGACCAGGCGCAGCTGCCGCGGCCGCGCTTCGGCTTCTATGGCGTCGTCGACGAGCGCATGGACCTCGAGCTGATCGCGAAGGTCGCCGACTCTCATCCCGAATGGTCGATCGTAATGGTCGGGCCCGTGGTGAAGATCGATCCGGCCGATCTGCCGCAGCGGCCGAACCTCCATTATCTTGGGGGCAAGAGCTACGACGAATTGCCGGCCTATCTCGGCGGGTGGGACGTCGCGTTGATGCCGTTCGCGATCAACGAATCGACCAAGTTCATCAGCCCGACCAAGACGCCGGAATATCTCGCCGGCGGCCGTCCGGTGGTCTCAACCCCGATCACAGACGTCATCCGCCACTACAATGATCTCGACGGCTTGTTCGTCGCCGACGGCGCGGACGAGTTCATCAGGAAGTGCGAGGAAGCGCTCGCGCTGGCGCAAGGCTCCGACGAATGGCTGAAGGAAGTCGATGCCAAGCTCGCCAATTTGAGCTGGGACACGACCTATGCGCGCATGGCCGGTCTGGTCCGCGAGGCGATCGCCGTCCCGCAGGCGGGACCGCGCGTGATCACCTCTGCCGGCAAGAAGAAATATGATTATCTGGTGGTCGGTGCCGGCTTTGCCGGCGCGGTGATCGCCGAGCGGCTCGCCAGCCAGCATGACGCGCACGTTCTCGTGGTCGACAAACGGCCGCATGTCGCCGGCAACGCCTATGATCACAAGGACGAGGCGGGGGTGCTGATCCATCAATATGGACCGCACATCTTCCACACCAACTCCGACGAGATCATCGATTATCTGTCGCAGTTCACCCAATGGCGGCCGTACGAGCACCGCGTGCTCGCCCACGTCCGCGATCAGCTGGTTCCGATCCCGATCAACCGGACGACCCTCAACAAATTGTTCGATCTCGATCTCAAGACCGACGAGGAGGCCGCGGCCTATCTCGCCACCCGGGCCGAGCCAACGAGCGAGATCAGGACGTCCGAAGATGTCGTCATCTCAGCCGTCGGGCGCGAGCTCTACGAGCTGTTCTTCCAGGGCTATACGCGCAAGCAATGGGGCCTGGATCCGAGCGAGCTCGACAAGGCCGTGACGGCGCGCGTGCCGACCCGGACCAACACCGACGACCGCTATTTCAACGACACCCACCAGATGATGCCGCGCGACGGCTATACGGCGATGTTCAACGCGATGCTCGATCATCCCAACATCGACGTTCTGCTCAGCACCGACTATCACGACATCATCGACGAGGTCGACGCGGGGCATATCGTCTTCACCGGACCGATCGACGAATATTTCGATTTCCGCTTCGGCAAGCTGCCCTACCGCAGCCTGCGCTTCGAGCATAAGATCGTCGACCAGGAGCAGGTGCAGCCGGTCGCGGTGGTCAATTACCCCGATCCGCAGGTGCCCTACACGCGGATCACCGAATATAAGCATTTGACCGGTCAGAAGCATCCGAAGTCGAGCATCACCTACGAATATCCGAGCGCGGAGGGCGATCCTTATTACCCCATCCCGCGGCCGGAGAATCAGGAGCTGTTCAAGAAATACGAGGCGCTCGCCGACTCTACGCCCGGCGTCACCTTCGTCGGGCGGCTCGCGACCTATCGCTATTACAATATGGACCAGGTCGTCGGCCAGGCGCTCGCCACGTTCCGCCGCATCGATGCGAAGCGCCGGCAGACGACGCCGCAGGTCACCAAGATCTGGACCGAGGCCGCCGAATAGTCGAGCTCCCCGGTCCGCTTCTCTCCACGGAGCGGGCCGGGGATACAGAAGGTCATCAGATCAGGAGCGAAGTGCTTGTGTCGGGCGGCTGAAATCGTTCTAGTCCCGATATGAGCTTGCTCGACCGATTCCTCACTGGTTTCATTCGTCGCGGTGAATTGGTGGTCATCGACCACGAGGGCGTGACCCACCGGTTCGGCAGTCCCGATCCACGGCACCGGCCGGTGACGATCCGGCTGACCGACGCGAGGGTGCCGATCGATCTCGCCCGGAGCCGCTCGCTCGGAACCGGCGAAGCCTATATGGACGGCCGGCTGATCGTCGAGCAGGGCGACATCCTCGACCTGCTCGATATCGTGAAGGCCAACGGACGCTGGGAGCAGAGAGGGCGCAGGCGGCGCGTCGCCAGCGCCAAGGCGAAAGTCGCGCGGACGGTGCGCTCGTACAACTGGGAGCGCCGCTCGAAGCGCAACGTCGCGCATCACTATGACCTGTCGGACCGGCTTTACGCCTTGTTCCTCGATTCCGACCTTCAATATAGCTGCGCTTATTACGCTTCCCCGTCGAATAGCCTCGAACAGGCTCAAGCCGACAAGAAGGCGCACATCGCGGCCAAGCTCCATCTCAAGCCGAAGCAGAAGGTGCTCGACATCGGTTGCGGCTGGGGCGGAATGGCGCTCTACCTCAACCGGGTTGCCAACGTCGACGTGCTCGGCATCACCCTGTCCGAGGAGCAACTGAAGGTCGCCCAGCGGCGCGCCGCGGAAGCCGGCGTCGCCGACCGGGTCAAGTTCGAGCTGCGCGACTACCGCAAGCTCGAAGGCCGGTTTGACCGGATCGTGTCGGTCGGCATGTTCGAGCATGTCGGCCCGCCGCATTACCGCACCTTCTTCCGCAAATGCCGCGACCTGCTCGTCGAGGACGGCGTCATGCTGCTCCACACGATCGGCCGCTTCGGCCGCCCCGGCAAGACCGATGCCTTCACCGAGAAATATATCTTCCCGGGCGGCTATATCCCGGCGCTTTCCGAGGTGGTCGCGGCAAGCGAGCAGGAACGGCTGCTCGCCGCCGACGTCGAGACCTTGCGGCTCCATTACGGCTACACCGCCGAGGAATGGTATCGCCGCGCCACCGCAAAGCGTGACGAGATCGTCGCGCTCTACGACGAGCGGTTTTTCCGATTGTGGCAATTCTATCTGGCCGGCGCCGCGGTCACCTTCCGGCACGGCGGAATGGGCAACTACCAGATCCAATATATCCGCGACCGCGATGCCGTGCCGATCACGCGCGACTATATGGTCGAAGCCGAAGCGCGGCTGCGGACGCTCTGAGCCACCTCACCGCAAGCGTTCAGCCTCGCGGGGCGGAAGGCCGAGAACCACCTCTATTCCGCCGCAATCTCCATGACGCCGCGTGGTTCGCCGAGCTCTCCGATCTGGGCGAGAAACTCGTCTATCGCATGGTCGACCGGGCGTAGCAGCAGGCCGCGGGTGCTGGTCAGTGCGTTGTTCGCCACCGGTCCGTCGACCGGCAGGATCAGCGAGCCGTCATAGCCTGCGCCCTCGGCCACGCGGTGGGCGAATTCGTGCCAGCTGAGCTTGCCTTGGTTGGCCAGGTGCCAGATGCCGGTCTCGCCGTCGATCAGCAGGTCGAGCGTCGCATGGCAGAGATCGGGAACGTAGGTCGGCGAAACCGCACTGTTGCGGCAGGCTCGGACCGGCTCGCCGCGCGCCAGCGCGTTCAACGTCGACCAGGCGAAATTATATTTGTCCCATGGCCCGAAGAAGGCGCTGGTGCGGATCACCAGCGCCTGCCCGCCAAGGCCAAGCACATTCTCCTCGGCCTGCGCCTTGCTGAGGCCGTAGACGCCTGCCGGCCGCACCGCGTCCTGCTCGCAATAGGCTCGGCCGAGCTTGCCGTCGAACACAAGGTCGGAGGAGAAGGTCACGAACGGAGTGCCGGCCTCCGCGCACGCCCGTGCCAGCAACTTGGGACCGGCTGCGTTGGCCGCGAGGCACGCGTCCTTCTCTTGTTCCGCATCGGCGACGCGGACGAAGCCCGCGGCGTTGATGACCGCCCACGGCTGATAGCGGGTGATCGCCGCGTGGACCGAATTTTCATCGCAAATGTCGATCTCGCCCCGGGTCGTCAGGCAAAAGGGGAGGCCGCGATGCTCGCAGATGCGCGCGAAGGCGCTGCCCAGCGTCCCAGTCGCGCCGGTGATCAGCAGCTTGCGCCCGCCGTTGTAGAGCGTCTTGCAGTTGCCGTGCCACGGGTAGAGCCGCATCGGCCGGCGCCACCATCCCGGCGCGTCGAGCACCGGATGATCGAACTGCTTGCCCTCGGCAAAAGCGGTCGCCGCCTTGGTGATGATCGTGGGACGCGGCTTGGCGCCACGGGCATCGAACGCCCCGACGTCGTAGATGCCGTCGTGGCGCGTCAGCAGCGAACGCCAGTCGACGTTGCCGAACATCGACCACAACGTCACCGCACGTATGTCCATTCCCGCTTGCCGCTCCGCCTCGGCGGCATGCCAGACCTCGGCGAACCAGCGCAATTGCTCGTCGCGGGTGCAGCCGTGGTGGACCTCGGAGATGACGATCGGAATCCGGTACCGCTCCCAAACCTCGCGCAGCCGCGGGCCGATACCGGTCTTGGGGTGGAGGCGGTGGATGCGGACTGCCTCGGCATCGACGTAGGTATCGCTTCCGTTCCCGCCGACGGCGAGCCCCGGGTAGAGTTCCGGACGGTGGTCGAGGAAGCGTTCGCTGGTCAGATAATGGTTGATCCCGAGGATGTCGGGCTTGGCCTCCCCGCCTTCGAACGGCTCGAGCTCGCAGTCGCGGATGCCGCTCTCGCGGAAGATCTTGCGCCAGCGATGCTTGGCCGTGAGCTGTCCCGCGAGCAGGTCGAAGCTCAGCCAGCGCCGCTCGTTCTCATGCGCGGCCTGATAGCGCAACGGCTGGGTCGAGAAGGTCTTGCCGAGGTCTTCGGTCTGCAGCAGCAACGCGTCGGGATTGAACGACCGGATCGCGCGCATTGCCGCCAGCGTACCCTGGCATTCGTTGAGCAATGCGCGAAGGAACGAGCGGCGGTCGCGCCGGTGCGGATACCAATGGCCGTAGAGGCCGCTGAAGCGCGCCGTGGTGAGCGGCTCGTTGACCGGCGTCCACATCCCGATCCACGGATAGCGTTCAGCGACGCGCGCCGCGAACTCGCCGAACTTGGCGGGAAAATCGGGATCGAGAAGATTGGTGTAGCGCGGACCGGAGCCGTGGTGCAGCAAGCCACCGACGACGTCGATGCCGCGCTCGCGCAACATCGCGAGGCGTTCGTCGGTCCAGCCGAAATCGAGCTTGTCCGGTCGGTCCGGGGCGATCGTTTCCCACAGGATCGGATAGCGGACGGTGCGGATGCCCATCTCGGCGATGCGATCGATATCGTCGCTGCGGCCGAGATGGCCGGTCTCCGCGACCTGATCGCGGTAGCTGTCGCCAACCCTTACGATGGTGCACTCGACGCCGCCCCAAAGCTCCACTCTGGAAGCCTGGGCTGTGTTTTGCGCTGGTTTCATAAATGCTGATTGAGCTCCTGACGGGCGAGTAACGAACACTGCCCGCGCCAAGGGGTTCCCAAAAGACGTGCGCTGTCTGATGCAGATTAGAGCGATCGTGCACTCGGCTCCCCTCGCAAGCATGGCTGCGGGCACTGCGGCGAAGGCCCCGCGCAACGCTAGGAATTCGGTAAACCTTCTCGTGCATGATCGCTCCGGGCAACAGGGTGAGGCGATGATGGGATTGCAACGAAGCGCGCTGCGGTTGGCAGGAGACCTCATCCCACGGATGCAAAGACGGCTGATCGACCAGCGCAGCGAAGATCGGCACGGCGGGGTCGTCGAGCGTGCCGCGATCATGTTCCGCGATCAGGAATATATCGTCCCGGTGATCAACATCTCTTCGCGCGGCACGATGATCGAATGCGACATCATGCCGCGGATCGGCGAGACGATCGTCATCCGCTTCGAGGATTGCTCGCCCATCCACGGCTTCGTGCGCTGGGTGCGCGACGGCAAGCTAGGGCTCAATTTCGGGCATGAGATCATTCTTGGCTGATTGCGATCTCCAGCGGCTGACCAAGCACGACGACGGCCACAAGGCCTGCAAGGAATAATATATGATGATCACCGCCAGGATCGTTCCCGATCTTAGCGCCGGGCGCGATGCGCGGCGCGACGCGCGCGTCGATGCCACCGCCGAGGTCGGCCTGCGCGAGCTCGGCAGCAACGGCGTCGATGCGCAGCTGATCAACATCTCGAGCCTTGGCTTCATGGCCAAGACCGACGCCGAGATCGCGCCCGGATCGCGGGTGTGGCTGACCCTGCCGGGGATCAGCCGGGTCAATGCGCTGGTCGTCTGGGCGAAAGGCGGCAAGCTCGGCGGCGAGTTCGCGGCGCCGATCGATCCGCTCAAGGTGCTCCAGGCGATCGGCAACCGCTCGCACAACAGGCGCAACTAAGCAGGGCTTAAGCCGCGCACCGGCGCTCGGCATTCAGTGCGCGGGGCCGGCGATTGTGGCCGCCGTGCCGCGGGTATGAAAAAAGGCGCCGCATTGCTGCGGCGCCTCTTCGATTGCGAAGGTCGGCTTTACGCGACCTTGGCTTCTTCCAGATCCTCGGGATCGCGCAGCACATAGCCGCGTCCCCAGACGGTCTCGATATAATTGTCGCCGCTGCAGGCCAGGCTCAGCTTCTTGCGGAGCTTGCAGATGAAAACGTCGATGATCTTGAGCTCCGGCTCGTCCATCCCGCCGTAAAGGTGGTTGAGGAACATTTCCTTGGTGAGCGTGGTGCCCTTGCGGAGCGAAAGCAGCTCCAGCATCGCATATTCCTTGCCGGTCAGATGCACGCGCGCGCCATCGACCTCGACCGTCTTGGCATCGAGATTGACCGCGAGCTTGCCGGTCTTGATCACCGACTGGCTGTGGCCCTTCGAGCGGCGCACGACGGCATGGATGCGGGCGACGAGCTCGTCGCGATGGAATGGCTTGGTGACATAATCGTCGGCGCCGAAGCCGAGCGCACGCACCTTCGAATCCATCTCGCTGATGCCCGACAGGATCAGGACCGGGGTGCCGACCTTGGCGACGCGCAGCTTCTTGAGCACGTCATAGCCATGCATGTCCGGCAGGTTCAGGTCGAGCAGGATGATGTCGTAGTCGTAGAGCTTGCCGAGGTCCAAGCCCTCCTCGCCCAAGTCCGTCGTGTAGACGTTGAAGCCCTCTGACGTGAGCATCAGCTCGATGCTCTTGGCAGTCGTCGGCTCGTCTTCGATCAGCAACACACGCATGGCGGTAACGCCCCCTTTTTTGCCGTGTGGCTCCCCAAACCTGATGGTCTTTGGAACCCGGTAACCTTCATTAACCACGCAACAAATGAAGTTAAAAGGTTAATTTGCCGTTAAACGAGGGGCTTGCGCGAGTTGCTTCGTATCGTTGCGCATCTGCAACAGCCGTGGCAGGGCGGATCTCATGTGGGAAAACTACGTTTTGTTCATCGATGGCGAAGCGATCGTGATCGACAAGCCGGCGGGCCTCGCGGTCCATCCCGGCTCGAAAACGCGCGAGAGCCTCGAGGATTATCTTCACCATTTCCGATTCGGATTCCAGCGCCTTCCGCTCCCGGTCCATCGGCTCGATCGCGATACCAGCGGCTGCCTCTTGCTCGCGCGCAATCCCAAGGCGCACAAGCGCTTCCAGCGCGCGTTCGAGGAGAAGAAGGTGGCGAAAGCCTATATCGCCGTGCTCGACGGCATCCCGAAGGACGACGCCGGCACGATCGACATCCCGCTCGGGAAGGTCTCGACGGCCGAGGAGGGGTGGCGGATCGTGCCCGATCCACGCGGCAAGGCGGCCGTCAGCCATTGGCGGGTCGCGGCGGTGCGCGACGGGCGCGCGGTGATCATCTTCACGCCCGAGACCGGGCGGACGCATCAGCTGCGCGTCCATGCCGCCGAGGGGCTCGGCATCCCGATCAGCGGCGATCCCGTCTACGGCGCCGGCAAGGGGCCGATGCTGCTCCACGCGCACAAGCTCGAGATGGTGCGCGTGGACAAGCCGCCGGTCAGCGCGGTCGCGCCGCTGCCGCCGACCTTCGTCAACGCGGGCTTCGGCGATGTCGACTATTGAGCCGGGTCCGATTCCCGACGATGCGCTCGAGGAACGGTTCATCACCTCCAGCGGACCGGGCGGGCAGAACGTCAACAAGGTCGCGACCGCCGTCCAGCTACGCGTCGACGTCTTCAGGCTGGGGCTCGCGCCGGACGTCTATTCACGGCTCAAGCAGCTCGCCGGCAGCCGCATGACCACTGCCGGCGAGATCGTGATCACCGCGCGCAGCTATCGCACCCAGGAAGCCAATCGCCAGGATGCGCGCGAGCGGCTGGCGGATCTGCTCGCCAAGGCCCATCTTCGTCCTATCAAGCGAGTCAAGACCAAGGCCAGCCGCGCCGCCAAGGCGAAAAGGGTGGACAGCAAGACGCGCCGCGGCGCGATCAAGGCAGCGCGCGGCCGGCCGCAAACGGACTGAAGCTGATGTACGATTTTGCCATCGAGGCCGAGGACAAGGTCGAGCTTTACCGCCAGCTCAACGCGGCTGCGGCGGCGCTCACCGAAGGCGAGCCCGATCCGATCGCCAACATGGCCAATGTCGCTGCCTTGCTGTGGGAGTCGGTGCCCGATCTCAACTGGGCCGGCTTTTACCGCGCGATCGGCAAAGAGCTGGTGCTCGGGCCGTTCCAGGGCCGCCCCGCCTGCATCAGGATCCCGTTCGGGCAGGGCGTCTGCGGCGCCGCCGCAGCCAGCATGGAGCCGCAGTGCGTCGACGACGTCCATGCCTTTCCCGGCCATATCGCCTGCGACGTCGCCTCGGCTTCGGAGCTGGTCGTGCCGATCGTCGATGCCGGCGGGTTGATCGCGGTGCTCGACCTCGACAGTCCGCGCCCTGGGCGCTTCGATAAGGATGATGTCGCGGGCTGTGTCGAATTGGCACGGCTGCTTGCGCCGCGGCTCCGACCCGTGGTCAACCCGCCCGCCGAGGGTTAAAAAAGCCCTAATCCTGCCGGTGTCTTGCCGTCGGGCGAATAGGGGATGCCATATGATCACGGTGGCGAAATCGTCCTGGGCCGTCGGGTCCCTGACCGCGGGCGCATTGCTCTTTTCGACGAGCGCGCTGGCGACCGAAAGCAGCTCGATCTCGACCGCCGCGGCAATCCAGCTGGCGGGCGCCGGCACGAGCTGGGGCGGGGGGAAACACGGCGGCGGCATGCACCGCGGCGGCGGCAAGCACCATGGCGGCGGCAAGCACTACGGCGGCGGCAAGCACTACGGCGGCGGCAAGCACCATGGCGGCGGCAAGCACTACGGCGGCGGCAAGCACCATGGCGGCGGCAAGCACCACGGCGGCAAGCACAACCGGCACTTCTCGCATGGCTTCGGCGGCGGCTTCGGCTGGCCGGGGGGCTATTATGGGGCACCGTCCGGCAATTGGTGGGTCAGGGTGATCATGCCGCCGGTCAATCCCTGTCCTTATTACGGCTATGGCGGTTGGGCCTGGCCAGAACCAAGGGTCGAGCATGGCGAGGGCATGGCCCCGCCGCCGCAGGGCGATCACGGTTATGCCGATCGCCATGATGGCGACGCGCCGCCGCCGGGCTGGGACGAACGCGACGGTCCGCCGCCGCCGCCTCCGCCCCCGCCGCCTCCGGCAGGCTGGGACGGCAAGACGCCTTATTACAATTACGGCAATCCCTATTGCGGCGGCGTCATCAAGGTCGTCGAGACGACCACGACCACGGCGCCGCGGGTGATCGAGAAAAAGGTCTACACCAAGGAGAAGGTGAAATACCGCCCTCGCACCAAGGTGAAGTACCGCAGCAAGATCATCGGCGAAAAAGGCTGATCCGCCGGCGCATCTGAAGCGCACGCCTGAAGCACCGGCGCCTCGGGCGCTAGACGTCCAGGATGTCGTCGCCGAGCGCTGCAGGAACGATGATCAAGGGGCAGGGCAAGGTCCCCGCGGCCGCGCCGGCGAAATGGCTGATCAGCGGCCCCGGTCCGCCCTCGGCCGACGCGCCGAGCACCAAAGCGCCGGCGTGGTCCGATTCCTTGAGCACTTCGGTGATGACCTTGACCGGATCACCCTGCCGCACCAGGATCGCCGGGCGAATTCCCGCCGCCTCGAAGATCGCGCCTGAAGCCTGCAGCACCATCGCCTCCGCGCGAAGCTTGGCCTCCTCCTCCATCGCCGCCTGCACGCCGCCCCATTGGACGAATTCCTGAGGCGGAATCAGCGCCAGGATCTCGACGCCGGCGCCGGTGCGCGCGGCACGCCGCGCGGCATAGCCAAGCGCTGCGCGCGCTTCCTCGGTCTCATCCATCACGACCAGATAGGTTCGCATCGGCCCCTCCTGAGGTGCCGAGGTGCGACAGATCACCCGCGCGCGCAAGCCTCACGCTTGGCCACAACCTTCGCCGCACCCTTGACCGCACCCTTGACCGAAGGGGCCGAATTGCTGTTGAGACGGGCGACATTCAAGCGGAAGAACCAGGCGCATGCCGATTGAGCTCAAAATGCCCGCCCTGTCCCCGACGATGGAGGAAGGGACGCTCGCCAAATGGCTGGTCAAGGAAGGCGACCAGGTCGCCTCCGGCGATCTGCTCGCAGAGATCGAGACCGACAAGGCGACGATGGAGTTCGAGGCGGTCGACGAAGGCACGATCGCGAAGATCGAGGTGGCCGAGGGGACCGAGGGCGTGAAGGTGGGCACCGTCATCGCGATGCTCGCGGGCGAGGGCGAGGATGCGAGCGCTGCGGCGAGCGCGCCAGCTCCGGCTCCGACTCCGACTTCGACTTCGACATCGACGCCAACACCTCCGCCCGCTCAGCCTGAGCCTGTCGAAGGCCAACAGGCGACGATTGCGAAAGGTGCTTCGACAAGCTCAGCACGAGCGGACTTGGGCGGGAAGGGCGACCGCGTAATCGCCTCACCCCTCGCCAAGCGGATCGCCGAACAGAAGGGAATCGACCTTGCCGGCGTAACCGGCAGCGGGCCCAACGGCCGCATCGTCAAGGCCGACGTCGAAAACGCGCAGCCCGGCTCCGTCGCCGCCGGTACTGCGCCCTCCGAAGGACGCGCGGCACCCGCACCGACCGCGGCGACGCCTACCGCGCTGCCCGACTTCGGCATACCGCATACCGACGAGAAGCTCGGCAACGTCCGCAAGGTCATCGCGCGCCGCCTCACCGAGGCGAAACAGACGATCCCGCACATCTACCTCACCGTCGATGTCCAGCTCGACAAGCTGCTCAAGCTGCGGGGCGAGCTCAACGCCGCGCTCGAGCCGCAAGGGGTCAAGCTCAGCGTCAACGACCTCTTGATCAAGGCGCTCGCCAAGGCGCTGCTGCAGGTGCCCAAGTGCAACGTCAGCTACGGCGGCGACGTGCTGCGGACATTCAGCCGCGCGGACATTTCCGTGGCGGTCGCCGCGCCCAGCGGCCTCATCACCCCGATCATCGTCGATGCCGGATCGAAGTCGGTCAGCGCGATCGC
>NZ_JAKFCG010000092.1:0-30286 GCF_036677245.1 Sphingomonas sp.
AGCCGGCGACGGAGCGCGGGGACAAAGCCGATCAAGAGGAACGGCAGGGCGAGGCCGAAGCCAAGTCCGGCGAAGACCGCCAGTGCCAAAGCTGGCGGAAGAACCAGAGCGGCGACACCCCCCCGAGGAAGCGCAAGGCGAGCGAGTATACGACGATCATGTGGATGCCGAGCGCGAGCAGCACGACGCCGACATAGGCGCCGAGACGGATCAGCAGCTCCCATCCAAACACCGCCGCGAGATTGAACATGAAGCAGGCGATCGCGATCGGCGCGAGCCGGATAACGATGCCGATCAGCCGCATCGTGACGTGGAACATGCCCTCGATCGCGTCCTGCAGCGCCTGCGCCTGGCGCGTGTTGACCAGCAGTAGCCCGATGCCGAAGACGAGCGCGAAGAACATCACCGCGAGAATGTCGTTGTCGGCCGAGGCGGTGACGATGTTGGTCGGGATGATCGCCAGCACGGCGGCGACACCCGACGGCATCTCCGCCCCCTTCGAAATGATCGCGCCCGCGCCCGCGCGCGCATCGGCGAGCAGCGACTGGGCGAGCAGCGGATCGACCCCGTCGCCGGGGCGGAAGATGTTGACCACGCTCAAGGCGATCACCACCGCGACTGCCGAAATCCCGATCGTGAACAAGAGCGTTTTGATGCCGACGCGCTTCAGCGAGCGAATGTCGCCCATTTCGGCAATGCCGACCACCAGGGCCGAGAACAGCAGCGGAATGACGAGCATGAACAGCAAGCGGAGGAAGATCTGGCCGATCGGGCCGGTGACATAGGTGGTGATCGCGTCGACCCAGGGCGCGCCGGGCTGGGTCATATAGGCGACCAGCCCGAGCGTCAGGCCGACCACGAAGCCGATCAGCATTTTCATCTGCAGCGAAACGCCGCGTGCGTCTTCGGCCATAGGCCCAGCTCCCGAATTTGCGACAAACCGGCGTAGCGTGGCCCTGCTGTAACAAGTTTCCCGGCCAAGGCGAAGGGCGAGGCCTCGTCCCGACCCGGCGATCCGTCGATCTGGCGCTTGACCTCGCCGCCGCAATCGCCTTGTTGACGCAACCTATTCAGTCGAGGAGCCGTCCGTGGCCAAACGCCTTACCTATTTCATTCTGATTGGCCTCGTGCTTGGCATCATAACCGGTTGGGCGATCAACGCCTCGATCAGCGACGGCACGCCCGGCGCGGACGCGCAGCTGACCGAGATTGCCGGCTATTTCTCGATCGTCACCACGCTCTTCCTGCGCCTGATCAAAATGATCATCGCGCCGCTGGTCTTCTCGACGCTGGTCGTCGGCATCGCCCATATGGGCGACACCGCGGCGCTCGGCCGGGTCGGCGGGCGGGCCTTGGTCTGGTTCATCGGCGCGAGCCTGGTCTCGCTGACCCTGGGCCTGATCCTGGTCAATCTGCTGCAGCCCGGCGCGGGGCTCGATTTCCCGATCCCGCCGGTCGATGCCGCGAGCGGCGTCGAGCGCGGGGCGTTTGACCTCAAGGTGTTCGTCACCCACCTCGTCCCCGCGTCGATGGTCGAGGCGATGGCGACCAACGAGATTCTCCAGATCGTCGTCTTCTCCTTGTTTGTCGGCGTCGCGATCACCGCGGTCGGCGAGCGCGCCGCGCCCTTGGTCAAGGGGTTCGAGGCGCTCGTCGCCGTCATGCTCCAGATCACCGATTATGTGATGCGCGTCGCCCCGCTCGCGGTGTTTGCCGCGGTCGCCGGCACGGTCGCCGAGCGCGGGCCGTCGATCATCGGCACGTTCGGCTATTTCATGGGCAGCTTCTATCTCGGCCTGATCCTGTTGTGGGCGATCCTGATCGGCGCGGCCTTCCTGATCGTCGGCCCGCGCGTGAAGCTGCTGCTCCGCTACATCCGCGAGCCGATCCTGCTCGCCTTCTCGACCGCCTCGTCCGAAGCCGCCTACCCGCGCACCCTGGAGGCGCTCGACCGGTTCGGCGTGCCGCCGCGGATCGCCAGCTTCGTGCTGCCCTTGGGCTATTCGTTCAATCTCGACGGCTCGATGATGTACATGACGTTCGCGGTCATCTTCATCGCGCAGGCCTATGGCATCGATCTGACGCTCGGCCAGGAAATCACGATGCTGCTGGTGCTGATGATCACGTCAAAGGGGGTCGCCGGCGTGCCGCGCGCGAGCCTGGTGGTGATCGCCGCGACCCTGGCCTTCTTCGACATTCCCGAGGCCGGGCTGCTGCTGATCCTCGGCGTCGACCATTTCCTCGACATGGGCCGTTCGGCGACCAACGTGGTCGGCAACGCGGTCGCGAGCGTGGTGGTGGCGAAGTGGGAGGTGGAGCTCGATCCGCTCGAGCCCGCCGAGATCGAGCCGCCGCACGCGCCGGCCCATTCCCCAAGCTCCGGGGAGGCGGAGCAAAGCTTCAGATAGGAAGACTCGAATGCAAGAATCTCAGGCGAGCGATCGTCCGCTCGCTTATCGTCATCGCCCGGGCGCCGGACCCACGATCGTCTTCCTGCCCGGCTATATGTCGGACATGGAAGGCGCCAAGGCGCTGGCGCTCGACCGCTGGGCCGAGCAGCACGGCCGCGCGATGCTGCGCTTCGATTATGGCGGCGTCGGCGCGAGCGGCGGCGCGTTCGAGGCGCAGGCGCTCGCCGACTGGCGCGACGATGCGCTGGCGATGGTCGACCAGGTCGCCGAAGGGCCGGTCGTGCTGGTCGGCTCGTCGATGGGCGGATGGCTGATGCTGCACGTCGCACTGGCGCGCCCGGACCGCGTGGCCGGATTGATCGGCATCGCCGCGGCGCCGGATTACACCGGCTGGGGGTTCACCCAGGAAGAGAAGATGACGATCCTGCGCGAGGGCCGGATCGTCCACGGCGAGCGGGTCACCAGCCGCGCCTTCTGGGAAAGCGGCGAAGGCCTGCGCCTGCTCCACGCGCCGATCCACATCGATGTTCCGGTGCGGCTGCTGCATGGCCAGCAGGACGAGACGGTGCCTTGGGCCTATGCGCTCGAGATCGCCAAGCAGCTTCGTTCAGCCGACGTGCAGACGATCCTGGTCAAGGACGGCGACCACCGTCTGTCGCGCGACCAGGATATCGCATTGCTGATTGCGACGGTGGAGCAATTGCTGGAGGCGCTTTGATCTTTTCCTCGCTGGCGCTCGCCGCTGCAGCTGCGGCCGCCCAACCCACTCAGCCCGTCCCATCCGCTCGACCGGCTCCGCGCGCGGCTGCTGCCGCGCCGCCTTCGGACGAAGCCCTGTTCGCCTCCTGCGCGGCGCTGGTGAGGCGCGAGCCCGAGCGCGCCGTCACTGTCGCCAACGACTGGCGGATCCGCGGCGGCGGCGTGCTCGCCCGGCAGTGCCTTGGACTTGCTTATGTCGCGCTCGAACGCTGGGCGCCGGCAGCCGTCGTGTTCGAGCAGGCGGCGCGCGAGGCCGAGACCGAGCAGCGCCCCGAACACGCCGATCTGTGGGTGCAGGCCGGCAACGCCTGGCTCGCCGCCAACGAAGGCGCCAAGGCGCGCGCTGCGTTCGATGCGGCGCTGGCGACCACCTTGCTCGCCCCGGAAATGCGCGGCGAGGTCCATCTCGATCGCGCGCGCGCGCTTGTCGCGCTCGGCGATCTCGGCGGCGCGCGGACCGACATCGACAAGGGGCTCGAGCTGGTGCCGTCGGACCCGTTCGCCTGGTATCTCTCGGCGGCGCTGGCGCTGCGGCAGGGGGATCTGCCCCGCGCGAGGCGCGATATCGCGAAGGCGATCGGCGGCGCGCCCGACGATGCCATGTTGCTGCTCCTCGCCGGCAACATCGCCGGTGCGTCGGGCGAGGAGGAGGCGGCACGCGATTTCTACCGCCGCAGCGCTCGGGCGGCGCCCGGTTCGGACACGGCGCGCGCCGCCGAGGCCGCGCTTGCCGCCAATGGCGGCGCAGGCAGCCCCGCCACCGCCACCAGTGAGCCCGCGCCCAAAGCGCCCCGCTGATCACCCGCCGAGCCTTGCCGAAGCTGGCGAGTTGCGACAGACTGGCCGGCGGGAGGCTCCCAAAGGCGCCAAGACGTCTGCCAGGCCCGTTTCCCGCACATCAATGACGCCGAGGGAGGGGCCGCGTGAGCGATTCGCAACGAGAGCAGCATGCCGTGCGCGGTGAAGGCGGCCACAGCGCGCAATTCGCCCGCATCGCCGCCGACCCGCGCTATCAGCAGCTCGTGCGCCGCCGATCGCGCTTCACCTGGACGCTGACCGGAATCATGCTGATCGTCTATTTCGGCTACATATTGCTGATCGCGTTCAACAAGGAATTTCTCGCGCAACCGATGTTCAGCGGCAGCGCCACCTCGCTCGGGATCCCGATCGGGCTTGGCGTGATCCTGATCGCGATCGTGCTGACCGGCCTCTATGTCCGGCGCGCGAACCGGGATTTCGATCCGATGCTGGCATCGGTGCTCGAGGCTTCGCGCCGCGAGGATCTGGGGCAATGATGCGCCTCACGCCGCGCGCCGGCCTGCTGATCGTCACCCTGCTGCTGCCGTCGGTGGCGCTTGCCGATGCGCTGACCGGCACGACCGAGCGGCAGCCGACCAACTGGCCGGCGATCCTGATGTTCGCCGCGTTCGTGGTCGCGACCTTGGGCATCACCCGCTGGGCCGCGTCGCGGGTCAAAAGCGCGTCCGATTTCTACACCGCCGGCGGCGGCATCACCGGCTTTCAGAACGGCCTCGCGATCGCCGGCGACTATATGTCCGCCGCCTCGTTCCTCGGCATTTCGGCGCAGATCTTCTCGGACGGCTACGACGGCCTGATCTACTCCACCGGCTTCCTGGTCGGCTGGCCGATCATCCTGTTCCTGCTCGCCGAGCGGCTGCGCAACCTCGGCCGCTACACGTTCGCAGACGTCGTCTCGTTCCGCTTCGCGCAGACGCCGGTGCGCTTGTTCGCCTGTTTCAGCACGCTCGCCGTGGTGCTCTTCTACCTGATCGCGCAGATGGTCGGTGCGGGCCAGCTGATCAAATTGCTGTTCGGCCTTGGCTATGGCAGCGCGGTCGCGATCGTCGGCGTGCTGATGACCTGCTACGTTCTGTTCGGCGGGATGGTCGCGACGACCTGGGTGCAGATCGTCAAGGCGGTGCTGCTGCTCGGCGCGGCGACGTTCATGGCGATCTCGGTGCTCGCGAGCTTCGGCTTCTCGCCCGACGCATTGTTTGCCCGCGCCATCCAGGTGAAGGCCGAGATGGCCGCCGCCGCGGGGGCTGCCCCTAATGAAGCCGCGCAGCGCGGCGCCGCGATCGTCGCACCGGGCGGCTTCATCAAGGATCCGGTCTCCGCCATCTCGTTCGGCCTCGCGCTGATGTTCGGCACCGCGGGGCTGCCGCACATATTGATGCGCTTCTTCACCGTTCCCGATGCCCAGGCGGCGCGCAAGTCGGTGCTCTGGGCAACCGGCTGGATCGGCTATTTCTACATCCTGACCTTCATCATCGGCTTCGGCGCGATCGTGATGGTCGGCACCAACCCGGCCTTCCTCGACCCCGCAGGCGGGCTGAAGGGCGGCGGCAACATGGCCGCGATCCACCTCGCCAGCGCGATCGGCGGCAACCTCTTCCTCGGCTTCGTCTCGGCGGTCGCCTTCGCGACGATCCTCGCAGTGGTCGCCGGCCTGACCCTCGCGGGCGCATCGGCGGTGTCGCACGATCTCTACGCGATGGTGATCCGCAAGGGCGCCGCCTCGTCCGCCGAGGAATTGCGCGTGTCGCGGCGCACGGTGTTCGTGCTGGCGCTGCTCGCGATCCTGCTCGGCATCCTGTTCGAGAAGCAGAATGTCGCATTCATGGTCTCGCTCGCCTTCGCGCTTGCGGCGTCGGGCAACTTCCCGGTGCTTTTGCTGTCGGTCCTCTGGTCCGGCTGCACGACCAGGGGCGTCGTCGCCGGCGGGACGATCGGCGTCTTGACCGCGCTCGTGCTGACGATCCTGTCGCAGACGGTGTGGGTCAGCATCCTCGGCCATGCCGAGGCGATCTTCCCTTATTCGTCGCCGACCATCTTCTCGATGCCGCTCGCCTTCTTCACCATCTGGGCGGTGTCGCTGCTCGACCGCAGCGGCCGCGCCGCCGTCGACCGCGAGGGGTTCGTCGAACAGAAGGTCCGCTCGGAGACGGGTCTCGGCGCGACCAAGGCCTCAGCGCACTGATTTTGGTGATCATGCCGGTGACGAGCCCACCGGCACCGTGCGCTAGACTCGATCCCTGTTTGATTGAACCGGAATCGAGTCTAATTTTGTTTGTTTTCCGTGATTTCCGAGTCGTCAGGTGATTCCACCTGACTTGAAATCACTTTAAGCCGCCCAGCCGCCGCCCAGCGCGAGGAAGACGGCGATCAAATTGGTCGAGAGCTGGGCCTCGGCCTGGGCGAGCGCGGCTTCGACCTGCGACAGCGAACGCTCGGCGTCGAGCGTGGTCTGGAACGGCTCGCGTCCGGCGCGATAGCGCAGCCGCGCGATGCGCGCGGCCTCGGCGCTATTCGCGCGGGCGCGCCGTAGCGCCGCGACGCGATCGAGCTCCGAGGCGTAGCGGGTGAGCGCGCTCTCGGCCTCCTCCAGCGCGCCGAGCCACGCCCCGTCGAAGCGCGCCAATGCTGCGTCGGCGCCCGCCTCTGCCTGCGCGACACGGGCGCTGGCGACGGCGCGGTTCGGGAAGGACCAGCTGATCAGCGGCCCGAGCGAGAAGCTCAATCCCGAACTGGACCCGATGCCGCCGAGCGAAGCCGAGTTCGATGCCACCGATCCGCCCAGGCTGATGCTCGGATAAAGCTCGGCGGTCGCGACTCCGACCCGCGCGGTGGCGGCGGCAAGCTGGCGCTCGGCGGCGCGGATGTCCGGGCGTCGGGCGAGCAGGGTCGCGCCGTTGCCGACCGGGATCGGCTGCGACAGCGACGGCGGCGTCTCGCAGGCGGCGACGGCGGGCGGAAAGGCGGCGGGCGGCTGCCCGGTCAGCACCGCGAGGCGGTACAAAGCGGTCCGGCGCAGCGCCTCGAAGGTCGGGATGGTCGCGCGGGTCTGCTCGAGCTGGGCTCCGGCCTGGCCGGTTTCGAGCGCGGTGCCGCGCCCGCCCTCGACCAGCCGGCGGGTGAGGTCGAACGTCTGCTCCTGGATGCGGACGCTTTCGCGCGCCACCGTAAGCTGGCGGCCGGCGCTGCAGGCGTCGGCATAGGCGCGCGCGGTCTCGGCGGCGACGGTGATGCGGGTCAGATCAAAAGCGGCTTGGACCGCCTCGGCTTCGGCGCGGCTGGCCGCGATCGCGCGGCTGACCCTGCCGAACAGATCGACCTGATAGCTGACGTCGAACCCGGCATTGAAGCGCAGCTCGGCCTCGCCCCCGCCAAAATCCTCGCCGGGGTCGGCATAAGCGCCACCGACGGTGAGGTCGGTCGTGGGCAGCCGGCCGGCCTGGGTCTCGCGCAGCACCGCCCGCGCCTGGGCGAGATTGGCGGCCGCGACCCTGAGGTCGGTGTTGGCGCTCAGCGCCTGCTCGACCAGCCGGTCGAGCAACGGATCGGCGAACAGGCTCCACCAGCGCCCCGGCGGCTCGTTGCCGGTGAAGGCGGGCGAAGCCGCGCTGGCGAGCGGCGCCTGGGCGGCGGCGGCCGGCGCAGGCCGGCGGTAATCCGGCCCCACCGCGCAGCCGGCGAGCGCGAGCGCCGCAGTCGCCGCGATCGGATTGCCCAGCCTCGTGGCCAGCCTCATTGCGCGCCTCATTGCCAATCTCATTGGCCGTCCCCGGTGAGCGGGTCGTGCGGCGTCCCACCGTAGGAGGTCGGGTAGACCGCCTCTTTCGGCGGCCGCTTGGGAAGGAAGCGGCCGAGGCTGCGGCTGACGACGTAGAAGAGCGGCGTGAAGATCAGCCCGAACAAGGTCACGCCGAGCATGCCGAAGATGACCGCGGTGCCGAGCGTCTGGCGCATCTCGGCGCCGGGGCCGACCGCGATCGCCAGCGGAATGACGCCGAAGATGAACGCAAAGCTGGTCATCAGGATCGGCCGGAGGCGGGTTCCGGCCGCGTTCACCGCCGCCTCGGTCGGGCTCATGCCATGCTCTTCCTCGGCCTGCTTGGCGAACTCGACGATCAGGATCGCATTCTTGGCGGCGAGCGCGACCAGCACGACGAGGCCGATCTGCGCGAGGATATTATTGTCCATGCCGCGCAAGGTGAGGCCGAACAAGGCGGCGAGGATGCACATCGGCACGATCAGGATCACCGCGAGCGGCAAGGTGATCGCCTCATATTGGGCAGCGAGCACGAGGAAGACGAACAGCACCGCGAGCAGGAAGACCAAAACCGCGCTGCTTTCGGCGGCCTTTTGCTGATAGGCGAGGCCGGTCCATTCGTAGGTGATGCCCGGCGGCAACGTCCTGGCGGCCAGGCCCTCCATCGCGGCGAGCGCGGTGCCCGACGAGACGCCGGGGGCGGTCTGGCCCTGCAGCTCGACCGCGGGATAGAGGTTGTAGCGCACCACTCGGGTCGGCCCGCTGTCGCTGTGGAAGGTCGCCACCGAGCTCAACGGCACCATCGCGCCGCTCGACGAGCGCACCTGCAGCCGGCCGACGTCGGCGAGATCGTCGCGCGAGCTCGGCTCGGCCTGCGCGGTGACGCGGAAGGTGCGGCCGAGCAGGTTGAAATCGTTGACGTAGGTCGAGCCGAGATAGGTGCCGAGCGCTTCGAAGATCTGCGCCGGCTGGACGCCGAGCAATTGCGCGCGGTCGCGGTCGACGTCCGCGCGGATGCGGGGGGAGCCGGTGTTGAACAACGAGAAGACCTGCGTGACCTCGGGCGTCTGCGCGGCGGCGCCCATCATCTGGAAGGTGAGGCCTTCGAGCGCGCGATAGCCCGCGCCGGACCGGTCCTGCAGCATCATCATGAAGCCATTGCCGGTGCCGAGCCCGGGGACGGCCGGCGGTGCGAGGAAGAAGATGTTGGCGCCCTGCAGCGCGCCGGCCATTTTGCCGGTCAGCGCGGCCGACAATTCGTGCGCGGATTGGCCCTGGTCCTTGCGCTCGCCCCAGTCCTTGAGGTGGACGAACATCGTTCCCGAGTTCGACGCGAGCGAGTAGCTCGCGCCATCGACGCCGGCGAGATAGGCGGTGCCTTCGACGCCCTCGGTGGCGGTGGCGATCTTGTCGGCCTGGGCGAGAAGGGCGCTGGTCCGCTCGAGCGACGAGCCCGGCGGCAGCTGGAACACGCCGATCAGCGCGCCCTGATCCTGCTCCGGGATGAAGCCGGTCGGAGTCGCCATGATCTGCCAGCCGGTGAGCGCAAGCAGGCCCGCATAGATGCCGAGCATCACCGTCGCCTTGCGGACGACTCTGCCGGTCAGCTGACCGTAACGATCTGACAGCCAGTCGAAGCCGGCGTTGAACTTCGCCGCGCCGACCCGGACGGGGCGCATCCAGCCGCGCGCCTCATCGGCGTCATGCTCGCGGTGGGGCTTGAGCAGCAACGCCGCCAGGGCCGGCGACAAGGTCAGCGAGACGATCAGCGAGATCAGCGACGCCGAAGCGATCGTCACCGCGAACTGCCGGTAGAAGATGCCGGGAATGCCGGGGATGAAGGCGGTCGGCACGAACACCGCGGTCAGCACCAGGCCGATCGCGATCAGCGCGCCCGAGACCTCGCGCATCGTCCGGTGCGCGGCCTCGCGCGGAGTCATGCCGTTGCGGATATGCTTCTCCACCGCCTCGACGACGACGATCGCATCGTCGACGACGATGCCGACCGCGAGCACCAGCGCGAACAGCGACAGCGAGTTGATCGAGAAGCCGAGCGCGAGCTGGACCGCGAACGTGCCGATCAGCGCGACGGGAATCGCGAGGATCGGGATGATCGCCGCCCGCCACGTCTGGAGGAAGACGAGGATGACGAGCACCACCAGGACGATCGCTTCGAGCAACGTCTCCTGGACCGCGTCGACCGATGCGGCGACATATTTGGTCGGATTGTAGGGGATGACATAGCTCATTCCCGGCGGGAATTCCTTCGCCGCCGCGTCCATCTCGGCGATCACCAGCTCGGCGGCGTCGAGCGCGTTCGAGCCGGGCTGCTGCGCAATGCCGAGCGCAATGCCGCGGTCGCCGCGGAACGACGCCTGGACGCCATATTCCTGGCTGGCGAGCTCGACCCGGCCGACATCGCGGATCCGCGTCACCGCGCCCGAGGGCTCGGTCTTGATGATGACGTCGGCGAACTGGGCGGGATCGCTCAGCCGTCCCTGCACTTCGATCGGAAGTTGGAAAGCGGGATTGCCGCTGCCGTAGGGCGGCTGCCCGACCGCGCCGCCCGCGACCTGGACGTTCTGCGTCCGCAGCGCGCCGACGATCTCGCCGGCCGTGAGGTTGCGCGCGGCGGCGCGATCGGGGTCGATCCAGACCCGCATCGCATAATTGCCGCCGCCGAACACCATCACTCCGCCGACGCCCTTGATCCGCAGCAGCCGATCGCGCAGCACCGAGGTCGCGTAATTGCCGACATAATCGATATTGTGGTTGGGATCGCTCGAGGTGAGCGCCACGAACATCAGGAAGCCGGTCGCCTGCTTGGCGACGGTGACGCCGATCTGGCGGACCTGCTCGGGCAGGCGCGGCTCTGCGACCGCAACCCGATTCTGGACCAGCACCTGCGCCGCGTCGAGGTCGGTGCCGGGCTTGAACGTGACCGTGATCGTCGCCTGGCCCGAGGAGGTCGAGGACGAGCTCATGTAGAGCATGTCCTCGACGCCGTTGATCTCCTGCTCGAGCGGCGTCGCGACGGTATTGGCCATCGTCTCGGCCGACGCGCCGGGGAAGAAGGCGCTGACGTTGATCGTGGGCGGCGCGATCTCCGGATATTGCGACAGCGACAGCTGCGGATAGGAGAAGGCGCCGATCAGGACGATGAAGATCGCGATCACCGATGCGAAGATCGGCCGCTCGATGAAGAAGCGCGAGATGTTCATCCTTGCCTCAGCGCTGGCCCGCCGCGCCGGGCGCGCCGGCTCCTACGGCAGTGGCGATCGACGAAGGCGGTGTCGACGGCGGTTGCGGCGCGGGCTCGGGTCCGGTGACGAGCGGAATCCGTCCGGGCCGTGCGACGACCTTCGCCCCCGGACGGGCGGCGCGCTGGACGCCGTCGATGATCACCCGGTCGCTTGGCGAGATGCCGCTGCGGATCACCCTGAGATTGCCGATCAGTGGACCGAGCACGACCGGCCGAACGGCGACCGCGCCGGCCTTGTCGACGATGTAGACGACCCTCCGCGCCGCATCGGTCGCGATTGCCGTGTCGGGGACGAGCAAGGCCCGATAGGGGCGCGAGGCCGCGAGCCGCAGATGGCCGAACATGCCGGGCTTGATGAAGCCGTTGGGGTTCGCAACCACCGCGCGGGCGCGGACGGTCCCGGCGCCGGTGTTGATCGCATTGTCGATGAAGTCGAGCCGGCCGCCATGGACGTAGCTGGTTTCGTCCTGCAGGCGGATGCGGACCGGCGCGCCGGTGCTGCTGCCGCCATTCTGCCGTTGATATTTCAGCAGCAAGGCTTCCGAGCCCTCGAACCCGAAATGAAGCGGGTTGGTCGAGACGATCGTCGTCAGGATGGTCTGGTCGGCCGTCACCGAATTGCCGGGGTCGACCCGCGCTTCGGAGACCTGGCCGGAGATCGGCGCGCTGACTCGGGTGAAGCCGACGTTGAGCTGCTGCGCGCGGACCAGCGCCTGCGCGGCGGCGACATCGGCTTCGGCCGTGCGCAGGCCGGCCTGGCGCTGCTCGACTTCCTCGGTGCTTGCCGCCCGCTCCGCCGCGAGGCTGCGCGATCGGGCAAGCTCGGTGCGGGCGTTGGTCAAGGTCGCCTGCGCGCGGGCGAGCTGCGCGCGCGCCTGGGCGAGCGCCGCCTGCGACGGGCGCGCATCGATCGTGAACAGCAGCTGCCCGCGCCGGACATATTGGCCATCGCGAAAGTGGACCGCCTGCAGATAGCCGGTCGCCCGCGGCTTGATCTCGACATCCTGGGGGGCCTCGAACCGTCCGACGAAGTCGTCCCAGTCGAGCACCTCCTGCACCAGTGGGGTGGCGACCGTCACCGGCATCGCCGGCGGCGGGCCGGCCTTTTCGTCCTGGCCGGAGCAAGCCGCAAGCGCGAGGCTCAGGAGCAGGGGGAGCATGCCGCCACGCGCGGCTGGAGATTTCGGCATTGGCAGGCTCTCGGCAGGCAAATGGTGGCGGCAGGAAAAAGGTGGCGGCAGGCGAATGGTCGCGGCCTGCGCGCGGCAGGCGAAACGCGAACTAAGAAGAGGTTGATTGCGTGTCAACAACCGTAGACATAACAAGTCAACAATTGTTGATTGGATGGTCCATTTTGGTAGGAAGCTGCGATGAGCACCCGAGTCAAAAATGCCGCGGCCACGCGCGAGAACATCCTCGCCGCCGCGCGCCGCCGCTTCCTGCAGGAAAGCTATGAAAACGTCGGCCTGCGCAACATCGCCGCCGATGCCGGTGTCGATGTCGCGCTGACCGGGCGTTATTTCGGCTCGAAGGAGGAGCTGTTCAAGGAGGTGCTGCGCGGCACGCGCGGTGAATGGCTCGACCCGACGGTCACCGCCGCCGACCTGCCCGAATGGCTGGCGGCGCTGGCGACCCAAAAGCATGGGCCCGGGGAGCGTGAGAACATCGAGCGGCTGCTGATCATCCTGCGCTCCGCCTCCTCGCCCACCCCGGCGGAGGTCGTGCGTCAGACGTTCAGGGCGAACGTGCTCGATCCGGTGGCCGCGCTGCTGAGCGGCCCGGATGCCGAAACCAAGGCCAGCGTCGCGCTCAGCCTGCTGATGGGATCGACGATCCTGCGCACCATCATGGGTGTCGAACCGCTGGCCGAATGCGATGCGGGCGCGGCGCGAGCGCGGCTAACGGCTCTCTTCTCCGCCGCGCTCGCCTAACGCCACTGGGGCCGTCTCGGACCGCCTATTCGGCGGTCTCGAGCGAACGGCTGAACTCCTCGGTCGCGGGCGAGGTGCGGCCCGTCACCTGGGAGGCGTTTGCGGCGGCAGGAGCGGCACGCATGTCGCCCGGCCTTTCGAAATCGGCGGCGGCGCCGCGCGAATTCTCGAGTCCGCGCGGCCAGCCGCTACGGTCGCTATAGTCGCGCTTTTCGCCCTTCGAAGGGCTGTGCCGCACGGTGAGCGCCTGCGCGGTCGCGATGTCGGCGAGCGTCACCGCGACGACCGAGGCGAGCGCGATGCCGACATTGGCCTTCTTGGGATTGTCGTCGCGATAGGCGAGCAGCAGCCCGGCGATGTCGAGCGCATCGCCGGCGACCCGGCTCCACACGCCGACCTTCTTGTCGGGCGAGAGCGAGGTGATGCCGTGCGCGATCTCGCGCACGCCCATCGCACGAACGAGAGTCTCATGGCCTTCGACGCCGAGCGCGCGGGTGAGGCGCGACGCGGCGAGCAGCTCGGTCATGCCGAGGGCGAGGCTGAACCAGCCAAGGCCGATGGCGGCCCGGTCCGATGCGCCGCGTGAGCTCGGCCCGGTCTGGATGATCTTGGGATCGCCCGGCGAGCGGGCCATGTCTGAAGCGCTGGTAAGGCTGAACATTGTAAGGTTCCTTTCAGGGCTTGAGCACCACCTTGATGCAGCTGTCCTGCTTGTCGCGGAAAGTCTTGTAGAGCTCCGGACCGTCCTCGAGGGTGCCGGTGTGGGTGACGACGAACGAGGGGTCGATCTGACCGTCCTCGATCCTCGCGAGCAGATCGTCGGTCCAGCGGTTGACGTGGCATTGGCCCATGCGGAAGGTCAGGCCCTTGTTCATCGCCATGCCGAACGGGATCTTGTCGACCAGCCCGCTGTAGACTCCGACGATCGAGATCACGCCGGCCGGACGGCAGGCGTAGATCATCTCGCGAAGCACGTGCGGACGATCATTCTCCATCATCGTCATCTGCTTGACCCGGTCGATCACGCTGTCCGGCTGGCCGAAGTTGATATGCGCTTCCATGCCGACCGCATCGATGCACTTTTCGGGCCCTTCGCCGCCGGTGAGATCGTTCAGCCGCTCGATCACGCTGTCTTCGAGGAAGTTGATCGTGATTGCGCCCGCCGCTTGCGCCATCGACAGCCGCTCGGGCAAATAATCGATCGCGACGACCTGCTCGGCTCCCAGCAGCAGGGCGCTGCGGATCGCCATCTGGCCGACCGGGCCGCAGCCCCAGATCGCGACCGTGTCGGTCGGCTGGATGTCGGCCTGGACCGCGGCCTGCCAGCCCGTCGGGAAGATGTCGCCGAGGAACAGCAGGCTTTCGTCGGAGATGCCGTCGGGGACTTTGATGTGAGTCGTGTCGGCGAACGGAACCCGGACATATTCTGCCTGGCCGCCGGGATAGCCGCCGGTGAGGTGGGTGTAGCCGAACAGGCCCGCCGTGGCGTGGCCGAAGACCTTGTCGGCGAACTCCTTCTTGCGGTTGGTCCGCTGGCAGACCGAGAAATTGCCGCGCCGGCATTGCTCGCACTCGCCGCAGATGATCGTGAACGGGACGACGACCCTATCGCCCTTCTTGAGCGATCCCTTGGCCTCCGAACCGACCTCGACCACCTCGCCCATCATCTCGTGGCCGAGGATGTCGCCGGGCAGCATTGCCGGAATGAAATTGTGGAAGAGGTGAAGATCCGATCCGCAGATCGCGCAGCTCGTGACCTTGACGATCGCATCGCGGGGATCTTCGATTTCGGGGTCGGTGACGGTGTCGCAACGGACGTCTTCTTTGCCATGCCAGACCAGAGCGCGCATGTTCGTCTCCTTTCGACGGCGCTGGAGGTACGAGCCGAACGCCTTCATTTCCGATTGGGTGCATGCCCGCGCAGCCGATTCTGGATTCTTTTCGTTCCGGGTCCGGGGTTTATCCGCGGCGAGAGCCGTTTGGCGAAATGAATGATTGCGCCCAGCCGAGCGGTGGCCGCGCTGTGCGGAGCGCCCGCCGATTGATGCCCGCCCTCATTCCCGACACCATGGGTAGAGAATAGAGGTTGAGTCGCTTCCCTTGTTATCGCCTGTTGCTGGCCCCTCCCGTGGGAGACTCTCATGCCCGGCTATGCGGTTACGCTCATTCGCGACGGCGACGGACGTTTCGTCGCCACCTTCCCCGACGTTCCGCAAGCGGTCGCGAGCGGTGATACGCAGGAAATAGCGCTCGAGGAGGCGGCAAGGGCGCTCGAGGCCGAATTCCGCCGGCGGATCCTGGGCGGCGAGGATCTTCCGGTGCCCGAGGCTGTCGGGCCGCTGCAGATCCATCAGGAGGTGCTCGCCGCGGCCTTCTCCTGAACAATGGAATCGACTTGGTGGCCCGGCGAGGCGGGCCATCGCAAAGCGCCTCGGCCCAACGGCTTCGAGGCGCTTTGCACGTCTGGGGCTTTAAGCGGCGTTGAGGACGCCGCGATAATCGGGATCTTCGAGCGCGCGTCCGGCGCCCATCGCGACGCAGACCAAAGGATCGTTGGCGATCACGACCGGCAGGCCGGTCGAGAGGGCGATCGCCTCGTCGATCCGCTGCAGCAAGGAGCCGCCGCCGGTCATGACGATGCCGCGATCGACGATGTCGGCGGCAAGCTCGGGCGCCGTGTTCTCGAGCGCGGCGCGGACCGCGCCGATGATCTGGCTGACCGGCTCGGCGATCGCCTCGGCGACTTCGGCCTGGCTGATCTCGATCTCCTTGGGCATTCCCTGCACGAGGTGCCGGCCGCGCACGCTGATCGTCCTTGGCTCGCCCTCCGGCGGCAGCGCGCTGCCCAGCGCGTGCTTGATCCGCTCGGCGGTCGTCTCGCCGACCATCAGATTATATTTGCGGCGCACCGCGGCGGTGATCGCCTCGTCCATCTTGTCGCCTCCGACTCGCACCGACGTGCTGTAGGCGAGGCCGCGCAGCGAGAGGATCGCGACCTCGGTCGTGCCGCCGCCGATGTCGACCACCATCGCCCCGACCGGCTCGATCACCGGCAGGCCGGCGCCGATCGCCGCCGCCATCGGCTCGTCGAGCAGCCAGACCTTCGAGGCGCCGGCGTTGGTGGCGGCGTCGCGGATCGCGCGGCGCTCGACCGTGGTCGAGCCGGACGGAACGCAGATCACGATCTCGGGCCGGCGCGGCAGCCGCGAGCGGCCGCCGTGCGCCTTGTCGATGAAGTGCTTGATCATCTGCTCGGCGACGTCGATGTCCGCGATCACGCCGTCGCGCAGCGGCCGGATCGCCTGGATGTTGTCGGGGGTCTTGCCCATCATCAGCTTGGCGTCGCGGCCGACCGACTTCACCCGCCTGATGCCGTCGCGAGTCTCGAGCGCAACCACCGACGGTTCGTTGAGGACGATGCCCTGGCCGCGCACGTAGACCACCGTGTTCACGGTGCCGAGGTCGATGGCCATGTCGTGCGAAGGAAGCCTGAAAAGGCGGGGAAGCCACATAAACGCAAACATCCAGCGGAGGGAGGCGCGGCAAGGAGCTTGCCGTCGGCGCGCTTCCTCACCCATCGCGCGGCGTTGCGGAAGCGCTTTGCCGGAAATTGCGGCTGATCTGCGTTGGAACGAGACGTGGACGAGCCCACCTGCGTCATATTTGCCCGCAATGATGGATCGATTTCGTCTGCGCCCGTGACCGTCCCGGCCGCATCGGGCCTCGACCGCTCCGCGCAAGACGCTTATTCAACGGCGGGGCCTTCGCCGAGGGCGCTATCACTGGGAGAGAGAAAATGAAGCTTTACTACACGCCAGGGGCGTGCAGCCTCGCCGATCACATCGCGCTGCACGAAGCCGGATTGAAGTTCGATCTCGAGAAGGTCGACCTCGCGACCAAGACCACCGAAACCGGCGCCGACTTCAACTCGGTCAATGCCAAGGGCTATGTGCCGGCGCTCGTGCTCGACGGCGGCGAGCTGCTCACCGAGAATGTCGCGATCCTCGATTGGGTCGCCGATCAGAAGCCGGCGCTGCGGCCGCAGGGGGCATTGGGCCGTTCCAAGCTGCTCGAAATGCTGACCTTCATCTCGACCGAGATCCACAAGAAGTTCGGCGTGTTCTTCCAGGGCGGCAGCGATGCCGACAAGGCCACGAACGGCGAAGCGATCACGAAGCGGTACCAGCATATCGCCGACGGAATGACCGGCGATTATCTGTTCGGCAACGAGCCGACCACGGCCGACGCCTATCTGTTCGTCACCTTGATGTGGGCGGGAATGGTCGGCGTACCGGTTCCGGACAAGCTTAACGCCTACCGCGAGCGGATGCAGGGGCGCCAATCGGTGCAGACCGCGCTCAAGCACGAAGGCCTGGCCTAGGCGCAACGGCCCGCCGCAGCGGCGGCGGGCCAATCGCCCGGCCGGCCGCCGGCGTGAGGCCAGCGCCCGCAGCCTGCTCGTCTGGCTTCGCGCTTGTGCCGAGAGCGTGAAGCAATCTCTTCGATCGGTCCCGGCTCGATTGACGTTGGCTTGCGTGCTTCCGGGTCGTCGGGTTTGTCACCTGATCGGACATCGCTCTAATCGAGGTAGAAATCGATCGTCGTCACGACGCGCACCTTCTGGAACGGCGAGTCGGTTCCCGAACCCCCGTTCTCGCCGTCACGCGCGCCAACCGAGAAATAGCCTTGAGTGGCCTGCTTGATGCCGCCGACCTCGGTGCCCGAATCATTGGCGAATTGCTCCGCGCCGCGCCGAGCGTCGCGCGTGGCTTCGGCGATCATCGCCGGCTTGACGTCGTTCAGCTTGGTGAAGCTGTAGGTGATGCCCGATCCTTCCTCGATCGCGACGCCGTTGCGGATCAGGTCGAACTGACGCGCGAAGGCGGCCCGCGCCTTCATCACCTGCTTGGTGCGAAGCTGCATGCGCTGGCGCACGGTGATGCTGTTCACGCCACGGTTGCTGTCGTAATATTGGTTCACGCCGACCCCGGCGGTGGTCACCTCCTGATCGCTGAAGCCGAGCCGCTTGAGGAAGGCGGTGATCGCGCGCGTATCCTGGTCGATCCCGGATTGGACCGCGCCGAGATCCGTCCCCTGCTCGCTGTAGGCGATCGTCCAAGTGGCAAGGTCGGCGGTGACATCGCGCTCGGCCAGCCCGCGCATCGTCACCGAGCGGTCCGCCAATCGCGCGCGCCGGAGGCCGTCGCCGAGCAGATAGCCGCCCAATATGATGCCGAGCGCGACGATGGCGGCGGCAATGAGACGGACGCGGGTATCGTCGACACGTTCGGTCATCTATTCCTCCTTGGGGCGGATCAGCCGCCGTGCTCATCAATAAGGTCGTTCGATGAACCGTGCATTTATAGCGATGAGATGAGATACGGAAAAGCTGTAACGCTTGGCCCTTCGGGTCCAATCTGTCGCGCTCAACAAGGCCGAAAAAGACGATGAAATATCTGCACACCATGATCCGCGTCTCGGATCCGGACTCTACGATCCGCTTCTTCAACCTGCTCGGGCTGCGCGAGGTGCGCCGGATCGACAATGACAAGGGCCGCTTCAGCCTGATCTTCCTCGCCGCTCCCGGCGACGAGGACGCGCAGGTCGAGCTCACCCACAATTGGGACCAGCAGGGCTATGACGGCGGCCGCAACTTCGGCCACCTTGCCTATCGTGTCGACGATATCTACGAGACGTGCCAGCGGCTGATGGACAATGGGATCACGATCAACCGGCCGCCGCGGGACGGGCATATGGCCTTCGTACGCACGCCGGACGCGATCTCGATCGAGCTGCTGCAGCAGGGGACGCCGCTGCCGCCCGCCGAGCCCTGGGCGTCCATGGAGAATGTCGGCACATGGTAGAGATCGCGCGAGTCCCGGTCCTCAACGACAATTATGTCTGGCTGATCCACGACGAGGCGTCGGGCGAGACGGCGGCGATCGACCCGGCCGTCGGCCAGCCTGTGCTCGACGCCGCCGCGGCGCGCGGCTGGCGCATCACCCAGATCTGGAACACCCATTGGCATCCCGACCACATCGGCGGCAATGCCGAGATCAAGGCGGCGACCGGCTGCAAGATCACCGCGCCCGCTGCCGAGGCGGGCAAGATCCCGACGCTCGAACGCGCCGTCAGCGAAGGGGATAAGGTGAGCCTCGGCGGCATCGAGGCAGAGGTGTTCGAGGTGCCGGCGCATACCGCCGGGCACATCGCTTATCATCTGCCGTCGGAGAAAGTGGTGTTCGTCGGCGACACATTGTTCGCGATGGGCTGCGGCAAATTGTTCGAAGGCACCGCCGAGCAGATGTACGGCAACATGAAGCGGCTCGAGGCGCTGCCGGCCGATACCAAGGTCTATTGCGCGCACGAATATACGCTGGCGAACGCGCGCTTTGCGATCACCGTCGAGCCCGACAACCAGGATCTCCAGAGGAGGTTCGCCGAGGTCGTCGCCGCGCGCGAGGCGGGCGAGGCGACCGTGCCGACCGACATCGGGCTCGAGCGCGCGACCAATCCGTTCATGCGCGCATCGTCGATCGCCGAGCTGGCCGAGCGCCGCGCCGCCAAGGATTCGTTCCGCGGCTGAAGTCGGCGGCGCCGACCGCGGCTGTGATGCGTTGATCGGTCGAGGAGGCTGCCGTGAACAAGCTCATGCCCGCACTGCTCGCTCTTGCCGCGCTCTGCGGCTGCGCCGCGCAACCTGAACCGGAGATCACGCCCAAGGAACAGGCGAGCCTCGATGCGGCGCTCGCCGGCCGCACCGCACGCGCGCCGGTGACCTGCGTCAGCCAGCATTTGCTGCGCGGCAACCGCGGCTTCGGCGAAGGCGTGATCCTGTTCGAAGGATCGACCGGCCGCACCGTCTACGTCAATCGGCCGCCGGGCGGCTGCCCCGAGCTCAACCCGTTCCGCGCGCTGCGGACCAAGACCACCACCGGCCAGCTGTGCCGCGGCGACATCGTCTCGGTGTTCGATGCGACCAGCGGCATCGAATATGGCAGCTGCGGGCTCGGCGATTTCGTCGAATATCGCAAGTAGGTCCGCTGGCGCGAGCCGCCGGGATCATCTGCGGTACAGGGCTTCCAGCCGCTCCCCGTAGACCTGCCGGATGACATGCCGCCTTATCTTCATCGACGGCGTCAATTGCTCGTTGTCGATCGCGAACGGCGCGTCGGCGAGGATGAAACGGCGCACCTTCTCGGTGACCGACAGGCTTCGATTGACTCGGTCGACGCCGGCGGAGAGCGCGCGAAGATAATCGGGATCATCGCGTAGGGGCTGACCGCGCGGCTTGCCCTGCGCTTTCGCCCACGCCGAGGTCCATTCCGTGTCGGGCACGATCAGCCCGACGAGGTGCGGCTTCCTGTCGCCGACCACCATCGCCTGCGCGATCTCGGGCTGCAGGGTCAGCATCGCCTCGACCCGCTGCGGCGCGACATTGTCGCCCTTGTCGAGGACGATCAGATCCTTCTTGCGATCGGTGATCACCAGCCGGCCGGCATCGTCGAGATGGCCGATGTCGCCGGTCGCGAGCCAGCCGTCGCGCAAAGTCGCTTCCGTGAGCTCGGAATTGCGCCAATAGCCCTTCATGACCAGCTCGCCGCGGACCATGATCTCGCCGTCCTCGGCGATCCTGAGCTCGGTGTTGGCGATCGGCGGCCCGACGGTGTCCATCCTGATCCCGGCCTTGGGGCGATTGGCGCTGATAATCGGCCCGGCCTCGGTCTGGCCGTACCCCTGGAGCAGCACGATGCCCAATGAATCGAAGAAGATGCCGATCTCGGGATTGAGCGGCGCTCCGCCCGAGACCATCGCCTTCACCCGACCGCCGAAGCGGCCGCGGACCTTGGGCCGCAGGCTGCGCTCGAGCAGGAGGTCGATCGCGCGGTCGCCGAGCCGCGGCTTGCCGGCATGCCTCCGCGCGCCCAACGCCAGCGCCTGCCGTGTCAGCCACTGCGCGACCAGGCCCTGCTTGGCGAGCCCGTTGAGGATGCGCTGGCGGAGCACCTCGAACAGCCGCGGCACCGAGATCATGATCGTCGGGCGCACCTCCTCGATGTTCGAGGCGAGCTTCTCGATGCCTTCGGCATAATAGATTTGCGCGCCGAGCCCGATCGGCAGGAACTGCCCGGCGCTATGCTCATAAGCGTGCGACAGCGGCAGGAATGAAAGGACGATCTCCTCCTCGTCGATGCCGAAATCCTCGGCGATGATCGCGAACGTTCCTTCGACATTGTGGAGGATCGCGCCATGATGCTGCATCACCCCGCGCGGCGCGCCGCCGGTCCCCGACGTGTAGATCAGGCAGGCGATGTCGTCGCGGATCAGTTCGGCGGCAGCGTTGGCGCAGGCGGCGACGCCGGCCGGGGCCGCCACCAGATCGTCCCAGCGGTGGATTTGCAACGTCTCGCCCTGCGGGGCGCGCACCGGCTCGATCGCGACGACATGGCGGCAGGCCGCGGCGCGCACCGCGGCGGGAAGCAGGGCATCGGCGAGCTTCTGGCTCGAGACGATCGCCGCGGCCGCGCCGCTGTCGTCGAGGACGTGCTGATGGTCGCGCTCGGTGTTGGTCGTGTAGGCGGGCACGGTGACGCAGCCTGCGGCCATGATCGCGAGGTCGGCGATGCACCATTCCGGCCTGTTCTCGGAGACGAGCATCACCCGGTCGCCGCGCGCCAGGCCGAGCCGCTCGAGGCCGGCCGCGAGCGCCGCCACCCGCGCGGCCGTCTCGCGCCAGCTCAGCGCCTGCCAGTGGCCGCCGGCGGCAGTCTTGGCCCAGAGGAACGGCGCCTCGCCGCGTTCGGCGGCGCGCGTGAAGAACATGCTGACCAGATTGGCGAAAGGCTCGAGCGACTGCCTTTGCCGCACGTCTATTCGCTCAGCGCGACGCCGTCGCCGCGCGGGTCGGCCGCGCCGCGCCAGCCGGTGGGAGTCCGCTCGGCGGCATTGACCTTCGAGCCGAGCGCGGCCGGCGTCACGACGCCGTCGACCCGCGACAGCTGCGACGTCATTTCCGCGAGGAAGGTGCCCTGCTCGACCAAGGTGGTGGGGCCGCTGAAATAGAGGTTGGGCAGCGCGATCGCCTGCTGCGCGGGCAGGCCGAAATCGAGGAAGCCGATCAAGGTCTTGGCGACGTGCATGATGATCCGTTTGCCGCCCGCCGAACCGAGCGCGAGGATCGGCTTGCCGCTCGCGTCGTAGACGATCGTCGGGCTCATCGACGACAAAGGCCTCTTGCCGGCCTGCACCCGGTTGGCGACTGGCGCGCCCTCCTTTTCGGGCGCGAAGCTGAAGTCGGTGAGCTCGTTGTTGAGCACGAAGCCGCCGGCGATCAGCTGGCTGCCGAACGGCCCCTCGACGGTCGAGGTCATGTTCGCGACATTGCCGTTGCGGTCGACCGCGACGAAATGGGTGGTCGACGGCACCTCGCCCGAAGGCGCGGCGGTGCGAGGCGCGGAACCGGGCGGCGTTCCCGGCTTGTAGGCGCCGAGCGGCCGGTCGGGCGAGATCAACGCCGATCGTGCGCGCAGATAGGCCGGGTCGAGCAGCCCCGCGACCGGGACGGCGATGAAGTCGCGATCGCCGAGCCATTTCTCGCGGTCGGCATAAGCCAGCTTCATCGCCTCGGCGATCAGATGCCAGCTCTTCGGATCGCGCGGCCCCATCGCCTTCAAGTCGAAGCGCTCGAGCATCCCCAGCATTTGCAGCACGGTCGTCGCACCCGAGGAGGGCGGGCCCATTCCGCAGATTTTGAAGCGGCGGTAGCTCGAGCAGACCGGCGGCCGCTCCCTGGCCTGATAAGCGGCGAGATCGGCGAGCGTGAGCTGCGCCGGATTGTGCCTGGCCGCGGCGACCGCGCTCGCAATCTCGCGGCCGATCGCTCCTGAATAGAAAGCGTCGGGCCCGCGCCTGGCGATCGCGCGAAGCGTCTTCGCAAGCGCGGGGTTGCGCATCCGCTCGCCGGCGCGGAGCGGCTTGCCGTCGCGGCCCGAATAGAGCTGGCGGATTTCGGGGAAATCGCCCCACAAGCGGCTAATGCCGGCGATGCTCGCCGCGAGCCGGTCGCTGACGATGAAGCCTTTGTCGGCGAGCCGGATCGCGGGATCGAACAGCCGCCGCCACGGCAGCTTGCCCCAGCGCTGGTGCGCGGCCGCCATCAGCCTGATGTTGCCGGGCACGCCGACCGAGATGCCGCCGGGGAAGGCGGCGCTGAACGCCATCGGCTTGCCCTCGGGCGTCAGGAAAAGGGTGGTGCCTGCGCTCGCCGGGGCCATCTCGCGGCCGTCGATGGTCGTCATGCCGCCGCTCTTGCCGTCGTGATGCAGAAGGAAGCCGCCGCCGCCGATGCCCGAGGATTGCGGCTCGACCACGGTCAGCGCGAGCATCATCGCCATCGCAGCGTCGCTCGCGCTGCCGCCGGCGCGCATGATCTCGCGCCCGGCCTCCGCCGCCCGAGGCTCGGCGGCCGAAACGACACCCTGGGCGGACGCGCTGACCGGCACGAGGAACAGCGCGACGAACAGAAACAGACGCTTGAGCATGGCGCCGACGCCTATCCGATCAAGCGGGGCGATGCCAGCCTGCGCTGGCATGACGGGATCGGGCACCTACGCCGCCAACCGCAGTTCCTCACCCGGTTCCAACGGCTTCGGCGACGCTCGTGAAGCCGTCGGCGGCGAGATATTGCTCCAGCTCGGCGAGGATCGTGCGCACCAGTCCCGGACCATGGTAGATCAGCGCCGTATAGAGCTGGACCAGGCTCGCGCCGGCGCGGATGCGGTCGTAGGCGTCGGGGCCGCTTTCGACCCCTCCCGCCGCGACGAGCGGGAGGCCGGCGCCGGTCGCGGTGCGGAAATCGCGCAGCCGCTGCAGCGCAAGCCCTTTCAAGGGGGCGCCGGAAAGGCCGCCGGCCTGCCCCTTGTTGGGCGATTCGAGCGGCGGGCGCGATATCGTGGTGTTCGAGACGATCAAAGCGTCGAGCCGGTGGTCGAGCACCGCCTTGGCGATAGCGTCGATATCGGCAGGCTCGAGGTCGGGCGCCACCTTGAGGAACAGAGGCGGCGCGCTTGTGCTTTCGGCGCGCGCCGCGACCACGGCGGCCAGCAGGTCGTTCAGCGCCGCTTCGTCCTGCAGCGCGCGCAGCCCGGGCGTGTTGGGCGAGGAGATGTTGATTGTCAGATAATCGGCGACATCGGCCATCCGGCGGACCCCGGCGGCATAATCGGCGATTCGATCGGTGCTGTCCTTGTTGGCGCCGATATTGACGCCAACGATGCCTGCGCTTGGGCCGGCGTTCCGCCCGCGCCGAGCGGAGAGCCGCGGCCTGGCGTCCTCCTGGCCGCGGTTGTTGAAGCCGAGCCGGTTGATCACCGCGCGATCCTCGGCGAGGCGAAACAGCCGCGGCCGCGGGTTGCCGGCCTGCGGCAGCGGCGTCAGAGTGCCGACCTCGACGAATCCGAAACCGAGCCCGAGCATCGCGCCGAACACTTCGGCATTCTTGTCGAACCCGGCGGCAAGGCCGATCGGGTTCGGGAAGCCCAGGCCGGCGACCTGCACCGCCAGCGGCCCGGCCGGCGGCGTCGCCTGCGCCGCGGGCGCTGGACGGCGCTTGAGCGCGGCGATCGTGATGCCGTGCGCCCGCTCGGCGTCGAGTGCGAACAGCAAGGGACGAACGAGGGGGTAAAGGTCCATGGTTTTGGCTTATGGCAGCGGTCCCGTGACGGGTCAAAAGGCCGCGGCGCGGGTTGATTTCCGCGCCTGCGCGCGCCACATGGCAATCGGAACGAATCAGTCCGATTAAAAGTGCTCCCGGAAAAGTGGGAACCGGTTTTCCGATCAGGAGCGCGAAAGAGGATTAATCGCTCCTCGCGTGGAGCGGACGGGTAGAAACAATGCGCCTGACCAGTCTTGCCGATTATGCCGTCGTGATGATGGCTGCCGCGGCCCGCCACGGCGGAGACGCGCGTCTGTCGGCGAATTTGCTCGCGGGCGAGACCGGCGTGCCGCTGCCGACCGCGCAGAAATTGATGGGCCGGCTCGCGTCGGCGGGGCTGCTCAGCTCGGCACGGGGGGCTGGGGGCGGTTTCCGGCTCGCGCGCGATGCGCAGGGCATCAGCCTTGCCGACATCATCGAAGCCGTCGAAGGGCCGATCGCGATGACGACCTGCGTCGACCACAATCGCGACGATTGCGTTCTCGACGGACGATGCCAGGTGAAGCCGCACTTGAGCGCGGTCAACGGCGCGTTGCGCGGCGCGCTCCAGGGGGTGAGTCTCGCCCATCTTGCGGAAGGTGAAGTGAAGTGAATGACGTCAACGAGCAGGCCCCGGTGAGAAACCAGGACGCGCAGGACGCGGTTGACCGCGCCTCGTCCTACGAATGGGGATTCAGCTCGGACATCGAGCAGGAATTCGCGCCCAAGGGGCTGAACGAGGACACCGTCCGCTTCATTTCCGCCAAGAAGGCCGAGCCGCAGTGGATGCTCGACTGGCGGCTGAAGGCGTTCCGCCAATGGCAGACGATGCAGGCGCCGGACTGGGCCAAGCTCAACATACCGCCGATCGATTACCAGGACGCTTATTATTACGCCGAGCCGAAGAACAAGCCCGAGCTCAAGTCGCTCGACGAGCTCGATCCCGAGATCCGCCGCACCTACGAGAAGCTCGGCATCCCGATCGAGGAGCAGAAAGTGCTCGCCGGCGTCGAGGGCGCGCGCAAGGTCGCGGTCGACGCGGTGTTCGACAGCGTCTCGGTGGCGACCACCTTCCGCGAGGAATTGAAGCGCGCCGGGGTGATCTTCCTGTCGATCTCCGAGGCGGTGCGCGAATATCCCGAGATGGTGAAGAAATGGATCGGCAAGGTCGTGCCGATCCACGACAATTATTTCGCGACGTTGAACAGCGCGGTCTTCTCAGACGGCACCTTCGTCTACATCCCCGAAGGCGTGCGCTGCCCGATGGAGCTGTCGACCTATTTCCGCATCAACGCCGCCAACACCGGCCAATTCGAGCGGACGTTGATCGTCGCCGACAAGGGCAGCTACGTCTCCTACCTCGAAGGCTGCACTGCGCCGATGCGCGACGAGAACCAGCTCCACGCCGCTGTGGTCGAGCTGGTCGCGCTCGACGATGCCGAGATCAAATATTCGACCGTCCAGAATTGGTATCCGGGCGATGCCGAGGGCAAGGGCGGGATCTACAATTTCGTCACCAAGCGCGCGCTCTGCCAGGGCAAGAATTCGAAGGTGAGCTGGACCCAGGTCGAGACCGGATCGGCGGTCACCTGGAAATATCCGAGTTGCGTCCTCGCCGGCGAAAACAGCGTCGGCGAATTCTATTCGGTCGCGCTCACCAACAATTACCAGCAGGCCGACACCGGCACCAAGATGATCCACCTCGGCAAGAACAGCCGGTCGAGGATCGTCTCGAAGGGGATTTCGGCGGGCAAATCGAGCAACACCTATCGCGGCCTCGTCCGGGTCGCGCCGACCGCAGAGAATGTGCGCAACTTCACCCAGTGCGACAGCCTGCTGCTCGGCGACAAATGCGGCGCGCACACCGTGCCCTATATCGAGGTGCGCAACCCCTCGGCGCAGATCGAGCATGAGGCGACGACCTCGAAGATCAGCGACGACCAATTGTTCTACGCGATGCAGCGCGGCCTCGCCCAGGAGGATGCCGTGGCGCTGATCGTCAACGGCTTCGCGAAGGAGGTGCTGCAGCAGCTGCCGATGGAGTTCGCGGTCGAGGCGCAGAAACTGCTCGGGATCAGCCTCGAGGGGAGCGTCGGATGACCCCTTTGATTGCGCTCGGCCTTTATGTACTGGCGAATGGGTCGCCGCAGTCGCTCTCGCCGATCGAGATCGCTTTCAATAAGGCGCTGAAGTCTTACCACGATTGCGTGAATCGGGGGATCGACCGCCGCTTCCCAGAGAAGGGCGGGCTCACCTTTGACCAGGTTAACGAGACAGTTGATGCGGCCGTGGCCGATTGTCAGGAAGCTCGGCGAACAGCTGCCCACGACGCCGATAAAGCGTTGGGAAGGGATTCTCGTTTCCTGGACGTCTCAATGCGCGCAGCTGTGGTCGCGCATTGGTTGGATCAAATGGAACAGCGCCTTAGACCCCCGCCACCCCCACTGAACTCAAACGGCAAAGCTGACTCCAATGCTACGAATTGAAAACCTCCACGCCGAAGTCGACGGCAAGCAGATCCTCAACGGGCTTTCGCTCGACGTGAAGGCGGGCGAGATCGCGGCGATCATGGGGCCCAACGGCGCGGGCAAGTCGACCTTGGGCTATGTGCTCGGCGGACGGCCCGGCTATGAGGTGACCAAGGGCTCGGTGCTGTTCGACGGCCGCGACCTGCTCGCGCTGCGGCCCGACGAGCGCGCCGCGGCCGGCCTGTTCCTCGGCTTCCAATATCCGGTCGAGATCCCCGGCATCTCGAACGTCCAGTTCCTGCGCAGCGCGTTGAACGCGCAGCGCCGGGCGCGCGGCGAGCCCGAGGTTTCGGCGGGCGACTTCCTTCGCATCACCCGCGAGCAGGCGGACGCGCTCGGCATCTCGATGGACATGCTCAAGCGCAACGTCAACGTCGGCTTCTCGGGCGGCGAGAAGAAGCGCAACGAGATGGTCCAGATGGGCATCATCGACCCGCGGCTCGCGGTGCTCGACGAGACCGACAGCGGCCTCGACATCGACGCGCTCAGGGTCGTCGGCGACGGCATCAACCGGATCATGCGCAAGCCCGACAAGGCGGTACTGCTGATCACCCATTACCAGCGCCTGCTGGACCTCGTCGTGCCCGACCAGGTCCATGTGCTCGCCGGCGGCCGGATCGTGCGTTCGGGCGGCCCCGAGCTTGCGCTCGAGCTCGAGCGCGAAGGCTATGGAGCGATGGCTGCATGAGCCTGCTCTCCCTTCCGTCGACCCGCGAGGAAGCGTGGCGCTGGAGCGATCTTTCGGCCTTGCCCGCGCTTGCCGAAGCGCAGCCGAGCGGCCGCGTGCCCGACACCCTGCCGTGGCTCGATTGCGCCGGCCCGCGGCTTTTGTTCGTCGACGGCAAGCTTGCGCAAGCGGTCGATCAGGGCCCGATCGAGATCGGCGAGGTCGAAGCCGCAGCGCCCGATCATGCGCTGGCGCGGCTCGCCGGCCGCTCCGGCTGGCGGCTGCGCCTCGGCAGGGATCACGCACCGGCGGGGCTGGTCCAGATCGTCCATGCCTCGACCGGCGCCGCCGATCATCTCGCCGCCGAGATCATGCTCGACGCGGATGCGCAGGCTTCTGTGGTCGAAACCTATATCGGCACCGGCTGGACCAACCGCCTCGCCCAAACCCGCCTCGGCAAGGGCGCACGGCTGATGCTCAACCGCCGCCTGCTCGGCAGCAGCGGTTTCGTCAGCATCGCCGATCGCGCCGACGTGGGCGAGGGCGCCAGCCTTGCCCTTATCACCTTGAGCGCCGGCGGCCGGGACACGCGGCTCGACGGCGAATTGCTGCTCGCGGGCGACGAGGCGTTCGCCGAAGCCGGCGGAACTTTGCTCGCCAATGGAACGCAGCGCCACGACGCCAATCTCGTCATCCGCCACGATGCGATCGGCGCGACCAGCCGTCAGGTCTGGCGGTCGGTCGCCGACGATCGCGCCGCCTGCTCGGTCGCGGCGCGGGTCGAGGTCGCGCGTGACGCGCAGAAGAGCGACGGCGAGCAGTCGCTCAAGGGCCTTTTGCTCGCGCGCACCGCGACGATCAATGCGAAGCCGGAACTCGAGATCTTCGCCGACGACGTCAAATGCGCGCACGGCGCAACGGTCGGCGAGCTCGACCGCAACGCGCTCTTCTACCTCGCCAGCCGCGGACTCCCGCTCTCCGAGGCGAAAGCGCTGCTCACCCAGGCGTTCGTCGCCGACGCGATCGAGCGGATCGGCGAGGAGCAGGTGCGCGACGCGTTCCGCGAGGATGCGCTTGGCTGGCTGAGGGGCAGGGCATGAGCACCCTTCTGTCCACCCGCCCGCTCGACACCGTCGCCGATTTCCCGGCGATCCCCTCCGGCTGGGCCTATCTCGACACCGCCGCCACCGCGCAGAAGCCGCAGCCGGTGATCGACGCGATCACCCGCGCCTATGCGCAGGATTATGCGACCGTCCATCGCGGGGTCTATCAGCGCTCGGCGTCGATGACCTATGCGTTCGAGGCGGCGCGCGAGCGGGTGGCGCGCTTCATCGGCGCGGGCGCGGCCGACGAGATCGTCTTCGTGCGCGGTGCGACCGAGGCGATCAACCTCGTCGCGCACAGCTGGGGCCAGCGGCTACAGGCGGGCGATCGCATCCTGATCTCGGCGCTCGAGCATCATTCGAACATCGTGCCGTGGCAGATGCTGCGCGACCGCACCGGCATCGAGATCGACGTCGCGCCGCTGACCGACGATCACCGCATCGACCTCGACGCGCTCGAGGCGCTGCTGACGCCGCGGACGAAGCTCGTCTCGATCGCACATGTCTCGAACGTGCTCGGCAGCATCGCCGACATCGCGCGCGTGGCCAGCGCCGCGCATGCGGTCGGCGCGATGCTGCTGGTCGACGGCTGCCAGGCGGCGCCGCGGCTCGCCGTCGACGTTGCCGCGCTCGGCTGCGATTTCTACACCTTCTCGGGGCACAAGCTCTACGGCCCGACCGGCATCGGCGTGCTGTGGGCGCGCGCCGACATCCTCGCCGGTATGCCGCCCTGGCAGGGCGGCGGCGCGATGATCGAGACGGTCAGTTTCGAGCGCACCACCTATGCGCCGCCCCCGGCGCGCTTCGAGGCGGGGACGCCGCACATCGTCGGCGCGCTCGGCCTCGCCGCGGCGATCGACTATGTCGAGTCGATCGGCCTCGACCGCATCGCGCGGCACGAGGATGCGCTGGCGCACGCCGCGCGCGACATGCTGCGGTCGTTCAACTCGATCCGGCTGTTCGGCCCCGACAATTCGGCGGGGATCGTCTCCTTCGCGATGGACGGGGTGCATCCGCACGACATCGGCACCATATTGGACGAGGCGGGGATCGCGATCCGCGCCGGCCATCATTGCGCGCAGCCGCTGATGGAGCGGCTCGGCGTCGCCGCGACGGCGCGCGCCAGCTTCGGCATCTACAACATCGACGAGGACGTCGCCCGGCTCGCCGGCGGCATAGAGAAAGTAGTCAGGATCTTCGGATGAACGAGGAACCCCGCAAGTTCGACGTCGAGATCATCGACGAGGCGCCGCCGGTGCCCAAGGCGCCGGCGATCGGCCGTACCCCCGATTATCTCGACGGCTTCCTGCGCAAGCCGGCGAGCGCCGCGCCCGCGGCGGAACCGGGGGGAGATCTCTAC
>NZ_JAKFCG010000093.1:0-2104 GCF_036677245.1 Sphingomonas sp.
TTCTCGCAGTTCCATGTCCTGCGCGGCATCGACCTTGCGGTGAAGCAGGGCGAGCGCATCGTGGTCTGCGGCCCGTCGGGCTCGGGCAAGTCGACGATGATCCGCTGCATCAACGGCCTCGAGTACTATGAGGGTGGCAGGATCACTGTCGGCAGCGAGGTCGTGTCCCAGGACGACGACAAGATCGAGAAGATCCGGCAGCGCGTCGGCATGGTCTTCCAGTCGTTCAACCTGTTCCCCCATCTCTCGATCCTCGACAACCTGACGCTCGGTCCGATCAAGCTCCGGCGCATGAAGCGGGCCGCCGCGGAAGCCCAGGCGATGGAATTGCTCGAGCGCGTCCATATCGGCCATCAGGCCCGCAAGTTCCCGAACCAGCTCTCGGGCGGCCAGCAGCAGCGCGTCGCGATCGCCCGGGCGCTCGCCATGGAGCCGGACGTCATGCTCTTCGACGAGCCGACCTCGGCCCTCGATCCCGAGATGGTCAAGGAAGTGCTGGACGTGATGATCGAACTCGCCGGGACCGGGATGACGATGATCTGCGTCACCCATGAAATGGGCTTCGCGCGCGCCGTCGCCGACCGGGTCGTCTTCATGGACAACGGCGCCATCGCCGAAGTCGGGTCACCCGATGCCTTCTTCTCGGCACCCAAAACGGAACGCGCCCGCCAGTTCATCCAGCAGGTCATCCACTAGCCGGTCGGCCCAGCCGCACCAATCAGACCATTTCGGAGCTTGATCCCGTGAGCACGCCTTCTTCTCCCGCCTATCCCTATCGCCTGCGCATTCCCGGGCCGATTTCGATCCCCGAGCGTGTGCGCAGCGCTACCGCGCAGCCCATCGTCAACCATCGCGGCGCCGAGATGCGCATCGTGCTGGGCGAGATCCAGCGCCTGATCAAGCCGCTGTTCGGCACGCAGGCGCCGGTCTTGGTCTTCGGCAGCTCCGGAACCGGCGTGATGGAGGCGAGCCTCGTCAACATCCTGGCTCCCGGCGAGAAGGTGCTGGCGCTGGTCCACGGCCAGTTCGGCGAGCGCTATGCGCAGATCGCGCGGGCGCTCGGCGCCGAGGTCGAGGTGATCGAGAGCGAATGGGGCCATGCGCCGGCCCCGGAGCGGGTCGCCGCCGAACTCGCCAAGGCGGACTATCGCGCGGTCATCGCCGTGCACAATGAAAGCTCGACCGGTGCGGTGACCGATCTGGCGGCCATCGGCGCGCTGCTGCGCGAGCGCGAGACGCTGTTCCTGGTCGACTCGATCAGCGGGCTCGGCGGCATGGAGGTGCGGCAGGACGAGTGGGGCGTCGACATCGTCGTCACCGGCTCGCAGAAGGCGTTGATGTGCCCGCCCGGCCTCGGCTTCGCCAGCGTCAGCGACAAGGCGCGCAAGGTCATCGACCGTGCCGATCGCTGCCCGCGCTTCTACTGGGACATGCGCAAGGCGCTGGCCGTCGTCGACAATCAGGAGACCGCCTTCACCTGTCCGGTCTCTCTGCTCTTCGGCCTGCACGAGGCGCTGAAGATGATCCACGAGGAAGGGCTGCCGCAGGTTTTCGCGCGGCACGGGCGGCTGTCGGGCGCGCTCCGCGCCGGTTGTGTCGCGCTCGGCCTGCCGGCTTTCGGCGATCCTGCCGTGGCCTCCCGCACCGTCGTCGTCGCCGCGGTGCTGGCGCCGCTGACCGGCGGGGCGATCGTCAAGCACATGAACGAGACCTACAACACGATGATCGCCGGCGCCCGCAACAAGCTGACCGGCAAGGTCATCCGCATCGGCACGATGGGCCAGATCAGCGAAGCCGACATCCTGACCGACCTGCACTATCTCGAGCGCACGCTGATGGCGCTCGGCCACACCGTTCCCGCAGCCGGCGCCGGTGTCGCCGCCGCCGCGGCTGCCCTCCGCTAATCCAGCAACGGATCGCTCCCATGCCTCACATCTGGGTCGAGTATTCGACCAATCTCGAAGACAGTGTCGACGTGCCCGCACTGCTGAAGGCCGTGCAGGATGCCCTGATCGGCGACGGCAGCGTCTTCCCCTTCGCCGGCGCGCGCACCCGCGGCGTCCCGGTCGCGAACTACCTCATCGTCGATGGCCATCCCGACAAC
>NZ_JAKFCG010000094.1:0-10777 GCF_036677245.1 Sphingomonas sp.
CGGTGACGACGGCGCGACCGCGAGCTTCCTCGCAGCGCTCGAGCTGGTCACCTTGGCGTCGTCGCTCGGCGGCTTCTCGACCTTGATCTGCAAGCCCTCGAGCATGACCCACCGCGGCATGCCTCCCGAGGCGCAGCAAGAGGCAGGCATCCATCCCAATCTGCTGCGCCTGTCGGTCGGCCTCGAGGAAGCCGAGGATCTGATCGACGATTTCGAGCGAGCTTTCCGCGCCTGCGAATAAGTCGCGGCGCGGCGCTTGCTTTCATGTTGCATTGCAGCATAAAAGCGCCGGGTGCGTATCGCGATCATCGACGAAAGTGTCAGCCGGGCCTCGATCATCCAGGAGGGGCTTGCCGAGGCGGGCCTGGTCGATACCGTTGTCCTGTCGAAGCGTGACGGGCTGCTCGCCGCGCTCGAAGCGCTCGACCCCGAGGTCGTGCTGATCGACCTCGCGAACCCCAGCCGCGACCTGCTCGAAGATTATTTCGCCGTGTCGCGTGCGATCGCGCGGCCGATCGCGATGTTCGTCGACCAGAGCGACGAGGAAACCACCGCCGCTGCCATCGATGCCGGGGTTTCGGCCTATATCGTCAACGGCCTCAGCAAGAACCGGATCAAGCCGATCCTTGAGGTCGCGGTGCAGCGCTTCCATGCCTTCTCGCGCCTGCAGAAGGAATTGCACGAGGCGAAAACGGCGCTGGCCGATCGGGCGCTGATCGACCGCGCGAAGGCGATCCTGATGGCCAAGCGGGCGATCGACGAGCCGAGCGCCTATGCGCTGCTGCGCGGACAGGCGATGCGCAGCAATCGTCGCATCGCCGAGATCGCCGAGGCGATCGTCACCGCCGAGAGCCTGTTGGGAGACGCGCTGTGAGCCTCGACCGGGTCCGCATCGGCTTCCTGCCGCTGGTCGACGCGGCGCTTCCAATCCTCGCCCGCGAGAAAGGCTTTGGCGAGGCGGAGGGGCTGGAGATCGAGCTTGTCCGCGACTTCACTTGGGCGACGGTCCGCGACCGGCTGATCTACGGCCATAGCGACGCAGCGCATCTGATCGCGCCGCTGGCGATCGCGACGACGCTCGGGCTGGACAGGCCCGCCGTGCCGCTCTCCGTCCCGTTCGTGCTGGGACTGAACGGCAACGCCATCACCCTGGCGCCGGCGCTCGCCGAGGCGGTGGCGCCGAAGGCCGGCCTTGGCGACCCTTGGGAGGTCGGGCGCCTGCTCGCGGAGGAGGTCCGGCGGCGCAGAGAAGGCGGGCGGCGCATAAGGCTGGGCGTGGTCCATCGCTATTCGAGCCATAATTTCATGCTCCGCTACTGGCTCGCCGCCTCCGGCATTCGACCCGACGAGGATGTCGAGATCGTGACGATCAGCCCGGCGTTCGCCGGCGATGCGCTGGCGGCCGGCGAGGTCGACGGCATTTGCGTCGGAGAGCCGTGGAACAGCGCGGCCGTCGACCGCGGGATCGGCCAGATCGTGCTGGTCACCGCGCAGATCTGGCGGCGTGGAGTCGAGAAGGTGCTCGCGCTGCGCTCGGACCGCGCCGAAGCCGATCCCGATCTCGTGCAGCGGCTGGTGCGGGCATTGCATGCGGCGGCCGCCGATTTCGTCGAACCGCACAGCCTCGAGCCAAATGCGGCGATCCTGGCGCAGGCCGATTATCTCGACGCCTCGCCAACCCTGATCCTGCGCGCGATCTCCGACCGCATCCTGCTCACGCGCGGAACCGAGCCGCTTCACATCCCCGACTTCATGTTCCAATATCGCGAGGCCGCCAATTTCCCCTGGGTGAGCCAAGCGGCGTGGCTTTACTCGCAAATGCTGCGATGGGATCGCCTCCCCTTCTCCGCCGCGGCATCGGCCAAAGCGCAGAAAGTGTTCCGGCCCGACCTCTATCGGGCGGCGCTGGCCGGGCGTGGCGCGCCGCTCCCCGGGGCGAGCTCGAAACTCGAAGGCGCGATCGCCGGAGAGACGGGTGTCGGCTCGACGCAGGGCCGTTTGCTGATGGGGGCCGATCACTTCTTCGACCGGCGCACGTTCGACCCGGAGCGCATCGAGGACTATCTCGTCGACTTGCAATGAGTGCAATCGCCGCAACGCAGAACGCAATTGCTGCAGCTGCGAAATAATTTGCAACCCAGGAGCGGTTCGCGCATTCTGCCAGTACCGGGCAATGACGCCCCGGTGAAATAACCGACGCGATCGTCCAATGATGGGCGCGAGCATCGGGGCGGTCTCGCAAGAGGTCGCCACAGGCAATGGTGCCGCCCGACTGGCCGTTTCGGCTGAGTCGAGGCGGCTTTTTTTGTGTCTGGAGCACGGGAATGGCCGACGCGCAGTGCGATACGCAGCCGACAGTGATGACGCCGAAAGCCGGCGTGGAGCGTGCAGCACCGGGGTGGCAAAGCGGCCCGCCACCGGTGCTGACAAAGAAGAGTTTCTGGTCGGCGGGTCATCGCCCGACCTTGTTCGCCGCCTTGCTCTATTTCGACCTCGCTTTCATGGTCTGGGTGCTGCTTGGGCCGCTGGCGCCGCAGATCGCGCAGGATCTGGGGCTTAGCCCCGCCGAAAAGGGCCTGATGGTCGCACTGCCGACGCTTGCGGGCGCGATCCTGCGCCTGTTCGTCGGGCTCGCTGTGGACCGGTTCGGCCCGAAGATGACCGGCTCGATCGCGCAGGTCGTCGTGATCGTCGGACTGCTTGCGGCCTGGCAGGTCGGCATCGACAGCTTCGCTGGGACGCTCGCGCTCGGGCTGCTGCTCGGCGTCGCCGGAGCAAGCTTCGCGGTCGCGCTGCCGCTCGCCAGCCGCTGGTATCCGCCCGAGCATCAGGGAAAGGCGCTCGGCATCGCCGGCATGGGCAATAGCGGCACCGTCTTTGCGGCGCTGTTCGCACCGACGATCGCCGTCCTTTTCGGCTGGAATGCGGTGCTGGGGCTCGCGACCATTCCGCTGGCGCTGGCGTTCGCTGCTTATCTGCTGATGGCGCGCGACGCGCCGGATCGCCCGCGCCGGCGTCCGCTCTCCGCCTATCTCGAGCCGCTCAAGACGCGCGATGCCTGGCTGTTCATGCTTTTCTACGGCGTGACCTTCGGCGGCTTTTCCGGACTCGCCGCATCGCTTTCGATCTATTTCACCGACCGCTTCAGCCTCTCCGCGGTCACGGCCGGCTATTGCACCGCCGCCTGCGTATTCGCCGGATCGCTGGTGCGCCCGCTCGGCGGCGCGCTGGCCGACCGTTACGGCGGCATCCGCACCCTTTCGATCGTCTACGCGGTCGCCGCGACGGCCCTGGTCACGGTGAGCCGGGACCCGGCCACCATCGCCGCGGCGCTGGGCCTGTTCGTGGTGGCGATGCTTGCATTCGGCATCGGCAATGGCGCGGTCTTCCAGCTGGTGCCGCAACGCTTCCGCGAGGAGATCGGGGCGATGACGGGCCTGGTCGGAATGGCGGGCGGAATCGGCGGCTTCTACCTCGCCTCGAGCCTCGGCTTCGCCCGCCAGGCGACGGGCAGCTACCAGTCCGGCTTTCTGATCTTCGCCGCGCTCGCGCTGGCCGCGCTCGCGGCGCTCACCTGCGTCAAACGCCGCTGGCGCACCCGCTGGGAACTCGCAGCAGAAGGAGTGCGGATCTGATGAAGCACGAAAAAATCGACAATTGCGGCGGCGACGGACGCGAGCATCTGCTGGTCATCGGTAACGGCATGGCCGGGTGCCGCGCAGTCGAGGAAATACTCGCCCGCGATCCGCGCCGCTACCGGATCACGATCATCGGCGCCGAACCGCGGGTCAACTACAACCGGATCATGCTGTCCTCGCTGCTCGCAGGCGAGAAAGCATTCGACGAAATCGTCATCAACGACGCGGCGTGGTACGCCGAGCACGGCATCAGACTGATCGCCGGCGATCCGGTGATCGCGATCGATCGGCCGGCGAAGCGCGTGCTGATGCGCAGCGGTGCCGCGGAAGGCTACGACCGCCTGCTGATCGCCACCGGATCGGAACCGATCGTCATCCCCGTGCCCGGCGCCGAGCTGAAGGGAGTCGTAACGTTTCGCGACCTCGACGACGTCGACGCGATGCTCGCCGCATCAGCGGCCGGGGGCGATGCGGTGGTGATCGGCGGGGGCTTGCTCGGTCTCGAGGCGGCGCACGGCCTCACCACGCGCGGCATGAAGGTCACCGTGCTTCATCTGATGCCGAGCGTGATGGAGCGCCAGCTCGACGAAGCCGCGGGATGGCTGCTCAAGTCGGAGCTCGAAAGGCGCGGCCAGACGATCCTCACCGGTGCCGACACCGAAGCGATCTACGGCGACGGCGAGGTCGAGGGCGTTCGACTGAAGGACGGCCGCGAAATCCCCGCAAAGCTGGTGGTGATGGCGGTCGGGATCCGGCCGAGCACCCGTCTCGCCCGCGAAGCAGGGTTGGAGGTCAGGCGCGGCATCGTCGTCGACGATCAGATGGTGACCAGCGATCCTTCGGTCTTCGCAGTCGGCGAATGCGTCGAGCATCGCGGCATATGCTACGGCCTCGTGGCGCCGATTTGGGAAATGTGCCGGGCGCTGGCCGCCCGTCTGACCGAGCCCCTGACCGAGCACCTGAACGAGCAGACGTCCGGCTATAGCGGATCGGTCACTTCGACCAAGCTCAAGGTGTCGGGGATCGATGTCTTCTCGGCGGGCGATTTCGGCGGCGGAGACGGCTGCGAGGACATCGTGCTGCGCGACGCCAGCCGTGGCGTCTACAAGCGCCTCGTCGTCCGCGACGAGAAATTGATCGGAGCCGTGCTCTATGGGGACACCGGCGACGGCAACTGGTATTTTCAGCTGCTCCGCGACGGCGCCGGCATCGCCGAGATACGCGACAATCTGATCTTCGGGCAGGCGTTCGCGGAGGGCGCCGGCGGGGACCCTAGCAAGGCCGTTGCAGACCTGCCCGCAGGTGCCGAGATCTGCGGCTGCAACGGCGTGTGCAAGGGCACGATCACTGGCGCGATCGCCGAGCAAGGGCTGACGACGCTCGATGCGGTACGCGCCGTCACCAAGGCCTCCGCATCCTGCGGCTCGTGCACCGGCCTGGTCGAGACGTTGCTCGCGCTCGCGCTGGGCGACGATTATTCCGGCGAGCGCACCGTCAAGACGATGTGCAAATGTACGAGCTTCGGCCACGACGAGGTGCGCCGAGCGATCGTCGAGCAGGGCATGAAGGCGATCCCCGAAGTCATGCACAAGCTGCATTGGTCGACTCCGGATGGATGCGCCTCGTGCCGCCCGGCGCTCAATTATTACCTGCTCTGCGCCTGGCCCGGCGACTATGTCGACGACCAGCAGAGCCGCTTCGTCAACGAGCGGCTGCACGCGAACATCCAGAAGGACGGCACCTATTCGGTCGTGCCGCGGATGTGGGGCGGCATCACCTCCCCGCGCGAGCTGCGCGCGATCGCCGACGTGGTCGAAAAATATGATGCCAAGATGGTCAAGGTCACCGGCGGGCAGCGGCTCGATATCTTCGGCATCAGGAAGGAAGATTTGCCCTCGGTCTGGGCCGATCTCAATGCCGCCGGGATGGTCTCGGGCCATGCCTATGGCAAGGCGCTGCGGACGGTGAAGACGTGCGTCGGATCCGAATGGTGCCGCTTCGGCACGCAGGATTCTACCGGCCTCGGCGTCAAGCTCGAGCGGATGAGCTGGGGCTCGTGGATGCCGCACAAATTCAAGATGGCGGTGTCGGGTTGCCCGCGTAATTGCGCCGAAGCGACGATCAAGGATTTCGGCGTGATCTGCGTCGATTCGGGCTACGAGCTGCTCGTCGGCGGCAATGGCGGAATGAAGCTGCGCGGCACCGACCTGCTCTGCAAGGTGACCACCGAAGCCGAGGCGATCGAATATTCCGCCGCCTTCGTCCAGCTCTACCGCGAGGAAGCGCGCTACCTCGAGCGCACCGCCCCCTGGATCGAGCGGATCGGCATCGAGGCCGTCCGGCGGCGGATCGTCGACGACGCCGACGGACGGCACGCATTGGCCGCGCGCTTCCACTTCTCGCAGAGCTTCTCGCAGCAAGACCCCTGGGCGGAGCGTGTCGCGGGCGACCGGCGCGATCTTCACCGCCCAATCGCCGAAGTGCGCCCGATGGAGACGGCATGATGAACAATGGTTTTTTCGGCGACTGGCTGGACCTTGGCCCGATCGAGCAAATTCCGTTGCGCGGTGCCCGCAGCCTGCCCGTCGCCGGCGGCGAGGAGATAGCGCTGTTCCGCACCGGCGACGGCACGGTTTACGCGCTGATCAACAAATGCCCGCACAAGGGCGGCCCGCTGAGCCAGGGGATCGTCCATGGAACCAGCGTCGCCTGTCCGCTGCACGGCTGGACAATCTCGCTCGCGACCGGTCAGGCGCAGGGAGCCGACAGCGGCTGCACGCCGACGATCCCGGTGCGGATCGTGTCGGGGCGGGTGCTGATCGCGCGGGACGTCGTCATCAAGCAGGCCGCCTGAGCGTGCTGCCGATCCGCACGACCTGCGCTTATTGCGGCGTCGGCTGCGGAATTCTCGCGACTCCGGGCCCTGAACGCGAGGTGGCGATCGCCGGCGATCCCGACCATCCGGCGAACGCCGGCCGCCTCTGCTCGAAGGGTACGCATCTCGGCGAGACGGTGGGCCTCGAGGGAAGGCTGCTTCACCCGATGATCGGCTCACGGCGCGCCAGCTGGGATCGCGCGCTGGGGCTCGTGGCGAGCAGGCTGTCGCGGACGATCGCCGATTACGGGCCCGACAGCGTCGCCTTCTACGTTTCCGGCCAGTTGCTCACCGAGGATTATTACGTCGCGAACAAGCTGATGAAGGGGTTCATCGGCTCAGCGAACATCGACACCAATTCACGGCTGTGCATGGCCAGCGCGGTCGCAGGGCAGGTCCGCGCGTTCGGCGAGGATATCGTGCCGGCAAGCTATACCGACGTGGATGAGGCAGATCTCGTCCTGCTGGTCGGATCGAACACCGCCTGGTGCCATCCGATCGTCCACCAGCGCCTGATGGCGGCACGCGCGGCGCGCGGCACGAAGATCGTGGTGATCGACCCGAGACGCACCGAAACCTGCGAGGAGGCCGATCTCCACCTTGCGCTTCGACCGGGCAGCGACATTGCGTTGTTCAACGGCCTGCTCGCCCACTGCCGCGATCACGGCCTGCTCGACCCTGATTTCCTGAAGCAGAGCGTCGCCGAGCCGGACGGATTCTGGGAGGCGCTGGCGGCAGGAAGCGACCTCTGGTCGGTGGCGCGGGATTGCGATCTGGCGGTCGCCGACGTCCGCCGCTTCTTCCAATTGTTCGCCGAGAACAAGCGCACCGTCACCTTGTTCAGCCAGGGCATCAACCAGTCATTGCGCGGCACCGATCAGGTGAACGCGATCCTCAACCTCCATCTTGCAACGGGCCGGATCGGCAAGCCGGGCGCCGCCCCCTTCTCGATCACCGGCCAGCCCAATGCGATGGGCGGCCGCGAGGTTGGCGCGCTCGCCTCGACCCTGGCCGCGCACATGGACTTCGCGCCCGACAATGTGGAGCGCGTGCGGCGCTTCTGGGCGGCGCCGACGATCGCCACGCGCCCGGGCGCGAAGGCGGTGGATCTGTTCCGCGGCATCAAGGAAGGCCGGATCCGCGCCGTCTGGATCATGGCCACCAACCCCGCAGCGAGCATGCCCGATGCGGGCGCGGTGCGAGAGGCGCTTGCCGGCTGTCCGTTGGTGATCGTCTCCGACGTCGTGGCCGATACCGATACCGCCCGCCTCGCGCACATCCGGCTGCCGGCTGCCGCATGGGGCGAGAAGGACGGAACCGTCACCAATTCGGAGCGGATGATCAGCCGCCAGCGTGCATTGTTCCCGCTGCCCGGAGAAGCGCAGCCGGACTGGTGGATCGTCAGCGAGGTCGGGCGGCGGATGGGCTGGCGGACGGCTTTCGCCTATGATCGCGCAGCCGACATCTTCCGCGAGCACGCCCGGCTCTCGGCCTATGAGAATCGCGGCGCACGCCTGTTCAACCTGCGCAGCCATGCGGCGATCGGCAACGAGGCTTACGACCAGCTGGCGCCGTTCCGCTGGGGTGGTGCCGGCTTTGGGGACGGCGTCTTCAGCACGGCGGACGGCAAGGCCCGGCTCGTCGCGATACGCAATCCGAAGCCGGCCACACCGCTTGCAGCCTGGCCGATGACGCTCAACACCGGCCGCTATCGCGATCAGTGGCATACGATGACGCGCACCGGCCTCAGCCCTCGCCTCGCACGCCACCGCGGCGAGCCGCAGATCGAAATCCATCCCGCGGACGCCGGCGCGCTGGCGGTGGCCGACGGCGATCTGGTGCGCGTGTCGACGCCGCAAGGCGACAGCCTGTTTCGCGCGGCGCTGACCGATCGCCAGCGCCGCGGCGAGATCTTCACTCCGATCCATTGGACCGACTGCCAATCGAGCGCCGGGCGGACGGCTTTGCTCACCGCGCCGTTGACCGATCCTCATTCCGGGCAGCCGGGCTTCAAATCGACTCCGGCGCGCGCAGAGAAGGTCGCAGTGGACTGGCAGGCGTTCCTGATCGCACGCGCGATGCCCCGGCGCATCGACGCTCTCTACCACACAAGGATCCGCATTGCCGATGGCTGGCTCGTCGAGCTTGCCGGAATTGGCGATCCGGCGCCGCTGGCCGAAGGGCTGCTGCCACGAGGCGAGCGGCTCGACGTGCTTGATCCGACGCGGGGGGGCGCACGTTACGCAGTGCTCGTGGATGGGCGGCTCGAGGCCGCGCTGCTGGTTTCGACGCGCGGCAAATTGCCCTCACGCGACTGGCTGGTGACGCAACTGGTTGCGAGCGGCGCGGCGTCACCAACCGAGTTGCTGGCGGGCCGCCCAGCGAAAAGCGATGGCGATCCGGGAGAGCTGGTTTGCGCCTGCTTCGACGTCGGTGCCCGCACGCTTTTGCGCGCGATCGCCGAGCAGCAGCTGGTGAGCGTCGAGCAAGTCGGTCAGGCGCTGCACGCCGGGACGAATTGCGGATCATGCCGGCCGGCGATCCGCAGCTTCCTCGCTGCCGAAAAAGCCGACGCCGGACAACGCTCGCAAGCGTCGCCCGGCGACAGATTGTAGCTTCGATCGTGGGACGAGAAGGTCCACCAAGCTGCCGATGATCCTCGACCAGCCTGACGTCCCCTCCTCGCCTATATCGCAGTCTAGTCTCAATCCCGATTTGATCGAAACGGGATTGAGACTAATTTTCCTTTGTTTCCGTGATTTCCGAGTCGTCAGGTGATTCCACCTGACTTGAAATCACTCTAGAACTTCAACTGGACACCAACGCCGACGCGGCGCGGGAGCTCGTAGATCACGTCGGTGCCGAGCGCACCGGGGCGGATCTGCTGGAAGACCTTCTCGTTGAGGAGGTTGGTCGTCCAGACGCTGAAGCGCCACTTCTCGTTCGGCGTGGTCCAGGAGAGCTCGCCGTTCACGAGCGTGTAGCTCGGCTGGTAGTAGTTGTTGGTGAAGTCGCCGTAGACCTTCGCGCTGTGGAACACATTGCCGGTCGCGACGAAACGGCCGCCGGCGAGGTCGTGGCCCCAGTCGAAGCCGAGATTGAACGTCCACTCCGGCGCACGAGTCATGTTGTTGCCCGAGACGTCGGTCGGCGGCGTAGCGTTGCCGCCGTTCGGCTGCGGGAAGAAGCCCTGAGCAGCTGGGAAGTCCTTGTAGCGGGCGTGGGTGTAGGCGACCGATCCGCGGAAGTTCAGATCGTCGGTCGCAAGCGCCGTAACCTCGAGCTCACCGCCGTAGATTTCGGCATTGGCGGCGTTCTGGAGGATGTAGGTGACGCCCTGACGCGCCTGCACCTGCAGATCCTTATAGTCGTAATAATAGACCGAAAGGTTGGTGCGCAGCCAATTGAGCGGATCCGCCTTGATGCCGACTTCGTACGCGCTGATCGTCTCCGGATCGGTGGCCGTGGGCACCGTTCCGGGAGCCGGGACGCCGGCCATGTTGTAGACGCCGCTCTTGAAGCCCGTGCCGTAGCTTGCGTAGATGTTCGCGTCGTCAGCGAACTCGTAGCGCAGCGCGACGCGGTAGGTGATCTTGTCGGACGAGGAGCTGGTCTTGCCGCCGCGGCTGACGCCATTGAGGACCTGCTCGAACTTGCGCTTTTCCCAGGTGTAGCGAATGCCGCCGGTCAGGAAGAGCTTGTCGACCAGTTCGTAGGTGCCTTCGGCGAAGCCCGCATAGGAGGTGGTGGACACCTCCGGGTCGAACACGCTCGTGACCACCGCGCCGGCCGGGCCCTGCGGCCACTGCCGGATGGTGAAGCCGGCATAGCCGTCGAGGTGGAAGGCATAAGCGCCGAGGATCCAGTTGAAGCGGCCGGGCCCGGCCGAGAGCAAGCGGACCTCCTGGCTGTAGGTCTCGGAAACCACGCCGGGAGTGCTGGCGAGGAACTGGCCGAGCGAGACGTTCGAGGCGTCGGAGTCCGAATCCTGGACCGTTTTGTTGTGGCTGTAGGCGCTGGTCGTCTCGAGGTTGAACGCATCGAACTCGAACTGCGTCTGCAGCGCGAAATTGTAGCGCTCGGTGTTGAGGCGCGGCACGAAATCGAGCGAAGCCTGCCACGGCTTGGTCGGCAGGATGGCGCCGAACGACCGCCCGAGGGTGTTCGGGAGACCGGTCGTGCGGTCGACATAGGGCTGCGGCGAATTCACCGAGCTGTTCGAATCGAAATATTCGCCGATCAGGACGAACTTCATCGTGTCGCT
>NZ_JAKFCG010000095.1:0-3038 GCF_036677245.1 Sphingomonas sp.
AGATGACGATGGAGGACATGCACGAGCAGCGCGGGGTTTATCTCGCGAAGGTCAAGGAGGCCGCCGCCGAGGCGCTGGCCAAGAACGGGCTCGAGCTTGAATCGGTGGCGTTGACCAATCTCGACCAGACCGACCTGCAGTTTTTCAACGCCTCGAACCGCTTCGACGCCGAGGGCCTGACTCACCTGATCGGGGAGATCGAGGGCCGGCGCAAGACCCGCAACGATATCGAGCAGGATTCGATGATCCGGATCCGCACGCGCAATCTCGAGGCGGAGAAGCAGTCGCTGGAGATCGAGCGCGAGAGCGAGTTGGCGCGGCTGGAGCAGCAGCGCGACGTCGAGGTGCGCCGCGCCGTGCAACGCGCCGAGATCGCCCGCGAGCGCGCGATGCGCGATACCGAGGCTGAACAGGCCCAGATCAATGCGCGCGAGGAAATCGAGAAATCGCGGATTGGCAATGAGCGCGCCATCAGCGAGGCCAGGATCGCCTCCGAGCGCGAGGTCCGCCAGCGCGAGATCGAGCGCAGCCAGACCGTCGACCAGGCCGAGATCGCCGCGCGCGAGACGGTGGAGAAGGCGCGGATCGCCAATGACCAACTGATCAAGGAGACCCGTATCACCGCCGACCGCGAGATCCGCGAGCGCGAGATCGAGCAGTTGCGCGCGTTGCAGGCCGCCGAAATCGCCGCGCGCGAATCCACCGAGCGTGCCCGGATCGCGCAGGAAGCTTCGGTCAGCACCGACCGGATCGCCAACGAGCAGCGGATCTCCAACCTCGATATCGCCAAGCGGCGTTCGGTCGAGGAGGCCGACATCGCCGCGCGGCTCGCCACCGAAACCGCGGAAATCGCCCGCAACAGCGCCATCACCGCCAATCGCCTCGCTGCCGAGGAAAAGCGGCTGGCGCGCGAGATCGTTCGCGACCGCACCGTGCAGCAGGAGACCATCGCGTCGAAGGAGCTGGTGGAGTCCGCCCGCGTCGTCCAGGAGGAGCGGGTCCGCGCCCTGACCATCACCCGCAACCAGGCCATCGACGAGGCCGAGATCGCCGCCCTGCATGCCGTCGAGGCGGCGCGTATCAACAACGAGAAGGCAATCGCCGCGCATCGCATTCTCGCCGAACAGGAAACCAAGTCGCAGGAAATCGCGCGGACGCAGACGCTGGAAGGCGCCGAGATCGCCGCCCGCGAGACGGTGGAGCGCCAGCGCATCGCCCAGGAAAAGTCCGTCTCGACCGATCGCATCGCCCGCGACGAGGCAGTCCGCCAGCTCGAGATCGCCCGCCAGCAGGCCATCGAGGCCGCCGAGATCGCGGCGCGCGAGGCGACCGAGACTGCCCGGATCGCGCAGGAGCAACTGGTCGCGGCCTCGCGGATCGCCTCGGATCTCGAAATCCGCAGCCTCGACATCAACCGCGCCAAGGCGATCGAGACCGCCGAAATCAAGAAACGCGATGCGGTCGAGGTCAGCCGCATCGAGGCCGAGCTCGCGATCGACAAGGGGCGGATCGCCGCGTCGAAGAGCCGCGAGGTGCTGCAGATCGATCAGAAGAAAACCATCGAGATCGCCGAGGAGGAGCGCGTCATCGCGACCTCCGCGCGGCGAATCGAGCGGGTGGATTCCGACCGGGCGTTCCGCGCCGCCGAGATCAATGCGCGCCAGGAGGTCGAGAAGGTCGATATTACGCGCGAGCGCGAACTGGAGGTGGCGCGGCTGGAGCGCCGCAAGGCGCTCGAACAACTCGATATCGCGCGCAACCAGGCGCTGCAGGAATCCGAGATCGCCGCGCGCGAGGAGATCGAACGCGCTCGCATCGCTTCCGAGCGCGGCCTCGACGAGGCCCGGGTCGGCCGCGAACTCGAATTGCGCAAGCTCGAGGTCGGTCGCGAGCGCGAAGTCGAGAGCGCGGTGATGGACAAGGCGATCGCGATCTTCGAGAAATCGCTGCTGGAATCCGCAGCGCAGGTGAAGGCGGAAATGGCCAAGGCCAAGGCGGTGGAAGCCGAGGAGATCGTCAAGACGGTGCGCGAAAGCGAGAGCGCCAAGCGGCGTACCACGGTCGAGGTCATGCTGTCCCGGAAGGACGCCGATCAGAAGCGGATCGAGGCCGAGGCCCATGCGGTCCGTGCCGCGGTCGACGCGGAAGCGCAGAAGCTGTTGTACGAGGCCGAGAATGCGCTCACCGACGACGCGCGTTACGGCCTGTTCCGGCGCCGGTTGCTGGACCGGATCGAGGGCATCGTTCGCGAGAGCGTCAAGCCGATGGAGAAGATCGAGGGTATCCGCATCCTGCATGTCGACGGGCTCGGCGGCATGGCCGGCAATGGCGGCGGCGGCAGTTCGCGCACACCGACTGACGAGGTGATCGAATCGGCGCTGCGCTACCGGGTGCAGGCGCCGCTGATCGATCAGGTGCTGAAGGAAATCGGCATCGAGGGCGGCAGCCTCGCCAAGATGGGTGGGCTGATGCGCGAGGCCAGCGACATGCAGCGCGTCGGCAAGGAACTCCAGCCGCCCAAGCCGAAGGACGATGGACCAGTCCCCGCAGGCGCGGGACCCGACGAGCCCAAGCCGTCCGGCCGCGGCGGCAAAGGCAAGGGCAAGGAGTAATCGAATGGCCCGCGTCTATGTATCCAGCGTCATCAATGCACCGGCGACCAAGGTCTGGGCGCGCGTGCGCGATTTCAACGGGCTGCCGAACTGGCATCCCGGGATTGCGGAAAGCCGGATCGAGAACGGCGAGCCGGCCGACAAGGTCGGCTGCGTCAGGGCGTTCGCGCTGCGCAATGGCGACCGGCTGCGCGAAAAGCTGCTCGGCCTGTCGGACTTCGACATGCTCTGCACCTATTCGATCCTGGATTCGCCGATGCCTCTGACCAACTACGTCGCCTCGCTGCGGCTGACCCCGGTGACCGACCAGGACCGCACCTTCATCGAATGGAGCGCCGATTTCGATTGCGCGCCGGAGCTGGAAGCAGAACTCGTAAGCGGAGTCGGCGGTAATGTGTTCCAGACCGGTTTCGATGCGCTCAACCG
>NZ_JAKFCG010000096.1:0-1823 GCF_036677245.1 Sphingomonas sp.
AACGCGCAAGATCCGAGCGGCGCCGTGATCTCGACCATCCCCGCCGCCCGCGAACTGCTGCAGGGCGCCTTCGAGACGCAGCCGAACATCGAGAACCCTCCGCTCGCGCTCGGATCGAACGGTTTCGTGTTCTATGAGGTCAAGAGCGTCACGCCGGCTCGCGACCGGACGCTGGACGAGGTCAAGGACAAGGTGGTTGCGGACTGGATCACCGAGGAAACCGACCGACTGTTCTCCACCAAGGCCGCGGAACTCGAGAAGCGAGTCAAGGACAGCAACTCGCTCGACCAGGTTGCGAGCGAACTTGGCTTGGAAAAGCAGGTCAAGCGGGGCTTGAAGCGCGGGGCGGAGGACGTCGATCTCGGTCCGGACGGCGCTGCCGCCGTCTTTGCCGTGCCGCAGGGCGGCGCCGGCGTCATGGCGCCTGCCGACGGCAACACGAAGTTCCTCTTCCGCGTGACCGAGGTGTTCGAGCCGGCGGGCGCGGGTGCCGACGCCGTTTCGGCCGAGAACCGGCAGGCCTATGCTTCCGGCATGGCCGACGACCTCCTCGACCAGCTTGTTACACGCCTCCAGGGCGAATTCGGCGTCACCACCAACCCCGCCGCGATCCAGCAGGCGCTTAGCTTCTGACGGGATCGCCATGGCCGACTTCAAATCCTTCATCGCCAAGGTCGCCGCCGGCAAGGCGCTGACCTTCGAGGAGGCGCGCGAGGCCTTCGACATCGTGATGTCCGGCGAGGCGACGCCGTCGCAGATCGGCGGCTTCCTCATGGCATTGAGAGTGCGTGGCGAGACGGTGCCGGAGATCATGGGCGCGATCGCGACCATGCGCGACAAGATGCTGCGCGTGGACGCTCCGGCCAAGGCGATCGACATTGTCGGCACGGGAGGCGACGGCCAGCACAGCCTCAACATCTCGACCGGCTCGGCCTTCGTCATCGCCGGCAGCGGCGTGCCGGTGGCAAAGCACGGCAACCGCAATCTCTCCTCGCAGTCGGGTGCTGCCGATGTGCTGATGGCGCTCGGCATCCGGATCGACCTGGCGCCGGACGCGATCTCGCGCTGTATCTCCGAGGCCGGCATCGGCTTCATGTTCGCGCCGGCCCATCATCCGGCGATGAAGTATGTCGGGCCCTCGCGGGTCGAGCTCGGCACGCGGACGATCTTCAACATCCTCGGGCCGCTCTCCAATCCGGGCGGCGTGACGCGCCAGCTGGTCGGCGTCTTCGCGTCCGAATGGGTGAGGCCAATTGCCGACGCGTTGAGGGAGCTCGGCGCTGAGAGCGTTTGGGTGGTCCATGGCGACGGCTACGACGAGATCACCACGACCGGCGAGACGCATGTGGCGGAGCTTGCGGACGGAACGATCCGGGAGTTCACGATCACGCCGGCGCAGTACGGGCTCGATTGGCACACGCAGGCAGAGCTCAAGGGCGGCGACAGCTCGTTCAACGCCAAGGCTCTCCGCGATATGCTGTCGGGTGTTCCCGGTGCCTACCGCGACACGGTGCTGATGAACGCCGGCGCTGGGCTTATCGTCGCCGGCATCGCGGCGGACCTGAAAGAGGGTATCGCGCTTGCCGCGCAGTCGATCGACAGCGGCAAGGCTCTGGCGCGGCTGGAGAAACTGGTCCAGGTGTCGAACGCATGACCGATATCCTGCGCAAGATCGAAGCCTACAAGCGCGATGAGATCGCCGCAGCCAAGTCGCGCGTGCCGCTGGCTGATCTCAAGGCGCGCATTGCCGACGGAGATCAGCCGCGCGGCTTCCTGAGCGCTCTTCGCGCCAAACGGGCGGCCGGCCAGTTCGCGCTGATCGC
>NZ_JAKFCG010000097.1:0-3763 GCF_036677245.1 Sphingomonas sp.
TGTAATACGGCAGCTCCTTCATCTGTTCGTAGGCGGCCTCGGCGAGTTCCGTCCGGCCGTAACCGGCGTTCACGCACCACAGCCCCGCCATTCCGTCCAGGATTTCGTTGCCTTCGGAATCGTAGATGAACGCCCCGTCGGCGCGCACGATCATCCGCGAGCCGGCGTGTCGCAATTCCTTGTGGTCGGTGAACGGGTGGAGATGATGCGCGGCATCGATCTCCTGCAACTGCTTCAGGGAAAAATTCTGGTAGGACATTGTCTTGCGCCTCTGTGCTGAATCGGTCCGGCAAGGCCGGGGCGGATTCAGGGCGCCGGCGGCGAATAGCCGATGCGGGCACACAGCCGCAGCAGTTCGACGTGCAGCGTCCGCCTGGAAGGCGTCGAAGGATGACCGGCGAAATATCGGCGGCGGGCGCTCATGGCGTAAATGTAGTCGAAGCTCCTTGACCCTATCAAGACGCCCTGCGCACGGCCGCCCGGTAGATCGCGAAAACGATCAGGACGGCGCTCAGGCCAGCACTCACCATCGGCAGTCCGATCGGGCCGAATGCCTGGATCGCCGCGCCCGAGCCGGGTGGTCCGGCGATGCCGCCCACGCCCCACATCAGCGCAAAGGCCGAGTTTCCGGCGACGAGGGTCTGTCCCCTGAAGCGGCTGCCGAGTTCGACCAGCGACATCGTGTAGACGCCGTAGCCGACGCCGCCCATCACCAACAGCACCGGCCAGACGAGCGGCCCCTCGATGAGAAGAGGCAGGGAAAGCACGCAGGCCGCATTGAGCGCGGCGCAGGCGATGATCATCGTCCGCGCTCCCAGCCGTTCTGCTAGGAAGCCGAGCGGCACCTGAAGCAGGATGTTGCCGAGCGAGAGCATCGTGATCAGCGCGGCGAGCCTGGCCTCCTGAAGCCCGTAGCCGGCGCCGAAGACCGGCATCAGCGAATAGGCGCTCTGCTGGGTGGCGGCCGATACGCCGACGGCGAGCAGCAGCGCCGGCGCGAGCGTCCAGAAGCTCCATATCCCGGATGCCGGTGTCCCCTCCTCATCGGGCTCGAAGCCGCGCAATCCCTTGGTCGTCAGGAACAGCAGCACCGCGCAGGCGGAGAAGCCGAAGATCGCGACCGAGAGCGGCGGCCAGCCGTCCGTTCCGACCAGCGTCAGTGTCAGCGGACCCGCTGCATAGCCGACGCCCGTGACCGCGTTGAAGATCCCCATGATCCGACCCCGCCGCGCGTCGGGAGCGAGCGCCATCATCCAGACTTCGCCGAGGATGTAGAGCGGGTTGATCGCCAGCCCGATCAGGAAGCGCAGAAGATACCAGGCGATCCAGTTCTGCAGCGCGCCCACCAGGACGAAGAGCAGCGCGCCGCTGAGCGCGGCGATGACCGCCAGCCGGCGCCCGCCGAGCCGGCGCACCAGTTCGGGCACGAACATCGCGGAGAGGATCAGCCCCAGCGGCGTCATTGCTGCGGAAAGGCCGATTTCGGCCGGTGTCATGCCTTGCCGCTGCATCAGGAAGGTGAACAGCGGATAGGACAGGCCCTGCGCCAGCGCGAACGCGGTCACCGCTGCGGTCAGGCCGGCAAGCGCGCCGAGCGGCAAGGGACGCGCGGTGGAATCAGGCTCGGATCGGTCTTGCATCGTTTTCCCCTAGCACCCCGCGCTGCCGCCCGGAATCGCGGGTGCGACGGCGATTGTCGAAACCTGATGTTTCACAGACGGCCCCACGGCGGCACAGACCCGAAACACTGCCGGAGGATCGTGGTCATAGGTTCGGGAACGGGTCGCAACAACCGAGAGGCAGCCATGCAATCGCGCTATCAGGTTCGCATACGCCATCCCGAGCAGCCGCATGCCTTCGCCCTGCGCCTCAATGCTTGGCGCGCCGTATCGCCGGCTCAGACCGGGCAAAGTCGCAAGGTCGACGCCGAGCCGGCGATCGGCCGCGCTCGCCCGTTCGGCATGCGGGACCGGCAGACGGCACCGGCTGCCGGCTCGAGCGAATGGCTCTGAACGGCACGGGCTCTCTTTAACGCCTTCCGATCCGACATCGAGGGCGCACACCGCCCATGTCGCATCCTTCGTGCTTGTGGTCGCCGCTCCCGCTATCGCGAAGATCGGCGCCGTCCAATATGGCCCCGAACTCTGTCAGCCTGTCGGGGAATTGCATGTCCGAAGCCACAGCCGATGCCATTCCGGCGGCCCGCGCCCGCAGCGGTGGCCGCGCCGGCAAGCGCGCCGGCGGCTCGGCCGCGTTCGAACAGCCACCGTTCCGGCGCCTGAAGCGCCCGTTCGCGCCGACGAATATCGTCTCGGAAGACCAGCTTGAATCGATCCACCGCGCTTCGCTGCGCGTTTTGTCCGAGATCGGCCTCGACGTGCTGCACGAGGAGGCGCGCCGCATCATGAAGGGAGCCGGCGCCGACGTGCGCGAGGGCTCGGAGCGCGTCCGCTTCGATCCAGACATGGTGCTGGAATGGGTATCGCACGCGCCGCCGGAGTTTCGGGTGCATGCGCGCAATCCCGACCATTCGATCGATTTCGGCGGCGACAACCTCGTCTTTGCGCAGGTGGCGTCGGCGCCGAACTGTTCCGACCTCGACAATGGCCGCCGCCCCGGCAACCAGAAGGATTTCCGCAATCTGGTGAAGCTCGCCCAGATGCACAACGTCATCTCGGCGACGGGCGGCTATCCGGTCGAGCCGATCGACATCCATCCGTCGATCCGCCATCTCGAATGCATCCGCGACCTGGCGACGCTGACCGATAAGGCCTTCCACATCTATTCGCTCGGCAAGGAACGCAACCAGGACGGAATCGAGATTGCCCGCATCGCCAACGGGCTGTCCCGCGAGGGGCTGCTCGACAATCCGGTCTGCTACACGATCATCAATACCAACTCGCCGCTGAAGCTCGACGTCCCGATGATGGAGGGCATCATCCAGATGTCGTCGCAGGGGCAGCTGGTGATCGTCACGCCGTTCACGCTCGCTGGCGCCATGGCGCCGGTGACGGTCGCAGGCGCAGTGGTACAGCAGAACGCCGAGGCGCTCGCCGGCATTGCGTTTACCCAGATGGTGCGCAAGGGCGCGCCGGTCGGCTACGGCGGATTCACCTCCAATGTCGACATGAAATCGGGCGCGCCGGCCTTCGGCACGCCGGAATACATGAAGGCACAGCTTCTCGGCGGCCAGCTCGCACGAAAATACAACATCCCCTACCGCACCTCCAACACCTGCGCCGCCAACGCCGTGGATGCCCAGGCGGCCTATGAGAGCGTGTTCTCGCTGTGGGGCGCGGTGCAGGGCGGCGGCAATTTCATTCTTCACGCCGCCGGCTGGCTCGAAGGCGGCTTGCGCGCCTCCTACGAGAAGATGATCCTCGACATCGACCTGTTGCAGATGGTCAGCGAGATGCTGACCCCGCTCGACCTTTCCGAGGATGCGCTCGCCGTCGAAGCGATCCGCGACGTCGGCCCTGGCGGCCACTTCTTCGGCACCCAGCACACCCAGGACCGCTACAAGACGGCCTTCTACGCGCCGATCCTGTCTGACTGGCGCAACTACGAGACCTGGGCCGAGGCCGGTTCGCCGACCGCGGTCGAGAAGGCCAACCGCGTCTGGAAGGAGCGGCTGGCGAGCTACGAGGCGCCGGCCATGGACCCTGCGCGGCGAGAGGAGCTCGACGATTTCGTCGAGAAGCGCATCGCGGCCGGCGGCGCCCCGACGGATTTCTGAGGCGACGCGATGAAACTCACCCCGATC
>NZ_JAKFCG010000098.1:0-2471 GCF_036677245.1 Sphingomonas sp.
GGTCGAATTCATGCACACCGCCACTTTGCTGCATGACGACGTGGTCGACGAAAGCGAGCTGCGGCGCGGCAAATTGTCGGCGCGGATGCTGTGGGGCAACGAGGCCAGCGTGCTGGTCGGCGACTTCCTGCTCGGCCAGGCGTTCCGGATGATGGTCGAGGTCGGCTCGCTGCGCGCGCTCGACATCCTGTCATCGGCCGCCGCCACCATCGCCGAAGGCGAAGTGATGCAGCTGGCGGCGGCGAAGAATACCGCCACCACCGAGGACGAATATCTCGCCGTGATCCGCGGCAAGACCGCCGAGCTGTTCGCCGCGGCCTGCGAGGTCGGCCCCGTCATCGCCAACCGCCCGAAGGCCGAACAGACCGCCTGCCGCTCGGTCGGCATGAATCTCGGCATCGCGTTCCAATTGGTGGACGATGTGCTCGACTATGGCGGCAAGGCCGCCAAGCTCGGCAAGAACATCGGCGACGATTTCCGCGAGGGCAAGATCACGCTGCCGGTGGTGCTGGCGTTCCGCCGCGGCAACGACAGCGAGCGCGCGTTCTGGAGCAAGGCGCTGGAACGCGGCGAGATCGCCGACGGCGATCTCGACCACGCCATCGGCCTGATGACCAAGCACCGCGCGCTGGAAGACACCATCAACCGCGCCCAGCATTACGGCGCCATGGCGGTCGATGCGCTGGCGCTGTTTCCGGCCTCGCCGATGAAGACCGCGCTGGAGCAGGTGGTGGCGTTCTGTCTGGCGAGATCGCATTAGAAGCGATCGGCGCCGTCATCAGCAGCAGCAAGATCGCGTCATCCTGAGGTGCGCGCCCTTGCGCGCCTCGAAGGATGGGCAGCGGGCACCGCCTTCGCATCCATCCTTCGAGGCGCGCCGAAGACGGCGCGCACCTCAGGATGACGGCGGTGTATGTTGCCGGCGAAGCGCTAACTCAAGATCCCCGCATGCACCCACCAGCCGGGATGATCGAGCTGGATTTTCTGCGCCGCGCGCTGCGCGTCGGCGGTGTTCTCGTAGATCGCAAAGCAGGTCGCGCCCGAGCCCGACATCCGCGCCAGCCAGGCGCCATTGGTGGCGTTGAGCGCGGCGATCACCTCGCCGATCACGGGCTGAATGCGCATCGCCGGCGCTTCGAGGTCGTTGTGTTCGGCGGCGAGCGCTTCGACCCAGTCTTCGAGCGAGGCGCCGGCTTCCGGCCAGGCCGTGCCGCGGAACACATCGGTCGCGCCCACCAGCAATTGGCCGTTGCGCAGGCCGAGCGCCTTGAATACGTCGGCGGTGGCGACGGGAACGCGCGGATTGACCATCACGCACGGCATCTTCGGCAGGCTCAGCGGCATCAGCGTCTCGCCGACGCCGGTCATGACGCAGGCGTTGGAGGCAAGGCATACCGGCACGTCGGCGCCGGTCAGCCGCGCGACCTCGATCAGGCGCGGATCGTCGAGTTCGATACCGTTGAGTTGCGCCAGCAGCCGCAGCGCCGCGGCCGCATCGGCCGAGCCGCCGCCGATGCCGGCTGCCACCGGCAGCACCTTGTCGAGAATGAAATCGCCGAGCTTGAGATCCGGCACGCGCGCGCGCAGCAACTGCGCCGCCTTGATCACCAGATTGTCGGAAGCCTCGCCGCAGGCCTGCGCCAGCGGGCCGGTGGTGTTCAGGTTCAGCCCGGAGCCCGGGCTCAGGCTGAGCCGGTCGGCGCAATTGGCGAACGCCACCACGCTTTCGATGTCGTGATAGCCATCGACGCGCCGCCCAACCACCCGCAGGGTCAGGTTGACCTTGGCACGCCCCTCTTCCATCAACGCCGGCATAACCGACCCAACCCTTCGATCAGCCGTGCTCAATCGCCCTCAACCGCCCTTGCCGTCTTCTTTTTTCTTGTCGGCGGAGGCCGCCGACGAGGTGTCTTCCGGCAGACCGTTTTCGATCTTGGCCTCGATCTTCGGCAATTCTTCCGGCTCGGGCTTGAGGTCGCGGGCGTGGGCCCACTGGAATTTGGCTTCCAGCGTGCGGCCGACGCGCCAATAGGCGTCGCCAAGATGGTCGTTGATGGTGGGATCTTCCGGCTTGAGGTCGATCGCGCGCTCCAGGTTCTTCACCGCGTCCTCGAAATTGCCGATGCGGTAGTAGGCCCAGCCCAAGGAGTCCACGATGTAGCCGTCGTCGGGGCGCTGCTCGACGGCGCGCTTGATCATCTTCATGCCCTCGTCGAGATTGATGCCCTGATCGATCCACGAGTAGCCGAGATAGTTCAGCACGTGCGGCTGCTCGGGCTGCAGCTCCAGCGCCTTGCGCATGTCGACTTCCGCCTTGCTCCACTGCTTGGAGCGCTCAAAGCATATGCCGCGGTAGTAATACGTCACCCAGGCGCCCTTCTCGTTGGCGGGCGGCATCACGTCGATGCCCTGCGTGTAGGTCTGGGCGCAGTCGGCGAACCGCTTGCGGCCGCGCTCGACATTGCCGAGCG
>NZ_JAKFCG010000099.1:0-8628 GCF_036677245.1 Sphingomonas sp.
AAGTTCCACTGGAAACCCAAGCAGGGCCTGCAGTCGGTGCTGTGGAACGAGGCGGTCAAGATCAACGGTGCCGATCCCGACTTTCACCGCCGCGATCTCTGGGACGCGTTCAAACGGCGGCGATTTTCCGGAATGGGAGCTCGGCGTCCAGCTGTTCGACCAGGAATTCGCCGACGGCTTCGACTTCGATGTGCTCGACGCCACCAAGATCATCCCCGAGGAAATCCTGCCGATCCGCGTCGTCGGCCGGCTCGTCCTCGACCGTGTCGTCGACAATTTCTTCGCCGAGACCGAGCAGGTCGCCTTTTGCACCCAGAATATCGTGCCGGGGATCGACTTCACGAACGATCCCCTGCTCCAGGGGCGCAATTTCTCCTACCTCGACACCCAGCTGAAGCGGCTCGGCGGGCCCAACTTCACCCACATCCCGATCAACGCGCCCAAATGCCCGGTCGCTCATTTCCAGCAGGACGGGCATATGGCCATGACCAATCCCCGCGGGCGGGTTAATTACGAGCCCAACAGCTGGGGTGCCACGATCGGCGGCCCGCGCGAAGATCCGGTCCGCGGCTTCACGAGCTTCGCCGCCACCGAGGACGGGCCGAAGCTTCGGATCCGGCCGGAGAGCTTCGCCGACCATTATAGCCAGGCGCGGCTCTTCTACGTCAGCCAGCAGCCGATCGAGCAGAAGCATATCGCCGACGCGCTCACATTCGAGCTCAGCAAGGTCGAACGGCCGGACATCCGCGCGCGGATGGTGTCGCACCTTCTCAACATCGACGAAGCGCTTGCCGAGACGGTGGCGGACGGTCTCGGGCTGCCGCAGCTTCCGGAGCCGGCGCAGGCGGCGCGGCCGACCATCAAGGATCTGCCGCCTTCGGACGCGCTCTCGATCGTCAAGAACGGCCTGCCGAGCTTCAAGGGCCGCAAGCTCGGCATCCTGCTGAGCGACGGCGCCGATGCCGCTTTGTTCAAAGCCCTGGTCAAGGCGATCGACAAGGTCGAAGCCGTTTACGAGGTCATCGCTCCGAAGATCGGCGGCGTCACCTTGTCGGACGGCACCAAGGTGGCTGCGAAGCAGAAGATCGACGGCGGGCCATCGGTGCTGTTCGACGCGGTTGCGATCGTCGTCTCGGACGAAGGCGCAGCGCTGCTTGCGGGCGACGCGGCAACCCAGGACTTCGTGCGCGACGCTTTCGGGCACTGCAAGTTCATCGGCCTCACCAAGGAAGCCGAGCCGATCTTCGCCAGGGCCGGCATCGCCGACGATCTCGACGACGCATGTCTCGCGCTCGCCAGCCCGAAGGATGCGGCGGCGTTCGTGGAAGCGATTGCTGCACTTCGCTACTGGCCGCGTGAGCTCGAGGTCGATCTCGATGCCAAATGAACTCGGGAGTCTGGCGGCGGCCGATGACGAGCCGCCGCCGCTTCCCTCGCCGGAACGGATTCAGCAGCTCCTGTTCGACGCGGCGCGGCTCGGACGTGAGGAGATGATCGCCGCGCTGCTGCAGGCTGGTGCCGATGTCACGGCAGTGGACCCGAACGGCCACAGCGCGCTCATTCTGGCAAGCTATCATGGTCATGAGGCGGCGACTGCCCTCCTTCTGCAGCATGGCTCGATCGTCGATCAGCCGGACAAGGCTCGGGGCAACACCGCCTTGATGGGCGTAGCGTTCAAGGGGCACGCCTCTATCGCAGAGCTGTTGCTCGACGCGGGGGCGGAGCCTGATGCAACGAACCTTGCAGGCCAGACCGCGCTGATGATGGCCGCGCTGTTCGGGCATGGCGCGATCGTCGATCGACTGCTGGAGCGCGGTTGCGACCCGCACCGGCAGGACGCGGCCGGCAACAGCGCAATCTCCGTGGCCCGATCCCAGAGTAATGAGGCGATGGTCTCGCGGCTCGAGGCGCGGCGGGTCGGGAGCCACGCCGTCCCGACCGGCCCCTTCCAGGGGGACGTCGTCGAAGCCGCCCAGATCGAGCAGCATCCGCGCAGCCGCTAGATGCTGATGGTGCTCGCGCCGAAATAGGCGCGGGCTTTTCCAAACACCCCCTATCCGGTCACCCCAGCCCTATCCCGTCACCCCACCCCTATCCCGTCACCCCACCCCTATCCCGTCACCCCAGCGAAAGCTGGGGTCCAGACGATGCTCGCATACGCCGCCACTGGCGAACCTGGGCTACGACGGCGACCTTCCCAACGATCGCTTGGATGCCAGCCTGCGCTGGCATGACGGATTGGGGAGGACCTTCGCCGCCAGCCGCATTTCCTGCCCGCCGGCGGCCTAGTCGTTCTGGCCGTTGCCCCGAACTATCGCCGCGAGGCTCGCGGCCAGATCCGCGTTGCGGAACGGCTTGGTCAGGCGCGGCAGGTCGGGCGCAATGCCTTGGTCGTCGGCATAGCCCGAGACGATCAGCACCGGCACGTTCGGCCGCGAGCCCCTGACTTCGCGCGCAAGATCGGTGCCGTTCATTCCCGGCATCAGATGATCGGTCACGAGCAGGTCGGGCTCGAGGCCTCTCTCCAGCAGTTGCAGCGCCTCTTCCGCCGATTCCGCCTCGACCACCGCATAGCCAAGGTCACCCAGCATGTCGGCGGTGCTCATCCGGACAAGCGCTTCATCGTCCACGAGCAAGGCGGTCCCTCGAGCGGCGGCCACGACCGCGCCATCGCTCTCGGGATCGTCGACGCTCGCTGGAGTGATGCTTGCCGGCAGCCACAATTCGATGTTCGTTCCGACCCCGGGCCGGCTCTGGATGGTGAGTGCGCCACCGAGCTGGGAGGCGAGGCCGTGCGCCATCGACAAGCCAAGCCCGGTGCCCTTGCCGATGCCCTTGGTCGAGAAGAAAGGCTCGATGGCGCGCGCTGCGGTCGCTTCGTCCATGCCGACGCCGGTATCGGCGACCGAAATGCGGACATAGGACCCCGGCCTCAGGCTTGCACGGCCGCAGGCTTTAACCTGCTCGTGGCTCGCGCTGATCCGCAAGGTGCCACCGTCGGGCATTGCGTCGCGGGCATTCACGCCGAGATTGAGGAGCGCCATTTCGAGCTGGTTCGGGTCCGCTTTGGCGGCCGGAAGCCCTTCCATCGTCTCCACGACCAGCTTGATCTGCGGTCCCGACGTGCTGGCGAGCAGGTCCGCCATCCCCTCGACGAGCTTGCCGACGTCCACCGCCGTCGGCTGGAGTGGCTGCCGCCTCGCGAAGGCGAGCAGACGCTGCACCAATGTCTTGGCGCGCTCGGCCGCCTGCGCGGCGCCGTCGATCAGCCGCCGCTCGCGCTCGCCGCCGATGCCGTGCCGCTGCAGCATGTCGAGGCTTCCGACGATCGGCGTCAGGAGGTTGTTGAAATCGTGCGCCACTCCGCCGGTGAGCTGGCCCATCGCGTCCATCTTCTGGCTCTGGCGCAGCGCCTCCTGCGCACGTTCCAGCTCTGCGGCCGCCTGCTTCTCCGCAGTGACATCCCGCCCGACCGCGTAGAAGACCTCGTCGGCCGGGACGAGGGTCCACGAGATCCAGCGCCACGAACCATCGGCATGAAGCAGCCGATCCTCGAACCCCATCACCGTCTCGCCCCCGCGCAGCTTCTCGATAATCGCGACAGCATTGTTATAGTCGTCGGGATGGACCTGCTCCGAGAATTCGCGAGCGAGAATCGTCTCGCTGTCCAGCCCGAGGGTCGCTTCCCATGCCGGGTTGATCGCCTTCAGCAGGCCATCGAAGCCCATGATCGCGAACAGGTCGCGGCTCATTTCCCAGATGCGGTTTCGCTCCGCCGTCCGCTCTGCGGCGTGCTTCGCCAGCGTCTCGTTGAGCTCGCGCAATTGCTGTTCGGCGCGGCGGCGTTCCGAGATGTCGGTGAACAGGATTGCCACTCTGCGCGCATCAGGATCACCGACACGCAAGGCGTGGACGTCGAACCAGCGGTCCATCGCGTCCGAGCCCTGTTCGAAGCGGGCGGACTGACCGGTCAGCGCCACCCGGCCGTAGGTTTCCACCCAGAATGGTTCTAGCTGCGGTACGGCCTCTCGTGCGGTCCGGCCGATTATGTCGTTCAAGCCGGTTTGACGATAAAAGGCGGGATTGGCCTCGACAAAGCGATAGTCGACCGGCCGCTGCTTTTCGTCGAGCACCATTTCGATGACGCAGAAGCCCGCCTCGATCGCCTCGAACAAGGTGCGGTAGCGAAGCTCGCTGGCGCGCAGGACGGCCTCGGCTTCATGCTCCGCGGTGCGGTCGCGGAAAATCTTGAGGTAACCCTCGCCGCCCTCGAGGCTCATCGTCAGCCCGGAGCCCCAGAAGCGCGTGCCGTCCTTTCGCACGTGCCACCGCTCGTTGAGCGCTCGCCCCTCATCTTGCGCGCGATTCATCTCGTGGTCCGGAATTCCGGCGGCAATGTCTTCGGCAGTGAAGATGATCGTGTCCGGCCGGCCCAGTGCCTCATCCTCCGGGATGCCGGTGATGCGTTCGGCGCCTTTGTTCCAGCTCGTGATGACGCCATTGCCGTCGGTGGTGACGATCGCAAAGTCCTCCGCGCCCTCGACGATCTGGCGATAGCGCTGCTCGCTCCGCTCGAGCGCCTCCTGCGCGCGGGTGGCCACGGTCACGTCGTGGCCTTCGCAGAATATACCGATGACCTGGCCGGACTCGTCGATCACGGGCTCGTAGATGAAATCGAGGAAACGCTCCTCGAAGGGCGCATCGGGCGCGCGTTGCAGGCTGATCGGAACATGATGAGCGACGAAGCGCTCGCCGGTCTCGTAAACATTGTCGAGCCAGTCGTAGAATTGCTGGTCCGCGAGTTCGGGAAAGGCCTCGCGGACCGTCTTGCCGACGAACTGCCGATCGCCGAACAACCGCGAATAGGCTTCGTTCACGAATTCGAACTCGTGGTCCGGCCCGCGCAGGATCGTGATGAAGCCCGGAGCCTGCTTGAACAGGCGGCGCTGGCGCTCCGCTTCCATCGCGGACTGGCGCTCCGCGAGAACCTTCTGCGTCGTCTCGACCACGATCGCGATCACGCCGGCCGCTTCGCCGCTTTCGTCGAGAACCGGCGAATAATCGAGGTTCATCCAGACCTGCTCGGGCCGCTCGTCCCGATACAGCGTCAGTTCCTGATCCTTGTATGAGAGGGTCCCGCCGGAAAGGCCGACCTTCATCACATTGTCGTTGAAGTCGGCCACCTCGGGCCAGCCTTCGCGGACCTTGCTGCCAAGCAGCCGCGGGTGCCGTCGACTGGCGAATTTCGAATAGGCGTCATTGTAGATCATGATGCCGTCTTCGCCCCACAACAGCACTATCGGCACCGGCGACTGGGCGAGCAGCCCGGCGGCGGTCTTCAAGCTCGCGGGCCATTGATCGATCGGCCCCAACGGGGTCGAGGCCCAATCATAATTTCGGATCAGCTCTCCCGTTGGCCCGCCGCCCTTGATGAACTTCGCGGCGTCGCGCGAGGCCGATTGCTCGATCAGCATTTTTGCTTTGTCCGTGGCTGCCAGGTCGCTGCCTGGCTCAGAAGGTGATGCCACTCCCTAGAGCCTGATCCTCTGAGGTGGAAGCGCTTCGCGCTTCCGCCGAAAGCGTGAAATAGGCTTTATTCAAGGTCTTGCGCCTGCACGCGGCCGGGTCACCGGTGCGGCTCATCAGCACACGTTAAGGCTCGCCGCCATATCCGCACTCCGCAATGACCGGTGAGGCGCGGAAGCCTGAAGCGCCACGCGGGATCATCGAGACTGGCGTGGGGCTGCCAATCAAGCCATGTGCCGAAGAAAGAGGAGAGCAGGATGGCGGAAACAGAGGCGGGTGCTCCGGCGGGGTCGGCGCTTGGCGGAGGGCCGACCGTAGACGTCAGCGAAGCGATCGATGCGGCGCCCTGGTCTTCTCATCAGAAGCTCGTGCTGGTCCTCGCCACGCTCGCGCTCGTGCTCGACGGCTTCGACACGCTCGCACTCGGCTTTGCCGCGCCCGCGCTGCTTCCCGACCTGGGCGTGACCAAGGCGGCGCTTGCCCCGGTGCTGGCCGTCGGCTTGATCGGGATGACGATCGGAGCGGCGCTCGGCGGTCTGATCGGTGATCGTCTGGGGCGCAAGGTCGCGCTCACCGGAAGCGTGATCCTGTTCGGCACGATGACCTGCGCGATGGCGCTTGCCGACGACCTGGTCATGCTCGCCGTGTTCCGCTTCATCGCCGGCTTCGGCCTCGGTGGAGCGCTTCCCAACGGTGCTGCGCTCGTCGCGGAATTCACTCCCTTTCGCCGGCGCGGAATTGCCGTCACGGCGAACCTGATTGGGATTCCGCTCGGCGGGGTGGTCGGGGGCTTCGTCGCGGCGGCGATGCTCGAATCGGTGGGCTGGCGCGGCCTGTTCGCGATCGCCGGCGCGCTCCCCCTGGTGCTGGCGGTCTTCATGCTGTTCTTCCTGCCCGAATCGCCCCGCTTCCTTGCGACTCGTTCACCCGGATCACCGGCTCTCCGCCGCACCCTGCGCAAGATGAATATCGTCGTTCCCGACGGCACGACGTTCGTCGAGCGCTCGCCGGTTAAGGTTTCGAGCCCGGGCCTCAAGGGGTTGTTCGCGCCGGCGCTGGTGCGCGACACGCTCGCTCTATGGCTCGCCTTCTTCGCGTGTCTGATGACGGTCTACATGTCGTTCAGCTGGCTGCCGACGATGCTGTCGGAAGCCGGCTATTCCCTCCAGGAAGCGAGCAGCGGCTTGCTGGCGTTCAATGTCGGCTCGATCGTCGCCGCGATCGCCGGGGCGTGGCTGATCGGCTTTTGGGGCTCCAAGATCCCGATGGTCGTGATGGCGTTCGGCGGGGCCTTCGGAGCGATCCTGTTGATGATCTTCCCGATCACGCCGTCGATGCCGACGAGCTGGCTGATCCTGGCGATGGTCTATCAAGGGGCATGCATCGTCGGCTTGCAGATCCTGCTCTACCTGCTCGCCACCAACGTCTACCCGACCGAGGTGCGGTCGACCGGAGTCGGCGCCTCGGCCGGTGTCGGCCGCATCGGCGCGGTGCTGAGCAGCTTCATCGGCGCCGCTGCGCTTGCCGCGGCGGGCGACGGCGGCTTTTACCTGGTCGCAGCGATCGCGATGGTCGCGGCCGCGCTCGGCGTCGCCCTGGTGAGCCGGCATATCGAGCCGCGCCCGTCCTGATGAGCCGGCGCCCTTCGAAATGGGAAAGGCGGCCGCTTCGGCTGCCCCCGCGGTGCACCGCCCGCGCCGAGCCGCCCGCGCGGCCCTGAGTCTTTGATCCGAGGGTTTGCGCGACGATGGATAATCTGGCCCATACGCTTGCCGGCGCCGCGCTCGCAGAAGCGGGGTTGAAGGAGAAGACCGGCCTCGGCCTCGCGACATTGATGATTGCCGCCAATCTCCCGGACGTCGATGCGCTGGGGCTGCTGTTCGGCGAGAATCTGGCGTGGCGGCGTGGCTGGACGCATGGTCCGCTGGCGCTCCTCATCCTGCCCGCGCTGCTCGCGCTGGCGATGGTCGCGTTCGACCGCTGGCAGGCGCGCCGCGGCAGCCGGCCCGCCACGAGGCCGCAGGTGCGCTTCGGCTGGGTGCTGGCGCTCGCTTATATCGGCATCCTGTCGCACCCGTTGCTCGATTTCCTCAACACCTACGGCATTCGCTGCTTGATGCCGTTCTCGGACAGGTGGTTCTACGGCGATGCGCTGTTCATCATCGACCTCTGGATGTGGACCGCCCTGGCGCTGGGCGTGTGGGTCGCGCGCCGACGCCGGCGGCGGGAGCAACCTTATCCCTCCCGACCCGCGGTCGCGGCGCTGATCGCCGTTACCTTTTATGCGGGCGCAATGGGCACCGCCGGCGTTGTCGCGGAATCGATGGTGACTCGCGAAGTGGTGGCGCGCGGGCTCGGCCCCCCTGAGATCGTGGTGGCGAGCCCGGTGCCGATCAATCCGTTCCGCCGTGCCATCGTGTTCGGCACCGGCGATGCCTATGGTTTTGGCGAGCTCAGCTGGTTACCGCGCCCGAGCCTGACGTTGTCGCCTGCGCTGGTGCCCACCAACATGGCCGATCCGGCGGTCGCGAGTGCAGCCGCGCGCAACGACGAGGTCGCCGACTTCCTCTACTGGTCCCGGCTGCCGTTCGCCGAGATCATGCGGCAGCCGGGCAAGGCGCGGGTGACGATCGGCGACGCGCGCTACAATCGCACTCCAGGCGGCCGTTTCAGCGTCGAGGCGGTCGTTCCGGAATGAGGGTCGTCGCGCGAACCAGCGCCCACAGGCCGATCGCCAGCATCGCGGTGAGAATGGTCGCATAGAGGGAGGCGCTGGTCTTGGCCGGGCCGCCCAGCAGGTGATCCAGGGTCGTCACGAGCAGCCCAAGCACCAGGCCGCAATAAGCGCCCCACGCCGCCGCGAGCGGGCCACTGCCCGCTCGTCCGGCGATCGCCGCCGTCCAGACCATCGCGCCGGCGACCAGCAGCTCGTCCATGGCCATCGGCACGAACCGCGGCTGGCCCCACCATCGCGCGATCTCGCCGCCGCCGAGCAGCAGGGCGACGGCACAGGTGACGAGGCGAAGTGGTCCCATGGCACGCCTCATCGGCCGTCCGGTCGCTCCTGCCAAGGGACCTTGAGGTGGCGAAGCCGATGCGGAA
>NZ_JAKFCG010000100.1:0-3931 GCF_036677245.1 Sphingomonas sp.
CCCGTATCTGGCTTATGCCGCGATCATGATGGCGGGTCTGGACGGCATCCAGAACCGGCTCCACCCGGGCGAGGCGATGGACAAGAACCTCTACGATCTGCCGCCGGCCGAGCTTGCCACCGTTCCGACGGTGTGCGGCAGCTTGCGTGAGGCGCTCGAATCGCTCGAGGCGGATCGCGCGTTCCTGACCAAGGGCGATGTCTTCTCCGACGATCAGATCGACGCCTATGTCGAGCTCAAATGGGCTGAGCAGATGCGGTGGGAAACCACCCCCAGCCCGGTCGAATATGACATGTACTATTCGGGCTGACCAAGCTCGGATCGAACAGGCCGGGGGGAGCAGCCTCTCCCCGGCCTTTTTCTTTGCGCGGCGTGCGGCGCGGAGCAGACGTTGGACCCCGCCGTTGAGCGTGAAGAGGAAAGGAGCAACGGCTCGATGACTCGGCCTGCGTCGCGTTCGATTCCCCAGAACCCGGACATCCGGTTCCTCGGCAAGTTGCTTGGGGATGTGATCCGCGCTTACGGCGGCGAGCAATTGTTCGAACGGATCGAGGCGATCCGCTCGACCTCGGTCGACCGTCACCGCGGGCTCGCGGGACCGCTCGCCACCGCTCCGCTCCTCGAAGCGCTGACGCTCGACGACACGCTCGCCTTCGTCCGCGGGTTCATGCTCTTCTCGATGCTCGCCAATCTCGCCGAGGATCGGCAGCAGGGCGCGGCGCGCGAACCGGGCGCCGAGCTTGCCGCGGCGCTCGAGGTGCTGCGCGCCGAGGGCGTCGAAGACAAGGCGATCACCGATCTGCTCGATCATGCCTTGGTTGCTCCCGTGCTGACCGCTCACCCCACCGAGGTGCGGCGCAAGAGCATGATCGACCACCGCAATCGCATCGCCGAGCTGATGCGGCGGCGCGATGCGCGCCAGACGATCACTCCCGACGGCGATCTCGTCGAGGAGGCGATCGTGCGCCAGATCGCCTTGCTGTGGCAGACCCGCCCATTGCGGCGCGAGCGGCTCTATGTCGCCGACGAGGTCGAGACCGCCCTCGCTTACCTGCGCGACGTTTTCCTGCCGGTGCTGCCCGCGCTCTACGCCCAGTGGGAGCGCGCGCTTGGCCGCCGCCCGAAGAGCTTCCTCCGGCCGGGCAGCTGGATCGGTGGCGATCGCGACGGCAATCCCAACGTCACCGCCGCATCGTTGCGGCTGGCGCTGGCGCGTGCGTCGGAAACAGTCCTGACTTATTATCTCGACCAGGTTCATGCGCTCGGAGCCGAATTGTCGATCTCGACAGAGCTCGCGCCGATCACGCCCGAGGTCGCGCGGCTCGCGGAGCGTTCGGGCGATGACAGCCCGGCGCGTCGGGATGAACCTTACCGCCGCGCGTTGAGCGACATCTATGCCCGGCTCGCCGCGACGTTTCGCGCGCTCGTCGGCAAGTCGCCGCCGCGGCCGGCGACGATCTCGGCCGAGCCTTATGCTGATCCGGCCGCCTTGCGCGCCGATCTTGCCGCGATCGCGCATGCGCTCGGCGAGAGCGGCGAAGGCCTGCTACGGAGTGGCGGCGCGCTCGGGCGGCTGGTGCGCGCCGTCGAGACGTTCGGCTTCCACCTGGCAACGCTCGATCTTCGCCAGAACTCCGATGTCCACGAGCGCGTCGTTGGCGAGTTGCTCAAGGTTGCCGGAGTCGAGGAGGAATATCAGGGCCTCGATGAAGCGGCGCGCGTCGCGCTGCTGCGGCGCGAGCTCGCTGGTCCGCGGCTGCTGGCGAGCCCGTATGCTGAATATTCCGACGAGACGAAGTCGGAGCTCGAGATCGTCCGCGCCGCCGCCGAGGCGCATCGCCTCTACGGAGCCGAGGCGATCACCACCTACATCATCTCCAAGACCGACGCGGTCTCCGACCTGCTCGAAGTCAATATCCTGCTCAAGGAGGCGGGCCTGTGGCGCTCGGCCGACGGGCCGCACGCCGCCGTGATGGCGGTCCCGCTCTTCGAGACGATCGCCGATCTCGAGAATGGCGAGGCGATCATGGCCGAATGGCTTGCGCTTCCGGAGGTCGCTGCGGTGACCGCGGCGCGCGGACATCAGGAGGTCATGGTCGGCTATTCCGACTCCAACAAGGACGGCGGCTACCTCACCTCGGTCTGGAGCCTCCACCAGACCAGCCGTGCGCTGGCTTCGGTCTTTGCCGATGCCGGCGCGGCGATGCAGCTGTTTCACGGCCGCGGCGGTGCGGTCGGGCGGGGAGGGGGCTCGAGCTTCGAGGCGATCCGCGCGCAGCCGACCGGGACCGTGCAGGGTCGCATCAGGATCACCGAGCAAGGCGAGGTCATCGCCGCCAAATATGGCACGCGCGAAAGCGCGACCGTCAATCTCGAGGCGATGGCTTCGGCGACCCTGCTCGCCAGCCTGCAGCCGGACTCGCTGGGCGCGAACGACCATGCGCGTTTCTCGGCGGCGATGGATGCGCTGTCGGCAAGCGCGTTTCGCGCCTATCGCGGCCTCGTCTACGAGACCGAGGGCTTCCGCACCTTCTTTCACGAGATGACTCCGATCGCGGAGATCGGCGAGCTCAAGATCGGCTCGCGTCCGGCCCGCCGTACCCAGTCCGACCTGATCGAAGATCTGCGCGCCATTCCATGGGTGTTCAGCTGGTCGCAGGCGCGGGTGATGCTGCCCGGCTGGTATGGCGCAGGCCATGCGCTGAGCGCGTTCGGAGACATGGCGCTGCTGCGCGAGATGCTCGCCGCCTGGCCGTTCTTCCAGACCACGCTCGACAATCTCGAGATGGTGCTCGCCAAGTCCGATATGGACATTGCGGCGCGCTACGCCGGGCTGGTCGAAGACCGCGGTCTCGGCGACGCAATCTTCAACCGCATCCGCGATGATTGGGGCCGCACCCGCGACTGCTTGCTCGAAGTCACCGAGCAGGGCCGTCTGCTCGAAAGGAATCCGACGCTCGACGCGTCGATCCGGCTTCGCCTGCCGTACATCGAACCGCTCAACCTGCTCCAGGTCGAGCTGTTGAAACGGCACCGCGCCGGCGAAGACGATCCGCGGATCCGCGAGGGCATCCAGCTCTCGATCAACGCCGTGGCGACCGCATTGCGCAACTCGGGCTGAGTTTTCCGGACGTTGATTTCATGCGGTTTAGGCGGCATTGCGCGCCGCCTGCACCCGAATCCGAGCGCTTTGTGCTATGGCGCACCGGCCCACACGCCTTCAGAGACGCACGGCCCGCAGATGGCAGGCTATTAAGCTTGCGTTAGCGGCCGGCATTCTATAGGCGCGTTACAGCGTACTAACACGGTGAAACATATGGCTGATGACAACGGCAGGGTCTCGCCCTCGCGGGACATGGCTTTGCTCACGAAAGATCTCTGCGAGGCGCTGCTGACCCCGCATACCGGTGACGAGATGGCGCTGTTGCTGGCCGATCTCTGCACGCCGGCCGAGGTCCGCACGCTCGCCGAGCGCTGGCATGTCGCACGCCTGCTCGAGACCAACGACATGTCCTATCGCGATATCCACGACGCGACCGGCGTGAGCACGACGACGATCGTTCGCGTCGCGCGCTTCCTTCGCCAGGAACCCCACCAGGCCTATCGCATGGCCATGCAGCGTCTCGGCCAGCCCGTTGCCGCGCGTAACGGAGAAAATGATGTCGCCTGATACCAGCCGCCTGCACCTTGCAATCCAGAAGTCTGGACGGCTGTCCGACTTCAGCCGCAACCTGCTGCGCGATGCCGGGCTGCGCATCCAGCACGGCAAGAATGATCTCACCGCTCGGGTCGAGAACTTTCCGATCGACCTGATGTACGTTCGCGACGACGACATTCCGACCTTCGTCAGCGACGGCGTGTGCGAGTTCGGCATCGTCGGCCGCAACGTGCTCGAGGAATTCGCGCTGGGCGAGACCGAGCATCGTTTCGA
>NZ_JAKFCG010000101.1:0-3066 GCF_036677245.1 Sphingomonas sp.
CGAGCCGGTGCATCGCATCCTCGGCGCACGTGAATTCTATGGCCTTCGCCTCGCGCTCTCACCCGACACGCTCGAACCGCGCCCGGACACCGAGGCGCTTGTGGAACTTGCGCTGCCCTTCGCGCGAGGCATCTGTGACAAGCGCGGCGCCTGCCGCATCCTCGACCTCGGCACCGGTACGGGCGCCATCGCGCTTGCGCTTCTGTCGGCCGAGCCGCGCGCGATCGCGGTTGCGACCGACATCGCGCCCGGCGCCCTGACTACGGCGAAGGCCAACGCCGAATCGTTGGGTCTGGCCGGGCGGATCGCCTTCGTCATGTCCGACTGGTTTGCGGCGGTCGAGGGACCGTTCGATCTGATCGTCTCGAACCCGCCCTATATCCCGTCAGATGAAATCGGCACCCTCTCGCGCGAGGTGCGCGGCTTCGATCCGTTGCGGGCGCTGGATGGTGGAGCGGATGGACTCGATCCCTACCGGATCATCGCGCGCGACGGCGCCGCCCATCTCGCGCCCGACGGCGCGGTCATGGTCGAGATTGGGGCAGGGCAGGAGAACGACGTCGCGGGCATATTCGCGCGACACGGCCTGCGCCATGCCGATACCCGCCGCGATCTTGGCGGCCACGTCCGGGCGCTTTGCTTCGTGCGACAACGCGGCGATTAAAAAAAGCTTGGCATCCCAAAGGAATGTCGCTACGTTCCAATCACCGGACAAGACGTAGCAGGCAGTGCCGTTGTCGATTCGGTCCCCGTTGAAAACAAACTGCCTTCTTGCGTGAGCGATGCTTGGGGCGTCGCATGGGGAACGTCCGGGCAGGCTATGAACCGGAAACAGAACGGATGACGGCGGCGCCGCAACGAGGCGCCCGACCGTCGCAATCACGGCGGCAGACCGGGCATCTCCCAATCCGGCGCGTCGCTTCTCGCAACCTCTCCAGCAAGAGTGTCGAATGAGGCCACAACAGCAGAACAGGCGCATGCGCGGCCGTAATAACAATAATAACAACAGCAGCAACCAGAATCGCAAGGGGCCAAATCCTCTTACGCGCAGCTACGAATCGAATGGCCCGGATGTGAAAATCCGTGGCTCCGCGCAGCAGATCGCCGAAAAATACATGCAGCTCGCCCGCGACGCCCACAGTTCCGGCGATCGCGTCATGAACGAGAACTATCTGCAACACGCCGAGCACTACAACCGCATCATCGCGGCGGCTCAGGCCCAGCAGCCGCAGCAGTTCAACCGTGATTCGCGCGACGACCAGGACGACGACGAGGACCAGGACAACCCGGCCCCGCAGCAGTCCTTCGAAGCCCCGCCGCAGGTCAACGACGGCACCGGCCCGCAGCCCGAGATCAGCGGTATTCCCGCCGAGGTCGCGCTCAACCCGGAAGCGTCCGGCGAGGAGCAGCCGCGCGAGGTCCGCCCGCAGGTGAGCAGTGGCGAAGGCGAAGAAGGCGCGCCGCGCCGTCCGCGCCGCCCACGCCGGCGTGGGCGCGGCGGCGACTTCGCCAACCGCGAGGCCGGTGCGGAGGAAGGCTCCGCGGCGTCCGAGGGCGGGGCCGCGGCAGCGGGACCCGAGATGGCGCCCGAACCGTCCGACGAGGCTGCCTGATCTCATCCTGATCGGGGCATCCGCACCGACCAAATATCCGCCGGCGGGCAGGGGCAATCCCTCCCGCCGGTTTTTGTTTGACCTTGGTCAAGGCGTCTTGAGAGGTCGAAAGGGCATACCCATATCCAGCCCAACAGAGCCTGCCGCACATGGGGGTTCGTCATCAGGCCGATCCGGCGCCTCTCGAAGGGCCGGTGAGGGAAGGAGACACATATGAACATCGAAAAACATTCCGAGCGCGTCCGGGGATTCATCCAGTCCGCGCAGACCATGGCTCTGTCGCGCAATCACCAGCAGTTCACGCCCGAGCACCTGCTCAAGGTGCTGGTCGACGATTCCGAAGGCCTCGCCGCCTCGCTGATCTCCCGCGCCGGCGGAGATCCGAAGGCGGTGCAGATCGCCGTCGAAGGCGCGCTCAACCAGCTGCCCAAGGTCGAGGGCGGCAACGGCCAGCTCTATCTGTCGCAGCCCATCGCCAAGGTCTTCTCGACCGCCGAGGAGATCGCCACCAAGGCCGGCGACTCGTTCGTCACCGTCGAGCGGCTGCTCACTGCACTGGCGGTCGAGAAGTCGGCCAAGACCGCCGACATCCTGGCCAAGGCCGGCGTCACCGCGCAGGGGCTCAACGCCGCCATCAACGACATCCGCAAGGGCCGCACCGCCGATTCGGCTTCCGCCGAGCAGGGTTATGACGCGCTGAAGAAATACGCCCGCGACCTCACCAAGGACGCCCGCGAGGGCAAGCTCGATCCGGTCATCGGCCGCGACGACGAGATCCGCCGCACCATTCAGGTCCTGTCGCGCCGGACCAAGAACAATCCGGTGCTGATCGGCGAGCCGGGCGTCGGCAAGACCGCCATCGCCGAGGGCCTGGCGCTGCGCATCGTCAATGGCGACGTGCCGGAGACGCTCAAGGACAAGAAGCTGATGGCGCTCGACATGGGCGCGCTGATCGCCGGCGCGAAATATCGCGGCGAGTTCGAGGAGCGGCTGAAGGCCGTGCTCAACGAGGTGACGTCCGCCGACGGCGGCATCATCCTGTTCATCGACGAGATGCACACGCTGGTCGGCGCCGGCAAGGGCGAGGGCGCGATGGACGCCTCCAACCTGTTGAAGCCAGCGCTCGCCCGCGGCGAACTGCACTGCGTCGGCGCCACCACGCTCGACGAATACCGCAAGCATGTCGAGAAGGACGCGGCCCTCGCGCGGCGCTTCCAGCCCGTCTTCGTCAACGAGCCGTCGGTCGAGGACACCGTCTCGATCCTGCGCGGCCTGAAGGAGAAATACGAGCAGCACCACAAGGTGCGCATCGCCGATTCGGCGCTGGTCGCCGCCGCGACGCTGTCCAACCGCTACATCGCCGACCGCTTCCTGCCCGACAAGGCGATCGACCTGGTCGACGAGGCCTCCTCGCGCCTGCGCATGCAGGTGGATTCGAAGCCCGAGGCGCTCG
>NZ_JAKFCG010000102.1:0-1619 GCF_036677245.1 Sphingomonas sp.
CCTCGCCGTGCCCGATCCGGACGCGGCGCTGGCGCTGCTGAACAAGGCCAAGGCCAGCGCCGGCGGCACGCTCACCACCTTTGAGCTGATGCCGCGCATCGGGCTCGACTTCGTCGTCCGCCACGCCGATGGCGCCCGCGATCCGCTCTCGGAACCGTCGCCCTGGTATGTGCTGATGGAAGTCTCGGCGCAGGGCGAAACCGGCCTCTCCGAGGCCGTTGAGAATTTTCTTGGCGAAGCGATGGAAGCGGGGCTGGTCACCGATGCAGTGCTCGCCGGCTCGCTCGGGCAGCGCGCCGATCTCTGGAAGCTGCGCGAGATGCTGTCGGAAGTGCAGACCCATGAGGGCGGTTCGATCAAGCACGACATCTCCGTGCCGCTGCATGCGACGCCGGAGTTTCTCAAACGCGCCATCGCCAAGGTCGAGGAGCTGGTGCCGGGCTGCCGGCCGGTGCCCTTCGGCCATCTCGGCGACGGCAACATCCATTTCAACGTCAGCCAGCCGGTCGGCGCCGACAAGGCGGCTTACCTCGCCGGCTGGGACGCGATGAACACCGCCGTCCACGCCATCGTCAGCGAGCTGCACGGCTCGATCTCGGCCGAGCATGGCATCGGCCGGCTCAAGCGCTCGCTGCTGCCGGGCGTCAAGGACCCGGTCGAGCTCGACCTGATGCGGACGGTCAAGGCGGCGCTCGATCCCAAGGGCGTGCTCAACCCCGGCGCGGTGCTGTAGCGTACAGCGCGGAACCGCAGACTGGGAGATTTCCCATCAGCCTGCATCGTCATCCCGGCTGGAGCGAAGCGTAACGCCGGGATCCATCGTAGAGCACGACGCCCTTCGATGGATTCCGGAACTGCGCCGCTTCGCGGCTTGTCCGGAATGACGCTGCAAACTGGATCGAAACCTGCTCTAACCGGCCGCGTCGACGCGGCAGATCTCAGCCAGCGCCAGCACGAGATGGTAGAGAACTCTGACTGGCACCCGGTCGGCGATCGGCTGGCCGCTCTCATCGATCTGGTTGACCCAGAGCCCGCTCTCGCGGTCGACGAAGTGCTGGAACATCAGCTCGACATGTCGGTCGAGGCGTGCCGCGGCATCCGCATCGCCCTCGAATTCGATCCGCGCGACGAGCGCCTTCACATATTCGGTCTGCGGCCAGAGCAGCGCCGCGCCGTTCAGCACGCGGCCCGCCGGATCGACCTCGTTCACGACGAGGCGCGAGGTGTTGGCCGCCGCGTCGACCTGACGCTGCCCGAAGGCATGGAGCTTGCGCGCCGTTTCGCGAGCCTCGGCCGAGCCTGTCAGCCGTTCATGATGATAGAGAAGCCAGGTCCATTCGAAATGATGGCCGGGCTCACGGATCAGCCCGCGCGGGCCCGGGAACGCCCCCCAGTCCTCGCCGAAGAACTCGCCGAGCGTGCCATTGCCGTCCAGCATGCGCTCGCGCATAAGGTGCACGAGCCTGTCTGCGGTCGTCAGCCAGCGCGGGTCCGGTGAGACGGCCGCGAGAGCGTGGCAGGCCTCGAGCAGATGCATGTGCGGGTTCTGGCGCCGGGGCAGGGTGCCAAGCGTGTCCTCGCGAAAGCCACCGGCGGGGTGCGCCAGTTCGCCGTCGAGG
>NZ_JAKFCG010000103.1:0-8945 GCF_036677245.1 Sphingomonas sp.
CTGACGGGCTCGGGCGGCAGGTTCGAGACGTCGATCGTCGGCGCATTGGCCGCGGGATCGAGGCCGAACATGTCGGCTGCGCGTTCGAGGAGCGAGGGCGGGCGCTTGACTTTGCGTTGATCGTTCATGTCATCGTCCCCCGTCACGCAACCATGCCGCGCTGGATAAATTCGGCGACCAGCAGCAAGGCATAGAGGCCGACCAGCGCGCCCCCGCCGCTCGCCAGCCAGACGAGCTTCTTGCGCCGTTCGACATGGCGTTCGGGCGTTATCACCTCGGTGATCGAGCCGATCACCGGCAGGCCGCTCGCGCGTTCGAGCTTGCTCGCGGTCGCATAGCTGGTGCGCACCTGGCCAAGGCCGAAGGCGACGCCGATGCCGCCGCCGATCCCGGCGAGCAGCACGAGCGTCAGGAACAGCGGCCGGTTGGGCGCCGCGGGGCTGGTCGGCTTCGACGGCGGATCGAGCAATTCGATCTTGATCGCATCGGTTCCGGTCTGCACCTCGCCGCGCATGCGGACCTGCTCGCGCTGGGTGAGCAGCTTGTCATATTGCGCCTTGAACGCGGTATATTCGCCGTTGATCCGGTCATATTCGGCGGCGATGCCGGGGTTCTGGATCTGCTGCGACGTGATGCGCGTGATGTCGCCGGTCAGTTGCGCCTTGCGCGCCGACAGCGCACTGACCGTCGCTTGGCGTTCGGCGCGCATCGCGGCGAGCGAGGCATAGGCCGGATTCTGCGAATTGCCGCCACCGCCGGCGCCCGTGCCTTCGCGGTCGGCCATGGCTTTCAGCGACGCGATCTGGCTCTTCAATGCGATGACATCGGGGTGCGCATCGGTCAGGCCGCGCGCGCGCATCGACGACAGCTCGTTCTGCGCGCCGGCAAGCTGCTGGCGCGCGACACCGCCGCCGGTGGCATTGAGCCCCGGCACGTTGATCGTCGCCGGGGTCGAGGAAAGCTGGCCATTGGCGGCCGCAAGCTGCGCCTGCGCCGAAATGAGCTGCGAATCGATCTGGCTGAGTTCGGCGCGCGCGGCGTCGATGCGCTGCGCCGGCGAGCCCGAACCGCCAGGGATCAGGCCGATATTCTGCGCCTCGAACGCGCCGCGGCGCGCTTCGACCTCGCGCAACGCCTTTTCGCGGTCGGCGATCTGGGCATCGAGGAATTTCAGGCCCTCGCGCGCATTCATCCGGCCACCGCGCAGCTGGTCGTCGCGGAACACGGTGATCAGGCTGTCGAGCACGCCCGACGCAAGCTTGGCATTGTCGGCGTCCGACAGGCTGCCGACCCCGACGCTCGACGTGATTTCGAAGATATTGTCCTGCTGCGGGATGATCTTGATGCTCTTTTGCAACATCCCGACCGCGCCCGCCTTTTCGCGCTCGTTCGCGCCGGCGGGCAGCAGGCCGGTGGTCGCGGCGACCTTTTCCATGTTGCGCGCACTGGTCAGCGTTTCGCGGATCTGGTCGATCTGGGGGCGCCCGCCGCCGCCCGCTTCGTCGGGAAGGATTTCATTGGTGTCGACGAGCAGCCGCGCGCGGCTGTCATAGCGATTGGGGATCGACGCGATCGCCAGCCAGCCGAGGATGCAGATGCCCCACGCGACCGCCAGCACCAGCCACCGGCGCGTCCAGACGCTGTGCAGCGCCACCCGGAATTCGTCGTAAAGGCTGTTCATCGCGTCGGTTCAATCCTTGGGAGATGGGTTGGTTGGCGGCCGGCAGGTCAGAACATGCTTTCGGGGATGATGATGACGTCGCCGGGCTCGAGCCGAACATTGGCGCCGATGTCGCCTTTCTTGAGCAGCCGCGCGATCTTGAGGTCATATTGCGCTTGCTTGCCGGTCGCCTTGTCCTGGCGGATCAGCCGGGCGCGGTCGCCCGCCGCATATTGCGAAAGCCCGCCGACCGCGATCATCGCGTCGAGCAGGGTCATGTTCGCCCGATAGGGCAAGGAGGCCGGCTTCTCGGTCGCGCCGACGACGCGGATCTGCTGCGAGAAGGTGCCCTGGAACTTGTCGACCATCACCGAGACGAGCGGGTCTTCGATATATTGGGTGAGCTTGCCCTTGATGTTCTCGGCGAGCTGCGCCGGCGTCTTGCCCGCGGCCTGGAGATCGCTGATCAAAGGCGTGGTGATCCGCCCGTCCGGCCGGACCTGGACCTTGGCGCCAAGCTCCGGGTTGCGCCACACGAACACGGTGAGCTCGTCGAGCGCGCCGATCATATAATCTTCGCCGGGAGCGCTTTCCTCGCTGAGGTAGGTCGCAGGCGGCAGCATCTTGCCGCTCCGCGCGGTGGAGGCGCAGCCAGTCAGCCCGAAGCTGCCGATCGCGGCGATCAGAACCAGCTTGAACGTCACAGATCCGCGCATCCACCAATCTCCTTGCACTCAGACGCCGCGCGCAACGGGAAGCCGGGATGGCCAGCGAGCGCGCACTCTTGGCATGGCTATCGGCGAAAGAGGTAAAATTACGGTTAGGAACAAGCGCTATTTGGGACGCGTCCCGCTTTGGGACCGGCGCCTGCGAAGGGGTTAATTATCCGTAATTACGGCGTTAATCGCGCCGGCCGGAGCATCGCCGCTGCGCGCTTTGCTCAACCGCCGCCGACCGCCATTTCGAGCGCAGGCTGCTGGTCGAGGAACGCCTGGGGGCTTGCCGTGAGGCCGTAGGCACCGGCCATGAACACCGCGACCAGGTCGCCAACCGCGGCCGTTGGTATCATGACGTCATCGGCCAGCCGGTCGAGCGGCGTGCACAGGCAGCCGACGATGCTCGCTTCCTCGCTCGCGGGCTCGCTCCAGCGGGTCGCGATCGCGACCGGATAATTGCGCCGCACCACCTGGCCGAAGTTGCCGCTCGCGGCGAGCTGGTGATGCATGCCGCCATCGGTGACCAGGAAGATTTTGCCGTGGCTGAGCTTGCGATCGACGATTGTCGTCAGATAGACGCCGCATTCGCCGACCAGCCAGCGGCCGAGCTCGATCGCGAACTCGGAGTTTCGAAGCATCGCGTCTCGCCCTTCGAGCGCCGCGGCGAGCGCCGTCGCCACTTGCTCGACGTCGAGCGGCTGCTCGCCGGCGAAATAGGGGATGCCGAAGCCGCCGCCGAGGTTGACCAGCGGCGGAGACGCACCGATCGCCTTGGCAAGGCTGCCGGCGAGCTCGATCGTCGCCCGTTGCGCATCGATCAGCGCCTCGGCGCTGAGCGCCTGCGACCCGACATAGATATGGAAACCGCGCCATTGGGCGCCGGACTCTATGATCCTGCGCACCAGATCGGGCACTCTTTCGGCATCGACGCCGAACGGCTTGGCGCCCCCGCCCATGCGCATGCCCGAGCCGCGGATCTCGAAATCGGGATTGACCCGCACCGCCAGCCTGGGGCGGAGGCCGAGCTGCTCGCCGATCGCGATCGCGCGTTGCGCCTCGCCTTCGGACTCGACGTTGATCGTCACGCCGGCTTCGATCGCCGCCGAAAGCTCGCCTGAGCGTTTGCCCGGGCCTGCAATCGAGATCGTCGCGCCTTTGCCGCCAGCCCGCAGCGCGGCCAGCATCTCGCGGCCAGAGGCGACATCGAGCCCGTCGACACGCTTCGCAATATACTCCAGCAATTCCGGATAGGGATTTGCTTTCATTGCATAATGAAGTTTCACCGCTGCCGGCATCGCCGCCCTGAAGCGAGCGATCCGCCGAGCGATCAGATCGAGATCATAGACGAACAACGGCGTGCTTCCCGCTTCGGCGACGAGCGCGTCGACCCGCCGGCCGCCGATCGTCAGCACGTCGCCGTCGCCGGCAAAATCTGCCGGTATCGCGCCCATCGGCTTGCTCACGCCATCATCTCGCTCTTCAGCCTTTCGCGATCGAGCTTGCCGTTCGGATTGCGCGGCAGCTCGTCACGCCAGACGATAGACGCCGGCTGCATAAAATTCGGTAACTCGCGCTTGAGATAGGCGCGAAGCGCATCGTCGCGGCCGGCAGCGCCATTGCCCAGGGGCGCATTCCCGCCGGGCCGCGCGACGAGCAGGATCGCCTCGCCGACGCGATCGTCGGGGATCCCAAGCGCGACGGCCTCGGCGACCAGTCCGCTCGCGATCGCCGCTTCCTCGACCTCGGTCGGGCTGACTCGATTGCCCGAGGTCTTGATCATCGCATCGTCCCGGCCGACGAAATAGAGCAGCCCTTCGGCATCGCGGCGGACTCTGTCCCCCGACCAGACGGCGATGCCGCCGGCGAGCGCACTCGGCGGCGCCGGCTTGAAACGCTCGGCGGTGCGCGCCGGATCGTTCCAATAACCCTTGGCCACCAGCGGCCCGGCATGGACCAGCTCGCCGGCCTCGTCGTCGGCGGTAATCGTCCCGTCCGGCCTTGCGACCATGATTTCCGCGAAGGGAATGGCGGTGCCGATCGAATCGGGATGCGCGTCGGCCAGCGCCGGGTGGAGGTAGGTCGAGCGGAACGCCTCGGTGAGGCCGTACATCAGATAGACGTCGGCGGCCGGGAAGAGCTCGCGCATCCGGCGGACCATCGAGGCCGGCAGCCGGCCACCGGAATTGGTGAGGCGGCGAAGGCTCAGGGCGGCGTCAGCGGGCCATTCCGCCTCGATCAGCTGGACCCACAAGGGCGGCACGCCCGCGAGGGTAGTGACGTCATGACGCCCCACAGCACGGATCACGTCGCGTGCGGAAAGATAATCGAGCGGGATCACGCAGCTCCCCGCAGCCCAGCTCGCAAGCAATTGGTTCTGGCCATAGTCGAAGCTCAACGGCAGCACCGCCAGGGTCCGGTCCGCGGGCTCGAGGCCGAGATAATGGGCAACGCTGACCGCGCCGAGCCACATATTGGCGTGGCTGAGCATCACGCCCTTGGGCCTTCCGGTCGAGCCCGAGGTGTAAAGCAGGGCCGCCAAGGCGTCGGGATCGTGGCTCGAGGCGGGAAGCCCGTCGGGGGTGGCAAGCAGCGCCGCCCGCTCTTCCTCGAGCAGCAGAGCGCAAGTCGGCGGCAGATCGCCGGGCTCGAGCGTCGCCGCGCGCGCCGCGCCGGTGATAAACATCGCCGCGCCGCTGTCGGCCAATATGTGCGCGACCTGCGCGTGCTTGAGCAAAGGGTTGATCGGGACGTGGACCAGCCCGGCGCGCGCGCAGGCGAGCGGGAGCAGACAGGTCAGCCGCGTCTTGGGCAGCCAGCTTGCGATCCTCGCGCCGGCACCCAGGCCGTGCCGCGCCAGGCCTGCCGCCAAGGCGCCGACCTGCCGTTCGAGGCCCGCATAATCGAGCGGGCCTTCACGATCGATCAATGCAAGCGCGCTAGAATCGCCCTTCAGAGTCAGATGATCGAGAGGTTTCGGCGTGGGATCGAGTTCCACCTTCACTCCTGGACGGACGGGTCAAAGCACGAGCGGGAATAGCGCGATGCCGGTCGAGGTGGAACTGTTCGATGATCTGGACGCCGTCGAGCACGACGCGGCGGGTGCGCTCGGCCGCGCCGCGCGCGCTTCTTTGTTCGAGCGGCTCGCCTGGTTCCGGCTGATCGAGCGCCACACGCCGGCCGAAGGCCGCCTGCTCGCGCTGCGTGCGCAAGCGATGGGAGCAAAGGCCTGGATGTTCCTGGTTCTGAACGGAAATCAGGCCCGCTCCTACGCCAATTGGTACAGCCTGCGCGCTTCCGCGGTCGCCGACAGCGGCGAGGCGATGAACGCGCTCCCCGCGGCGCTGCGGCGGCGAAAGCCCGCGCTTGCGCGGGTCGAGCTCTATCCGCTCGAGGCGGCGGATCCGCTGCCGGCTGCCTTCCGTGCGGCGGGATGGCTGACCTTCACGCGGCCGGCGAGCGTCTCGTGGCAGATCGATACCGAAGGGATGGATTTCGCCGCTTATTGGGCGACGCGTTCGTCGCGGCTGCGCAACACCGCCAAGCGGAAGGCCAAGGCGGCGGCGCTCGACATTGCTATCCACCGTCATTTCGATGCCGCGGCCTGGGCCGATTACGAGCATGTCTATCAGGCAAGCTGGAAGCCCGCCGAAGGCTCGCCCGCATTCCTCCGCGCGCTCGCCGAGCAGGAAGGTGAGGCCGGCACGCTTCGCCTCGGCATCGCCAAGCGCGACGGCGAGCCGATTGCGGCGCAGCTCTGGCTGGTCGAGGACCGGGTCGCGACGATCCACAAGCTCGCCTACGCCGCAACAGCGCGCGAGCTCTCGCCCGGGACTGTGCTCAGCGTCGAGATGTTCCGCCACGCGCTCGACGTCGACCAGGTGCGCCGGATCGACTTCGGCACCGGCGACGACGGCTACAAGGCCGACTGGATGGAGCGCAGCGAGCCGCTGATGACGATGCGAGCGTTCAATCCTTCGACCCTTGCCGGGCTGGCCGGGGCGGCCCGCGCCGGGGCTTCCGCGCTTGTCCGCCGTCTCCGGAGCCACTAGAGCGGGCGCCTTCGGTCGGCCTCGGGCTCGAAGCGACCGATCCGGGGGTCGGAATAGATGCAGGGGAATGTTTGTGGCGCTGACTGATGCGGGCGACGTCGATGAAACGCTGAGAGCGGTGCTGATCGACGTGCTCGGCCTCCCGCGCGAGCGGGTGAACGCATTCAACGACAAGAGCCCGCTGTTCGGCGCGCTGCCCGAATTCGACTCGATGGCGGTCGCAGGCCTGCTGACCGAGCTCGAGGAAAGGCTCGGGATCGTGATCGAGGATGACGAGGTCGACGCCGACATGCTCGAAAATTATGGTGCGTTGCTGACCTTCGCGAAGGCGAAGGCGCTGAGGTGACCGCAGGCGGCGATCTTGGCTATGATCGCTACTCGACCCGAAATTGTGACGAATGGCTGATGCGCATCGGCGCCCGCGAGGCGCGGCCATTGCTGTTCGTGCCCCCCTTGTTCGAAGAGATGAACCGGACCCGCGCCTTGCTCGCGGCGACGATGCGAGCGCTTGCGCCGCGCGGCTATTGCTGCTGGCTGCCCGATCTCCCCGGCACCGGTGAGAGCGAGCGCGCGCTCGACGAGATCGGCTGGGAGGACTGGCGCGATGCCGTCAGCGACGCTGCCGCGGCGGTTGCGCTCGAGGCGGGCCGCAGCCCCGCGGTTGCGAGCCTGCGCGGCGGAGCCCTGCTCGACGATGCCGTCGAAACCGATTGTCGCTGGCGCTTCGCGCCGGCGGACGGCGCCTCGCTGAGCCGCGACCTGCTTCGCTCGAGCCTGGTCGCGCCGCAGGACGGGGCGCCCGGGCTCGATCTGGCCGGCTACCGCCTCGGCGAGACGCTGCTCGATACGCTCGCCACGGCCATTCCTGCGCCGCTCGAGCCGCTGCGCGTCGTGCGGCTTGCCAGCGACCGCGGCGATGCCGACTTCAAGCTCGACGGGCCTGCGCTCTGGCGCCGCTCGGAACCGGCAAGCTCACCCGAGCTTGCCGCGGCGCTCGCCGACGACCTCGCCGCCTGGATCGCGCAATGCGACGCCTCCTGATCGTCAGCTGCGAGGGCAGCCAGCTTGGCGCCAGCCTCGACGAGGCGGAAGGCCGCACCGGCGTGCTGATCGTCACCGGGGGCAGCCAGACCAGGATCGGTTCGCACCGCATGTTCGAGCGGCTGGCGAGAAGCCTGGCGCAAAACCATTATTCCTGCCTTCGCTTCGACCGGCGCGGGGTCGGCGACAGCGACGGCGAGGACCCGGACTTTCGCGCCAACAGCCCCGACATCGCCGCTGCCGCGGCAGGGTTGCGCGAGCATTGCCCGCACGTCGACCGGATCATCGGCTTCGGCCTTTGCGACGGCGCCACCAGCCTTGGCTTGTTCGGCGCTGCCGCGGGTCTCGCCGGCCTGATCCTGGTCAACCCCTGGCTGGTCGAGGCCGAAGCCGGCGCGCCTGCCCCCGCAGCGATCCGCCACCATTACCGTCAGCGTCTGATGAGCATCGAGGGCTGGAAAAGACTTCTTGGAGGATCAGTCTCTTACGGCAAGCTGCTGAGAGGCCTGCTGAAGATTGCCAGGCCGGAACCGCCCTCCTCGCTCGCGACCGACGTTGGCGAGGCGCTGCGCCGTGCCTCGCTCCCGGTCGAGCTGATCCTCGCCCGCCACGACGCAACCGCGGTGGCGGCGGCGCACGTCTGGAACTCGACGGACTTCGCCAAGCATTTCGGGACGTTCGAACGCCATGTCACCCAGCTCGAGACGGACTCGCACACTTTCGCCCGGCCAGGCGACCCCGAAACGCTTGCCGCGGCGGTGCTGACCGCGCTGCGGCGGATGGAAGCTGGAGCGGCTTGACGCACTCGCCGGTACGGCGAGGACCCGGCAAGATGGCAGTCTCGCGCCAGCTCCGAAATGAATTAGGTATTGTGTCCCCGAATTCGTGCGCCTTCCCGCAGACTCAATGAGCCCTCAATTCCACGGCATCTGCCGCCGGTAGCTGAGCGCTCCGGCGACATTACGGTAATTCGGGGACACAATACCTAATTCGTGGAAGATGGCAGCCTCGGCACGAGCGTCAAACCTTGAATTAAGTATTGTGTCCCCGGATTCATCCGGATTTGTGAGCTCGCGAGCCTGCAGTCGATTTCCAGCACATACGGCTAACCAGCACCGCGATCGTCAGACCTCCGAGGAAGGATGCCCCCAAGAAGATCAACACCTCAGTCTGAGTTTCAAGAGTTCCAGATTTATCTGCAAGTAATGCAACCACGATTCCGCAGGCACCGCCACCTATCCAAAATGATGCCGAAGTTAGGATGGCAAACCGGGCAAGCCCCATCGTTGATCGTGGTAATAGGCTCCTATAGTTGAGAATTACAGCAACTACGAAAATGACGATACTAAGGCTGCCTCCAAGGATCAGCATCAGCACGCCCGAAAAAAGTGGCCCCATTTGCAAACTCCTGAAAACGGCACAGATGCGCCGCCAAGGTCTAGCTGTGGAGCCTCAATAGGTTGTTCGCATCGAGGCCGA
>NZ_JAKFCG010000104.1:0-22557 GCF_036677245.1 Sphingomonas sp.
ATAAGTGCCCTCTACTATTCCGCGACCTACATATAGGATATAACGTCCATTATGATCAAAGTACTCCGCTCTGTCGTTGTCGGTCGCCACGACTGGATAATCGACTTGTCGGAGGATTTTGCCGAACACCGTCGTACGCAGATCGTTGCCAACAAGGACATAGCAATGCGGGCCGCATCTTTGCGGGGGTTTCCCGTGTAGGGGGCTGAACGGGCTAAGTGCTCCTGCGCAGCTGAGGATTGCAAAGACGATCGGTTTCACCGTCGATCCCGTTAGTTCACCCATTCTTCTATCCTTTGTGATGCCTATATGTCTCTCAGGCAAGCTGTATCGAATCCGTTATGGTTGATTGCCTACGGACTACGCATATTGGTAAATGAAGGGGTAAACCATTAACTACGATGGCGCGGCTTCGAACGATGCCGGCCCAATTGTGAGCGTGCTGAATGCGAGAAGTAGCGCCGCGATCCTCAAGACGATCCTGAGCGAAGCAGCGAACGCGATGTGGGTTGAGCCGGCGGGCGGGAAGGCCCGCGTCGAGCAGCGCACCCAATAGGCCTCTCTCATAGCCGCCCGAGGCCTCGATGCCGACCGCACCGAGCTTACGCCCGGCGAGCCGCTTGATCAGCTCGGCCCAACCAGCATCGTCATTGTCGACCTTGAAACACTCGCGGTCGGGCAAAATCACGACATCCAAGGTCAGCTTCGACACATCGATGCCGACAAACTCCTCAACTTGTGCCATCTTCTACTCCCTGCCTTGCGTGTGCGGGCTTGAACCCTCGCAACCGTACGGGTTGGTGAAGAAGCGGCCGGAGCACCTAGCTCCCCCGCGGTCTCCAATCCTTGGGGGACACGGGCTTCCGGCCGCTGCAGGCGGTTCCGCGCGCGGAACCGCCTGCATCACACCTCCTGCCACAAATCGAAGATACAAGGGGGACCGCGTAGCGGTGGAGGGGCCTTTCACGAAATGCCCCTCCACCACCCTGCGGGTGGTCCCACTCCCCTGCAAATGCAGGGGAGGAATGGATGATTTTTACAGCGTCCCATCCACGGGAGGGGAAGTTCAGGCGAACCGTTCCCGCAGCGCCATCATCGCCAGCGCGGCCTTGGCGGCTTCGCCGCCCTTGTCCTTCTCGTCGCGGCGGGCACGGGCGAGCGCCTGGGCTTCATTCTCGACGGTGAGGATGCCGTTGCCGATCGCGAGCCCGTCGAGGCTGAGCGCCATCAGGCCGCGCGCGCTTTCGCCGGCGACGATCTCGAAATGATAGGTCTCGCCGCGGATCACGACGCCGAGCGCGACGAAGGCGTCGTAGCGGCCGGTCTGCGCCGCAAGCGCGATCGCGGCCGGAATCTCGAGCGCGCCGGGCACGGTGATCGTCTCATGGCCGTGCCGCTCTTCCTCGAGCGCAAGGCGCGCGCCTTCGAGCAGCAGGTCGTTGAGATGATCGTAGAAGCGCGCCTCGACGATCAGCACCCGGGCCATGTCATTCCTCCAGCGGGATCGGGCGTTCGCCGACGATCTTGAGACCATAGCCGCCGAGCGCGACCGGCGTGTGGTGGCTGTTGGTCAGCAGCACCATGTCGTGGACCCCGAGCGCGGCGAGGATCTGCGCGCCGATGCCGTAATCGCGCAGCGCCTCCATGTCGGGCGCCTCGACCCTGCCGGAACGGATGTTGACCGCCTTGGAGATGGCATCGGGCAAGGTGCGGTTGATCACCACGATGACGCCGGAGCCTTCCTCGCCGATGATCTTCATCGCGCCCTGCATCAGCCCGGTCCGGGCATCGCGCTCGCCGAACGCGTCGGCGAACAGGCTGAGCGCGTGCATCCGCACCAGCACCGGCTTGGTCGGATCGATCTTGCCCTTGACCAGCGCGACCTGTTCGTTGCCGAGCGCCTTGTTGAGGAAGCATTTCGCGGTCCAGGTGCCGCCCCACCGGCTTTCGAACTCCGCCTCGGTGGTCTGCTCGACGAGATGGTCCTTACGCAGCCGATAGGCGATCAGGTCGCGGATGGTGCCGATCTTGAGGCCGTGGAGCTGCGCGAAGGCGACGAGATCGTCCATCCGCGCCATCGTCCCATCCTCGCGCATGATCTCGCAGATCACGCCCGACGGGTTCAATCCGGCGAGGCGGGCGACGTCGACCGCAGCCTCGGTATGGCCGGCGCGGATCAGGACGCCGCCGTCCTTGGCGACCAATGGGAAGACATGGCCGGGGGTGACGATATGCTCGGGGCCTTTTGCGGCGTCGATCGCCACCGCGATGGTGCGCGCGCGGTCGCCCGCGGAAATGCCGGTGGTGACGCCGTCGCGCGCCTCGATCGACGTCGTGAAGGCGGTTTCGTGGCGGGTGCCGTTCTGGCGCGCCATCAGCGGCAGGCCGAGCTGGTCGACTCGCGCCTTGGTGAGCGCCAGGCAGATCAGCCCGCGGCCATGCTTGGCCATGAAGTTGATCGCGTCCGGAGTCGCCATTTGCGCCGGGATGACGAGATCGCCCTCATTCTCGCGATCCTCGTCGTCGGCGAGGATGAACATGCGCCCGTTGCGCGCCTCGTCGATCAGTTCCTCGGGACTGGAGAGAAAGCTCCGATCGTTCATCGCCGCAACTCCATCATCCGGCCAAGATAGCGGGCGAGCACGTCAATCTCTATGTTCAGTTTGCGCCCGGGTGCGATCGCCGAGAGATTGCTCTGCTGCGCGGTGTGCGGGATGATGTTGATCGCAAAGCGCACGCCATCGGACAGATTCTCGACCTCGTTGACGGTCAGCGACACGCCATCGAGCGCGATCGAGCCCTTGGTGGCAATATAGGGCGCGACCTCATCGCCGGCGACGATCGTCAGCTTGGTCGAACCGCCGACCTCGAGCACGCCTTCGACCTCGCCGATGCCGTCGACATGGCCGGTGACGATATGGCCGCCGAGCTCGTCGCCGACTTTCAGCGCGCGCTCGAGATTGAGCCGCGCGCCCGGCGCCCACATTCCGGGCGCGGTGCGGGCGACCGATTCGGCCGAGACGTCGACGGCGAACCAGTCGTCGCCCTTGTCGACCACCGTCAGGCAGACGCCCGAGCAGGCGATCGAGGCGCCGAGCTCGACACCGGCCATGTCGTAGCCGCAGCCGATGCGCAGGCGAAGATCGCCGCGCTGCTCGGCAGCCTCGATCCGGCCGATTTCGGTGACTATGCCTGTGAACATCAGCTTTCGCGGCCCCTCCGGCGGCGCTCGTAGACGTCCCGCCGGTCGATGCCAAGCGCGCGCGAATCGACGCACTCCCACCGCCCGTGCGCCTCGCCGAGCAGATGCAGGCCGATGTCGCCGACCGCGCCCTTGCCTTCGCCGATCACGATCGGCGCGCGATAGACCAGTAGCCGGTCGACCAGATCGGCGGCGAGGAACGCGGCCGCCGCTCGGGCGCCGCCTTCGACCAGCAATTCGTTGACGTCGGTCAGCGCCGCGATCGCCTCGGGCGATGCGATCCGCACCCACCCGTCCGGCGCTTCGCCGCGGGTCAGCAGCGCGCGGTGCGGCGAGCGGTCCTCGAGCCCCTCGGCGCGGACGTTGAGCGCAGGATCGTCGGCCTCATAGGTGCCGCGCCCGACCAGGATCATGTCGGCAAAGGCGCGATGGATGTGTGCGTCGGCGCGCGCTTCGGGGCCGGTGATCCAGCGGCTCTGGCCGGACGGCAAGGCGATCTTGCCGTCGATCGACATCGCCAGCTTCAACGTGACGTGCGGACGGCCGAGGCGATGGCGGGTGATGAAGCCGGCGAGCATGCGCTCCGCTTCCTCGGCGCACACTCCCGATACGACCTCGATTCCCGCGGCGCGAAGCAGGTCGAAGCCGCGGCCGTCGGTGCGGGGGTCGGGATCTCCGACCGCTGCCACCAGCCGCGCGATCCCCGCCTCAGCGAGCAGCGGCGCGCAGGCCGGTCCACGCTCGCTCGCATGGGCGCAGGGTTCGAGCGTCACATAAGCGGTGGCGCCGCGCGCCCGTTCGCCGGCTTGCTCGAGCGCGACCGCCTCGGCGTGCGGGCGCCCGCCGCGCTGGGTCCAGCCCTCGCCGACCGCTTCGCCGTCCTTGACGATCACGCAGCCGACATGGGGATTGGGAGCGGTAAGGCCGCGGCCGCGCTCGCTGAGCGCAAGCGCGGCGGCCATCCACTGCTGGTCGCTCATTCCATCCCGAGCGAACGGGCGAGCGCCTTGAACTGGCGCTGGCGCTCGCGGACGCGTGCTTCGTACGCAGCCTTGTCCTTTTGCTGCTGGGCGATGATCTCGGCGTCGGTGCGGTCGAGGCTCCAGCTCTGGACGTAGATGATCCGCTCGGTCTTGGGCTGGTTGAAGCCGGCATTATAGGCGAACAGCAGCACCATTCCTGCCGGCATCAGGATCGCCAGCAGCGCGGCGATATTCTCGTGGCGGCTGCGCTGCTTCATCATCGCGCGCAAGTCGGACAGCAGGGCCTTGGGAGAGGAAGGACGGGGGAGCGGCATCCCCGAAAGATAGGGGCGCCGCGAGGCGAGCGCCAGCCCCGTCCCTGCTCCGTCTTCACCGGCCGCGTCGCCGATCGCAGAGATGCGACGGCTAGCGTTCAAGCTGGAAGCGAACCGTCATCACCTTGACGCTCTCGACCGCGCTTCCGTCGAGCGTCGCCGGCTTGAACCGCCATTGCCGCAGCGCGTGGCGCTGCGTGACCTCAAAAAATGCGTCGCTCGCGGCGGCGACTTTCTCGACCGACACGACCCGGCCGTCGGCCCCGATCCGCACCCTGACCTTGACGATTCCTTCATTGCCGGCGCGCTGCTCCGACAGGGGATAGGGAGGCTGCAGCCGATCGGCGAAACGGGGATCGACCTGGGCCTCCATCCGGACCGGCTCGATCATCGGCTTCGGCGGTTCGGCGGGCGGATCGAACGTCTGCGGCACGATCACATTGTCGAACGGATTGGCGATGGCGGGGGGATCGATGCGGTCGATCCGCACCAGCGGGTCGACGGCCGGCAGTGGCGGTTGCTCCACCTTCTTCTGCGGCATTTGCCTGTCGCGCTGCGGTGGCGGATCGACCGGGTCCGGGACGAAGAAAACGTGGGTGCGGACGATCTTCGGCACGACGAAATCGGCCTTGGCCAAGGCCAGCGCCGTGATTGCCGCGGCATGCGCCGCGATCACGATCGTCAATTGCGCCGGGTGGACTCTTTTGGGCTCGAAAAAACCTCCCTGGGTCATGTCACTCTCCTTACTGCCTGGCCTTCTGCTTGGGGCAGCACGGATGATATTATATATCGTAATGTTATACTATACCCTTCGACGCGTCGCCGAATGAAGGTGAAGTGGTGCGCTAGACCCTTTGAATCGGGCTCTAAGAAGCCGCCGCGCGCAGCCTTGCGACGCTCTGGTCCTTGCCGATCAGCCGCACCAAAGTCGCCATCTCCGGACCGCTGTCGCGGCCGGTGAGCGCCTGGCGCAGCGGCAGGAACAGGGATTTGCCCGTTCGGCCGCTCGCCTGCTTGAGCGCGCCGGTCAGCGCGGCCCACGGGTTTTCCGCCCAATCCATGCGTTCGGCGATCTCGGCGGCCTGCGCCAGCAACGGCCGATCCTGCTCGGCCGCGCGATGCGCCACCGGTCCCTGGACGATGCTCCACCAGATGGCCGCCTCGCCGACGCTCGCGAGGTTCGGGCGGATCGCCGCCCAGGCCTCGGCGCCCATGCCGGCCGGCAGGCGCGGCGCGACCGACTCATAATCGAGCTGGTGGATGATGCGCGCGTTCAACCCCGCGAGCTCCTCCATGTCGAAGCGCGCCGGCGCGCGGCCGAAGGTCGCGAAATCGAAGCTCTCGATCAGCGGCGCCGGAGCGGTGACCGGCTCGACCGGCAGGCTGGTGCCGATCCGGGCGAGCTTGGCGAGCAGGGCGATCGGCTCGATGCCGGCGTCGCGGAGCGCATCGGCGCCAAGCGAGCCCAGGCGCTTCGACAATTTGCCTTCGGAGCCGACCAGCAACGCCTCGTGCGCGAAGGCCAGCGGCGCCGCGCCGAGCGCCTCGAACATCTGGATCTGGAGCGCCGTGTTGGTGACATGATCCTCGCCGCGCACGACGTGGGTGACATGCATGTCGATGTCGTCGACCACGCTCGGCAGCATATAGAGCCAGCTGCCGTCCTCGCGCCGCACCACCGGATCGGAGAGCAAGGCCGGGTCGAAATGCTGCGGGCCGCGGATCAGATCGTCCCATTCGATCGAGGAGCCGGTGTCGAGCTTGAAGCGCCAGTGCGGCCGCCGGCCTTCGGCCTCGAGACGCGCGATCTCGGCGGGATCGAGGTGCAAAGCAGCGCGGTCGTAAACCGGCGGCTTGCCGCGCCCGAGCTGCACCTTGCGCTTGAGGTCGAGTTCCTGCGCGCTCTCATAGGCAGGATAGACTCTCCCGGCGGCGTGCAACGTCGCGAGCGCCGCCTCGTAGCGCGCGAAGCGGTCGGATTGGCGATGCTCCTCGTCCGGCAGGAGGCCGAGCCAGGCGAGATCGTCACGGATCGATTGCGCATTCTCCTCGCTCGAGCGTTCGCGGTCGGTGTCATCGAGGCGCAGGATGAACTTGCCGCCGTTGCGGCGCGCCCACAGCCAATTGTGGAGCGCGGTGCGGATGTTGCCGACGTGGAGGCGGCCGGTAGGCGAGGGCGCGAAGCGGGCGACGACGGTCATGAAGCTTTGGACTCTGGTTGAACGGAAGCGCGGTTCACCGGGTCGGACCGCACCGGCCGGCTCGCCCTTGGCTCTAGGCACGAAGCGCCCGGTCGGCAACGCCTCTTGCCGCTTCGCCTCGTCGGCGGTTAAAGGGCGCGCGCGCCTTTTCGGCGGCAGGCTCGGTCCGCCCCGGGGAGGGCGCGCGAGCATGAAATCCGGAACCGCGGGGGGTTCCGCCGGTACGATCGCACCGCCACGGGAGCAGCATTTCGATGAAATTGATGACCGGCAATTCGAACCTTCCGCTCGCGAAGAGCATCGCCGCTTACCTCGAGCTGCCGATCACCGATGCCAGCGTCCGGCGCTTCGCCGACGAGGAAGTGTTCGTCGAGATCAACGAGAATGTCCGTGGCGAGGACGTGTTCGTGATCCAGTCGACCGGCTATCCGGCCAACGACAATCTGATGGAGCTGCTGATCTGCATCGACGCGCTCAAGCGTGCGTCGGCCAAGCGCATCACTGCGGTCGTTCCTTATTTCGGCTATGCCCGGCAGGACCGCAAACCGGGGCCGCGCACGCCGATCTCGGCCAAGCTGGTCGCCAATCTGATCACCGTCGCCGGCGCAGACCGCGTGCTCTCGGTCGATCTCCACGCCGGCCAGATCCAGGGCTTTTTCGACATCCCGACCGACAATCTTTACGCCGCGCCGGTGATGTCGGCCGACATCCAGGCGCGCTTCAGCGGCCGGCCGATCACGGTCGTCTCGCCCGACGTGGGCGGCGTGGTGCGCGCCCGCGCGCTCGCCAAGCGGCTCGACAATGCGCCGCTGGCGATCGTCGACAAGCGCCGCGAGCGGCCGGGCGAATCGGAAGTGATGAACATCATCGGCGATGTCGCAGGCCGCTTCTGCATCCTCGTCGACGACATCGTCGATTCGGCGGGCACGCTCGCCAATGCCGCCGACGCGCTGAAGCAAAGCGGCGCCGAGGATGTGGTCGCTTATTGCACGCACGGCGTGCTCTCGGGCGCTGCGGTATCGCGGGTCGACAATTCGGCGCTGCGCGAGCTGGTGATCACCGATTCGATCGGCGCCCAGGCCGAAGCCATAGCGAGCGGCAAAATCCGCCTGCTGACGATCGCGCCGTTGCTCGCCGAAGCGATCCGCCGCATCGCTGACGAGAGTTCGGTCTCGAGCTTGTTCGACTAATCTGAGTTCCTCCCCGGTACGGGGAGGTGGCGCGCGTAGCGCGACGGAGGGGCTGGCAGGTCTAGATTAGCGCAGCCCCTCCACCGCTTCGCGGTCCCCCTCCCCGTACCGGGGAGGATCAGAAGATCCCGAGGAACTTCTTCTTTTGCTTGGGCTCTTCCACGGTCGTCGGCTTGCCGCTGCCGATCCCCTTGACCTTGCCGCCGTCGCGCTCGTGCTGCCGATTGGCGCGCGCGCCGGCGAGCACCGGGCCGCAGGCGGTGTTCTCGGCATTGCCCGGATCGACGAACGCGAGGATTCCGGCGAGCGGGCTGGCGAGCACGCTGAGCCCCAGGCCGACGCCGGCGCGGGTGAGCAGCTCGCCGCTGATCGGATCGATCGTCGGCGCCGCGAAATAGCCGCCGACGCCGATCGGCGATTGCCCGGAGAGCAGGCTGAAGGTCTTGGCATCGGCCTCGACCGCGAGATCGAGCCCCTCGGTCTTGAAGCTGAAGCCGCCGCGCCCGCCGATGACGTTCTTCTTGGTGTCGATCAGGATCGGATCGGCCGCGGCGATGCCGTCGCGCACCGTGAAGGCGATCAGGCCGCAATTGATGTGGACCGGGTCCTTGAGCTTCTTCTCGAACATCTTCTGGACGAACGTGCCGATGTCGAGCTCGGCGAGCTGGACGTTGCGCGTCCAGAAGGTGCCGGCGGGCATGATCACGGCGATGCGGCCGTTCGACGAGGCGAGCGATTTGTGCACCGAATCGCCGACGCCGCGCATTTGCACTCTCGCCTTGATCATGCCGGTCGTGCCCGATTCCTCGGCGCCGAACTTGGCAAGCAGCCGCCCCATCGGCGTCGGCGACAGGCGAATGTCGTAATCGGTGATGACCTGCGGCACTCGCGCGTTGATCGAGATGTCCGAGGCAAGGTGGCCGCCGGAGATATCGAAGGTCAGCGGCGACAATTTGAGCAGCGCGCGATCGAGATCGAGCGTCAGCGCGATGTTCGAAATCGGAAAATTGTCCATCCGGACGGTGGTGACTCGATAATCGACATGGGCGTCGAAATTCTTGATCGCTTCGGCGCGCAGCGGCGCATCCGGGAGTATCCGCGGCCGGCCGCCGTCCTGGACGATCGCGCCCTTGGCGCCCATCGCGTCGAGCCGCTGCGGATTATAGCCGACCCAGGGCCCGACATCGATGATGTCGAGCACGCGCGAGCGAAGGTCGGCGTCGATGTTCAGCCGGTTCGACGGCATCGAAATGGTCATCGCGCCGGCCAGGTCGCTGTCGCCGAACACGCCACGCATGCCGGTGAAGCGCCAATCGCCGCCGCGCTTGGTGAGGTTCGAGGTCAGCCGGTAGCGGCGCGTGTCGGGCACGGCGACGCCGAGAAAATCGAACAAGGAGGCGAGATTGGGCCCGCGCACCTGCGTCTTGAGCGCGGCGCCCTCGATATCGGTCGCGCCGCGCAAGGTGCCGCTGACGTCGAGCACATTGCCCGCCGCCTGGGCGTGAAGCGAGAGCTTGTTGCGGCCGCCCGCGACCGTCTCGTTGGGCGACATCAGGCTGCCCGACAGGGTGAACGGCCGTTGGCGCATCGTGCCGCCGCCGGCGAAGCGGATCTCGTTGTCGAGGCGCGTATTAGTCGCGCGCACCGTGTCGATCTTGATATCGGCGACGAACTGCATCTGCGGCGCGCGATAGCGGACCGTCGTCCCGGCGACGAAGGCGCGGCGGATGACCGGCATCTCGAACGGCGCGGCCTTCTTGTTGGGATCGCCCATCGTCCAGGTGTTGCGCGTCCCCGTCCGATCCCATTCGAGATCGATGTTGCCGTTGAGCAGGTTGAGCCAATTGACGCGGCGGTTGCCGAAGATCAGCGGGATCGTCGCGATATTGGTGTCGATGACCTTCGATTCGAAGAAGTTCTTGCGCGTCGCCCAGGCGGGATTCGAGATCGTCAGCCCCTCGGCATAGAATTTGACGTCGATCGGGTTGAGGAAGAGCTGGAAATCGCCGGCGACATCGACCGTGCGCTGCGTCTGGTTGCTGGCGATGCGCTCGAAATAGGGCTTCAGAAACCGGCCCTTGGTGATGAACAAGATCGCCCACGCAAGAATGACCAGCCCGATGATCGTCGCGACGATCGACAGGCCGATGCCAAGCAGATTCGAGCCCAGCTCCCTTCGGCGCCGGACTTGTTGCTGGGGATGATCTTCGCCAACAGCTTCGTACATTGCGTCAACAACCCCCAAGGCGGCGGGCGGGTTCCTGTTGGCCCCTATGCTCTTGTCCCGCTGCGCGGGACCCGCACCGGCCCACTCCCCCACCCGGCCTACCAATCCATGATAACTTGTTGGGAGGTCGGGTGGGGGAGTGGGTCGGTGCAGCCTGTCAGGCGAAGCCTGACCTAACAAGGCAACCCTCCCTCCCTTGCCTTCGCGGGCCCTGCGGCTTATAGGGCCACGCTTTCCAGCTCATGGAAGAAGTGAACTGCCCGGCCGTAAGGGCTGCCGTGGCCGTTCTTAAACGTCGCGCGCAAGCGCGCAGAGGAGACGAAAATGCCCAAGTTGAAGACCAAGAGCGGCGTCAAGAAACGCTTCAAGCTCACTGCCACGGGCAAGGTCAAGCATGGTGTCGCCGGCAAGCGCCACCGCCTGATCAGCCACAATGCCAAATATATCCGCCAGAACCGCGGCACGACCGTCCTGTCCGATGCGGACACCAAGACGATCAAGCTGTGGGCCCCTTACGGCCTGAGATAGGAGGAGGGACGAAATGGCACGTGTCAAACGCGGGACGACAACCAAGACCCGCCACAAGAGACTGTTGGATCAGGCGAAGGGCTATTACGGCCGCCGCAAGAACACGATCCGCATCGCGCGTCAGGCGGTCGAAAAGGCCGGCCAATATGCGTATCGCGACCGCAAGGTCAAAAAGCGCAGCTTCCGCGCGCTTTGGATCCAACGCATCAATGCCGCGGTTCGCGCCGAAGGCCTCACTTATGGCCAGTTCATGCACGGGCTGAAGCTCGCCGGCGTCGATCTCGACCGCAAGGTGCTGGCCGACATTGCGATGCACGAGGGCGACGCCTTCCGTGCGATCATCGCCCAGTCGCGCAGCGCGCTTCCGGCCGAAGCCTGAGCCAAAACGCCCGAAACCGGGCCCGAGACAAGAAGGCGCGGGAGGCATGGCTCTTCCGCGCCTTTCTTTTCGCGCCTTTGCTTTTTCAGCCAAGGCTTGCTTAAGGGCATTCATGTCCGATCGTGAACTCCAGGCCCATCTCCAAAATGTCTGACCTCGACAAAATGCCAGGCCTCGAGAAAATGAGCGCCGACTGGCTTGCGCGCATCGCCGCCGCCGGCGATCTCGCCGCGCTCGAGGCCGAGCGGGTCGCGGCGCTCGGCAAGCAAGGCGCGGTGACGGCCCTGCTCAAGACTCTTGGCGGCATGACGCCGGACGAGCGCCAGCGGGAGGGGCCGCGCATCCACGCGCTGCGCGAGGGCGTCACCGAGGCAATCGCCGCGCGCAAGGCCGCGCTCGAAGCCGCGGAGCTCGAACGGCGCCTCGCCACCGAGATGCTCGACATGAGCCTGCCGGTCACGACCGGCGCGCAAGGGTCGGTCCATCCGGTCAGCCAGGTGATGGACGAGCTTGCCGAAATCTTCGCCGATCTCGGCTTCTCGGTCGCGACCGGGCCCGAGATCGAGGACGATTGGCACAATTTCACCGCGCTCAACATCCCCGAGACGCACCCCGCACGGGCGATGCACGACACATTCTACTTCGACCGTCTCGATGCCGAAGGCCGGCGCATGCTGCTGCGCACGCACACCTCGCCGGTGCAGATCCGCACGATGATGAGCCAGAAGCCGCCGATCCGCATCATCGCGCCGGGCCGCACCTATCGTTCCGATTCGGATGCGACCCACACGCCGATGTTCCACCAAGTCGAAGGGCTGGTGATCGACCGCGGCATCCACATGGGCCATCTCAAATGGACGCTCGAGACGTTCCTCAAGGCCTATTTCGAGCGTGACGACATCGTGCTGCGCCTGCGGCCGAGCTATTTCCCGTTCACCGAGCCCTCGGCCGAGGTCGACGTCGGCTACAGCATCGAAAAGGGCCGTCGCGTGATCGGCGGGTCGGACGGGTGGATGGAGGTGCTCGGCTCGGGAATGGTCCATCCCAAGGTGATCGCCGCCTGCGGGCTCGATCCCGACGAATGGCAGGGATTCGCGTTCGGCTGCGGCATCGACCGGCTGGCGATGCTCAAATATGGGATGGACGATCTGCGCGCCTTCTTCGACGGCGATCTGCGCTGGCTGCGCCACTATGGCTTCGCGGCGCTCGACGTGCCGACCCTGAGCGGGGGCGTCGGCGCATGAAGTTCACCCTGAGCTGGCTGCGCGAGCATCTCGACAGCGATGCCAGCCTCGAGACGATCGTCGAAACCCTGACGCGGGTCGGGCTCGAGGTCGAATCGGTCGCCAATCCGGCCGACGCGCTCGCGCCGTTCACGATCGCGCGCGTGCTCAGCGCCGAGCGCCACCCCCAGGCCGACAAGTTGCAGGTGCTGAGCGTCGACACCGGGCATGGGCCGCCGCTGCAGGTGGTCTGCGGCGCCCCCAATGCGCGCGCGGGCCTCAAGGGCGTGTTCGGCCCGCCCGGCGCCTATGTCCCGGGCAGCGACCTCATCTTGAAGGTCGCCGCGATCCGCGGCGTCGAGAGCCACGGCATGATGTGCTCGGTGCGCGAGCTCCAGCTCGGCGAGGAGCATGACGGCATCATCGAGCTGGCCGAGGATGCGCCGGTCGGCGCCGCTTATGCGGGCTGGGCGGGGCTCGACGACCCGGTCATCGAGGTTGCCGTCACGCCCAATCGACCCGACGCGATGGGCGTATACGGCATCGCGCGCGATCTTGCCGCCGCTGGCCTCGGCGGGTTGAAGCCGCTCGCCGTTCCGCAGATCGCCGGCAGCTTCCCCTGCCCGGTCGAAATCCGCACCGACGACCCGCAGGGCTGCCCCGCCTTGTTCGGGCGCGTGGTTCGCGGCGTGCGCAACGGCCCCTCGCCGGCCTGGCTGCAGCAGCGCCTCAAGGCGGTCGGCCAGCGCCCGATCAGCGCCCTGGTCGACATGACCAATTATCTGATGCTGAGCTATGCGCGGCCGCTCCACGTCTACGACCTCGCCAAGCTCCAGGGCGCGCTGACCGCGCGCAAGGCGCGCGACGGCGAGGAAGTGCTCGCCCTCAACGGCAAGACTTATCGGCTCGACCCCGAGATCACGGTCATCGCCGACGATGCCGCGGTCCACGACATCGGCGGGATCATGGGCGGCGAGCATAGCGGCGTCACCGAGGAGACGACCGACATCGTCATCGAATGCGCCTATTTCGATCCCGAGAGCATCGCGCGCACCGGCCAGAAGCTCGGCCTGGTGTCCGACGCGCGAATGCGCTTCGAGCGCGGCGTCGATCCCGCCTTCGTCGATCCGGGGCTGGCGCTCGCCACCGGCCTGGCGATCGAGCTCGCCGGCGGCGAAGCCTCCGAAGTGGTTCGTGCCGGAAGCCCGCCGCGCCCCGAAAAGATGGTGGCTTATGCGCCCGGCCGCACCGCGGCGCTTGCCGGGGTCGCGGTGGAGCCCGAGCGGCAGCAGGCGATCCTCGCGAGCCTCGGCTTTGGCGTCGAAGGTGGCGAGAGCTGGCAGGTGCGGGTCCCGACCTGGCGTCCCGACGTCGACGGCAGCGCCGACATCGTCGAGGAGGTGGTCCGCATCCACGGCCTCGACAAGGTGCCGTCGACTCCGCTGCCGCGCATCGCCGGCGTCGCCAAGCCGACCGCCACGCCCGAGCAGAAGCTCGAGCGCAAGGTCCGCCGCACCGCCGCCGCGCGCGGCCTCAACGAAGCGGTGACGTGGAGCTTCATCGCCGAGCAGGAAGCCGCCCCGTTCGGCGGCGCCGCCTGGCGGCTCGCCAATCCGATCAGCGAGGAGATGAAGGCGATGCGGCCGTCGCTGCTCCCCGGCCTGCTCGCCGCGGCACGCCGCAACATTGCGCGCGGCGCCGACAGCGTCAGGCTGTTCGAGGTCGGCCGCCGCTACCTCGACGACGGCGAGCATGCGACCTTGGGCCTCGTCCTCGCCGGCGAGCGCGAAGCGCGCGACTGGCGGAGCGGCAAGGCGGTGCGGTTCGATGCGCTCGACGCCAAGGCCGAGACGATCGCCCTGCTCGAGGCGGCAGGCGCGCCGGTCGCCAGCCTCCAGGTCGCGAACCAGGCTTCGGCCATCTATCATCCGGGCCGCTCGGCCCGATTGACGCTTGGACCGAAGACGGTGCTTGCCGAGTTCGGCGAGCTCCACCCGGCAACCTTGGCCGCGTTCGACGTCCAGGGCCCCATCGTCGCCGCCGAAATCTTCCTCGACGCGATACCGGGCAAGCGCGCGTCGGGCCATCGCCGCGCGGCTTACGCGCCGCCGGCGCTGCAGGCGGTGACTCGCGACTTCGCCTTCCTGCTGCCGCAGGCGACCTCCGCCGATGCACTGCTGCGCGCGGTGCGCGGCGCCGACAAGGCGGCGATCGCCGAGGTCAGCCTGTTCGACGTCTTCACCGGCGACGGCGTGCCCGAGGGGCAGAAGTCGCTGGCGGTCGAAGTCCTGCTCCAGCCGGGCGAGAAGAGCTTCACCGACCAGGAGCTGCAGGCGATATCCGAGAGAATCGTCGCTGCCGCGGCCAAGCTGGGAGCGCAGCTTCGTGCCTGATGACGCCAAGCCCCCGTTCGCGCGCGTCTCGCTGATCGGCCTTGGCCTGATCGGCTCCTCGATCGCGCGCGCGGTGCGCGAGACGATGGCGGACGTGCATCTCACCGGCTTCGATGCCGATACGGGCGTGCGCGAGCGCGCGCGCGCGCTCGGCTTCGCCGATGCGATCGCGGAGAGTGCCGCCGACGCGGTCGCCGAAGCGGATCTCGTCATCCTGTGCGTGCCGGTCGGAAGCATGGCGGCAGCCGCATCGGCGATCGCCGGCGCGCTACCGGCGGACGCGGTGGTCAGCGACGTCGGCTCGTCCAAGGCAAGTGTCGCGGCGACGTTGCGCGAGGCGCTGCCGAACGCGACGATCGTTCCAGCCCACCCGGTCGCAGGCACCGAGAACAGCGGACCCGAGGCGGGCTTCGCGAGCCTGTTCCAGGGCCGCTGGTGCATCCTCACGCCCGACGCCGAGGCCGATCCGCAGGCGGTCGAGCGGCTCCAGGATTTCTGGACGCGGATGGGCGCCAAGGTCGAGCGGATGGACGCCAAGCACCACGACATGGTGCTCGCCGTCACCAGCCACCTGCCGCATCTGATCGCGTTCACGATCGTCGGTACCGCGTCGGACCTCGAGGGCGTCACCGAGAGCGAAGTGATCAAATATTCGGCCGGCGGCTTCCGCGACTTCACCCGCATCGCCGCGTCGGACCCGACGATGTGGCGCGACATCTTCCTCACCAACCGCGATGCGGTGCTCGACATGCTGCAGCGCTTCTCGGAGGATCTGAGCCTGCTCCAGCGCGCGATCCGGTGGGGCGAAGGCGACACCTTGTTCGATCTGTTCACCCGCACCCGCGCGATCCGGCGCAGCATCATCGAGCAGGGCCAGGACGATGCCCGGCCCGATTTCGGGCGGAAGCACTCTTAGAGCATTGCGCGAAAAGGCGGGAACCGGCTTTTCGCAGAAGCAATGCGGTATCAAACGGTTCTAGAGCAGGCTGTTAATCGCAGCCTGCTCTAGAAAATTCATTGAGCGGAGGTTCTAATCCTCCAGCGCGTTGATCCCGGCATGCACCCGCGCCTCGATCTCCTCGCGCGGGAGGCCCGGCGGAATCGGCTCCCCGAAGCGGATCGTGACGATGCCGCGGCGCTTGACGAACCCCTTTCGCGGCCACAGCCGGCCGCTGTCGAGCGCGACCGGCACGACCGGCAGGTCGAGCGAGCGGTAAAGGCCGGCAAAGCCCGCCTGGAGCGGCGGCTTCTCGCCCGGCGCGACGCGCGTTCCTTCGGGAAAGATCAGGATCGGGCGGTCGGCGGCAAGGGCGGCGCGCGCCGCATTCAGCATCCGGCGCAGCGCCCCCGGTCCGCCGGCGCGGTCGACCGGGATGACGCCATAGCGCCGCGCCGCATAGCCCCAGCCCGGCAGGTCGCTGAGCTCGCGCTTGAGCACGACCGCCGGCTTGTCGAGCAGCAGCACGAGCGCGGTCGTCTCGAAGATCGACTGATGCTTCGACGCGACCAGGGTCGGCGTCCGCGGCACGACGCCCTCAACGTTCGTCCTTATGCGGAGCAACAGCCGCGAGCAGAGGCGGTGGTAGCGCGCCCAGCCCAAAGCGACCGTCGTCAGCGGTTCGCGTCCGAGCGGCGCGACCAGCACCGCGGTCAGCACCGCGAGCGCCGAGCCCGGATAGAAAAGGATCGCGAACAGCAGCGAGCGGACGAAATTCATCAGACGCCGATCAGGATCGCGGCGCGGCGCAGCAGATATTTGTTATATTCGGTGAACAGCTGCCGGAACTTGGGATCGCTCGGGATCGCATCCTCGAGGATCTCGATGCCGCTGCCGGCGCGCCGCGACAGCTCGAAGCTGGCGCGCGGCATGTGCCAGTCGGTCGTCACCAGCCGCACCGTCTTGAACCGGTGCCGCTGCAGCCAGCGCGCGGTTTCCTCGGCGTTGGAACGCGTGTCGACGGATTCGCGGCCGAGGTCGATGCAGCAGCGGAACAGCTTCGGGTCGCGCCCCGTCTGGACCGCGAGCTCGACCGGCCTGACGGTCCTGGCGACACCAGAGATCAGCATCCGCCGCGCGCGTCCCTTTTCGAGCAGATCGAGGCCGCGGTCGATCCTGCCGGCGGCGCCGGTGAGGACGACGATCGCATCGGTCCGCCGCTCGTCGGCGGCGCGCGGCAGGACGAGCACGAACACCGCATAGCCAAGCGCGTAGACGAGCAGGAACAGGGCAACGATCCGGCTGATCACAGCATCCGCCCCAGCGCGCGCAGGATCGTCAGCCGCGCGACCAGCATCGCCAGCACGACGCCGGCCGCGGGCAGCGCGATCAGGATCAGCCACGACGTGACCGGAAGCCCCGCGGAGCCGAGCAGCTCCGAGCCGAGCGCGCCGACGCGGTTGCCGATCACGATCAGCACCAGCGCCGCCGCCGCAAGCCCGATGAAGCCGCCGAACAAGGCATCGAGCGCGATTCGCCGCTGGAACAGCCGCGCAGTCTGAATGTCGGTCGCGCCCATCAGGTGGAGCACCTCGATCGTGCCGCGGTGCGTATCGAGCGCGGCGCGCGCCGCCAGCACCACGGTCGCCGCGGTGGCGCCGGTCATCAGCACCACCAGTCCGGTCGCGAGCCATTGCAGCGCGTCGATCAGCTTGGCGAGCGGCGCGAGCCATTGCGCATTGTCGTCGACCCGCGCCGACGGCGCCACGTCGAGCACCGCAGCGCGGATCACGTCGAGCCGGCGATAGGCCTCGGGGCTGAGATCGACGTCGATCATCACCGGGATCGGCAGATCGGCATCGAGCCCGCCCTGGCCGAGCCACGGCTCGAGCAATTTCTCCATCTCGCTGGGCTCGATCCGCCGGATCGCCTGGACGCCAGCGAGGCGGCGCAGCTCGGAGATTGCGATCTTCGCCTGGGCATCGCGGAAATCGGGGTTGGCTTCGACGATCTGGATGGTGATGCGGTTGCCGATGCTGACGTCAAGGCTTCGCGCCGCGTTGCGCAGCCCGAGCCCGGCGGCCGCGGCGAGCACGGTCAGAAACATCATGATCGCGATCACCCACGGCATCGGGCCGGCGAGCCGGCCTTCGGGCAGCAAGCGGCGGTCGGCCGCGCCGAGCTTGCGGCCGAAACGGTGGATGTTCGCCTTCATGCGGTCGGCCGTCGCGGCGGGTTGCGGAGCGCGCCGGTCGGATCGGCAAGCTGGCCGCGATCGAGCCGCAGCATCTCCGACTGCGCCACCCGCGCGATCAGATGGACGTCGTGCGTCGCCACCACCACGGTCGTGCCGAGCTTGTTGAGCGCGTCGAACAAATGGAGCAGCCGTTTGGCCATTTCCGGATCGACGTTGCCGGTCGGCTCGTCAGCGACCAGCAGCTCGGGTCGCGCGATCACCGCGCGCGCGATCGCAACCCGCTGCTGCTCGCCGCCCGACAGGGTGGCCGGCCGCGCGCTCGAGCGGTCGCCGAGCCCGACCCAGTTGAGCATCTCGCGGACCGGGGTCTCGAGGTCGCGGTCGTCGACGCCGGCGACGCGCAGCGGCAGCGCGACATTGTCGAACGCCGAAAGATGGCGGACGAGGCGGAAATCCTGGAACACGACGCCGATCCGGCGCCTGAAGCCGGGCAGGCGCTTGCGCGGCATCGTCACGATATCCTCGCCGAACAGCCGAATGAGGCCGCGGCTCGGGCGCTGCGCGAGGTAAAGCAGCTTGAGCAACGACGTCTTGCCCGCGCCGGACGGTCCGGTCAGGAAATAGAATCCGCCCTCGCGCAGCGTGAACGTCAGGTCCGACAGCGTTTCCGCGCCGGTGCCGTAACGCAGCCCCACGTTTTCGAATTGAACAATGCTGCCCGACGCGACGAGACCCTCCTCCGCTCCTGCCCCATGCGCAGCAATGGCATGGCGCAAGCCGTTCCGTAAAGCGCCAGACCCGGCCCATTATGGCATTTGCTTGCATGGCGAGACTCACTCGTGTTTAGAATCGGCACGACAATTTATCCGGGCGATGCCACGCAATGATCCTGTCCTGTCCCGCCTGCCGCACCCGTTACGTCGTTCCCGACAGCGCCGTTGGGCCAACCGGCCGGCAGGTGCGGTGCGCGCAGTGCAAGAACAGCTGGTTCCAGGAACCGCCCTCACGCGCCGTCGAGGGGGCGTCGAGCGGCGCAGCCCCAATCGCGGGCCACGCTGGGGCACGCGCGACGAACGCAGCTCGTGCGGCCGCATCCCCCGCTGGCCAAGCCACCACAGCGCGTGCCGCTCCGGCTGCAGCGGCGCAGGCCGCAGCGCCGCGGGTGCGGCCGAGCGCGCCACTGGCGCCCCCCTCTCCCCCGGCGTCTCCCGCTCCGGCGGCAGCGCCCGCGCCGCCCGAACCGGCTCCGGTTGCCGAGGAGGAGACGGCACAGGCCGCCGCCGAGGCGCAGGCGCCTTTTGCTCCCTATCCGGCGGCCGCCGATTATCCCGAAGCCGGCGATTATGGCTATGCCGACGAGCAGCCGTTCCGGGGCCGCCGCAATCCGGCGCGCTTGTGGACGGCAATCGCGATCGCGGCGGCCGTGATCATGCTCGCGGCAGCGGCGGCGATTTCCTATTTCGGCCTGCCGGTGCTCGGCCGCAGCGCGCTCGATAAGGGCGCGAGCGCGCTGACCCTCGAGGTCACGCGCAAGCCGACGCGGCAGCAGATGGAAAGCGGCAACGAGCTGCTCGCCATTTCGGGGCGGATCTACAATCCGACCGACGAGGTGCAGCGCGTGCCGCAAATCCAGGCGGTGCTGAGCGACGCGCAGGGCCGGGTCGTCTTCAACTGGTCGATCTCGGCGCCCGTCTCGCGCCTCAACCCCGGCCAGAGCGCGACGTTCAACAGCGCCGAGGTCGACGTGCCGCGCGGCGCCAAGGCCCTCAACCTGCGCTTCGGGCCGCCCTCTTAGAACAGGCTTCTACGCCGACCGGACGATCACGCTCTCAGCACGAGCAGCAGCCGCGCGAAGTGCAGCAAGGCGACCGCGACCATGCCGGCGCCGGCCGCATAGATGAGGCCGTCGGCGCCCCAGCCTGAGCGCACCAGCCACCAGCCCAGGCCGCCGGTAATCAGGAAAAATCCGATGATGCCGTTGATCCCGGCCCAGATCTGCTCGCCAAGCGAGCGCAAGGCATAGCTCAGCACATATTGGACGCCGTCGAACAGCATGAACGGCGCCATCAGAACCAGCATGTGCGCCGCGAGCGCGAGGACGCTCGGATCGTCGGAAAAGGGCAGCATCAGCCAAGGTGCGCTGAGCGCGAACAGCAGTGAAAGCGTCCCGAGCACGACCACCGCGAGCAGCCCCGCGATCAAGGTCCGCGGCCAGGCGACGGCAAGATCGCCTTCGCCGACCGCATTGCCGACCCGGACGCCGGCCGCCGATCCGAAGCCCATCGCCAGCGCGAACACCAGATTGTGGATCGAGAGCATCGCCTGGAACGCCGCGGCGGTGACGACCCCGAGCTGGGTCGAGAGCGCGATCAGCCACGAGAATCCCGCCAGCTCGAGCGCCGCGGCGATCGCCGGGACCAGCCCGAACCAGGCAAGCCGCGGAACCCCGGCCGCGGCGCGGGCGAGCGCCGGGCGCGAGACGTCGCGCACGCGCCGCTCCCCGGCATGCGGCAAGGTCCAGCAGCAGAGGAGCATCGCCACCGCGCCCATCGCCGAGACGGTCGACGTCGCAAGCGCGGCCCCGACCGCGCCGCGCGCGGGAAAGCCGAGATGGCCGCCGACCCACGCCCAGGCGAGGATGGCGTTGACCAGCAGCATCGCCAGATTGACGGTCATCACGCGGCGCGGGCGACTGATGCCTTCGAGAAAGTAGGACGCCGCGGCGAGCGCGAACTGGAACGGATAAGCGAGCGCCATCGCGCGCACCACCGCCGCGCCCGGCCCGACCAGCTCCGGTGCGACGCCGATGACGCGCAGCATCGGCTCGGCGGCGCCGATCAGCAGCGCCAGGCAGAGCAGCCCGACGATCAGCCCCATCAGCACGCCCGAGCGCAATATGTCGCCGGTCTCCGCGAGCCGGCGCGCGCCATCGGCTCGGGCCGTGAACACGAGCACGCCCGACAATGAGGCCAGCCCCATGACGATGGTGATGAAGGTCAAGGTTCGGCTCGCGGCGAGCGCGCCGAGCTCGGTCGTCCCGGCGTGGCCGACCATCGCCACGTCGATCAGATGCATCAAGGTCCAGTTGAGGCTGGTGAGCATGATCGGCCAGGCGAGCCGCATGATCCGCCGCGTCTCGGCGATTATCTCTGGCGTGTCCGGGCGGTTGTAGGGCATCCGCCTCGCGGATAGACCAGCATGGTCAATGCGCAAGGGGGGCGGCAATGCGGATCGGTATCCTGACCGGCGGGGGCGACGTGCCGGGCCTCAACCCGTGCATCCGCTCGGTCACCCTCTCCGCCGACGATCTCGGCTGGGAGGTGGTCGGCTTCCGCCGCGGCTGGCAGGGCTTTCTCGAGATCGACCCGGCCGATCCGGCCTCGATCACGGCCAACAGCGTGCCACTGACCCGCGAGAGCGTGCGCGGCATCGATCGGATGGGCGGCACCATCCTCCACACGTCGCGCACCGATCCGCGCACCCACCAGGCGACCGACAAGACCGGCCAGGTGCTCGACGTGCTCGACAAGCTCGGCATCGACGCGATGGTGACGCTCGGCGGCGACGGCACGTTGCGCTTCTCGGCGCACCTCTCGCGGCTCGGCGTGCCGGTGATCTCGATCCCCAAGACGATGGACAATGACGTCCACGGCACCGATTATTGCATCGGCTTCGCGACCGCGGTCAGCCGCTCGGTCGAGGCGATCAACGCGCTGCGCACGACGGTCGAGAGCCATGAGCGGATCGGTATCGTCGAGCTATTCGGAAGGCGCAGTGGCGAAACCGCCTTGCTCGCCGGCTTCCTCGCCCAGGTCGATCGCACCGTCATCGCCGAGGTTCCGGCCGATCTCGACCTGCTGCTGCCGCTGCTCGCCGCCGACAAGGCCGGCAGCGCCGCGCGCTACGCGATGTGCGTCATCTCCGAAGGCGCGACGATCAAGGGCGAGGCCGAAGGCGATGACGACGAAAGGTCGAGCCCGGCAAGCGAGCGCGACGACATCAGCATCAGCCGGCGCCTCGGCAAGGCGATCGGCGAGCGGCTCGGCGCGGGCACGGTGATCCAGGAGCTCGCCTATCTGATGCGCGCCGGCGAGCCCGATGCGCTGGACCGGATGGTCGGCTTCGCATTCGGCGGGCTGGCGGTGCAGCTTCTCCAGCGCGGGCAGGCCGGCGTGATGCTGGCGTTGATCGACGGCAAATACGGCCACGTCCCGATCGGCACCCTCGAGACCGGCACCAAATCGGTCGACGTCACCGCGCTCTACGAGCCTGCCACCTACCGCGCGAAGCTGACGCGGGCCGAAGGCATGCCGATGTTTCTTTATTGAGGCGCGGAGCGGCCGAAACCACAGGCCAAGCGCCATTGCGTCGGCAAGGGTGCCTTGCTAGAGGCGCACTCCTGCCAGGGGCACGGCGTGCCGAGCCCTGACCGCCGGCTAGTCCCGGCGGCATCAAATGTGCGGTCGTGGCGGAACTGGTAGACGCGCAACGTTGAGGTCGTTGTGGGCGAAAGCCCGTGGAAGTTCGAGTCTTCTCGACCGCACCAATTGTCTTCGAATCAAAGACTATTCCCCGAAAGGGGCAGGCACTCATTGCCCTGCTCATGTCCGCGCGTGGCCGGCCGATCCTCTGACGCCGCCGGAATGATGCCGAGAGTGGATTCCGCATCGGCTTCGCCACCTCAAGGTCCCTTGGCAGGAGCGACCGGACGGCCGATGAGGCGTGCCATGGGACCACTTCGCCTCGTCACCTGTGCCGTCGCCCTGCTGCTCGGCGGCGGCGA
>NZ_JAKFCG010000105.1:0-8587 GCF_036677245.1 Sphingomonas sp.
CCTATGTCCGCTTTCGACCTATTCCGTTGAAAAAGTCCCGCTTGCACGGGCGATGATGGTCTGATTCACTGCGTCCGAGCAGCGGGAGCCGGGCCGATGATGGGTGAGCGCCAGACCGATCAGCCAGAGTTGTTCTATGGGTTCAGTCTCGAGCGTCACGTGCCTTCGGATCACCTTCTCAGGTCAATCGACCGGTTCGTGGATCTCGGTGACATTCGCAAGCAGCTCCGGCCTTTCTACAGCGATATGGGACGGCCCTCGATCGATCCGGAGCTGATGATCCGGATGCTGATCATCGGCTATTGCATGGGCATCCGCTCCGAGCGCCGGCTGTGCGACGAGGTGCACCTCAACCTGGCGTATCGCTGGTTCTGCCGGCTGGGTCTTGATGGTGCCGTGCCCGACCACTCGACCTTCTCCAAGAACCGTCATGGCCGCTTCCGCGACAGCGACCTGCTGCGCCGCCTGTTTGAAGAGACGGTCGCGCGCTGCATTGCGGAGGGGCTGGTCGGCGGCGAGGGTTTTGCTGTCGACGCCAGCATGATCAAGGCCGACGCCAACCGCCAGAACTCAGTGCCGGGCGACGAGTGGGAGCCGCCCGACAATCCCGGCCATGCTGTGCGCGAGTATCTGGCCGTGCTCGACCAGGCTGCCTTTGGCGGCGCAACACCGGTCGTGCCGAAGTTCATCGCGGCGGCCGATCCGGCCTCGCGCTGGACCGGCGCCAATGGCGGGCTCGCCTTCTTTGCTTATTGCACCAATTATCTGATCGACCTGAAGCACGCGGTCATCATGGACGTCGAGGCGACCACTGCCGTCCGCCAGGCCGAGGTCACCGCCCAGCGCGTCATGCTCGACCGCACCCAGGAGCGGTTCGGCATCTGGCCCGAGCGGCTGGCTGGCGACACCGGCTACGGCTCGGCCGAGAACCTCGCCTGGCTGGTGCACGAGAAAGGCATCGAGCCGCACATCCCGGTGTTCGACAAGGACCGCACCGACGGCAGCTTCGCCCGTCGCGACTTCACCTATGATCCCACCGACGACAGCTACACATGCCCAGGCGGCAAGGAGCTCCGGCAATATTGGCAGGAAAGCCGCGCCGCCAAAGCTCAGCCGCCGGCTGACGGCCTCTACCGCTATCGCGCCCGGAAAGCCGACTGCGACGGCTGCGATCTCAGACAACGATGTCGACCAGGCGATGCCGGCCGCAAGCTGCTGCGCTCAATCCATGAAGGCGCCCGGGACCTCGCTCGTGACTTGTCGCTGACCGACGCCTATCTCAGCTCACGGCGAGAGCGGAAGAAGGTCGAGATGCTGTTCGCGCACCTCAAGCGCATCCTGAAGCTGGATCGCCTGCGCCTCAGAGGCCCAAATGGAGCAAAGGACGAGTTTCTCCTCGCTGCCACCGCTCAGAACCTGCGCAAGCTCGCCAAGCTGATCCCAATGCCGCAGCCGGCAATGGTCTGAGAAGGCAATCGCCCTCGTTCATCCAACATCCGCTCCGATCCCAGAGCCGACTTCTTCAACACAATCGGTCGAAAGCGGACGTAACGCCTGCGCCTGCACGAGCGTCCGTTTCGGGCACCTTGCCATCAGCCTCGATCGCCCGGCTTTGGCGCAAAGCGGTCGCTTAGCTTTCACGCGCCTTAGTAGCTCTCGACCCCTCTCGCCTCCCGCCACAGCAGCTCGACGAGCTCGGCGGCTTCCATAGTGCGGCTTAGCGGCGCTCCTTGGCCTGCCAATTGCGCTGCGAAACCGCTCTCGCCGGCGGCCTTGGCGGCGGCGTGCAATGCCTTTCCGGCATCATAGGCAATGGGATAGTCGGGTACCGGTACCCGCACTTCCGACCCCCAGCGGGTGAAGCGGTTCGCCAGGCAGCGCGCTGGCCGGCCCGAGATCGCCCAGGTTATGACCGTGTGTTCCGCGCTCGGACTCGCGAGCGCGGCTCGAAAGGCTTGGTCGGCGCTGCTTTCCGGACACGCGATGAAGGCGGTACCAAGCTGTGCTGCGACGGCGCCGAGCGTGAGCGCCGCTGCGATGCCGGCACCATCCATCAGGCCGCCAGCCGCAATGACGGGCAATGCGGATTGCCTGACCAGCAGGCGGGTCAACGCCATCGTCCCAAGCCGGTCGTCGGGCGCCGCCGGATCGAACACGCCGCGGTGCCCGCCCGCTTCCCATCCCTGGGCCACGACGATGTCGATGCCGGCGCGCTCGATCGCCCGTGCCTCGGCTGGGCTGGTCGCGGACGCGAGCAGAAGGCAACCGGCCTCCCTGAGCGCCGCGATCCGATCCGCGCTGGGGACGCCGAAGTGAAAGCTGACGACTGGCGGCGCGGCCTCGATCAGCATCGCGAGCATCTCGTCGTCGTCGGCGAAGCTTTTGTAGATCGTGCGCAGGGCCAGGGGTGGCTCGGCGCCATAGCCTTCAAACAGAGGTCGAAGCGCGTCGAGCCAGGCTTGCTCGCGTGCCTTGTCGGCGCGTGGAGTCGCGTGGACGAACAGGTTCACGTTGAACGCACGATCGGTGCCGGCGCGGGTCGCCTCGATCATCGAAAGTGCGCCTGTCGCATCGGTGGCGCCGACGGCGATAGAACCCAGACCGCCTGCGTTCGACACGGCCGCGGCAAGCGCTGGCGTCGACACCCCCGCCATCGGTGCCTGCACGATGGGGATGCTCACTCCGAGCCGTTCCAGCAAGGTCATGGCAAGCAAATGCGCCTGCCCGCGAGCGCGCGCAACAGACTCGATCACGTTCACGCCCCGCTCACTAAACGGTCATGACCTTTCGCCGCTCACACCCGCCGATAGCGAAAATACCACACCTCATGGCCCTTGCGCCGCGCCTTGGCTTCGTAGCGGGTCTCGGGCCAGTCGGCGGGGCGGGTGAGGAAGTCGGCGGCGCTTTGCGCGAGCCATTCGAAGTCGCGGCGCTGGTTCATGATCATCATCGACCAGCGGCAATAGGTCGGATCGTCGGTGCCGAGCCGGAACTCGCCGCCGGGCTTGAGCTTGGCGGCGATGAGATCGAGCGGGCCGTGGTTGATCATCCGCCGCTTGGCGTGCCGCGCCTTGGGCCAGGGATCGGGGTGGAGCAGATAGGCGCGCTCGAGCGCCGCATCGGGCAGGCGTTCGAGCACGTCGAGCGCGTCGCCCATGTGCACGCGGATGTTCGCGAGGTCGTCGGCGGCGATGTGGGTCAGCGCGCCCACGACGCCGTTGAGGAACGGTTCGCAGCCGATGAAGCCGTGATCGGGCCGCGCCTTGGCCTGGCCGGCGAGATGCTCGCCGCTGCCGAAGCCGATCTCGAACTCGAGCGGGCGATCCTCGCCGAACAGGCCGGCCGCGCTCAGCGCGCCGGCGGGCACGCTCAACCTCGGCAGCAGATCCTCGATCAGCGCCGCCTGCCCCTGGCGCAATTTGTGCCCCGAGCGGCGGCCGTAGAGGCGGCGGATGGTCGTGGGATCCGACATCGCGCCGCTATACAGACAAGGTGCGTTCAGCCAAGCTTTGGCAGAGCAGCCTGCGATGAGATGGAATCGCAGCCCGCTCTATGAGCTTTTGACGCCGCATTGCTGCTTGCGAAAAGCCGGTGCCCACCTTTTCGCGCAACGCTCCAGCCGCGCCCCAATGGAGGTTCGATGAAGGTCAAAGCCCTGCTCGCCGTCGCCTGCCTGATCGGCGCCGCTGCCCCCGCGGTCGCGACCGGCGGCTATTCGTGCGCGACCGCCGGCGCCGCGCCGCTGCGCCTCGCGATCGTCACCGCGCATGGCGTCGCGCCGGTGGTGGCGCAGGTCCGCCTCACCGAGCGCGGCCGGACCTTGTCGAGCGCGGCGCCCGGGGCGCGGCTGCTGATCGCGCAAAGCTGGATCGACTCTCGCGAGCTGAAGCTCGACCTCACCGATACGGGCCTCCAGCGCTACGAGGCGCGGCTGCGCGCCCGCATCACCGGCCGCCTCACCGCGGTCGGAACCATCACGCGCAACGGGGTGACGCGGCCGATCCGCTGCACGATCGAGCAATAGACGAACTCTCACCCGCCGAAGGAAACTAGACGCGGGCGCGGTTGCAACCCCGCGGTTAGAGCGCCTGCTTGAGCGCGTCGACCAGGTCGGTCTTTTCCCAGGTGAAGAGATCGCCCTCGGGCTTGCGGCCGAAATGGCCGTAGGCGGCGGTCGGGCGGTAGATCGGCTTGTTGAGGCCGAGGTGGGTACGGATGCCCTTGGGCGTGAGGCGCACCAGCCGAGGCAGCACTTCCTCGAGCCGCGCCGCGGTCACGCCGTTCATCTCGGTCTGGTGGAGATCGACGTAGAGCGACAGCGGCTCGGCGATGCCGATCGCATAGGAGAGCTGGATCGTGCAGCGGCGCGCGAGGCCGGCGGCGACGATGTTCTTGGCGAGATAGCGGGTGATGTACGCCGCCGAGCGGTCGACCTTGGTCGGATCCTTGCCGCTGAACGCGCCGCCGCCGTGCGGGCTGGCGCCGCCGTAGGTGTCGACGATGATCTTGCGGCCGGTGACGCCGGCATCGCCGTCCGGCCCGCCGATCTCGAACAGTCCGGTCGGGTTGACGAAAATATCCTCCTCGCCGGGCATCCAGCCCTCGGGCAGGACGTCGTTGAACACGCCCTTCACATAATCGCGCAGCTTGCCCTGGTCGGCGCCGGCGGCATGCTGGGTCGAGACGACCAATTTGGCGGCGCGCACCGGCCTGCCGTTCTCGAACACAAGGGTGACCTGGCTCTTGCTGTCGGGCTCGAGGAAATCGGCCGCGCCCGAATGGCGGTCGTCGGCCAGCCGCTCGAGCACGCGGTGCGAATAATGCAAGGTCGCGGGCATCAGCTCGCTGGTCTCGTCGCAGGCGAAGCCGAACATGATGCCCTGGTCGCCGGCGCCCTCGTCCTTGTTGCCGCTCGCATCGACGCCCTGGGCGATGTCGGCCGACTGGGCGTGAAGATAGTTGGCGAACGAGGCGTTCTGCCAGTGGAAGCCTTCCTGCTCATAGCCGATCTTGCGCACCGTCTCGCGCGCCGCGGCTTCGATCTCGGCGTCGTCATAGCCCCCGGCGCAGCGCACCTCGCCGGCGAGCACGATGCGGTTGGTCGTGACCAAAGTCTCGCAGGCGACACGCGCCTCGGGGTCCTTGCCGATCAGCAGATCGACCACGGCATCGGAAATCTGGTCGGCAACCTTGTCCGGATGACCTTCGGAGACCGATTCGGACGTGAACATGTAGTTGCTGCGCATCGCTGACCTTCTGTTCGCTGGCTGTTCGCTGGAAGACTTTTGCTCGGGGGAGATGCGGATATAAAGATATCCTTATATGACCGCCACTAGCGTTGTTTGCGGCGCACTGCAATCGCCGCGGCGGCGAGCAGCAGCGCCAGCAGCAGGGGCAGCGCGTTGCCGAAGCGGGCGAACAAGGTCGGCGGCCTCGGCGCCGGAAGCTGGGTGTCGATGACGCCCGCCTTGCGCCATCCGAGGCTCTGCAGCAGCCGGCCGTCGGCATCGATCACCGCCGAGATCCCGGTCGGGGTCGAGCGCAGCACCGGCAGCCCCTCCTCGATCGCCCGCAGCCGCGCCTGGGCGAGATGCTGCGGCGGGCCCCAGCCGCCGAACCAGGCGTCGTTCGACGGATTGAACAGGAAGGCCGGCCGGTTGCCACGCTCGACCACCTCGCCCGAAAAGATGATCTCGTAGCAGAGCTGGAACCCGGCCTTGCCGACCAGCGGCAGCGCGATCGTCTGCGGCCCCGGCCCGGGGTCGAAATCGACGTCGCCCGGCGCCAGGCGCGACAGGCCGAGCGCCGACAGGATCGGGCGCATCGGCAGATATTCGCCATAGGGCACGAGATGCGCCTTGTCGTAGCGCGCGATCACGCCGCCGCGGCCGATCGCGAAGATGCTGTTGGTCGCGCTGGTCGCGTCGATGCCGTCGGCCGAGCGAAGGGTGACGCCGCCGGTGAGCAGCAGGTCCCCCGGGCCGAGCAGCCGCGCGAGCGCATGCTGAAGCTGGAGCGCCCGCGCACGATAAAAAGGATCGCCGCGGCCGTCTTCGAGCGGCGAGGTCACCGCCGCTTCGGGCCAGAGCAACAGGCGCGGCCGGCTTCCGGGAGTGCCGGACATCAAGGCAAGCCGCTCGAGGTGGCGCAGCGCGGAGCCCGCCTGCCATTTGTCCTCCTGGCCGATGTTCGGCTGGACGATGCGCAGTGGGATCGAGGTCGGCTGCGGAGCGCCGCCGGCCAGCACCGCCGCCAGCAGGGTGGCGCCACCAACCGCACCGAGCAGCAGCCAGGCCGCGCGGCGCTCGCGCACGAGGAGCAAAGCCAGCGCGCCCGCGATCAGCAGCGCGACGGCCGAAAGCCCGTAGGTGCCGACCCAGGCGGCGAGGCGCGCGACCGGGGTCGGCAGCAAGGCGACGCCGAGCGGGTTCCAGGCAAAGCCGGTGAACAAGCCGGCCCGCAGCCACTCTGACACTGTCCAGGCGGCGGCGAAGATCAGCACGAATTTGACCGGATCGGCACGGCCGTGGCGCCAGGCAAGCCCCGCGGCGATCGCCGGATAAACGGCAAGATAGAGCGCGAGCAGCACCACCGCGATCCAGCCGAGCCAGGGCGGCATGTTCGCCTGATAGGTGAAGGAGGTCGCGATCCAGTTCAGCCCCAGGATGAAATGGCCGACGCCGAACCACCAGCCGCGTGCCAGCGCGCTGCGCAGGCTCGGGGCGCGCGCGACGAGGCCGAGCAGGACGACAAATGCGGCGAGCAGCGCCGGCCACAGACCAAGCGGCTCGAAACCGCAGGCGCTGACGAGGCCGGCAAGCAGACAAATGACGAGGGGCTTCACCCCGCCGCTATGTGGAGGAACGTGGGGATTTTCAATCCGGATCGGCCGCTGGCGCCGTCGCGCGCAGGTTCCGCCCTATTCGGCCGCCATGTCGTCGATCAGCTCGCGCTCGGCGTCGGCCGGCTTGCGGCCCTGCTCGCGCTCGGCGGCAAACCAGGCGGCGGTGGCTTCGAGCCCTTGCTGGAGATCGACCCGCGGTTCCCAGCCGAGCAGCTCCTTGGCGCGGCTGATGTCGGGGCGGCGGCGGCGCGGGTCGTCAGTGGGGAGCGGCATGTGGACGATCGTCGAGGCGGCTCCGGTCAGCGCCAGCACGCGCGCGACGAGGTCGCTGACCGTCAGCTCGGTCGGGTTGCCGAGATTGACCGGCGCGCCGGGCGAGGGCTCGCTGTGCATCAGCCGCATCAGCCCGTCGATCAGGTCGCTGACGTAGCAGAAGCTGCGGGTCTGCGATCCGTCGCCGTAGATGGTGATGTCGTCGCCGGCGAGCGCCTGGCAGATGACGTTCGACACCACCCGGCCGTCGTCGGGGCGCATCCGGGGGCCGTAGGTGTTGAAGATGCGCGCGACGCGGACGTCGGCGCGGCCGGTGCGGGCGAAGTCGAACGCCAATGTCTCCGCCGCGCGCTTGCCTTCGTCGTAGCAGGCGCGCGGGCCGGTGCAGTTCACCCAGCCGCGATAGCGCTCGGGCTGGGGATGCACTTCCGGATCGCCATAGACCTCGCTGGTCGAGCTGAGCAGGAAACGGGCATCCATCTCCTCGGCGAGGCGCAGCAGGTTGCGCGTGCCGAGGACGTTGGTGAGCATCGTATGCTCGGGATCGGCCTGGTAATGCGGCGGCGAGGCCGCGCAGGCGAGATTGTAGATGTGGCTGAAGCGGGTCTTGCCGCGGCGGATCGGCGCCGGGACGCCATCGATCACATCCCCCTCGACGAAGTCGAAGCGCGGATGGTCGCGCAGATGGCGCAGGTTCGAGGCACGGCCGGTCAGATAATTGTCGAGAGCGACGACGGTCGCCCCATCCTCCAGCAGCGCGTCGATCAGATGAGAACCGATAAATCCCGCGCCGCCGGCGACGAGGACTTTTTTGGCTTTTTTATTGGTCACGAGCATGTCCTCGCCAGCTTCTTCTTGATCATGATCTTCTTCTACCCGCATGTCATGGCAGTAACTCTGCCGTTTCTTTTTGGTCAATGTTTACAGCGGTCTGGATGGTTCAAGTGAGGAATTTGGCGGGGACGGCACGCCCAAGCTGGCGCTCGACCGTTTCGCGCGGCACGCGCCGCGCATCGGGATCATGCAATGGTTCCATTTCCAGGAGGATTGGCTCGACCGCAAGAGGGAGGCGATCGCCGATTCGGGGACGACCGTCGCCTTCTGCTTCACGCCCAACCAGGAAGGCACCGCGCCGCATCATGCCAGCCCGCCCCGCGATCCGCTCTATTTCGCCGATTTTTTCGCGCGGATGATCGAAAGCTATGCGCCGGCCCAAGCCAAGGCTAAGGTCGCCTGATGAAGACGGGGGATCAGACCATCAACGTTGCGATCGTTGGTGTGGGCAATTGCGCGAGTTCGCTGGTGCAGGGGATTGCGCATTACCAGAACGGCGGGGCCAATGCGCAAATTGGCCTGATGCATTGGGATCTGGGGGGATACCGCCCCAAGGACATCAGGTTCGTTGCGGCGTGGGACATCGATGTTCGCAAGGTCGGCGAGGATCTGGGGCGTGCGATCTTCGCCAAGCCC
>NZ_JAKFCG010000106.1:0-5494 GCF_036677245.1 Sphingomonas sp.
TCGAGGCCTTGCCCGTCGATTGCGGCGAGAATCGGCTTGCCGGCGGTCCCGCTGGGCTCGCCATCGTCGCTGAAGCGGTACCTCTGCCCCAAGCGCCATGCCCAGCAATTGTGATTGGCTGCCGGGTCCGACTGTGCCGCAATGAAGTCTTTCGCTGCCGCTTCGTCTGCGATGGGACCAGCAACCGCAGTGAAGCGGCTCTTCTTGATCTCCTGCTGGCGGATAGCGATTTCAACGAGGGCAAGGCGTGCAACCATAAGCCCGCATATCACGACCTGAGACCCTGATCCCGCAAGAGCCAGGAATGTTCGTTTCGCGGCAGTGCGCTGACGTCAGCTGTTGGCGCGCTGCCGACTGATGGTTGGTCGGACTTCGCGTTCAATGACAGGAAAGGTTGAGCACTACCGCCGCTCAGGGCCCACGAGCGCCCACACCCGCATTTCCTGCAGTGGCACCAGGAGAACTGCTTTAACGATGAGCGTCAGCGGTACGGCATCGAAGCTATTTGTAACCGCGATGTAACCACGTGGCTTTCTGAGGCCCTTGGAAATAGCGCTGAATGCTCCAGGCCAGAAAAGCAAAAAGCGCCGGGAAACCCGACGCTTGTAAGCTTCTCTTCATCTGAGAGTTGTCTGGAGCGGGCGATGGGATTCGAACCCACGACCCCAACCTTGGCAAGCGATTTATCTTTGTGTCTCAGTAGTTTGTGCAATTGCGCGAGCGTCGCTGAATGACGAGCCTGTGCACTGGGGTGCATGTTGCGCTGCGGCGACTACAGCAAAGTTGAGTGACTTTCGTAAAACCCCGTGGACGAGTGAGACTGCAACCGCGAGGTAACCGCGAACTATTCGCCTGCCGCCATCGGCATCGACATGACTTCCGATCTAGAATCCGCGGGGGCATCAAGAATTTATGATGGCAGCGGCGAGGAAGATTATGGCCTAGAAACTGCAGTCTGTTTTGTCGGCTCGCATGGCGACGCTTGAATTCCTTGAGTTTGATTGCTTCGACACCCACCGCGTCGAAGCAATGGGCCTGGGCAATCGTGGCGCATTCCATGTCGGGTTCGTCAGGACAAGCTTCGAAGAGCTTCGCGAAGACATTGGCCTTCCACCAGTCGCTGAAGCGCCTGAAAGCCGTGCTCCAGTTCTCGAACATCGGCGGAAGGTCGCGCCATGAACTGCCGGTCCGTGCGATCCAGAGCACGGTTTCGATAAACCGTCGATTGTCGCTCCCACTACGCCCGGGATCGCTCGACTTCCCGAGGCAGTGTGGCTCCATCTTCGCCCATTGGGCGTTCGTCAGAACAATGCGATCCGTTCGAAGCTTGAATCACATCACCAAGCTCTTGTGAGTCCCGACAGACCCTAGACGGATGAAAGGCCCTCGACCGCATGGGCTGCCTGCAGCAGCAGCGCATCCTGGCCGTGATCGGCGACCATCTGCAGACCGAAGCCGCCGGTCGCGGCAAGCGGCACGGGCAGCGACAGGGCGGGGACGCCGAGATAGCTGAAGGCCGGGGTATAGGCGCCGAGCCGGCTGTTGAAATCGAGGATCGCGCCGGTATCAGCCATGGCCTCATAGCGATCACGGCGCGGCGGCAGGGCCGGCGCCGTTGGTAGCAGTAGCACGTCGATCTCGGAAAACAGGCCTTGCCGCAGCGCCGCGAGATGACCGTCGCGGGCCTTGCGGGCGAGGAGATAAAGGCTGCCGGGATAGGCGAGCCCCTGCAGCAGCCTCTCGCCGACCTGCGGGCCGACCAGCTCTCGGGCTGAACGCAGCCGCGCTGCATGTTCGGCTCCGGCCTCGGTGAGGAAGACGATGCCGGAAAGGGTTGCGAGATCGGCGAGATTGGCGATGGCGACCTTCCGCAGCGAGAAACCCGCGCCCCCGAGTGCCGAAACCGTGCGTTCGAAGGCGTCCGCCACTTCGGTATCCGGTGCCTGGGGCAGGGAGGCGGCATCGAGGATGCCGAAGCGGACCGGCCGCTTCTCGACAAGGGCGCGCTCGTAGCCGGCGCGGGGCCGGCCGAGTAGCAGGGCATCGAGCAGGCGGGCGCAATCACCGACTGTGCGGGTGATCGGGCCGATCGTGTCGAGGCTGTCCGAGACCGGCAGGCAGCCATGCGAGGGGACGAGCCCGACGCTGGGCTTCAGCCCGACGACCCCGCAGAACGCAGCGGGAATGCGGATCGAGCCGCCGGTGTCGGTGCCGAGCGCGCCGTGGACCAGCCGCCGCGCGACGGCTGCGGCGCTGCCGCCGGAAGATCCGCCGGTTACGAGAGCAGAGTCACGCGGATTGGCGAGGAAGCCGTATTGCGAGCTCCAGCCGGCCGGCCCCATCGCGAATTCCGACAGATGCAGCCCGCCGAGATTGACCGAGCCGGCAGAATCGAGCGCCGATAGCGCAGTGGCCGTCTCGCTGCCGACCAGATGAAAATCCGGATGAGCTGCGAAGGATGCCGTCCTTCCTGGTAGGGAGAACAGGTCCTTGTGGGCGAGCGGGATGCCAAGCAGCAAGTCGGCCTGCTCGCGCCTGCTGTCGAGTTCGTGGGCGCGAGCCAGCGCTGCATCCTTGTCGAAGCGGATAAAGCAGGCGCGCGCCTCGGGCTCGGCCTCGATGCGCGCGATCGCCGCCGCCGTCAGCTCCGAAGGCAGGATCTCGCGATTGGTGATGAGCTTGGCGGCGCCGCGCAGATCGAGGTCGAGCACTTCATTCATCGCGGGGCGCACCGATCTTCGGAGCCGCGAATCCGGGCGGCTTCGCCGGGGCCTGGAGAAGGAGCGCGGGCAGGCGTGCCGCAGCTCGCGCAACGCCCTGATCGAAGCGTCTGGCCACCTCTTCCGGCAGCACGATGCCGTAGTGGATGGCGAGCGCGTCTCGCGGGCGGCTGGTGGGCTCGCTCATAGTTCCCTCTCGAACACGGCATCGAAATTGGTCACAGGCGGGAAGGCTTCCCGGTCGATCACGACGTCGATGACGCAAGGATGGTCGGAGGCGATGCCCTTCGCAAGCGCGGTCGAGAGTTCTTGGCGGTTGGTCGCGCGCAGGCCGGTCGCACCCAGCGCCTTGGCCGCTAGCGCGAAATCGGAGGCGGTGAAATCGTTCGCCTCGGCGACGACATTGCCGTTCCAGCGATATTTCTGCTCGTGATACTCGAAGGCGAGGCCGTTATTGTTGAAGACGAGGATCACGACCGGGATTTTGTAACGGACGGCGGTCTCTATATCGGCGAGATGATAGCCGGCGCCACCGTCGCCGGTGATGCAAACAACCTTCTCCGGCCGCGCCATCTGAACGCCGAGCGAGGCCGGCAGGGCCCAGCCGAGCGAGCCGACAGCGCGGAAGAAGGAATTGTAGCGCAGCGTCGGAAACAGCACGCCGGTCCAGGCCGCCATGTAGCCGGTGTCGGCGACGACGGTGATCTCGGAACCGTAGCGCGACAATTCCTCGAGCACCGAGACCGGCGAGAGCACGGCCTGCGAGGCGGCGGAGGCGGTGTGCCGTGCGAAACGCTCCAGCCAGGCGGCGCTCTCGCGCTGGCACAGGCCGAGCCATTCGCTCTTTTCGCCCTGCTGCGCGCTGCCCTGCGCGGTCAGGAGGGTCTCCATGAAGGCGGCGATGTCGGCGCGAATGCAGGATTCGGGGGCGTAGGGGTTGGCGAAGGCGGTGATGTCCTGGTCGACCTGGATCACGTTCGCCTTGCGCGAAGGCAGGCTGTAACCATTGGTCGAAAGACCGCCCAGCCGGGTGCCGAGGGCCAGCACGCAGTCGGCCTGCGCCATCAACCGGTTGGCGGTGACGGAGGAGTAGCGCCCGACGATCCCGCAGAAATTGGCACACGCCGAGAGCACTGCCGGCTTGCCGCCCATGGTGGCGACCAGCGGGATGCCGGCGAGATCGGCAAACCGCGCGACCGCCTCGCCGGCGCCGCTCAGCCGGACGCCTTCGCCGACGAGGATCATCGGCCGCTTCGCATCGCGCAGGGCCTTGAGCGCCGCAGTGACCTCCGAAGCATGCGGGCTCTGCACGTTGAAGCTCGGCAACGGGCCTTTGCCTTCGACGCCTTCGCTGGTGCCCGGCATGGCGAAAAAGTTCTTGGGGACGTCGAGATGGGTCGGGCCGCGCGTCGGCGAGACCGCTGCCGTCAGGGCCTGACGCAGCAACGGTGCCACCTGGCCGGGTTCCTCCGCCGCGCCATTCCATTTGGTGACGGGGCCGAACATCGTGTTCTGGTCGAGCGCCTGGTACTCGTTGACATGAACCGCATTGGTAGCCGTCGCGCCGGTCAGGGCGAAGACCGGCGATTGCGCCCAGTAGGAATCGGCCAGGGCGGCGGCGACATTGGCGGCTCCCGGGCCAGCCTGGCCATAGGTGACGGCGACCTTGTCGGCGGCGCGGGCGTAGCCGTCGGCCATGTAGACCGCGCCCGGCTCGCTGCGTGCCACGATCATGCGGATGCCAGCGTCGCGCAGCGCGATCCAGAGCGGCTGGTCGCCGCCGGTCAGCATGAAAAAGTGCTCGACGCCGCATTCCTTCAGGGTGTGGGCGATATTCGTGGCGACAGTCTGGGACATCGTGGACTCACGCAAAGGGCGGGGAGGGCGGGAAGGACTGGTGGCTCAGGCGCGCGGGGCGGCCGGTGCGGGGGCGAGCCAGCGCGCCAGGAAATCGCGAAGGCGCATGCCGGCTCCGGCGCCGAGGCGGCGGGCTGCCGCGTTGGCATGGGAAACGACGCCCCGTTCAAGCGTCGAGACGGCATTGCCGATCTCGGCGCTGCGATGAGAGACCGTCACGGCGGCGATGCCGCGCAGGTCGAGCGGACCGAGACGGCCGATGCCGGCATCGTCGCAGCCGCCGCCGGCATCGTTGAACGCGACGAAGCGACAGGCGACGTTGATCGCCTTGCTCGGGTCGCCGCCTATCAGGCCGCCATGCGAGCCGGTGAGGATGATCCGGCCCTTGTCCTCCGGCTGGATCAGCGAGGCTGAATCGATGCAGACGACCGCTTCAGCGTCGGCCGCGCAGGAGATCTCGCTGCGGTGTTCCTTGATCGTCCGCGGCGCGGCCGTGCCGGGTGCGAGGCGGGAGAGGCGTGTGAGCGCCTCGGCGCAGGCCATTCCGGGGGTGATGCCGGCCGCTTGCGCGGCGCGGTTGGCACGGCTGACGATGCCGCGCCTTGCCATGTCGTCGGCATCGCCGATGCGGGCGCTGGTGTGGGCGATGGTGGCGACAGCGACCGCGATCCGGTCGCCCTCGGCGAGGGCTGCGACGCCGGCGTCCTTCAGCCCGCTTCCGGCATCATTCAAGACGAGGCCGCGCGGGGCGACGCTCAGTCCCTTGAAGGCCGAATACAGGCCACCATGCGAGCCGCTGAGGATGACGCGGCCGTGGTGGTCGGGGGTGACGTAGTTGATGGAATCGACCCGGCAAAGCCATGGCGCGGTCTCGTTTCCCTCCTCGGCTGCGTCGTCTGAAGCGACGTTCGACACCT
>NZ_JAKFCG010000107.1:0-3006 GCF_036677245.1 Sphingomonas sp.
GGCGGTTTCGTCGCAGCTGGTTTCGATGCCGAGCACTCTCATCAAACTTGTCCGCTACCTATCTAAGGGGTAAGCCCAGCCCGGCTTTGGCCTACAATAGGTATGAACTGAAATGCAATCGGCCGCGTTCCTTCGCATCGGGACCAGAGGCTCGCCGCTGGCGCTGGCTCAGGCACAGTTGACGCAGCGGCTGCTGGCCGAGGCGCATGGCGTGGCGCCCGAGCGGATCGAGATCCGCGTCATCACTACCAGCGGCGACAAGCTCACCGACCGGCCGCTCAGCGAAGCCGGCGGCAAGGGGCTGTTCTCGCGCGAAATCGAGGCGGCACTCGCTGCCGGCGAAGTCGATCTCGGGGTGCATTCGAGCAAAGACCTGGCGTCGTGGCTGCCGGACGGCATGGTGCTTGCGGCCTTCCTCGAGCGCGAGGATGTGCGCGATGCGTTCGTATCGCTGAAGTACGGGAATGTTGCGGCGCTGCCGGAGGGAGCAAAGATGGGCTCGTCGTCGATCCGGCGCGCGGCGCAGATGCTGCGGGTGCGGCCGGATCTCGAAGTCGTGCCGTTCCGCGGCAATGTCGACACGCGGCTCGCCAAGCTGGCGGCGGGCGTGGCGGATGCGACGCTGCTCGCGGTGGCGGGGCTCAACCGGCTCGGCAAGCAGGACAAGATCACCGCCTATCTGGACCCGCTCGAGTTCCTGCCCGCGCCGGCGCAGGGCGCCATCGGCATCGAGATCCGTGAGAGCGACGCGCGAACGGTGGAGCTGGTGTCGGTGCTGAACCACGCGCCGACGGCGACCACCATCGCGGCGGAGCGCTCGCTGCTCGCCACGCTCGACGGATCGTGTCGAACCCCGATCGGCGCGTTTACCGAATTGAATGGGGTTTCGTGCAGGTTGACCGCCGAAATCCTCAGCCCGGACGGACGCGAGTTCTATCGCGGCTCGGTGGAGGGCGCGGCGGCCGATGCCGCCAAACTCGGAACGCAACTGGGTGCGACGCTGTTGGAACAGGCAGGGCCGGAGTTCCAGCGGCAATTCAAAGGATAGGCGCGTAACTTGAAGATGCTCGTGACCCGGCCAGACCCCGACGCGAGCGATACCGCCGCAAGGCTGGGTGCGCTCGGTATCGAGGGCGTGCCGTGCCCGCTATTGGTGCACCAGACACTCGATGTGGGGCTGCCGGAGCCGAAGGGTTTTGCCGCCATGGCGGTGACGAGTGCCAACGCACTGAGGGCACTCGACGAGCGCCGCGTGCTCGCCCGATATCGCGAGCTGCCGCTCTACGCCGTGGGGGACCGCACCGCCGCGATGGCGCGCGATCTCGGCTTTGCCGAGGTGACCAGCGCGCAGGGCGCCTTCTCGAACCTCGCCGAATTGCTGGTGCATGCGCCGTTGGCGGGGCCGATCTTTTACCCGGCGGCGCGCGACATGTCGGCCGATCTCGGCAAATCGCTGGCGCCGTTCGGGCGGATGGTGATTACCGCGGAAGTCTACGCGATGAACCCGGTGGTGACCCTGCCGGACGGCCTCGTCGAGCAGCTGAACAGCGGCGACATCGAGGCGGCCTTGTTCTACTCGAAACGCACGGCGCAGACCTTCGTGCGGCTGGTCGAGCGCGGGCTGGATAAGACGATGCGCGCGCGGTTCGGCGTGCTTTGCCTGTCGGAGGCGGTTGCCGCACCGCTGCTCGATGCCCATTTCGTGCGGGTCGGGCTCGCCGACCATCCCAGCGAAGAGGCGATGATGGGACTTGCCTTGTCGTTTGCGCGCGACCAAAACCCATGATGACCGGAACAAGCAAGGAATTGCCGCATGGCTGAACGCAAGTCGGGGCCCGTCAAGCCGCCGGTCATCGAGCTGAAGGCGCGGGAGGCCGAGAAGCCGGCTGCCGCGATGACGGCGCGCGGCAAGGCGGCCGAGGCCACCGAAGAAGTCGCAGCCGAGGCGACCCCCGAGATTACCGAGGAGCCGGCGCGTCCCGCGCCACCGCCACCGCCTCGTCCGCAGGCGCGGCTGGCAATGCCGTGGAGCGCCATCTCGATCGCGACGGTGGCCGGCGGGCTGCTCGGCGCGGGGTTGGTTTACGGGCTCGGCAACTGGCTGCCGCTGCCCGACCAGCGGCCGGTGATCGCCGATCCGGCGGCGAGGCTCGACGCGACGGATACCAGCCTCGGCGAGATCGAGACGCGGCTCGCGGCAATCGAAGAGCAATCCAAGCGCACCCAGGTCAGCCTCGACGCGACGATCGCGCAGCTCGATGGCGGCTTGAACGAAGTACGCCAGTCGATTGCCGCACTGCCGGCAGCGGCGGCGCCGGTCGACCTCACGCCGCTCGAAACACAGCTGAAGAGTCTCGAGGACCGGGTGACCGCCATCGGCGCCGGTGCCTCCTCCGCCGACGCGACGGCGCTGGCGCAGACCATCAGCACGATCGAAGCTGGAATTGCGGAGCTGCGCACGCAGCTGACAGCACTCGACCAACGGGTCGGCACAACGGACAGCGCGATCACCAGCCTCAAGGACGAGGTTGCGGCGACGCAGACGGCGATCTCGACGCAGAATCAGACAATCGGGGGGGCCGATATCGGTCCGGCGGTGCGCTTGCCGCTGGTGGTGTCGGGGCTCGAAAGCGCCATTGGCAACGGCCGGCCGTTCGCGGCCGAACTTGCGGGGCTGAAGGCGCTGCTGCCGGATCTGGCGGTGCCGGGCGAAATCGAGGCGGCGGCGACCGAGGGCCTGCCGCGCCCTGATGCGGTGGTGGCGCGGTTCACCGCCGAGGTGCCGAACGTGCTGGCTGGCCGCGCGGCTGTCAGCAGCGGCGACATGGGCGAGGATGCGCTTGAGTGGATGAAGGGCCTCCTCGCCCTCCGTCCGGTCGGCGAAGTGCCGGGCGACACGCCGGAAGCGATTGTCTCGCGGCTCGAGGCGGCGGTTGGCCGCCACGATTTCAAGGCGGCGGCGGAACTCCTGGCGCAATTGCCGCCGGCGATGCAAGCCGGCGCCGG
>NZ_JAKFCG010000108.1:0-17782 GCF_036677245.1 Sphingomonas sp.
CAGCCCACCGGCGAGCGGCTGATCCACCAGCAGTGCATCGAGATGCATCGGCGTTTCCGGCACGCGAACGCGCTGGCGATTGTTGGAAACGCAGGAGTGCAGATAAGTGAGCGTCTCGCCGTCATCGAGCCAGTTGGCTTCCGGGACAAAACCCGCGACCAGGTTGAGCACCCGATCGGTGCGGTCGACAAAACTCTTCAGGAGTTCCCACGGATCGATGCCGCTCTTCTCCCGGCCTTCGTAGAGCCAGCTCTCCATCCGTGACACTTCTTCGGCTGGCGGCAGCCAGACCAAGGTGAGGAAATAGCTGCTCTCGAACAAGTCCCCGCTCGGGCGGCGATCGCCCCACTGGAGCGATCCCTGATCGGCCTCACCCTCGAACTGCTTGCACCGCTCGAGGTCGAGCAGTGCTGACGCGGTGTCCGGGAACTGGCTGTCGGGATAGTCGGTGGCTGGATTGCGCTGGGCTTCGACGAAGATCGCCCAGCCAGAGCCGAGACGACGCAGCGCACTGTTCAGCCGCGCCGTCGTGCCGACCAGTTCAGCCGGCGTGGCGGAATCCAGATCGGGGCCGCGAAAGCGCGCCGTCCTTTGGAAACTGCCATCCTTGTTGAGCACCACCCCCGGCGCAACCAGTGCTGCCCAAGGCAGATAGTCGGCAAGGCTGGCGCTCTTCCTGCGGTATTCGGCGAGGTTCATCATGGCAAAAACCTCTCAGCAGCCGAAATGAGCGGGGTAGCGCAGGTGCCGGCGAACCACGTCGACGAATTGCGCGTCGCGTTTCGCGGCCCAGACGGCGGCGAAGTGGCCGATCGCCCAGATGACGAGACCGGCGATCCAGAGGCGGAGGCCTAGCCCAATGGCCCCGGCGAGCGTGCCGTTGGCGATGGCGACCGCGCGCGGCGCGCCGCCGAGCAGGATCGGCTCGGCGAGCGCGCGGTGCATCGGCGCCTCGAAACCCTCGATATGACTGCCGGAGGCGATCACGAGATGAGCGCTCCACCGCCGAAGCTGAAGAAGCTGAGGAAGAAGCTCGACGCCGCGAACGCAATCGACAGGCCGAAGATGATCTGGATGAGGCGGCGGAACCCGCCTGCTGTCTCGCCGAACGCCAGCGTCAAACCGGTGACGATGATGATGATCACCGCGACGATCTTGGCGACCGGACCCTGGACCGACTCCAGCACCTGCTGGAGCGGTTCCTCCCACGGCATGCCCGAGCCGGCGGCCTGCGCGGTGGCGGCGAGCGCAAGCCCGAGGCCGATGGCGGCGCCGGTGAGGAAGATGCTCCGACGATCGGGAATACGGGCAGGAATACGGGACAAGCGCATGGTCATTCTCCTTGGGGTTCGAGGGCGTGGTCGGGAGTAAGGTCGAGGACGGCGTAGCCGCCGTCGGGATCGAGGCCGGCGACGCGCGCGATCGTGTCGACGCGGCGCGCGAGGCCGCGCCCGGCGATGAACACGATCATGTCGATGGCGTCGGCGATCAGCCGGCGCGGAACGGTGACGACGCTTTCCTGCACGAGCTGCTCGAGCCGGTAGAGCGCCGACACTGCCGAATTGGCGTGGACGGTTGCGATGCCGCCCGGATGCCCGGTGTTCCAGGCTTTGAGCATGTCGAGCGCTTCGCGCCCGCGCACCTCGCCAACGACGATGCGATCGGGGCGGAGCCGCAATGTCGAGCGGACAAGATCAGCCATCGTGACGCCGCCGGCTCCGGCAGTGCCAATCGTACGCGTGCGCAGCCCCACCACGTCGGGCGCGGCGCATTGCAACTCACGCGTGTCTTCAATGATGATGACGCGTTCGTCGAGGTGCGCCATCTCGGCGAGCAGCGCGTTGGCAAGCGTCGTCTTGCCCGAACTGGTGCCACCCGCGACCAGGATGTTCTTGCGCTCGACCACGGCCATCGACAGCAGTCGCGCCGTGTCGGCGGGCATGATGCCGTCCCGCACATAGTCGAGCAAAGTGTAGATGCGCGCCGCGGGCTTGCGGATCGAGAAGCACGGCGCGAGGCTGACCGGCGGCAGGATACCCTCGAACCGCTCGCCCGCGCCTTCGCCGTGCGGTGGCAGCTCGGCTGACACGATCGGCGCATTGCCATGAACCTCTGTCCGTGCGTGGCTGGCAACCAGGCGGATGATCCGCTCGACCTGCGCGGGCTCATATTTGGTGCCGGTATCGATCCGGCCTTCGCCGAGTCGATCAAGGCGCAACACGCCGTCCGGGTTCACCATGATCTCGATGACCACCGGATCGGCCAGCGCTGCGGCGATGGTCGGCCCCATCGCGGTGCGCAGCATCGCGCGCCGACGCCCTGCGGAATTATCGGAGCCGAAAAGCGTGTCGCTCATCGCCCACCTCCATTGTCTTTCGCGGAGGCAGCAAGCGTGCGCTGGCCGCTGGCGAGCGCTTCGCCGACGCGGGCAATGAACGCCTCGAAGCGGTCTCGGCCGATCGCACGCGCCGCTTCGTCGGCTTCGGCCAAAGGGGCCTGCACCATCAGTTCATAGCGGATGAACAGCGCCAGGCTCTCGAGCAGCACATGCCCGTCACGCTCGACACGCCCCAGCGCGAGCGACATGCGATCGAGCCGCTGGCTGAACTTGTTCTCCAGCTCGCTCGCCGCCTGCCGGTTGAGCCAGGCGGTGAGCGCGTCGGTGAGGATCGCCGATTTGGACGCGCCGGGCTGGCTCGCCAGCGCCTCGAAGCGGTGGCTCAGATCTTCGGGCAGGAAGAGCTGGTAGCGGACGCGGTTGGGTTTGATCGCGGCCATTGTCAGAAGTCCGGCAGCATGTCGGCGCTGCGACCCTGATTGATCGCGTGAGCGCGGATCAGCGTGCCGGTGGCGCCGGCGCGGTCCATCGCGTGCTTGTCGGCGATCGTGTCGGTGTCGTCGCTGTCCAGGCCGAGCAGGTCGAGCTGCTTTGGCGGCTCGGGTTTTTTGGCGGGTTCTTCGCCGAGGCCGGGGTGGCGCTGCTGTTGCAAGCCGCCGTCCTCATCCGCCTTCGCATCGTCATCGGGCTTGCCGAGCCGGGTATCGGGCGCGCGGACCAGTCCGCTCCAGTCGTTGGGGCGTGCCTGCGGCCGGTCGGGATAGTCTCCGGGCGCGGGCTGCGGCGGCGGTGCGATCCGCTCGCGGAAATTGCGGTCCTCGTAATAGCGCAGCTTCCTCGCGCGGATCGGGGCCATGCCGGAGACAAGGACAAGCTCATCCTTGGGCGGGAGCTGCATCACCTCGCCGGTGGTCAGGAGTGGCCGGGCGGTCTCCTGCCGGCTGACCATGACGTGCGCCAGCCAGGGCGCGAGCCGGTGGCCGGCATAGTTGCGCATCGCGCGCTGTTCGGTGGCGATGCCGAGCGCGTCCGAAATCCGCCGCGCCGTGCGCTCGTCGTTGGTCGCAAACGCGACGCGGACATGGCAGTTGTCGAGGATCGAGTTGTGCTCGCCATAAGCCTTCTCGATCTGGTTCAAGGACTGCGCGATCAGGAAGGCGCGCACTCCATAGCCCGCGAGAAAGGCAAGACTGGTCTCGAAGAAGTCGAGCCGCCCCAATGCCGGGAACTCGTCGAGCATCATCAGGAGCTTGTGCTTGCCCGCCCTGGCGGGATCGGCATCGAGCTTTTCGGTGAGGCGGCGGCCGATCTGGTTGAGCACCAACCGCACCAGCGGCTTGGTGCGGCTGATGTCCGATGGCGGGATGACAAGGTAGAGCGAGACCGGATGGCCGGCCTCGACGAGATCGGCGATCCGCCAGTCGCAGCGCGATGTCACCGCGGCGACGGTCGGGTCGCGATAGAGCCCGAGAAACGACATTGCGGTGGAGAGGACGCCGCTGCGCTCGTTCTCGCTCTTGTTGAGCACCTCGCGCGCCGCCGAGGCGACGACGGGATGGATCTGCGGCGCATCCTTCGTGCCGAGGTGATTGGTGGTCATCATCCGCCGGAGCGTGGCGGTGAACGGCCGCTGCGGGTCCGACAGGAATGTGGCTACCCGTGCGAGCGTCTTTTCTTCCTCCGCATAAAGGACGTGGAGGATCGCGCCGACCAGGAGCGAATGGGAGGTTTTCTCCCAGTGGTTGCGCCGTTCGAGCGCGCCTTCGGGATCGACCAGGATGTCGGCGATGTTCTGGACGTCGCGGACCTCATGCTCGCCGCGCCGGACCTCCAGCAGCGGGTTGTATTTGGCGGAAGCGGGATCGGTCGGATTGAACAGCAGGACGTGGGAGAAGCGCGCGCGCCAGCCGGCGGTGAGCTGCCAGTTCTCGCCCTTGATGTCGTGAACCACGGCGCTGCCGGTCCAGCCAAGCAGTGTCGGTATGACCAGCCCGACGCCCTTGCCCGAACGGGTTGGCGCGAACGCCATGATATGTTCGGGGCCGTCATGCCGGAGATAGCGGCCGCGCGAGCGGCCCAGGAATACGCCGGCATCACCGTAAAGGCCGGCCCGCTCGATCTCGTTCGGCCTGGCCCAGCGCGCCGAACCATAGGTGGTGACGTGACGCGACTGCCGCGCGCGCCAGAGCGAGCCTGCGATCGCCGCGCCGCAGCCGATGAAACCGCTCGCGCCGGCGAGCGCGCCGGCCTTGTCGAAAACATGCGGCGCATAGGCATCGTAGTGATACCACCAGGGGAAGAGCGCCCAGGGACGATAGACCGGCGTGCTTCCAGCCATGAACCAGGCCGGACCAAGTTCGGGCTGGTAGGCGAGCATCGCCGCCGCCCATTGGGTCGCCGCCCAGAGGCCCGCGATCACGATTGCGAACACGACAAGGATCTGGCCGATGAGCAATTTGGTCGGGGTCACGTTGAAGCTCCCGCCCATACCGCCGGATGCGGTCGGGGCGCGGCTTCAAGACTCGGCTATGGGCCGCCCGAAATGAACGGAGCCGCTGGGGGCTGGTGGGTGACCGAAGGAGATCACTCGTCGGCGACTGACTCAATATTCCAGCTCTGTTCTTTTGATCGAGCTATGACCCGAGTTGATGATTCTGCCCTGTCGTTGTCCCTCGAGGTGGCACTGACCACCACACCGCACCGCCGATGACCCGCTACACCCTGCAAAAATCCGAGCTGCAAATTCGGGCTTGCGTGTCGGATTATCAGACATTATATCGCATTTAATGTAGTGAAATCGTGCGAGGCATGCATGGCGACAATCGCTCCTCCGCAGCCCGCGGCAACCGCGTTTCCCAAAGCCGACGCCATTAGGGCGTTGGTCGACGAACTGCTGCAAGTGGCCAGGGCTGAGGCACAGGTGCGCGGAATTGCCCTGCCTCCGGAAAACCCGAAGATCATCCAGGCGCCCGTGCCACTCGACTCCTTGTCCGTGGTCGACACGCTTTGCGCGGTGGAGCAGGTCCTCGACATCGAGCTTCGCGACAGCATCGTCCGCACCGGCGGCTACAATTCGATCGAGAAGGCGATTGACGACCTCCTCCCTAAGATCGAACGCGTCTGGGTTAAGAAGAAAGGGTCGAAGCCATGACCAATCTCGCACTCCGCCAGGAAGGCGACGAGCAGGAGCGGCGGCGCTTGGGCGACCGTCTGCGCGAAGCACGGAAATATCTCGGCCTCAAGCAGGAAGAAGTTGCTGCCTATCTCAAGATTCCCCGGACCGCGCTTACCGATATCGAGAATGGCCAGCGCCGCGTTGAAGCGATCGAACTGACGCGGCTTGCCCGTCTTTACCGCCAGTCGGTGGCCTATTTTACCGGCGAAGACGAGGCCTCCGCGAGCCTTCCCGCCGATGTCGCCCATCTGGCGCGACGCGTTGCGGCCTTGTCGACTGAGGACCGGGCCGAGCTGAGCCGGTTTGCCGAATATCTCCGCTCGCGGTCTGGCGGCGAACGGAGCTGATCGATGGCGTCGGATTATGCGAGCGCGGTTCGCGCTGGTACGATGGCAGCGGGCCGCCTGCATCGCGAACTCGATACGCGCGCACTGATCGAGACCCAAGGCGGCAGCGTCGATGTCTTCGGCGCGATCCATGCCGTGGGTCTACCCTTGCTGCTTCGTCCTCTGAAAGGCCTGCTCGGCGCCTATCTCAGCGCACCTGCTCCTGGCGTTCTCGTCACGACGGAACGACCGATGAGCATCCAGCGCTTCACGGCCGCGCACGAACTCGGGCATTTTTCGATGCGACACGAGCCGAGCCTCGACGATGAGAGCATCCTGCGCCGGATGCCGATGTCGCCCGAACCGGGAAACAACTTCGAGGAAACCGAAGCCGACGCCTTTGCGATCGCCTTCATGATGCCGAAATGGCTGGTGCTCGCGCACAGCGCGCGACAAGGATGGCAGATCGATCATTTCCGGCGCCCCAATGTCGTCTATCAGCTCTCGCTGCGGATCGGCGCCAGCTATGAGGCGACGTGCCGCACCCTGGTTCGCTACAATCTGATTTCGCCATCGGTGATGACCGACCTGCTCCGGACGCAGCCGCGCAGCCTGAAGGTCGATCTCCTCAAGGACTATCGGCCCGACAACTATCGCGGCGACGTCTGGCTGCTGACCGAGCGCGATGCCGGCTCGCGGATCGATGGCAGTCGCAATGATCTTTTCGTGCTGCAGCTCGAAGAACATAGCGGCGGTGGGTATCTCTGGGATCTCGACCAACTGATCGCCAGCGGCTTCGCCGTCGTTCGAGACGAGCGTGAGGCAATCGACGGCGATGGCATCGGTGGTCCCGTTGTCCGCCGTGTCACCGCGGCGCCCGATGCGCCGCGGCGCGGCCGCATGTCGCTCGACGAGCGGCGGCCGTGGCAGCCTGCGCCGGCCCTCACCAGCCTGACGCTCGATTTCGACCTCACCGGCCCGGAACAGACGGGCCTGTCGCGCGCCGAACGGCGGCACCTGCTCGAGGCCGCCTGACGCCCCATGATCGATATCGTCCGTGACCTTCGGCCGCTGTTCGGGCCTGCGCGCGATCAAGGCGCGCGGCCGACATGCCTCGCATTCGCCGCGAGCGACACCCACGCCGGGCTTCGCGACGGCTGGGCACCGCTGTCGTGTGAATTCGCCTTTTATGCCGCGCAGAAACGGGCGGGCAGACCGCCGACGAGCGGCGCACTGCTATCCACAATGCTGGACGCGCTACGGCTCGATGGCCAACCCGACGAGAAAGGCTGGCCGTATCTGGCAGCGGTTCCAGCCGATCATCGACTGTGGACGCCGCCGGCGACCGTTGGCCCGCTCTATGGCCGCAACGGACAGAGGGATGGAACCGACCTGTCATCCATCCTTGCCGCGCTGGATCGTGACACGCCGGTGCTCATGCTGACGATGCTGTCACGGTCTTTCTTCCAGCCGCGCGGTGATGGCGTCGTCGATCCGGCGAACGACGAACTCCCCGAGCCAGCGCAACGGCACGCGGTCGTCGCGGTCGGGCATGGAACCGTGGACGGCACCCCGGCCATTCTCATCCGCAACAGCTGGGGACCAGGTTGGGGCTTGGAAGGCCACGCCTGGCTTACTGAGCGCTTTCTAGCGCCGCGCCTTTTCGCCACGGCAAATTTGACGGAGGAAGTCGATGTATCTTCCCATACCGCCGCAGCCTGACTGCGTTGCTGGCTGGCGCGAGGCGGTCCGGCTCGTCGACCTCGCCACCGGACACCAGGCGCAGAATGTCGTCATCTCCGTGGCCGAGCCGACTGCGCGCGCAACACTCGCCGATCCCGTCGTGGCGGAAGTCGATGCCTTCCTTTCGGGCCATGGCAAGAAGCCCATCGAGACGGTCGCCAACACGATTTTTCCGGCAGCGCTGTACAGGCGCTACGGCGCGCCGCAATTCTTCGACCGGTTTCGCGACAACGTGCTGCCGAAGGTCCGGAGGTCGGGCGCTTGGTCGGGCTATTATTTCGAACGGATGATGGAATTGCCCCGCGCCGACGGCCAGCCAATCAATCAAATCTGGGGCATCGTCGAGCGCCTGCGCAACCCGAACGTCCGAGCGCTCAACAAATTCGAACTGCTGATCTTCGACCCCGCCCGCGACGTGAATGACTCGCCCTACGGCGGTCAGTGCCTGAGCTTTGCCAGTCTCAAGCTGATCGGCAAGGGCGACGATCGTCGCCTCGGCATGACCGCGCTCTACCGCAATCACTACTATATCGAAAAACTGCTCGGCAATCTGATCGGCCTCGGCCGTCTGCTCGAATTCATCGCCAAGGAAGGCGGGGTCGCGCTGGGTCCGCTCACGATCGTCTCGACCAACGCCACGGTCGACACCGCCAACTGGAACCGCGGCGATCTTAAGCAACTCTTTGAACGCTGCGATCAGGCGAGCGCACATCTCCGTGCTGCGGCGTGAGGCGCGCCCAACGGCAGTTCTAGCGGCTCATCGTTGTCATCCGCGACACCGTACAGGCTGAACATGCCCTCGATGAACTCGCGCTGCCCGCCGTAGCTCGGATGGCGGACCGCGGTGGTCGGAATGTCGAGACCGTCCAGCGCCAGGTGAGCGTCGCGCCCGATCGCGACGATCTGGCGGGGCCGGATCATTGACACGAGGGCTTGCAATATCGGCCAGGTCGCCTCGCGCTCGCTTCGCGTGTGGCATCGGTTCGACATCGGATCATCCGCTTCATGGGGATGGAACGGGAAAACGTTCCAGAGCATGACAGGCTGACCGATCCGCTCTAGCACACGCCAGACGATCGCCGCGGTGCGCTCCGCCACGGCGGGTCCCTGCGTCGCACGTTCAAATGCGATGCCGCCCATCAGCGTGCCGGCATGTCCGAGGTGAATTTCGTCGGTCAGCGGTACGCCCGTACGCCGCCCCCCGCGATAGCCGAGATCACGCGCGATCCAGATCGTTTCGACGCGATGATCAAGCGCCGCGGTGAGCAGCATTTCGAGATTGTCGCGGCGCCGGGCGGCGGCGTCGCTGCGGTCATGGACCGTGCAGCGATCGCGCCAGGGATTGAACACTGAGGGAAGTTCGGTCGCCGCCAGGGTGGACACAAAGGATTTCGGGGTCATGACGGCAATTCCTTGATACGCAGGCGGCGATTGGCGAAGTCGATCAGGACGCGGCCGCGCCGATGCTCCTGAAGGAAGCGGAAAGCCGTATAGCCCTGGAGGATCGCTTCCTCCCAAAGCCACAGCGGACAGCGTTCTGATTCGTAGCCGGCGACGAACTGGCGGACATGCTTCAGCATGTCCAGCGGAAGGCCACCGCGCTTCACGTTTTCAAAGTACCGGAGTTGCTGCGCTTGTCCGAAAATCCAGGAAGTTATGCCCTCTTCGATGAGAATCGCCCGAGCACCGTCTTCGGCGTCGTCGAGTTTCGGATCGCTCTTGCGCTTGAGACGGAGCAGCGCACGCAGCACTGGCGACCAGCCAAGCACCGCGACATAAGCGTAGTGAAAGACATCGTGGAAACGATAGTCGTCGGGTTCGAGCGCGTTGTCGGTGAGCCGGTCGCCGACATACACACCGCTTGAGCGTTGATACACGAATGTCTGCCCGCGAACGGTGCGTTCATAGACGTCGATCGCCATCCGCCGCGGCAATTGCTCTTCTGGGTCGAGCGCCGCATCGGTCGGCGCCGGATAGATGCGCTCGCGCGGCCAGCGATCGAAGATCTTGTGAAGATTCTTCACGGCGGCAGCCTCGATGGTAACACCGGATTCGTTTGCCGCCTGGATCAACCGGCGCATGACCGCGACCAGCCGGCCCGCGAGTGCTTCGCGGTCCTTCGCAAGACCGCCCGCCTGGAAATCGTTGATGAGCAGCCCAACGTCGCCTGCCAGCGCGAGCAGGCTATGCTCGAACTGCGGCATCGGTGCCTTGGCAAGCGGAATGTGCTGCGGCTGCAGCGCATGGAAACTGAGCGTTTCGTTGCCGCCCGTCTGCCATTGTCCGCCGTTTGTCGCCGCGGCGGCAGCGATGTCGCTGAGCGCCATGCGGCTGCGCCGTGCGATCGCCGCCAGATACCAAAGGACGTCACCAAGCTCTTCCGCGACGGCGTGAGCGTAACCCAGGTAGGAGGCATCGTCGCGCTGCTTTTTCTTGGCCTCACTGAGCAAGCTGCCGACTTCGCCGAAAAGGCCAAGCATCGAGAAGCCCAGTGCGCGGCCACCGCTGCGTTGATCAGTCCGCGCGGCCTGCTTCGCATAATCCGCAACAGTGAGAGCTTCGAAATCCTCGCTCATCGCCTGCCCTTCCGGCGATCCGATATCGCGTCTGCGGGGACGCTCACGCCATAGGCTTCAAGTGCCCGCAGTACGATCATCCGGATCGGCTCGCGGGAATCGAGCGACCGTTGACCGAGATCGCGTTTCGTAACGGCAGGAATCTGCACCTGAAGATGCTCGTCGCCGACATCGGTTTGCGCTGCGATATTTTTCATGAATCCATGAAAACATAATTTCATGAAAATAGAAAGCCCGAATCCTCCGGATCAGGAGACGCTCGGCCCGCTGCGCTGCCGCCCGAGTGTCCAGTTGATCCCGCCGTCGCGCATGATGCCCGAGACCGATTTACCGACATGGCGATCGAGAACAGAGCGCCACGGCACCAGCGTGAAATCGCGCGACCGTTCGATGAGCGCATGGCGACCACTCGTCATCTCGACTGCGCGCACGAGCCTGCCTTGAACAGCCTCCCCCTCTCTGGCCTCGGCGAACGGAACGCCTAACTTGTCGGAGAGCTGGCGGGCGACACGCAGCAATTCTCGCCGCTGGAGCGCGGCGAGCATCCCTCGCCGATAGACCGTCTGCCCATCCTGTTCGTCTGCAAGCTGTTCGGTGATCAGCCATTGCCGTCGCATCGCCTGCGCTGAACGAACCTCGTGCCCGAACCCAGCATCGCGCACTGGCACCGGCGCTTCGGCGACCAGCTCGCGATCGAGCCAGGTCGCGGCATCGGTTCCCGGTAATTTGTCGAGCGGGATCGCCGACAGGGTTTCAATGGCAACGGGGTGGTCGCGGAACTGCATGGCTTCGAACCTCTCGACCCTGGCGAGATGGTCCGGCGCGATGATCCAGCTTCCGTCGGGCTCGCGCTCGACGACGCCCGAGATTTTTCGCATCGCTTCAAGCCGCCGGACATGCGTTTCGGCGAAGCGTTCGCTGGCGGTCGGATCGTGCTTCAGATGGGCGTCGATCGAATAGCGCCCGCCGTTCGCCGCCGCGATCTCGTCGATCGTCCGATCGACGGCGCGAATGCCGCCCTCGCGTGGCGCGATCCGGACGATGGCATTTTCGGGGATCGTGTCGACCAGCTCGCCCTTGCCGATCTCGGCATAATGGGTGCGCCCGTCGATGCCGTCGACCAGCAGATAATGACGGTCTTCATGTTCGTCGGCGAGCCCGCGCATCACGACGCGGCCGATGATCGGCGTCGCCTCCTTCGCGACCGGGTCGTAGATGACGCGATCGACCGCAGCACGATCGAGCTTCCGCGCGGTCAGCTCGCGCTGCATGGTGCGGATGATGTCGCCGCGCTCGCCGATCTGGCGCAGTGTGTTCGCAAGGTCGGGCTCAAGCCGCCAGGTGCCGTTGCCGACATGCGAGGCGAGTCCCATGCGCCCGAGTTTCTGCAGGCGACCGACGCGAAGCGATTGCTGGAAGGGATCGCCATCGCTCGCGCTGACCAGCCGCGCGGTATCCATGTCGCGGATCAGCCGTCTGTCGATCGCGGTCAGCCGCTCGGCACCCGTATCGCTGCGAAGCCGCTCTTCGATTTCAAGGTCGGTGCGCGGCCCCAGGTCGAGGTTGACGATCTCGATCGCCCGCTGCCGGCTCCCGTGCGAGATATACTCGCGCGCGATCAGCAGATTCTCACCCCGATCGTTTACGCCGCGCACCACGATATGCGTGTGCGGATGGCCGGTATTGAAATGGTCGACCGCCACCCAATCGAGCTTTGTCCCAAGATCCTGCTCCATCTGCGTCATCAGCCGGCGCACGAACGGCTTCAAGTCGGGATACTGGTCGGCGTCCTCGGCCGACACGATGAACCGGAACTGGCGGCGGTCGCCGTCACACCGTTCGAGGAACGCCTTGCCATCGGCGACGTCGCTGTCGGGCGAGTAGAGCGCACCAGCCTCGCCCTCACGGGTCACGCCGTCGCGCTGAATATAGCGAAGGTGCGCCTTCGCACCGCCCATGCCTTTCCCGCCAAGGCCGACAGGCCGTATCTTGACGATCACGCGGCGCGACCGGAACGCGCCCAATCGGTCGCGCGATCTGAGCACCCGCGCAACACTCGCGCCGCGCCCGATCCGGCTGCCGTCGAAACGGCCGCGCCTGCCCGTTTTCATGCCGGCCCGCTTTGCCGCTTTCACGACGCGGCTCAGGTAGCGCTGCTCCTTGCCCCGGCCGCGCATCCGGCCCAGCTGCGGTTCGAACTCATCATCGCGCATAGCGGCGTCCTTCCATGCCGGAATGACGCTCCCCGCCGATAAGAATGGCGCGTCCTCGCCAGAGCGCAAGGAGTCTCGCGATTGGGATCGGAAAAGCCCAGAAAACCGCCACTCCTGGTAACCCTGTCTCGCACTCAAAGGGCGAGTCTCGCAAAAGCCTTCAAAAAACGATGTGCAGACAAACACTTACAAAATCGCGAGATTTTGCCTCTATCTTGCCATCGAGCCCGACTGCCACCTGCCGCCCCAGACGCCCGCTTTGCCTTCCCGCCTTCCCGATCAAAAAAGGGGAGCGGCGCCATGCGGCACCACTCCCGCGAACCTGCCCCTTCAACAGCGCATCGCCTTATTGCCAGCCTGCCTGTTCGGCCTGACGCAGCGCCCGATTGCACCGCTTCAGCCTCTTCTCAGCGGCCCTTAATTCGGCTTCGATCTGCCGCCGTTCTCCCGCGTCATCGCACCATGAAAGCTCCGCGCGAAGCTCCTCGATCTGTTGTTCAACCGACATCTCATCCTCCTGATACAAGCGAAAGATGAGCCATCGCCCGGCGGGGAGCGGGCGGGGTCAACCACCGCGCAGCGGCCGCGAAGCGGGCGACGGGGGAGCCGATTTTCTCGTCGCCGGAGTGGAGCGAAGCGGAACGCAGGTGGCGTGAAAATTGGGGGAACCGTCGATGGTTGAGGCGGTCCGTTCGCCGCCGGATACTCGGTGCTTGCTGAGCGGATTTCTTCCTCTCTGCAGGCCCGCAAGCGCGTTCCGGTGCAGGAAAAGGCCCACGCCAAGCCCTCAAGGCATGAGGAAAGCCCCGCGCCGGGTGACCGGCGCGGGGCCGATCCGGCTCAGTCGCCGGGGTTCCAGATAACGGCGAACGCGTCGTCGTCGTCCTGCCCGGCGGCGCGGCCGAGATTGGCGTAGAGGGTGCGGCCGCCAAGTTCGGGGGCCGACATGGCGAGGCGGACATATTCGCGCTGGCTCACCTCGCCGGTGCGGATCCAGCCGCCGCCCAGTTCGACGCCGTTCGACAGCACGCGGTAGTCGGGCTGGTCCCCGGTCTTACTGCGGTTGGGGATGATGGCGATCTCGGCATTGACCGAAAGCGTCTTCAAGGCGCCCCGGAACGAACCGTCGTTCTGGCGCTGGACATGACCGATTGAGGGCATTTCTCGTCTCCTTGCACATTCGCCCGACCCGATGCCGGGCGATGGGCGGACCGAAGGGACGGCCCTTGAGCGCGCTGCGAACCGCAGGCCGAAGCGAAGCGGAGGACCGGAAGCGCGGGGCTGATTTGGAGCGAAGCGGCCGCGAGGAGCGCCGCCAAAGCGGCGCGGGGAAATCAGTTCCGCGCGATGGTTTCGCGAGGCGCGCGGCCGTCCCAGGTCATGCGCCCAAGGAGCCGGCGACGGGTTGGTGAGACACGAAAGGACGAGATGCGCGCGCGGACAGGAAGCCCAGTCCGGCGTCTTTCCGGGAAGCCATGATTGCTTTCGCGGCCACGAGGCCGCGGCTATAGCCTCACGGCGATGAACGAAGGAACGACGATTGCGGGGCAGATCGAACGGCTGATCGTGCGGCTGGACGGCGCGGCGGTGTGCGATGCCTGCGTGACTGACCGGCTCAACCTGTCGGTTACCGCACAGGCCAATGTCGTCACCTGCGCGCTCGGCGGCACGCGCGGATTCGAGCGGCAGAAGGACGAATGCACGTTATGCGGAAGCGCCCGGACGGTGATCCGCCGCACCGCCCGGTAGGTCAGGCGGCAGGGGTTTTCGGCACGCGAGCGCGCAGTGCGGCGCGATTTGGGCTAGTTGCCGTCGCCCGCGAGCGCGCGCGACAGCGCCTCGTTGGTCGCGTCGATCTCGATGCGGTCTGCGAAAATCGCGCACCAGCCGCCACCGAACTCCCCGATGCGGGGCTTGGAACAGGTCATGGCCCATTCAAAGCCGATCGGCCCCTTGGCGAGCGTTTCGGGGCAACATCGCTGGATCACCACCGCGATGGCAGCGGCATCGAAATCGTCCATGCTGGCGAAACACACGATCCGCGCGGATGGATCGTCGGGGCAGGTTTCAGCGATGAAATCGGCTCCGATGGTGGGAAATTCGGGATCGTTGAACGCCTCGCGAAACCCGCTCCACCGCGCGTTCGCATCGTCCGGCGGAAAGGCTGCGAGCAGCGCCGCGCTCGGCGGATCGGGCGCGTCGTCATTCGCTAGCGCGTAGCCAGCGTTTGCGACTTCCTCGATCAGCGCGCACTCGGCGGCGGTGCAGCGAAAGGCGAAGCTGCCCTGAATCCAGATGTCAGCCATTGCTCGCCTCCTCCCGTTCGGGCGTGATGACAAGCGGGGGCACCGCGAAGTCGGCCGCATCGAAATGCGCGATGATCGCCGCATAGCTGCCCAATCGCTCGGCGGTGCAGCGCCCCATGAGGATATAGTCGTCCTCGTCGGCAGCGTAGCTTTGCGGTTCGCCGCTGCCGGTGAACACGGTGCGTTCCGCACCCCACTGGCAGGCATAGGCGCCCGACCAGCGCGCGAAGAAAAGCCCATGCGCGATGCAGAAGGCTTCGAGTCCCTCGAACCGCCCCCAGGCGACCTCGTGCGCCATGAGCGCCAAGGGCTCGCCCTCGGGCAGATCGCCGAGCGCGAAGGGTTCGCCGTCCCATTCGGTGGACAGCCCTTCGTTCGCGATGGCCTCGGCGAAGGCGGGAAGCTGGCTGGCGGGGAGCGTCCCGCCGATGGTGATGGATGCCGAAACACGGTCGGCCATGACAAGTCTCCTGTCTGAAATCCGCGCCGCGAGGGCCGCTTGCGGCCGAGCGGCGCGGCGATTTTATGGGGGACGGAACGGGCGGCGGGTGCGCCGCCGCCCGTCCAGTTTCATGCGGCTTCGCGCTCGGGCTGTTCCTGCGGCTCGGCCTTGGCAGGGGCCGGAAGCGCAATCACCGCGCCGGGGCCGGTCGGTTCCGGCTCGCGGTCGGGGCGCGCCGCGAGCACCTTGGCATGAGCCGCGACGGTGCCGACGCCGCCGCGCGCCGTATAGGTAGCGGGCGGGAACGCCATCCATTTCGGCACCCAACCCTCGACCTTGGGCCGCCCGTTCGCACCCTCCAGATGGTCGCGGACGATGCGCTTCAAGACCTTGCCCGGTTCCTTCGCATTGGCGGCGGCGACAGGTTCGCCCGCCACCTCGGCGACGATGCGGGTCAGCACCTCCTTGTCGCGGACACACTCGAAAAAGGCGTCGTCGGCCTGCCAGTAGCGGGCCATATCGACGCCGATCTCGCCGCCGACCGCCTCGATGGCGGCGCTGCCGCTGGCGAGCGTTTCGCCCATGACGATGACGATCACGTCCATTACGGCGCGGTCGGGCACGTCGAGCAAGCGCAGGAACACGCCGACCAGTCCGAAGTCGTCGCCGTTGCCGCCTGTGACGGTCGGTTCCTCGGGCGAGAAGCCGAGAAGGTCCAATACGGCGCGGCGCTTCGCGTCGAAGTCGGTTTCCGCGCGGCAAGTTTCGACGCTTTCGCGCACATCGTCGTTGCGCGCGGTCTGCGGCTCGGGCTTGACCGTCCACAGTGGCGACCCGACGATGACATGGGCGACCATCAAGCGCAGCGCGACCTTGGGATGACGGGTCAGCGAGGCGCGGACAGCGGCATGACGGTGCAGGTTGATATAGGTCTGCATCGTGCTCGTCACTTCGGGGCGCGGCACTTTGGGGCCGGTTTCGATTGCCTCGCCGCGTTCGAGCCGCTTGGCCTCCTTGCTCGTCACATAGCCTTCGTGGACCTCGACCTCGCCGCTTTCGCGCACATCTATATACACGCGCCCGCCCTTGCGCTTGGGTGCCTTGGCGAACTCATAGCGGTAGAAATATTCGCCGGGCGGGACGATCACCACGTCGAACCATCCGGCATCCAGATAGTCCTCCTTGCGCGCGTCGATTACGGCGTTCTGCGCGGTCCAGAACGCGTCGGCATCTGCAAAATAGCGGTCTTCGCCGAACAGATCGGCGACGATCGCAAGGCCGCTCGCATCGACGTCGAACAGGGCATGTTCGACCTTGATCGACTGCCCGCCGAACAGCCATGCCTTCAATTGCTGGCCGGTCGGGCAATAGGCGTCGTCATCGTCGTAGAGCGCCAGCCATGCCTTCTGCTGCTGCTTGCTCGCCAGCGTCAGATGCCGGACGGTCGCCGCGTTGATCTTCTCCTTGCGGTAAAGATCGCGGATGCGCGGAAGCAGGTTGCCGAGCGCTAGGATACGCTTCACGCCAAGCTCGGGAATGCCGAACGTCGCGGAGATATCCGCAATGTCGCGGCCCTCCTTGACCAGCCGTGCGAAGGTTTCCCATCGCGTCACCTCGTCGGGATCGAGCCGGGTGTTCTCGAGAAGCGATGCCTCGATGGCGTCGGCGTCGTCCCCGGCGTCGAGGATGGCGACGGGAAGCGGGCCGTGGTCGATGCCCTCGACAAGCGCGATGGCGTTCGCCGTCCAGCGCCGCCGCCCGGCGACGATTTCGTGGACGCCATTATCGTTGCCCGCCTGCGGGCGCACGATCAGCGGCACGATGACACCGCGCTTGCGGATCGAGGGCAGAATGTCGCCCACGTCCGGGGGCTTGGGTCCGTGCCGCATGTTCACCTTGGACGGAACCAGCTTGCTATGGTCGATAAAGTCGAGTTTCATTGGTCTGCTCCTTCTGGAGCGCCGGTCCCGTTTGTCTTGCTGGATGGGCGGGACCGGCACTCAATGCGGCGAAACGCGCCGCGCGTCATCCGGCCCCTCGATCATCAAGAGGCGGCGGAAGCTCGTTGCCGTTCCGGCTATCGGTGATGCGGCGAAGTTCGGCTTCGGCCAGAACGATTGCACCCATGCGCCGCGCGGTATCGGACCATAGCGAAAGCGGGGCCAGCGGCTCGAAATGCTCGTCGCGCTCGATGAACAGGCCGAAGGGCAAGCGGACGCCCGCAATCTCGGTAAGCGAGAACACGCCCATTTCCGGGCATCCGAACCCCAAGTCGGCGAGGCCGAACAGCGTGTCTCCATCGTCGTAAAGCTCGGTGGCGATCCACGTCGCCGCGCCGACCGGATTGAAGAATTTGACCACCGGGAACGGGTCGAACCGTTCGTCGCGCTGCTCGTGGAGGCGGCTGGCGCGCGCATTCGCGCGCAGCGCCGAAAGGATCGCATGGGGGAGCGTAATCATGCCGCTTCCCTCCCTTCGTCCTGCGTCTCGGCGTAGCGGGCAAGCAGCCAATCGGCGGCCTTGCTCGCCTGACTGGCCGCGCGAAAGATCGCGCGATTGTCCTCGCGCAGCACGTCGAGCCATGATGCCAGATAATCGGCGTGACGAACGGTCGGCACGATGCCGAGCGCGGCGCAAAGGAAGGCCGATCCCATCTCGGCGAT
>NZ_JAKFCG010000109.1:0-3573 GCF_036677245.1 Sphingomonas sp.
CGGCGAGATCGCCATTGCCATCCTGATGGCGACCGAACTGGGCCTGATCGTCTCCGACAGGCTCCAGCTCATGATGCCGGTCTTCCATGTCGGCGCGCGCTTCCTGCAGCTCGGCGTCCACATCCGCGGCGGTAGCGTCGTGCTCCACCACGACTTCAAGCCGGCGGAGATCGTCGAGACCATCGAGCGCGAGCGCGTGACGATGACGCACATGGCCCCCACAATGGTGCAGGCGATGCTCAATGTGCCTGGGATAGAGGAGCGGGATCTGAAGTCCTTGCACACGATCTGCTACTCGGCCGCACCGATGCCCGTGCCGCTGCTCAAGCGCGGGCTGAAGCTGCTCGGACCGGTTTTCCTCCAGCTCTACGGCATGACCGAAGGCGGCGGCACGACGCTGCACAAGCGCCAGCACAGGCCTGATGGGACGCCGGAAGACATCAAGCGCCTCGGCTCGATCGGGCAGGCGGCGCCCAATGTCGACATCAGGATCGTCGACGAGGAAGGACGGGAACTGCCGGCTGGAGAACCAGGCGAAATCCTGACGCGCACGGCAACGCATATGCTCGGCTATTGGAACAATTCCGCCGCCACCATCGCGGCGCTCAAGGAAGGCTGGTACCACACCGGCGACGTCGGTTATCTCGACCCGCAGGGCTTCCTCTATCTGGTCGACCGCAAGAAGGACATGATCATCTCGGGCGGCGAGAACATCTATTCACGCGAGGTCGAGGAAGCGGTGGCGAGCCACCCGGCCGTCATGGACGTGGCGGTGATCGGCGTGAAGGACGACTATTGGGGCGAGACGGTGCGGGCGATCACCGTGCTCAATCCCGGCCACACCGTCAGCGAGGTCGAACTGATCGAGCACACGAAGTCGCAGATCGCCAGCTACAAGAAGCCGAAATCGGTGGTCTTCGTCGACGACCTGCCGCGCCTGCCGAGCGGCAAGATCAACAAGGTCACGCTGCGCCAGCTCTACGGCGCCGCCGAGCCGAAGGCCGGTTGAGATGACGACCGAGCGCCCGCCCGTCACCCGCTGGCTCGCCGCGCGCGCCTCGGCGATCCACATCGAAGATCTGCCAACGGCGGCCGTCACGGTCGCGCGCCAGTGCATCCTCGACTGGTTCGCGGTAACGATCCCGGGCGCCGCCGAACCGGCCGTGCAGATTCTCTCCGAGGAACTGTTGTCGGACGGCGCGCGGCCCGCCGCTTCGCTTGTCGGCCAGCCCGGACGCACCTCGGCAATGAACGTGGCGCTGATCAACGGCACCGCCTCGCACGCGCTCGACTTCGACGACGTCAACATGGCGATCCTCGGCCATCCGACGGTTGCGATCCTGCCGGGCCTGCTGGCGCTCGCCGAAGAAACGGGCGCGACGCAGGACGACGTGCTGGCCGCCTTCGTCGCAGGATACGAGGTCGTCTGCCGCACCGGCGCCCTGATGAGCCCGGGGCATTACAACCACGGCTTCCATGCAACCTCGACGGTCGGAAGCGTCGGCGCCGCCGCTGCCTGCGCGCATCTTCTGAAGCTGGATGCCGAGACGAGCGCGATCGCCTACGGCATCGCCGCGACCAAGGCGTCCGGCCTGAAATCGATGTTCGGCACGATGTGCAAACCTCTGCATGCCGGCATGGCGGCGCAGAACGGACTGCTCGCGGCGCGGCTTGCCGCGCGCGGCTTCACCAGCCGACCCGACGCGCTCGAATGCGCGCAGGGCCTGGCCGCGACGCAGAGCGCCGACTTCAACCCGGAAGAGGCGATGAGGGACGCGCCGCTCGACCATCACATCGCCAACAACCTCTTCAAGTATCACGCGGCCTGCTATCTGACACATGGCGCCATCGAGGCGGGCAAGGCGCTGCGCGAGAAGAGCGCGGCGTCGTCCAACGCCATCCGGTCCATCGAGATTCGCGTTCCGCCGGTGACCGACCGCGTGTGCAACCTGGCGCGCCCCGAGACCGGGCTTGAGGCAAAATTCTCGCTGCGCCTGACCGTCGCGATGGCGCTGGCGGGGCGAGATACGTCCGGCATCGCCACCTATACCGACGACCTGACGCGCGAGCCGGAACTTGTGCGCCTGCGCGACATGGCGTCGATCGAGTTCGTCGACGGTTATCCGGAGGCAAAGGCCGACGTCGCCATTACGACTGCCGACGGCCGGCGATTCACCGCCAGCCACGACGCCGGCGTCGCCGACAGCGACCTCGCCCGCCAGGGCCGCAAGCTCGAGGCGAAGTTCGACGCTCTTGTCGAACCGGTGCTCGGTGCGCCAAGCCGCACGCTTCGCGGGGCCCTCCTCGGCATGGGCGGCCCCGACGGCATCGCGAACATCATGAAACTCTCGGGACGCACACAATGACCGGCGAACTCGGAACCGCCATCGTCACCGGAGCCGCGCGCGGCATCGGCAAGGGCATCGTCGAGAAGCTCGCCCTCGAGGGCTATCACGTGGTCGCGCTGGACCGGCTCGACGCCGTGCACGACGTCGCCGACGCGCTGCGCGCGGCAGGCGCCCGCATCGATTCCGAGGTGTGCGACATCCGCGACCGCGCCGCGATCTCGGCGATCATGGACAAGTATGCGCCGGTCGAGGTGATCGTGAACAATGCCGCGATCACCGGCACCCATCTCTTCGAGGAGCTGACCGAGGACCATTTCCGCGAAGCCTTCGAGATCAACGCGATCGGCACCTTCGTCGTCGCGCAGGAAGGCGCGCGGCGGATGAAGAACGGCGGGCGCATCGTCAACATCGCCTCTCGCTCCTTCGCCGGCGCGCCGCAGATGGCGCACTACGTGGCCTCCAAGACCGCCGTCGTCGGCCTCACCCGCGCCATGGCGATCGACCTGTCGCCGCGCGACATCCGCGTCAACGCGGTCGCGCCGGGCGTCGTCGACACCGAGATGCTGCGCTACATGACGCCCGAACGGCAGAAGGTGATGCTGTCGCTGCAACTGCTCGGCCGCATCGGCCAGCCGGAGGACATCGCCCGCGCGGTATCCTTCCTCGCCTCACCCGAAAACCGCTACATCACGGGGCAGGTTCTCATCGTCGACGGCGGACGCTCGCTCGGCCAGGGACAATTGCCGCCCGAGGAATCGCCGCTATGACCGAACTGACCGAAGAACGCCGCATGATCCAGGAATCGGCGCGGGTGTTCACGCGCGATCGCGTGCGGCCGACCGCCGACAGGCTCGATCCGGTCAAGGGCGAGATCCCGCGCGAGCTGATGGAGGAAATGGCCGAGCTCGGCTATTTCGGCATCCTGATCCCCGAGGAATATGGCGGCCTCGGCCTCGGCGCGTTCGAATACTGCCTCGTGGCGGAAGAACTGGCGCGCGGCTGGATGAGCGTCGCGTCGCTGATCGCGCGCGGCAACGCGCTGATCGGTTCGCTCAAGGCCATGACGCCGGAGCAGAAGAAGGTCTATCTCCCGCGCATGGCCCGCGGCGAGTTCCTCGGCGCCTTCTCGCTCTCCGAGCCCGATGCCGGCTCCGACGTCGCCAACATCTCCTGCCGCGCCAGGAAGGTCGGCGACGAATGGGAGATCACCGGCAACAAATACTGG
>NZ_JAKFCG010000110.1:0-2998 GCF_036677245.1 Sphingomonas sp.
CGGCCGATCTGGAACACCTCGCAGCCGAGGCCGACGAGCAGCACCGCGCCGAGGTTCGGGTTGCCGGCATAGCCCCATTGCGTGCGCTGCAGGATGTCGAAGCCCTCGCCGGAGCCGGCCATGCCGCAGCCGGTGCCGTGGGTGAACGAGACGACGCCGTCGACATTGGGAAAATCGTCGAGCAGGCCGGAGCGCGTCGCGGCTTCGGCCATGAAGCGCGCGACCGAGGCCGAACAGTTCACGCTGGTCAGAATGCCGAGATAGTTGCGCGTGCCGGCGCGACCGTTGGCGCGGCGGAAACCCTGGAACGTCGCCTGTTCCTCGACCGGCAGCACGTTTTCCGGCCTCGCATCGGCGCAGAACTGGTAGTCGCGCTCGAAATCGTGCAGGCCGACATTGTGCTCGTGCACCCAGTCGCCCGGCTCGATCGGCTGGCTGGCGAAGCCGATGATCTGGCCGAACTTGCGCACCGGCTCTCCCGAACCGATCGGCCGGCTCGCCATCTTGTGGCCGAAGGGGATGCGCGCGCGCGCGACGATGCCCTCGGCCACCGTCTCGCCGGGCTCGATCCGCTCGACCGCGATGAGGACATTGTCCTCGGCGCCGAGCCGCAGGGTCCTTGCTATCTTACTGTTCACGCTGGCTCCGTCCGTCCGGGGCCGCTGGAGGCCCGCTCAAACTTGTATGGAAGTTATTGCGCCCCGGCCTCCAGCGCAAGCGCCTCCGCCGCATTCACAGCGATCTCTGGCCCATCTCGTGCACTGGCTGGCTTCGCAATTCCCTTCCCCCAGGTCGGTTTCGCGACAATGCGACAGGCCCGGCCTTGCGAGCATCAATAGCGATTCCCGGTGCGGCTCCATGGCGACGCAGGTCCAACACCCGATCTGGCTTCCCGCCGTCAGGACACCCGGCGCGCGCACCTTCGCGCTGCTCTACGCGGTGGAATCCTTTGCCCGCGCGTCGGTGTCGAGCGTCATTCCGATCCAGGCCTACGAACTGCTGAACGACAAGCAGGCGGTGTCGCTGCTCTATACGCTGGTGGCGCTGACCGGGCTGTCCGTGACGCTGTTCATGCCGATGCTGATCATCCGCTTCGCCCGCCGCTGGGTCTATACGGCCGGCGTGGTGTCGCTGGCGCTCGGTGCAGCGGCTTTCCTGACCGATACGCTCACCGGGCAGCTTCTCGGCATGCTGTTCCGCGTGATGGGCGCCAGCGCGCTGTCGATCACGCTCAACCTCTACATCATGGACCACATCGCCAAGACCAAGTTCATCGAGGCGGAATCGCTGCGCATGGCATTCTCGACCTTCGCCTGGACCGGCGGCCCGACGATCGGCGTCCTGCTCTACAGCCATTTCGGCCTCTGGGCGGCGCATGGCATCGTCGTCGTCTTCTGCGCGATCCTGCTCGCCCTGTTCTGGTATTTCCGACTGAGCGACGACAAGGCGATCCGGCCGGGCGTGACGCGGCCATCCAACCCGCTCGCCAATATCGGCCGGTTCGTCGCGCAGCCGCGGCTCAGGCTCGCCTGGCTGATCGCCTTCGGCCGCTCCTGCTTCTGGACGACATTCTTCGTCTACGGGCCGATCCTGATGGTGGCGACCGGGCAGGGCAGCCTCGCCGGCGGCCTGCTGGTTTCCGCCGGCAATGCGCTGCTGTTCTTCGCGCTGCTCTGGGGCAAGGCGGGCAGGCGCTTCGGGGCGCGGGCGACAATGGCCTTCGCTTTCGCCGCGGCCTCGCTGACTTTGTTCGCGGCCGCGGCGTTCGGCGAGGTCGCACCGCTCGCGGCCGGCGGCTGCCTGCTTCTGACGGCGTTCTTCGTCATCTCGCTGGATGCGCTTGGCTCCACCGTCTTCATGCGCGCGGTGCGCGTGCATGAGCGGCCGCAGATGTCGGCGGTCTACCGCACCTATCTCGACCTGTCGGAACTCCTGCCGCCGCTTGTCTATTCGGTCGTGCTGGCCTTCACCGGCCTCGGCGGGGTGTTTGCGACGCTCGGCCTGTTCCTCGCGGTCTGCGGCTGGCTGACCTGGCGCTATCTGCCGAAGGGGCTGTAGCCGCCCGAGGACAGGGCCCCGGGCGGCCATGGTTCAAAGGCCGCAGGCCCGCCTGATCGCCAGCTGCACCGGTGACGGCGGCGGCGCCGGGTCGAAATCGGCCCTGGGCAAGAGCGGCGGCTGTGCCATGAAGCGGGGCCGGCCGACGCGGTTCGGCTGTGCCGAATGCACCAGGAACGGATGGCAGAGATAGACCGTGCCCGCCTCGCCCGTCGCCAGCACCTCGTCGCAATGCGCCGTCGACGCGAAACCGTCGGCGGCGAGTTCGCCAAGCGTCAAACCCTCCTCGCCGCGCGCCAGGAGCTGCCGCGCGATATCGCGATGCGAACCGACCCGGATCCTCGTCGGACCATCCTCCTCCGCGACCTCCGAGAACAGGAAGAGCATCAGCAGCGCCCGGTCGCGGCTCCTGACATTGACGCGCCATTGCATGAAGTCCGGATCGTCGGTGCCGAAGCTCATGTCGACGTGCCAGCCGGCGTCGCCGGGATCGTCCAGCGAGGGGAAGCGGACGGGAAAGGTCCCCAGACCCGTCGGCGCGATCCAGCGGCCGGCGCCGACGAGTTCGTCATAGGCCGCTTGCAGGACCGGGGTGTTCGCGGCCGCCACGAAGGGCGGCGCGGTCATGAAGGGAAGGCGGATGACCGGTTTCGTCCAGCCGTCGGGGTCGTCCGGCGACAGGCCCATGGCCTTCCAGAGGATGCCGCGGATGTCGGCGGCGAGATCGGTGCTGAAGGCACCGTCCAGCCTGAGATAGCCGCGTTCGATGAAGTCTTCGACCCGAGCCTCGCCGAGGCCGGTCCGGTTTATGTTCGGCATGTTCGTTCTTCTCCGTTCGGAGACCGCCCCGCGGCTCCGTCAAATCATCTCGGCGCGTCGCCGCGCCCCGGCTGAGCGTCGGGTCAGATGAGGGGGAAGAAGGTGGACATGAACATCATGC
>NZ_JAKFCG010000111.1:0-17783 GCF_036677245.1 Sphingomonas sp.
CAGCTTCTCGGGCGGTTGGCGGATGCGGGTTGCGCTCGCCGCCTTGCTGTTTTCGGCGCCGGACCTGCTGCTGCTCGACGAGCCCTCGAACCACCTCGACCTCGAGGCGGTGCTGTGGCTCGAGGATTTCCTCAAGAGCTACCGCGCGACGATCCTGGTGGTCAGCCACGAGCGCGACTTCCTCAACAATGTCGTCGACCATATCCTTGCGCTCGAACGCGGCAAGCTGACGCTCTATCCCGGCGGCTACGATGCGTTCGAGCGGCAGCGCGCGGAACGCCAGGCGCAGCTCGCCTCGGCGCGCGAGAAGCAGATGGCCGAGCGCGAGAAGCTCAAGGACTATATCGCGCGCAACTCGGCGCGCGCCTCCACCGCCAAGCAGGCGCAGTCGCGCCAGAAGGCGCTCGCGCGGATGCAGCCGATTGCCGAGATGGTCGACGATCCGTCGCTGTCGTTCGGCTTCCCCAATCCGCAAGAGCTGCGCCCGCCGCTGGTCACGCTCGACATGGCGTCGGTCGGCTATGGCGAGACGCCGATCCTGAGCCGCCTCAACCTGCGGCTCGACCCCGACGACCGGATCGCTTTGCTCGGCCGCAACGGCAACGGCAAGACGACATTGGCGCGCCTGCTCGCCGCCCAGCTCGCGCCGATGGAAGGCGAGGTGACTCGCAGCCAGAAGCTCAAGGTCGGCTATTTCACCCAATATCAGGTCGACGAGCTCGACGGCTCCGACACGCCGCTCCAGCATATGGCGCGGCTGATGAAGGGCATGACGCCGGCGGCGGTGCGCTCGCAGCTCGGCCGCTTCGGCTTTTCCGGCGACAAGGCGCTGACCGAGGTGCGCAAGCTTTCGGGCGGCGAGCGGGCGCGGCTGGCGCTGGCGCTGATCACCCGTGAGGCGCCGCACCTGCTGATCCTCGACGAGCCGACCAACCACCTCGACGTAGACGCGCGCGAGGCGCTGGTGCAGGCGCTGAACGGCTATTCGGGCGCGGTGGTGGTGGTCAGCCACGACCGCCACATGCTGGAGCTGATCGCCGACCGGCTGGTGCTGGTCGACGACGGCACCGCGCGCGAGTTCGACGGCAGCATCGAGGATTATACCAATTTCGTGCTCGCCAAGGATTCCGGCGCGGCCAAGCGCGCGCCCAAGACCAACCGCAAGGACGAGCGGCGCGCGGCCGCGGCGGCGCGCGAGAAGGGCCAGGCGCTGCGCACCCGCGCCAAGGCGGCGGAAGCGGAGATGGCCAAGCTGACGGCGCTGCGCAGCGCGATCGACCGCGCGACCTTCGATCCCTCGGCGGCGCCGAAGGAGCTGGCCGATCTCACCACCACCGAGCTGATGAAAAAGCGGGCCGAAGTGCAAAGGCAGCTGGCCGCGGCCGAGGCTTCATGGATCGAGGCGAGCGAGGCGCTGGAGCAACTGGCCGCCTGACGATCCTCTAAACCAGGGCGGGATGCGATCGATTGGATTCGCATCCCGCTCTATAGCCGTTCGTTTTCAGCCACAGCCACGGTTGGCAAGCTGGCGATCCACCAGCTTCCGACGATCGCGACCGCCAATGGGATCAAGTTCCACCAGGCGGGGAGGGCGATCACGCCGGCCGTCGCGCTGACCGCAAATGCGATCCAGGCGGCGCGTTTGCCGGAGCGGCTGATGGCGCGGGATTCACGCCAGGCGTGGATGTGCGGGCCGAAATGCTTGTGCCGCAACAGCCAGAGCTCGATCCTGGGGCTGCTCCTGGCGAAGCAGAAAGCAGCCAGCAGCACGAAGGGCACGGTCGGGAGCAGCGGGAGGAACACGCCGGCCGTCCCGAGCCCGAGGCTCATCATCCCTCCGCTGAAGAAGAACAGACGGCGCATATCGCCTCATAACGGTTCGAGCCCGGATCGTGTCGAGAAGCTTTTTCAGGTCGGCGTGAACCCGACAACCCAGTTTAGCCGCCGAACGGTACCGAGATCGCGTCCCTCTCGTTGAAGAGCTGCCAGAAGCGGTCCGCGACCGCGTCCGGGTCGACCGTCGCGTTGCCCTGGTCGGCGGCGCTTCGCTGGACCGTCCCGAGCACGACGATTTGCCCGACGAAAATGCCCGCCGGCGCGAGCCGATAATGGAGGACGTTTACCGCTTTATATTGGGCGGCCTTGCTCACCGCGAAGCCCATATAGTCGATCCGGGCCGCCATCTCGTTGATCCGGGGGTCGTCGGTCGCAAAGCTGCCGCTGGTGACGAGCACCGCGCCGCCTGTGCTTTCGAGGTCGGGGAGCGCCGTCTGGACCGCTGTCATCAGCCCCGTCACCGCCACGTCGAACGTCGTATGAAGCTCGTCCGGGGACGCGGTCGTCAGGTCCCCGGCGGCGGTCGAATAGGGGTTCCAGTGCAGCACCTCGACCGGGCCGATATCCGCTTGTACCTGCCGCACCATGGCCCGCGTCGCCGCCTGGTTGCCGAGATCGCAGCTATAGGATCTGGCGGTGATGCCTTCCTCAGCGAGCTTGGCGGCGCCGGCGCCGGTCCGCTCGGCGTTGCGCCCGACGAGCGCGACCTCATAGCCTTCGCGCCCGAAGCGCCGTGCCATCGAGTGCGAGATTCCGGGGCCGTAGCCGGCGACGATGATGGCATTGGGCATGGCAGGCTCCTCTCATCCCTCAGACCATAAAGGAGCCGACGGAGCTTGGCTCGGGCAAAGCGTCCGGCCGATCGCCGGTCAGCGATTCTCGGCGTGCCGCGCTTCGAACCAGGGCGCCATCCGCCCCACCGCATCCGCCACCCGATCGGTCGAGACCGCGAAGCTGAAGCGCATGAAGCGGTGCCCGTCGACCGGATCGAAATCCACTCCCGGCGCGGTGGCGACGCCCGTGTCCTCGAGCAGCCGTTGGCAGAAAGCGAGGCTGTCGTTGGTGAGATGGCCGATGTCGGCATAGATGTAGAAGGCGCCGTCCGGCGGGGCGATGCGCTGCAGCCCCATCCGCGGCAGCGCGTCGAGCAGCAAGGCGCGGTTGGCGCGATAGGTGTCGAGATGGCCCTCGAGCTCGTCGCGGCTGTCCATCGCGACCAGCCCGGCATGCTGCGACAGCGATGGTGGCATCAGGAAAAGATTGCCCATGCGCGCACGCGCCGCAGCGACGAGCTCTGGCGGCACCACGATCCAGCCCAGCCGCCAGCCCGCCATGCTGTAATATTTCGAGAAGCTGTTGACGACGATCGCCTGTCCGTCATGCTCGAGGATCGAGCGTGCCGCGGCGCCATAGGTCAGGCTGTGGTAGATCTCGTCGGAAATAATGCGAATGCCGCGCTCAGCGCAGACTTCGGCAATCGCCGCCATTTCCTCGTCGGTGACCACCGTGCCGGTGGGATTGGCCGGGCTCGCCAGGATCAGCCCATCGGGCGGCGGGTCGATCGCCGCGAGTTGCGCCGCCGTCACCTGGAAGCGCTCGGCGTCGCCGCAGGCGAGCTCGATCGGGACCATGTGCAGCGCCTTGAGCGTATTGCGATAGGCGACGTAGCCCGGCCGCGCGAGTGCGACCCGCGCGCCTGGTGCGAAGGCGCACAGCAAGGCGAGCACCAGCCCCGGCGAAGCGCCGCAGGTGAGCAGCACCTGCTCGGGATCGACGGCGACGCCATAGGCCTCGTCATAATGGCGGGCGATCCGGGCCTTGAGCGAAGGGCTTTCCCAATAGCCCATCGCATCCTCGTCGAGGATCCTGTGCGCCGCGGCGATCGCCGCGCGCGGCGCGCCGGTCGAGGGTTGGCCGAACTCCATGTGGATGATCGAGCGGCCCTCCGCCGCGAGGCGGTGCGCGAGGCGGCTGATCGCAATGGCGTGGAAGGGGTCGATCTCGGCGGTCATCGGAGCGGCTGCTCTAGAGCCTGATCGTTTGAGGTGGAAGCGCTTCGCGCGCTTCTGCCGAGAGCGTGAATCAGGCTCTCTTCATATAGTCAGATCTTGATTCCCGCTTCAGGCTCAATCAGCCTGAAGCGATCAAGATCTGCGGGCGTGAAGCTGCGACGCCAGATTTATTTGCATGAGACTAAGCTTGGCGTCTCCGATGAGGTTGGTTAGTCCTATGCGGCGCCGATCGACGAGATCCTCGTCGATGGCGCGCAAGCCGGAGGACAGGGCATGGGTGAGTGGATCGACATCTCAGGCAGCGACTTCAAGGGCTATCTGGCCTTGCCGGCGTCCGGCTCCGGCCCCGGCATCCTGCTGCTGCAGGAGATTTTCGGGATCAATCAGAGCATGCGCGACGTCGCCGATCTCTATGCCGAGGAAGGTTATGTCGTGCTCGCGCCCGACCTGTTCTGGCGCATCGAGCCGGGCATCGAGCTCGGCTACAGCCCGCCGGAGATCGAAACCGCTCTCGGCTATTTCAACCGCTTCGACGTCGACCAGGCCGTCGAGGACAGCCGGCTTGCGCTGCAGGCTCTACGCGCGCGTCCCGAATGCCGGGGAGGGGTCGGCGCGCTCGGCTTCTGCCTTGGCGGCACCTTGTCCTATCTTGCCGCGGCGCGCACCGATGTCGATTGCGCGGTGGGTTATTACGCCGTCGGCCTCCAGGGCAGGCTCGAGGAAGCGGCGCGGATCGAGTGCCCGGTGGTCCTCCACTTCGCCGAGCAGGATCGCATGCTGCCTCCCGAGGAGCGGATCAAGGTCGAGCAGGCGCTCGCCGCCAAGCCCAATATCCAATGCTACGTCTATCCCGGCTGCGACCATGCCTTCGCCGCGCCCGGCCGGCCGGAATATAATCCGAGCGCCACGGCGATCGCGCACACGCGCTCGCTGACCTTGTTCCGCCGCGCGATCGGCCCGCATTACGATCTCGAGGCGCTGTGGGAGCAGCATACCGCGCTCGAGTTCGCGGTGCGCGACGCCGAGGCGACCATCAAGACGATGGTGCCCCAGCCCTATGTCAACCATATCCCGACGATGACCGGCGGCGTCGGCCACGACGATCTGCTGCGCTTCTACCGCGACTTCTTCATCGCCCACATGCCGCTCGACGCGACCTTGACCCCGGTCTCGCGCACGGTCGGGGTCGACCGGCTGGTCGACGAGTTCATCTTCTCGTTCACCCACGACGTCGAGATCGACTGGATCCTCCCGGGCATCGCGCCGACCGGCAAGAAGGTCGAAGTGGCGATGCTCGCGGTGGTGCGTTTCCGCGGCGACAAGCTCTACAACGAGCATATCTATTGGGATCAGGCCTCGGTGCTGGTCCAGGTCGGCCTGCTCGACGGCACCAACCTCCCCGTCCTCGGCGCCGAAGCCGCACGCAAGGTGCTCGACAAGACGTTGCCCTCCAATCGCCTGATCAAGGACTGGGCCGCGAACTGAAGCCCCAATCATTCCTCTCCTCGATTTCGAGGGGAGGGGGACCGCGAAGCGGTGGAGGGGCTTGTTCCTGTCGTAAGCGGGGTCGCGAGGAGCCCCTCCACCACCCTGCGGGTGGTCCCCCTCCCCCGGAAAGCCGGGGGAGGAATAGGCGCCGGAAGCCCCAATCATTCCTCCCCCAGTTTTCTAGGGGAGGGGGACCGCGAAGCGGTGGAGGGGCTTGTTCCTGGTCGAGGGGGCTCGCTCGAAAAAGCTCGGTGGCCCGGGCGAGAGCGCGCCGGGCCTGCCGGCGACATAAAGATTAGTTCAGGGAATCCATGAACTTAGTGGTTGTACCGAGCCGCCCGCATCCCCACATCCTCGCTATCGTTCAACAATCGAAAGGAGGTGGTTTGATGTCTCATTGTCATATGCCGATCACGGCAGTCAGCATGGGCACGGCCTCCAACGCCCGGAGCTTCATCGTCTGACCAGCCTTGGTTGGCTGACAATGGAAAGGCCGCCCTTCCGGGCGGCCTTTCGCATTTTGGAGAGGGCGACCTGCGTGCTGGCGACGCCGCCGCTCAGAAGAAGCCCAATGCTTTCGGGCTGTAGCTGACCAGCAGATTCTTGGTCTGCTGATAATGGTCGAGCATCATCTTGTGGTTCTCGCGGCCGATGCCCGACTGCTTGTAGCCGCCGAACGCGGCATGCGCCGGATAGGCGTGGTAGCAATTGGTCCAGACCCGCCCGGCGTGGATATTGCGGCCCATCCGGTAGGCGCGCGTTCCGTCGCGGGTCCAGACGCCGGCGCCGAGGCCGTACAAGGTGTCGTTGGCGAGCTCGAGCGCCTCGGCATCGTCCTTGAACGTCGTCACCGCCAGCACCGGCCCGAAAATCTCCTCCTGGAAGACGCGCATCTTGTTGTGGCCGTGGAGGATGGTCGGCTCGACATAATAGCCCTCGGCGAGATCGCCGCCGAGCTGAGCGCGTTTGCCGCCGGTCAGCACCTTGGCGCCTTCGCCCTCGCCGATGGCGATGTAGGAGAGGATCTTCTCGAGCTGCTCGTTGCTCGCTTGCGCGCCGAGCATCGTATCGGCTTCGAGCGGATTGCCCTGCTTGATCTTGCGCACCCGAGCGACGGCTTTCTCGATGAAGCGGTCGTAGATGCTTTCCTGGACCAGGGCGCGGCTGGGGCAGGTGCAGACCTCGCCCTGGTTCAACGCGAACATCGCCAGACCCTCGAGGGCCTTGTCGAGAAACTCGTCGTCCTCGGCCATCACGTCGGCGAAGAAGATGTTGGGCGATTTGCCGCCAAGCTCGAGCGTCACTGGGATGAGGTTCTCGGTGGCATATTGCATGATCAGCCGCCCGGTCGAGGTCTCGCCGGTGAACGCGATCTTGGCGATCCGCTTGCTCCTGGCGAGCGGCGCGCCGGCCTCCAGCCCGAAGCCGGTGACGACGTTGATCACGCCCGGCGGCAGCAGGTCGGCGATCATCTCGACCAGCACCATGATCGACATCGGCGTCTGCTCGGCCGGCTTCAGGACCACGCAATTGCCGGCGGCGAGCGCCGGCGCGAGCTTCCACGTCGCCATCAGGATCGGGAAGTTCCACGGGATGATCTGGCCGACGACGCCCAATGGCTCGTGGAAATGGTAGGCGACCGTGTCGCGGTCGATCTCCGCGATCGAGCCTTCCTGCGCGCGGATGCAGCCGGCGAAGTAGCGGAAATGGTCGATCGCCAGCGGCAGATCGGCGTGCGTGGTCTCGCGGATTGGCTTGCCGTTGTCGATCGTCTCGACCAGCGCGAGGATGTCGAGCTTCTCCTCCATGCGGTCGGCGATCTTGTTCAGGATGCGCGCGCGCTCGGCAGGGGAGGTGGCGCCCCATTTGTCTTTGGCGGCATGGGCGGCGTCGAGCGCGAGCTCGATATCGGCCGCGGTCGAGCGCGCGCTGCGGCACACCGGCGCGCCGGTGATCGGCGAGGGGTTGTCGAAATAGGCGCCCTCGACCGGCGCGACCCATTTGCCGCCGATGAAATTATCATATTGATCGCGCACGACCAGATCGGCGCTAAATTGCTTGATCGCCTGTTGCAGCATGATCCGCTCCTCTTCGTGCCGCCCGTGGACCGGGGGCTTGTTCAATATTGGGAGCTCGGCACCGCGCGCATCCGATGGCTGCGCGCGAGCGCAAAGCGGAAGCGGCGAGAATATTGGTCTTTGCGCGCGCGGACAAGCGCGATTGCCCGGCAGCGGGCGGCTACAGCCTTGAGCCAAAAGAAAGCGCCCGCGACGATCTCTCGTCGCGGGCGCCATTCACGTCGTCCCGGTTTGCCGGGAACGGGCAATTACTTCAGCTTGCGCACCTCGGCGAGCGTCAGCGTGGTCGTCGCGACCGACTTGTTCTTGGCGGTGATCGTCGAGATCGGGACGATCGCGAAGCGGCCGTCGACGATGACCGACGCCGAAACCGGGGTGCCGTCCTTCGACTTGTAGATGCGGCTGACCCGGCCGACGCGGCGGCCGTCGGCAGTGCTCAGCACGGTGCCGACGCGCAGCTCGGAGGCGGGCGATGCGACGGCGGTTGCGGCCGAGGCTTCGGTCTCGGCCTGGGCGGCGACGGGAAGGGCAACAGAAAGCAAGGCAGCGCAAGCAAGCAAAATTCGCATGTATCGACTCCGAGGAATGATGCGCCCACCGGCGCATTGGAAAATCAGATGATCGGGCAAGGAAGCCGATCATCGCAGCCCCCGTTCCACCGCGTAGCGCAACGGGGGTTGTGCGAACCTCCCATTGACCGAGCGATTGGTGAAGCGCGAGTGCAATGTAGGATGGGGCAGATGCATCTTTTGCATCCGCCCTGTTTGGCCGGCCGGCTGGTTGGTCGACTAACCGGCCGACGGCCGCCTTAGACCGTCCGCCAGACCCCCATGAAATCGCGCTTGCCGATCTGCACGCCCTTCATCCGCATGATGTCGTAGGCGGTGGTGGCGTGGAAATAGAAATTGGGCTGCGAGAAGGACAAGAGGAAATTCTCGGCGGTGAAGTCGGCGCGAAGGCCGGGCAGCTCGAAGCACATCGGGCGGCCTTCGAAGCCGTCGATCTCCGCCGGGTCGAGCGCGGCGAGGGCGCTCTGCGTGTCGGCGACGAGCTGTTTGAGCTCAGCGAAGCTTTCGGGCCAGGGGGAGCGGTCGGGTGAGAATGTGCCCCTGCGGATACCCTCGACCGCGCCGATCGAATGCGTTGCGGTCGCGCGGACCTGATAGGCGAACGGCAGCATATCCTCGATCAGTCGCGCTTCGATCATCTCTTCCTCAGGGATGCCTTTTTCGGCGCAAAAGGCCTGGGCCTTGTCGAGCAGAGCGTCGACGGCGCCGAGCAGTTGCTGACAGGAAGGAATGGTTGCGGCGTAGAGGGAAATGGCCATGCGTGTTTCACCTGCTGATGTTTTGGGCTGATGTTGTGGTGCGTGTTCGATAGCGCGGCCTCACGGCGGCGTGAAGCGGGGTAGATCCTCGCCGGGTATCGGCGAGGATCTTCGCTAGTGCGCCTGCCCGCGGTCGTGGCCCCAGAGGCTGGTCGTGTCGTAGATCTCGGGCACCCAGACCGAATCGTCGATCTCGCGCGCGCCATAGCCATATTCGACCTCGAAGCCGGACGGCGTCTCCATGTAGAAGGACAGCATGTGATCGTTGCTGTGCTTGCCCAGCGTCGAGGCGATGCGAATGCCCGCCTTCTTCACCCGGTCGAGCGCTTCGCCGACATTGTCGAAGTCGGCGACCTGGACCATGAAATGGTGCAGCCTGCGCGGCATGTCGATCGGCACCAGCGCGAGGCTGTGGTGGCGCGGATTGCAGTGGAGGAAGACCGCGCGCAACGTGACCGGGCCGATGTTCATGTCGATCGAGTCCGACAGGCGGAAGCCGAGCAATTCCTCGTAGAAGCGGCGCGCGGCCGCGATGTCCGAAACTGCGATCACGAGATGGCCGATGCCGCGGCCGTCGGTGACGAACGCGCTGACGCCGAGCGGCGAGCGGAACGGCTTTTCCGCCCGCGCTTCGCGGCCATGATAGAGCTCGCAGCGCAGCCCGTCCGGATCGTTCGTGCGCAGCAGGCGGCCGACTCCGCGCTCCTTGGCGAGCGCCTGATCTTCCTCGACCGCGAAGCCGTTTGCGCGCAGGCGGGTCGCCAAACTCTCGAGCTCGGCTTCGCTCTCGGCCTCGAAGCCGGCGAACGAGAGGTCGTCGGCGCCGCCCGGCTCGACCGCGATCCGCCACGGCGCCTCGTCGGCGCGGAACCGCAGCCCGTCGGCGTCGTCCGCGGCCAATTCGAGCCCCAATATGTTGGTCCCGAACTCACGCCACGCGTCGAGATCGGAGACGCTCACGCCGAAATAGCCAAGCGCGGAAACGGCCATCCTCACCTCCATTTTTTGCCCGCTTATGGCCGCGATCCTAGCACGGATCATCCCGTCGGCGCACGCGAGGTTACTGGACAAATCGCATCCTAGCGAATATTGCTTCGATATCGAAGTCATTTTGCGCGCCCTCGGGTGGCGCGGCCGCAGCGAGGCAGGACGACGTGAGCCCAGAAGACAATGAACTGATGTGCCTGGTGGAGGGCGATGCCCCGATGGGGCGGATCATGCGCGCGCATTGGCTGCCGGTGTGCATGAGCGAAGAGGTCGCCGAGCGCGACGGGCCGCCGGTCCGCGCGCGCCTGCTCGGCGAGGATATGGTCGCGTTCCGTGACAGCGAAGGCCGGGTCGGCGTCCTCGCCGAGGCCTGCCCGCACCGCGGCGCGTCATTGTTCTTCGGCCGCAACGAAGAGGGCGGCCTCAGGTGCCTCTATCACGGCTGGAAGTTCGACACCGAGGGCAACGTCCTCGACATGGCGTGCGAGCCCAATGCCGAGCGGATGTGCGTCGGCATGCGCCACCGCCATTATCCGGTGCACGAGGCCGGCGGCTTCGTCTGGGCGTGGCTGGGCGACCCGGCCGAGGTCGCCCCGTTCCTGACCCCGGCCTGGGCGCCGACCGAGGATACCAGGATCAGCATCGTCAAGATGCACGTCGCCTGCAATTGGGCGCAGGTGCTCGAAGGATCGATCGATTCGGCGCATAGCTCGAGCCTCCATTCGACCAACATCCCCGCCGCCGACGGCATCGGCGGCTCGACCGCGACCGGCGACACCTGGGCGCGGCCGACGGTCGATAAGGCGCCGCGGATGGAATATGAGCTGACCGATTACGGCTTCCGCTACGTCGCCTTGCGCCGGCCGATCGTGCGCGAGGAGAGCGAGGTCTACGTGCGGATGACGATCTTCGTCGCGCCGTTCACCGTGCTGATCCCGCCGAACAACCAATATCATCTCTCGCAGATGCTAGTGCCGATGGATGACGGCAATTGCATGTTCTACTGGGTTGCCTGGCACGAGACCAAGGGCATCGAGCAGGACGAATGGCGCCGCTTCTGCGCGGCGCTGCCCGGCATTGACCTTGATCCCGACTTCCGGAAGCTGCGCAACGCCGGCAACAATTATATGCAGGACCGCGAGGCGATGAAGCACGGTGATTTCACCGGCATCAAGGGCATCCCGACCCAGGACATGGCGATGTGGGAATCGATGGGCCGGATCGCCGACCGCACCGCCGACAAGCTCGGCGCCAGCGACTTGGCAATCATCCAGTTCCGCAAGCAGATGCTCGCCGCCGCGAGGAAGGTGCGCGACGGTGGCCCCCCGATCGGCGCGACCGAGCCGCGCACGCCGCCGGTGACCTTGCGCTCCTACGAAGGCGTGATCCCCAAGAGCATGGACTGGAAGACGCTCGATTTCGCTGCGTTCGAGGCGCATCGGATCCGGCCGGAAGCGGCGTGAGCCCCATCCAGGCTGTTCCTAAGGCAATCCGGGCTGTTCCTGAGGCAAAAATGTCGACCAAGCTTCCGGCGCAGCGCAGCCTCGGGCGGCAGGTGCGCGCCAGCCATCGCGGCTTCGATCGCCTGCTGAACGCGCGGCTCACGCCGCTCGGCCTCAAATCGGGCTTCTGGTATTACCTGCGGGCGTTGTGGGAAGAGGACGGCGTGACGCAGAAGCGGCTCAGCGACCTCACCAACGTCACCGAGGCGACCACCGTCAGCCTGATCAACGACATGGTTGAGGCCGGGCTGGTCACTCGTGAGCGCGAACCCGACGATCGCCGCAAGCTGCGCATCAGCCTGACCGAAAAGGGCCGCGCGCTCGAGGAGCAATTGATGTCGCACGCGATCGACATCAACGTCATCGCCTCGAAAGGCATCCCGCGCGACGAGCTCGAGACCTGCCTCTCGGTGCTGATCCGCATGACCGCCAACCTCAACCTCGAGCTGCAGGAAGGCGAAGGGTAGGGGAGGTCCCTACCGCTCAGATTTTCGCCGCCTCCAAAGTCTCGGGCGCGAACAGATCCTCAGGCGCCAGCCGCTTCGGTGACAGCCCCTGATCGTGGTGGTAGCGCAGGAAGGTGTCGAGCACCTTGCGGTTGGCGTCGAGGCCGTAGGGCCACCAATCCTCGCCCATCAGTGCGATCGTCTCGTCGACCGCGGCGACCTGCCAGGGGAGCGACGTCTTGAGCGCGGCGCCGATCTTGAGATCCTCATAGGCGATCTGCTGCGCGGCGACGAAGGCGTTGTAGAGCGATCGCGCGATCCAGCGGTTGCTCTCGTAGACGTCGCGGCGGATCGCGATCACGTGCATGATCGGGAACAGGCCGGTCTTGCGATAATAAGCCTTCTCCTCGCTGACCGGATCGTCGAACAGCCGCCGCACCGCGTCGGGCCGGCTGTGGAAGGTGCTCGGGATGCGCGGTGCGTGCAGCGCGTCGATCTCGCCCTCGGCGAGCATCTGCGAGAGCGTCTTGTCGGACGGGATCGGCTGGATCTTGATCTTGTCGGGGAGGTCGAGCTTGAGCTTCTCGTCGCGCCCCGGCTGCTCCTCGCCGCCGGTGAAATAGGTGGGCGACGAGGCGTCGACGCCATATTCGTCCTCGAGGATGCCGCGGATCCAGACCGGCGCGGTCATCTGATATTCGGGGACGCCGATCCGCTTGCCGGCGAGGTCCGACGGCTTCTCGATCCCGCTCTTGGTCGAGACGAAGATGCAATTGTGGCGGAACGAGCGCGACATGAACACCGGCAGCGCGATGAAGCGCTGCGGGTCGCGGCTCAGCGACACGGTGTAGGAGGACAGCGACATTTCGGCGACGTCGAACTCGCCGTAGCGCAGCATGCGGAAGAAGGTCTCCTCGACCGGCAGGTTCATATAATTGAGATCGATCCCTTCGGGCCGGATGCGCCCGTCGGCGATCGCGCGGATGCGGTCATAGTCCCAGCAGGCGAAGCTCAATTTTATGCGGGTCATAGGCGTCCTTCCTGGCGAATCATCCTTAGGGGTCGAGCGGGGCGATAGCGATTTCGCGGCGCTCGTGCGCGGATTGGCGCAGCGCCGCGCAGGCGGCGATCGTCGCGGCGCCCCAGCGTGCGTCGTGCAGCGGCGGAATGCCGTCGCGCACCGCCGCAACCGCCTCGTCGAGCACTTCGGCGCGCGCGCTCCGCGGCGGGCCGAGCGGATGGATGCGGGTGCCGTTCGGGCCATATTCGTGGACGGCGGTGGGGGTGGGGCGAAAATCGGCGCGCTCGCAGCTGACGATCAGCTGGCCGAAATGCTCGTGGTGCGGCGGCGCGGCGGCCGCGTCGATCCCGCGCGCGCCATAGGCCCGGCTCATCTTGAGCGCGGTCTCCTCGGCGCCGGGGCCGGGGAGCGGCGGCCGTCCCGCGATCGCGCCGGGCTTCTTCGGCGTGCCGAGCTCGGAGATCCAGCCGCACAGCTCGTCGCTGTCGAAATTGCCGTAGCCGCTGTAGGTCAGCGACGCGAAGGCTCCGTCGGCGAAGGCGAGCGAGGCGGTGTACGCGCCCTCGCTCGGCCGCGCCGCATCCCAATCGCCGATCCGCGCGAACACCGAGCGGAGCTCCGACCCGGCGAGCCGCCGGACGATGTCGATCTGGTGCGCCGCCTGGCTGAACACCACGCCGCCGCCCTGCTCGGGGTCGAGCTCCTCGGATCGCCGCGGTCGGTGGAGGAAGTCGGTGTAGGTGAGCATGCTCATCATCCGCACCCGGCCGTAGGCGCCGCTTTCGATCAGGCTCCGGATCAGCGCGATCGGCGAGTCGTAGCCGTGACTCGGGCCGACCATCATGTGCACGCCGGCGGCTTCCGATGCCGCCACCATCGCCCGGCATTCCGCGAGGTCGAGCGCCATCGGCTTCTCGACCAGCACATGCTTTCCGGCCTGCGCTGCCGCGATCGCCTGCGCGGCGTGGAAGGCGTGCGGCGAGGCGATGTAGATCAGCTCGACCGCATCGTCGGCGCAGAGATCGGCGAAATCTGCATAGGCGCTGCCGCCGAACTCGGCGGCGAAGCGCTCGCGCGCCTCCGGGCGGGGATCGGCGGCAGCGACCAGGCGGATGCGCGGATGGTGGAGCAGCCCCGGCAGGGTCAGCATGAAGCCGCGTCCAAGCCCGGATACGCCGATCCGAACGGGCTCTTCTGTCATCACCTTCCTCGGGAGCTGTCACCGCCGGCGGCCCAAAGACATTCTGGACAAAGCCGGCCCGGGCGGATAATTACTTCGGTATCGAAGTGCATGTCAAATTGGGGGCTCGACACCCCGGGGGCGGGAGGCACGGATGGCTACGACCGAGACGGCGGCGAGATCTGACCATGGCGCCGACGGCAAGATCCTGCGGATCGGCATCATCGGCCTTGGTCAGGCATCGGGACTCGTGCTGAACTGGGAACGGCAGGACATCAGGACCTTGCCGATCCGCTTCACCGCCGCCGCCGACCTGCGCCGCGAAGCGCTCGACCAGTTCGCCAGGGAATATGACGCGGAGGTCTACACCGACGTCGAGGAGATGTGCCGCAGCCCGAACGTCGACGCGGTCTACATCGCCTCGCCGCACGAGCTCCATATGGAGCATACGATCATCGCCGCGCGCAACGGCAAGCACGTGCTGTGCGAGAAGCCGCTGTCCTTGTCGGCGGGCGAGGTCGACGCGATGATCAAGGCGTGCGACGACAACGGCGTCTCGCTGATCGCGGCGCACAGCCACGCGATGGACGCGCCGATCCGGGCGATGCGCGAGGTGATCGCGAGTGGCCGCCTCGGCCCGCTCCGCCATATCAACGCGATCAACTATAATTTCTTCAACGCCCAGCCCTGGCCGACCCGCGAGCTGCAGATGTGGCACGGCGACCTCTACAATCAGGGTCCGCACCAGATGGACATCATCCGCTACCTTGGCGGCGGAATGGTCAAATCGGTGCGCGCGCATATGTGGTGGGACCATCTGCGCGACGTCGAGGGCGGCTATTCGGCCTATATCGAGTTCGAGGGCGGCGCGGCGGCGAACGCCTTGTTCGACTGGCGCGGCTATTTCGACAGCACCTGCTACACCTGGGGCGCGAGCGAGGGCGGCTGGGCGCAGGATCCCGGCTCGTGCGGCTTCGTCCGCAACAATATGGTCAAATTGCTCGCCGAAAAATCGCCCGACGAGGCCGAGGCTGAGCTGTGGAAGCTCAAGAACGACCTGCGCTACGGCGGGGTCAGCGATCTCAACGCCTTCCAGCATTGGGGCTATGCGCCGGTCAGCGAAGGGTTCGAGCCGTTCCCGGAGCCGGTGCAGCCGTTCTTCGGCCTGATCATCGCCGCCTGCGACCGCGGCATCATCCGCCAGTCGGTGAAGGGCCTCTACGTCCACGGCGACGACGGCGTCGAGGAGATCGAGGTCACCGGCCATTCGGGGCGTGCCGCCGAGTTCATGCAGGTCTATGATGCGGTGTTCAACGACACGCCGAGCTTCCACGACGGCCGTTGGGGCAAGGGCACGGTCGAGCTGTGCCAGGCGATCGAGCAATCGGCCAAGGAGGGCCGGGCGGTCGAGCTGAAATATCAGGTTCCGGTCGGAGACGAGCCCGCTTAAGCTGAAACCAGGACCGTCAAGATCGGCCGTATAATTCGGCCGGAAATAATGCGGAGAGTGAGATGGCGACGCTATTGAAGGACTCGCGACGGCTCGGCGAAGACGAGATCAGGGGGCTGGTCGATCCCGACCGCGGCATCGTCAGTGGTCGGGTGTTCACCGATCCCGACGTCTACCAGCTCGAGCTCGAGCGCATCTTCCTCAAGAGCTGGTGCTTCCTCGGCCATGAATCGCAGATCCGCAATCCGGGCGATTTCTTCGTTTCGGCGATCGGCGAGGACCGGGTCATCGTCGTGCGCGGCGAGAATGGCGAGATCAACGTGCTGCTCAACAGCTGCCGCCATCGCGGCCTGGCGGTCTGCGGCACCGACCGCGGCAACACCTCGATGTTCATCTGCCCCTACCATGGCTGGGGCTATGCGCGCGACGGCAGCCTGCTTGCGGTGCCTTTGCTCAAGGAAGCCTATCACGGCAATCTCGACAAGAGCGCGATGGGTCTCGTCCGCGTGCCCAATGTCGCAAGCTACAAGGGCCTGATCTTCGCCAATTGGGACGAGGATGCTATGCCGCTCGAGCAATATCTCACGCCCGAGCAGATGTGGTATCTCGATCTTCCGCTGGTCGGAGCCTTGGGTGGGCTCGAGGTGATCGGCCCAGTGATGAAATACCGGATCAGCACCAATTGGAAGCTCGCTTCGGAGAACTTCGCCGGCGACGATTATCACGTGCTGACGACGCACGGCAGCGCGTTCAAGATCGGCTTCCTGCCGCCCTATGACATGGTCGCCGACTATATCGCTTATTTCGACAACGGCCACGGCATGGGCGACATCCCCAAGCCCGGCCGCGCGCTGCAGAACGACCTCCAGATGGCGCAGATGTTCGGACCCGAGGGGGTGGAATATGTCCAGGCCTATAACCAGCGGCTAAGCGAGCATCTGTCGGCACGCCAGGCCGAGATCCACGGGCTCGGCGAGGGCAACATCTTCCCCAACATGTCGTGGATCAAGTTCGGCTGCTTCCATGTGCTCGGCCTCTATTCGTGGCATCCCAAGGGACCCAACGAGCTCGAGGTCTGGCAGATCTGCCTGTTCGACTCAGCCGCGCCGCTCGCGATCCGCGAGTTCGCCCGGACCCAGATGTCGCAGGAGAATGCCGCCGGCGGCATCTTCGGCCCCGACGACGGCGAGAATTTCGAGCGCATCAGCGAGGCGCTGCGCGGCAAAGTCACCGGAGGATCCAACCTTCATTATGCGATGGGCGTCGGCCACGACGGCGAGCTCGAGGTCGAGGGGCTTCCCGGCCATCTGGGCCCGCATTTCTCCGAGCAGAACCATCGCAATTTCTATCGCCACTGGCTCAAGCTGATGACCGCGGAATGAGCGCGGTGAACGGCTATAGGCACGAACTGAAGGCCGAGATCGAATCCTTCCTGTACCACGAGGCGCGGCTGGTCGACGCCTATCGCTTCGACGAATGGCTGGACTTGTTCGCCGAGGACGCGCGCTACTGGATGCCGGTGGTCGAGACGCTCGAGGGCGATACCGACAGTGATCCCGTGCAGGGCCAATGGGCGGTGATGGAGGAGGGCAAGGCGTTCCTCGCCAAGCGGCTCGAGCGGATCAAGTCCGGCATGGCCTATGCCGAGCTGCCGCGCTCGCGCACCCGGCGCGTGATCGGAAACGTCCTCGTCGAGGGCGAGGGCGACGAATTGACCGTCCATTCCAACTTCATCCTGTTCCAGGGACGGCGCGACAAGGACGGCGATTTCTTCGTCGGCCGCCGCGAGGACCGGCTGCGGCGCGCGGGCAACGGCTGGTTGATCGCCGAGCGCAAGGTGTTCCTCGACCACCGCGTGCTGCCGCGCGCCGTCTCGGTGTTCATGTGAGCGCTTCCTTCTGGGTCGAGATGCTCGGCGCCGAGGTCCGCTTCACTGATGCCGGAGGCCATCGCACGCGCAGCCTGGTCGCCGGTGCGGGCGATCCGGTCATCCTGCTGCACGGCATCACCGGCCATGCCGAAACCTGGACACGCAACCTCAACCCGCTCGGCGCACACCATCGGCTGCACGCGCTCGACATGCTCGGCCACGGCTTCACCGCCAAGCCGGACATCGATTACGATGTGCCCGCGCTCGGCCGCCACGTGCTTGCCTATATGGATGCCTGCGGCATCGATCAGGCGATCGTCGGCGGCCAGTCGTTGGGCGGGTGGGTCGCCGGATGGATCGCGGTCAATCACCCCGATCGCGTGCGCGGCTATGCCTCGATCACCGGCGCCGGGCTCGAAGTGTCGGAGGATGCCGCCGAACTGTCGCGCAAGGTCGGCGCGAAGGTCGCGAGCGCGACCAGCAAGGCGACCGGAGCGCCGACCCGCGAGAGCGTGCGCGAACGGCTCGAATGGCTGATGTTCGACAAGAATGTGGTCACCGACGAGCTCGTCGACACCCGCTTCCG
>NZ_JAKFCG010000112.1:0-19943 GCF_036677245.1 Sphingomonas sp.
CGCGCAATTCATGATCGTGTGGCAGCGGTAGAGCCGGAACGGATCCTCGAGCTGGTCGAGCCGCTCGCCGGTCAGTTCGTCGCGGCTGTCGGCGAGCCAGCGATAGGCCTGGAGCAGGATCGCAGGGCCGAGGAAGCGGTCCGAATTCCACCAATAGCTCGGGCACGACGACGAGCAGCAGGCGCACAGGATGCACTCGTAGAGGCCGTCGAGCTTGGCGCGATCCTCGGGCGACTGCAGGCGTTCGCCCGAGGGCGTCGGCGTCTTGGTCTTCAGCCACGGCTCGATCGACGCATATTGCGCGAAGAAGTGGGTGAAATCGGGCACCAGATCCTTGACCACGTCCATGTGCGGCAGCGGCGTGATGCGGATGTCGCCCTTGTAATCTTCGATCGCGGTGGTGCAGGCGAGGCCGTTCTTGCCGTTCATGTTCATCGAGCACGAGCCGCAGATGCCCTCGCGGCACGAGCGGCGGAAGGTCAGGCTCGGATCCTGCTCGCTCTTCATCTTGATCAAGGCGTCGAGCACCATCGGCCCGGTCGTATCGAGATCCACCTCGAAGATGTCGTAGCGCGGGTTCTCGCCGCTGTCGGGATCGTAGCGGTAGACCTTGAACCTTTTGACGCGCGAGGCATCCGGCGCTGCCTTGTGCTCGCGGCCCTTGCCCCGGATCTTGCTGTTCTTCGGGAGAGTGAATTCGGCCATCTAGCGTCCCTTGCGGCTCGCCTCAGGCGCGGCCTGGGACGGTCTGTGCTGCGCGCGAGATAACGCTTAAGCCTGCGCTACTCAATGGCTGGATGCGCTTCCGGCCGCGCGCTCCAGTTGAGGTTGCGCGTGAGGTACATCACCGCCGCAAGCGCCGCGAACAGCATCAACGATCCGATCAGCAGCGAGAAATCCTCGATGCTGAGCAGGACGTAGAGCAGCACATAAAGGCCGGTCAGCAGCGCGCCGATCAGCAAAGCGCGCCGCCAGCTCTTGAGCACCGCCGCCGAATAAGCGGTGTTGAGCCCGATGATCGCCGCGCTCGCGGCGACATAGGCCGGCGTGAAGCCGATCACCTCGGCAAGCGCGAGCAGCAGCACGAAGAACAGGACGAGCGCGGCGCCGACGAGCAGATATTCGACCGCGGAAACGCGGACGCCGCCGATCACGTCGAACATCAGCAACGCGAGAAAGGTGAAGCCGATGAACAGGAAGCCGTATTTTGCCGAGCGATTGACCCGCGAATAGAGATCGACCGGCTGGACCAGGTCGATCCGCGCGTCATAGCCGCCGCGCGACGCCGTCTCGCTCGCGATCAGCGGCGGCGCCATCCGCTCAGACGGCACCGGCTGTGCGCCGCCGGTGGCGACCAGCGACTGGCCGAGCGCGAGGTTGCCGACGCGGTAGGTGGCGCTGAAGCCGTCGTCGCCGACCCGCCGCTCGTTGGGAAGGAACCCGCCCTGGAACGAGGGATGCGGCCACGGCGAAGTCACGCGCCAGCGTGTGTCGCCGCCCTGCGGCATCAAGGCGACATAGCCGTTGCCCCGGAACTCATAGGCATAGTCAGCGACCAATGCAGCGCCGGGCAGCGCATTGGCATCGACCCACGCGAAGAAGCCGGCGCCATTGGTCGCCGGCGCGCCCCCGCCGGGCTGAAGCCGCAGTACCTGTCCGCCGATCGAGACCCGCGGCGGTGGGCCGAACAGCCCGCGCGGGTCGCTGAGCCCGAAGCGCAGCTCCGCGCGGTCGAGCGCCATGTCCGCGACGGCCACGCCGAAGCGAGACAGATCGGCCGGCAAAGCGAAGCGCGAGCGCCCCTCGACCTTCGCCTCGTAGACCACGACCTCGTAGATCGAGCGCTTGCGCCGCTCAGGGTGGATCGCCGTCGTGATCGCGCTGCTTTCCGGGGAGAGCGTCAGCTCCTGCCAGATCTGCCGCGAGCGGACGACCGGCCGATTGGCCTCGGTCACCGTCTCGGTGATGGTCGTGCGATACGGGATGACCAGCAGCGGCCCGGCCATCGTCTGCGGCCCGCCCCAGCCTGCCGCGATCGAGGCGCGTGCGGTTTCGGACTGTGACTGGCGGTCGTAGACGAGCAGCCAGATCGAAAAGAGCGGCACCGCGAGCAGGACCGCGATCAGCATCGTCAGGCCCAGCTTGCGTCCGGGAGAACGGCCGATGGTCTCTTCGCTCACGCCACGCCTCCGCCAAATCTCATTTCATCGTAGTTTATGCACGCCTCATCGTCAACATCAGCTTGGCGCACGCGACGCGGTGACCGCGAAGGAGGCCTTCACGGGCATGGAAGCGATGTTGGGATTGGCGGCGAGCAGGAGCGGTTTAGTAGACCCGCGCCTTTGGCTTGATGTAGCCGATCTCGTCGGTCAGCGTGTAATCGTGCACCGGCCGGTAATCGATCCGGACCTGGCCTTTGTCGAACCAGGCGATCGTGTGCTTCATCCAATTGGCGTCGTCGCGCTCGGGATAATCCTCGTGCATGTGCGCGCCGCGGCTCTCCTTGCGGTTGGCCGCCGAATGCATCGTCACCACCGCCTGGCCGATCATATTGTCGAGCTCGAGCGTCTCGACCAGATCGGTGTTCCACACCAAGCTGCGGTCGCTCACCTTGAGATCGGCCATGCGGGCATAGACCTGGTCGATCTTGGCCTTGCCTTCGTCGAGCGTCTTTTCGGTGCGGAACACCGCGCAATCGGCCTGCATCACCTTCTGCATCGATCCTCGCACCTCGGCGGTCGGGCTCGAGCCGGCGGCGAAACGGTAATGATCGACGCGGGCGAGCGCCGCTTCTGCGGAGCCTTTCGGCAGCTCGCGATGCGCCGCGCCGGGCTTGATCAGCTCGCCGAGGCGATGGCCGGTCGCGCGGCCGAACACCACGAGGTCGATCAGGCTGTTCGAGCCGAGGCGGTTGGCGCCGTGCACCGACACGCAGGCCGCTTCGCCGACCGCGAACAGGCCGGGGACGACCGCATCCGGATCGCCGTTCTTCAAGGTCACGACCTCGCCGTGATAATTGGTCGGGATCCCGCCCATATTATAGTGGACGGTCGGGACGACCGGGAGCGGCTGCCGGGTGAGGTCGACGCCGGCGAAGATCTTGCCGGTCTCGGTGATGCCCGGCAGGCGCTCGGCCAGGATCGCCGCGTCGATATGGTCGAGGTGAAGGTAGATATGATCCTTCTCCTTGCCGACGCCGCGTCCTTCGCGGATCTCCATCGCCATCGAGCGCGACACGACGTCGCGGCTGGCGAGGTCCTTCGCCGACGGCGCATAGCGCTCCATGAAGCGCTCGCCCTCGCTATTGGTGAGATAGCCGCCCTCGCCGCGCGCGCCCTCGGTGATCAGCACGCCCGCGCCGTAGATGCCGGTCGGATGGAACTGGACGAACTCCATGTCCTGCAGCGGCAAGCCGGCGCGAAGCACCATGCCGTTGCCGTCGCCGGTGCAGGTGTGCGCTGAGGTCGCCGAGAAATAGGTGCGGCCGTAGCCGCCCGTCGCGAGCACCACCGCCTGGCTGCGGAAGCGGTGGATGCTGCCGTCCTCCATGCACAAAGCGATCACGCCGCGGCACTCGCCATTCTCCATGATCAGGTCGATCGCGAAATATTCGATGAAGAAGTCGGCGTCGTACTTGAGGCTCTGCTGGTAGAGCGTGTGCAGCATCGCGTGGCCGGTGCGGTCGGCAGCGGCGCAGGTCCGCTGCGCCGCCGGACCTTCGCCCATGTTCTGGGTCATGCCGCCGAACGCGCGCTGGTAGATCTTGCCTTCGCGGGTGCGGCTGAACGGCACGCCATAATGTTCGAGCTCGTAAACCGCCGCCGGCGCTTCGCGGCAGAGATATTCGATCGCGTCCTGGTCGCCGAGCCAGTCCGACCCCTTGACGGTGTCGTACATGTGCCAGGTCCAATGGTCCGGCCCCATGTTGCCGAGGCTGGCGGCGATGCCGCCCTGCGCCGCGACCGTATGGCTGCGCGTCGGGAAGACCTTGGTGACGCAGGCGGTCTTCAGCCCCTGTTCGGCCGATCCCATCGTCGCGCGCAGGCCCGAGCCGCCGGCGCCGACGACGACGACGTCGTAGCTGTGGTCGATGATCTTATATGCTTCAGCCATCAGGCCGCGCCCTTTCCAAAGGCAATTTTGAGGACCGAGAAGATCGCCAGCGCGGCGGCCCCGATCGTGAAGAAGTTGAGGACCAGCAGCAGGAAGATCTTATTGCCTTCCTGATGGACATAATCCTCGATCACCACCTGCATGCCCAGCTTGATATGCCAGAAGGTGCTGACGATCAGCAGCAGCATCGCGACCGCATTGACCGGCGAGGAGAGCCAATCGACCACCGTCTTGTGGTCGAGCGCCGGCAGGCGCAGCAGCGAGACCAGGAACCAGACGAACAGCAAAAAGGTCGAGACCGACGTTAGCCGCTCGAGCCACCAGCCATGCGTGCCGCTCTTGGCGGAACCGAGCCCACGAACGCGCCCGAGCGGGGTTTCCATCCGCATCATTTCGTCCCCAATATATAGAGCCACAGAACGACGGTGAGCGCCGCCGAGCCGACCAGGGTCATCATCGCCCAGAATTTGTTGGTGGTGAGCTCGAAGCCGGCGCCGACATCCATCACCAGATGCCTGAGGCCCGACAAGCTGTGCTGGAACAGGGCCCAGCTCAGGCCGATCCACACCACCATCAGATACCATTCGTCGGCATGGTCGGCGAAGGTCGCATAGGCCTTGGGCCCGCTCGCCGCCGCCGCCAGCCACCACACCAGCAGCACTGCGCCGACCACCGACAATCCGCCGCCAGTGACGCGATGCAGGATCGAGACCAGCATATGCGGGCCCCATCGCCAGATCGAAAGGTGCGGCGAAAGCGGGCGCGATGGATTGCGGTGCATGAACGGGCTTCCCTGTCAGTCGTCCATTGAGACGCGGTGACCTTTAGAATGAGCGCTGGACAATGCAACTCTGCCGGCGCGGCGTGGCCTGGAAATGGCCTGCGCGAACCGTCGCGCGTCCAAGAATATGTTAACCACTAACGCCTAACCCTTCACCTTGATCGAGGGACCTTTGAACATGCGTGACGCCAACCCCGCCAGCACCGTCGTCGAGACACGATGGGATCTTTTCGACATCGACGGCACCTTGGTCGCCGAAGCCGCCGAGATCTGGTCGATCGTCGAGGACCAGGCGATCCGCGCCGGACGCGCCTTCTGGGCCCAATATTACCGCTCGCCCGAGGTCGGCGGGCGGATGAGCGAGGCGCAGATCGACGAGCACGCGCGCCAGATGCTTCCGGCGCTCAAGGCAGGGCTGACCCAGATGGACAAGCCGCACTGGCTTCGTGCGATCCGCAGCCGGGTCGAGTCCGCGGCGGCGGACAATATCTCGCTGAGCACGTTCAGCGCCGCGCTCTGGGCTTTGTGCGGGACCTGCCACGACATCCTCGTCGAAAGGTTGAGCGACGATCCGCCGCGGCTTGCGCGCCTGTCGAAGGCGATCATGCAGCTTTGCGTGTTCGAAAACGACGTCTTCTCCGCCCAATACGCCCTGCTCCGCCAGCGCGAGGAAAGCCGCCGGCGCAACGCGCAGGGCCTCAAGTTCAACAACGACATGCTCATGGTCGTCGATCGCACCGCGACCGACAGCCGCAAGCTCCGCGCCCAGGCCTCCGACGCCTCGACCGCCGCGCGCGGCATGCTCGGCAAGACGTCCGAGGTCGCCTCGGCCGCCGAGCAATCGGCGATCGCGATGCGCGAGGCCGCGCAGACCGCCGCCGGGCTCATCCGAGCGATCGAGGACGCGCGCAACGAGGTCGAGGTCGCCGCCGGTGTCGCGACCCGCGCCGGCGACCAGTCGTCCGAAGCGGTCAAGGTCAGCCAGGCGCTGTCGAGCCACGTCGGTGCAATCGAATCGATCCTCGGCCTGATCCGCGACATTGCTGGCCAGACCAATCTGCTCGCGCTCAACGCCACCATCGAGGCGGCGCGCGCCGGCGACGCCGGCCGCGGCTTCGCGGTCGTCGCGCAGGAGGTCAAGTCGCTCGCCCAGCAGACCGCGCGCGCGACCGACGACATCACCGCCAAGATCACCGCGATCCAGCAGGCCACCCGCCAGACGGTCGAGGCCAATGGCTCGATCCGCCAGACGGTCGAGGAGGTTCAGTCCTCGGCCGACCGCATCCGCCAGGCGATGGAGCTCCAGGCGCAGACGGTGACGATGATCACCGCCGCGGTCGACGAGACCGCGCTCACCGCCGATTCGATGTCCTCGACGATCGCAGCGATCCGTTCGGATACCGAGACGGTGGTCAGCGAGATCGACGCGGTCGAGCAGAAGTTCGGCGAGGTCGACGAGCAGATGGCGCGCTTCAAGCAGTCGATCGATTCGTTCGTCAACAGCATCGCCGCCTAGCCGCTTTCCTTCACGTCACGGCGAACTCCGCAGCAATCCGGGATGACCGCGCGCCCGCAAGCCGTTAGGGCGCGCGCATGACAAAAACCGAACATCCATCGCACGCCGCTGCGGCCGAGGGCATTCGCCTTGGCCGATAGCTGGAAAGTCACCCTGCCCTGCACCCGCGCCGAGGCCGAAACCCTGGCCGGCGACCTGCCCGCGCTGGCAACGCTCGATTCGCCGCCGGTGCTGATGACCAGCGAGGCCGATGCCGATCGGCCCGACCACTGGCGTCTCGACGCTTATTTCGAGGCGCGCCCGACCGAGGGCGATTTGACCTTGCTGCGCCAGCTCGTGCCGAGCGCCGCCGAAGCCGATCCTCTGGTCGAGCCGGTCGCGGACGAGGATTGGGTGACCGTCAGCCAGCAAGGAATGCAGCCGATCCGCGCCGGCCGTTTCTTCGTCCATACGCCCGAGCATCGCGACCAGGCAGCCGGCGAGCGCGCACCGCTCGAGATCGGCGCGGGCCGCGCGTTCGGCACCGGCCATCATGAAACCACCACCGGTTGCCTGCTCGCGCTCGAGCGTTTGCGGGCGAGCGGGGCGAGCGTCGCCAATGTCCTCGATCTCGGCACCGGCAGCGGCCTGCTCGCCTTCGCCGCGCTCAATTTGTGGCGCAGCGCGCGCGCGGCGGCGTCGGACATCGATCCGATCGCGATCGAGGTCGCCGCGGAAAATGCGGCCGCGAACGGCATCCCGCTCGGCCGCGCCCGCGGCCGGCTGGAGCTGGTCGTGGCCACCGGCCTCGATCATCCCCGCCTCAAGGCGCGTGCGCCCTACGATCTGATCATCGCCAACATCCTCGCCGGCCCGCTGATCGAGCTCGCGCCCTCAATCGCGGCGGCGCTGGAGCCGGGCGGGCGCGTGATCCTCGCCGGCCTGCTCGATCATCAGGCGGACAAGGTCGCGGCCGCCTATCGCCGCGAGCGGATGATGGTCGAAGCAAGCCGCACCCGCGGCGACTGGCCGACCCTGGTGATGCGCAAGCGCGCGCCCCGGACGTGGCAGACCTTCAGCCGGAAGAGCAAAGGGTAGAGCATAAGCGGCGCAGACTGCGCGCGCTGAACGGCTCCGGCGGCGGAGACTTTTCACTTCATCGTCTTACGCCGGGCATCACCCTCACAACCCTCAAGGGAGAGGGCTTTTGGGGAACCGGTCACTCCCTCCTTATTCCTCCCCCCTTGATGGGGGAGGTTAGGTGGGGGTGCTGCTCGCGCAACGTCGCGTCGACCACGACCAAAACTCCGTCCCGACCTAGCTGCTCTCCGCGACGATCCTGCCCCACGCCGCTTCGTCGATCACCTCCACCCCAAGGTCCTGCGCCTTCTTGAGCTTCGATCCCGCCCCGGGCCCGGCCACGACCAGGTCGGTCTTGGCCGAGACGCTGCCGGCGACCTTGGCGCCGAGCGCTTCCGCCTGCGCCTTGGCTTCGTCGCGCGACACGGTCTCGAGGCTGCCGGTGAACACGATCGTCTTGCCGCTCACCGGCGACTGTTTGGTTTCCCAGACGACGTCTTCGGGCTCGACCCCGGCAGCGCGAAGGTCGGCGAGCACCTCGCGATTGTGCGGCTCCTCGAAGAAATCGAGCAATGCGTTGGCGACCTCCGGCCCGATGTTCGGCGTCTCCACCACCGCCACCACCGCTTTGTCGCGCCGCTGCAGGAATTTCGGTTCGAGCTCGCCCAGTACGGGCGTGGTGGAGTTTCGGACCTCGAGCCCGCGCTCGATCATCGCCATGAAATTGTCGAGCGAGCGGTAGCGGCGCGCCAGATCGCGCGCGGTGACCTCGCCGACATGCCTGATGCCGAGCGCATAGAGGAAGCGGTCGAGCGGCGGACGGTGCTTGGCGTCGATCGCCGCGAGCAGATTGTCGACCGAGGTTTCGGCCCAGCGCTCGCGCTCGAGCAGCAGCGCGCGCTTGTCGTGCAGCCGGAAGATGTCGGCCGGCGATTGGAGGATGCCGTCGCGAAAGAAGCTTTCGATCGTCACCATCCCCAGGCCCTCGATGTCGAGCGCGTGGCGGCTGACGAAATGGCGGAGGCGCTCGACTCGTTGTGCCGGGCAGATCAGGCCGCCGGTGCAGCGGACGTCGACCTCGCCTTCCTCGCGCACCGCTTCCGAGCCGCATTGCGGGCAGTGATCGGGAAAGACATAGGGCGGCCGGTTTGCCTCGGGCGTCAGGTTCCTCAGCACTTGCGGGATCACGTCGCCGGCGCGCTGGATCAGCACGCGGTCGCCGACGCGAACGCCGAGCCGCGCGATCTCGTCGGCATTGTGCAACGTGGCGTTGGTGACGGTCACGCCGCCGACGCTGACCGGCGTCAGCCGCGCGACCGGCGTGAGCTTGCCGGTCCGCCCGACCTGGATTTCGATCGCCTCGAGCGACGTTTCCGCCTGCTCCGCCGGGAATTTGTGTGCGATCGCCCAGCGCGGCGCGCGCGCGACCTGCCCGAGCCGCCGCTGCCATTCGAGCCGGTCGACCTTGTAGACCACGCCGTCGATGTCGAAGGCATAATCCGCGCGTTTCGCCTCGATCGCGCGATAATGGGCGATCAGCGCATCGAAGTCCGTCACTCGGCGAAGATCCTGCGCGACCGGCATGCCCCAGGCGGCGATCGCCTGCATCATTTCATATTGGCTGTCGGCGGGAAGCGCCGACACTTCGCCCCAGCCATGCGCGTAGAAGCGCAACGGGCGCGACGCGGTGACTGCCGCATCCTTCTGGCGGAGCGATCCGGCGGCGGCGTTGCGCGGGTTGGCGAACTGCCGCGCCTTGGCGGGATCGTCGGCCTCGGCGAGCAGGCGCGCGTTGAGCGCCGCGAAATCCGCCTTGGACATATAGACTTCGCCGCGGATCTCGAAGATTTCGGGTGCGCCGTCGAGCCGCTCGGGAATGTCGGAGATCGTGCGCGCATTGGCGGTGACCACCTCGCCGGTGGTACCGTCCCCGCGCGTCGCGGCCTGGACGAGCACGCCTTTTTCATAACGCAGCGAGCAGGACAGGCCGTCGATCTTGGGCTCGGCGGTCAGCGCCACCTCTTCGTCGGCCGGCAAGCTGAGGAAGCGCCGCACCCGCGCGATGAAGTCCGCGACATCCTCCTCGGCAAAGGCATTGTCGAGGCTGAGCATCGGCAGCGCGTGCCGGACCTTTGAGAGATGCGCGGCCGGCGCGGCGCCAACCTCTTTTGAGGGGCTGTCCTCGCGGACCAGCGCGGGAAAGGCCGCCTCGAGCGCGGCGTTGCGCCGAACCAGCGCATCGTAGTCGGCATCCGAAATTTCGGGCCGATCCTCATTATGATAGAGGCGGTTGTGGCGCGCGATCTCGCCGGCGAGCCATTCCAGCTCGTCGGCGGCCTCGGGCCCGCTCAGCTGCTCCGGACTCGATTGCTGCAAAGACCTGCCGTCAGCCTTCCCGCCATTTTTCGCCACTAGGCCGGCTCCAGCAATCGCGTCGCCTGGGCGCGGGCCTCGTCGGTGACATGCGCACCCGAGAGCATGCGTGCGATCTCCTCGCGCCTCTTGTCCTCGTCGAGCATCGCGACGCTGGTGCGGGTGACCAGGCCGTCGTTGCTCTTCTCGATCAGCAGGTGCCGGCTGCCGCGCGCCGCGACCTGCGGGCTGTGCGTCACGACCAGCAATTGCGCCCGCTCGGCGAGGCGGTGGAGACGCTCGCCGATCGCGCTTGCGACCGCGCCGCCGACGCCGCGGTCGATCTCGTCGAAGATCATCGTCGTCGCGCCGCCGCGCTCGGCAAGCGCGACCTTGAGCGCAAGGATGAAGCGCGACAGCTCGCCGCCGCTGGCGATGCGCGTCAGCGGCGCGAGCGGCGCCCCCGGATTGGTCGAGATCTCGAACTCGACCCGGTCCCGCCCCTTCGGGCCCCACGAAGCTTCGTCGAGCGAGGTGACGGCGGTGCGGAACACCGCCGTTTCGAGCTTGAGCGGTGCGAGCTCGCTCGCCACCGCCTCGTCGAGCCTCAGCGCCGCGTCCCGCCGCTGCACTGCGAGCCGCTCGCTGGTGTCGAGATAGGCGGCTTTCGCTTCCTCGACCGTGCGTTCGAGCGCGGCGAGGCCGCCACTGCCCGCTTCGAGCGCCGCCAATTTGTCGCCCAGCTCCTCGGCGAGCGCCGCCAGCGAGTCGGGCTCGACCCGGTGCTTGCGCGCGATCGCGCGCAGCTCGAACAGCCGGGTTTCGGCGTCCTCGAGCCGGCGCGGGTCGCAATCGAGCGCGGCCGCGGCATCGGCGAGCCGATCCTCGGCGTCGCTGGCCTCGATAATCGCGCGGTCCATCGCCGCGAGCGCCTGCTCGAGAAGCTCATGCTCGCCGGCGATCCGCTCGAGCCGCCGCGCCGCCTGGCGAAGCAGCGCGAGCCCGCCTTCCGACCCGTCGAACAATGCCCCGATCGTCGCGATGTCCTCGGCCAGCCGGGCGCCCTTCTGCATATTGGCGCGGAGCGTGGCGAGCTCCTCTTCCTCGCCGGGCCGGGGCGCGAGCTTGCGCAGCTCGGCGACGGCATGCTCGAGCCACTCGCGGTCGCGCTCGGCGGTCTCGACTACCTCGCGCGCCACCGCCAGTGCGGCCTGCGCTTCGCCCCAGGCGCGGAAATGGGCTTCGGCCGCGCCCGCGTCGATTTCGCCATAATTGTCGAGCAACGCGCGGTGCCCTCGCGGGTTGAGCAGGCCGCGGTCGTCATGCTGGCCGTGGATCTCGACCAGCAATGCGCCGATGTCGCGGACCAGCCCCGCGGATACCGCCTGGTCGTTGACGAGCGCGCGGCTGCCGCCGTCGGCGCGGACGATGCGGCGGATCACCAGCGGCTCGCCGGGCTCGCCGTCGAGCCCGTTTTCGCTCAGCAGCGCGCGCGCCGGATGGTCAGGCGGAATATCGAAACTGACGCTGACCACCGCCTGCGTCTGGCCGCTGCGGACGAGGCCGCTGTCGGCGCGCATCCCGAGCGCAAGGCCCATCGCGTCGAGCAGGATCGATTTCCCCGCGCCGGTCTCGCCGGTGAGGACGCCAAGCCCCGCGCCAAATTCGAGATCGAGCGCTTCGATCAGGACGACGTCGCGAATGGTCAGCCGAGTCAGCACCAGCCGGTCTCCGGCGGAGCGGGCGGATCAAGCGGCGTGCTTTTGGACCAGTTTATAGGCGCGTTCATACCATTTCGTGCCCGGGTAATTAGCACCGAGCACGGCCGCCGCCTTGCGCGCTTCTGCGGGAACGCCAAGCGCGAGATAGGATTCGGTCAGCCGCATCAACGCCTCGGGCGTGTGGCTGGTCGTCTGATATTCGTCGACCACCGTGCGGAAGCGGATCACCGACGCAAGCCATTGGCTGCGCCGCTGGTAGAAACGGCCGATTTCCATTTCCTTGCCGGCAAGATGGTCGTTGACCAGGTCGAGCTTGAGCCGCGCGTCGGCCGCATAGCGCGTGTCGGGATAGCGGCGGACGAGCTCGCCGAGCGCCTCGAGCGCGCGCTTGGTCGAGCTCTGGTCGCGGGTCACGTCCTCGATCTGCTCGTAATAGTTCACCGCGATCAGATAGAGCGCGTAGGGCGCGTCCTTGTTGCCCGGGTGGATGGCGAGGAAGCGCCGCGCCGAATCGGTCGATTTCACGTGATCGTTGGCGAGATAATAGCTGAACGCGCTCATCAGCTGCGCGCGCCGCGCCCACACCGAATAGGGGTGCTGCCGCTCTACCTCGTCGAATAAAGCTGCCGCTTGCTTGTACTGGCCGCGATCGAGCCGGTCGCGCGCCGCCGTGTAAAGCGTGCTGACGTCGCGCGCGACATATTGGGTGTCGGCCCGGTTGCGGTTGCGGTTGCCTCCGCAGCCGGCGAGCGGAACGAGCAGCGCGGTCAGGACGAGAGCTGCGATCGGGCGGGAAAATCTACGCATGCTGGGCTTCTTAGCCGAGGGATTCACGAAGGCCAAGCGATCAGTGGGAGGGGATTCCGCGTCCCGCAGCCGCACCCTCCACCGCTTTGCGCCTGCGCTGCGGGATGGGCGCGCAGAAGCTCACTAACGCACCATCAACCAACAGCCTTTATAGCGGAACGATGCTGCGGGTCCTCACCCTCTCGACCTTGTTCCCGAACGCGGTCCAGCCGACGCTCGGCGTGTTCGTCGAGCGGCAGACGCTCGGCCTGGCGGCGCTGCCTGGGGTCGAGCTCGAAGTCGTCGCGCCGATCGGATTGCCGCGCTGGCCGCTGTCGCGCCATCCCCATTATGCCGCGCGCGCCGCGCTGCCGCGGCAGGAAGAGTGGAAAGGCCTCACCGTCCACCGCCCGCGCTTCCCGGTCGTGCCGGTGATCGGCCAGCAATGGTCCGCGCGCGAGATGGCCAGGGCGCTGCTGCCGCTGCTGCGCGCGATCCGTGCGCGTTTTCCGTTCGACGTCATCGATGCCGAATTCTTCTGGCCCGACGGTCCCGCCGCTATGGCGCTTGCGAAGTCGCTCGACGTGTCCTTGTCGATCAAGGCGCGCGGTGCCGACATCCTCTTCTGGGGAAATCGCCCCCGCATCGGCGCGCAGATCGTCGCCGCTGCGCAGGCGGCCGATGGCCTGCTCGCGGTTAGTGCCGCGCTCAAGGCAGACATGGTGCGGCTGGGCATGCCTGCTGACAAGATCAGCGTCCATTATACCGGCGTCGACCTGGACCGCTTCGAGCCCCGCGACCGCGCCTCCGCGAAGGCTGCGCTTGGGGTCGACGGTCCATTGATCGCCACCGTCGGCGCGCTGATCGAGCGCAAGGGCCAAAGGCTGGCGATCGAGGCGCTTGCGCGGCTCGGCGATGCGACCTTGCTCCTCGTCGGCGACGGCCCCGATCGCAAGGCGCTCGAACGGTATGCGCGCAGGCTCGGGGTCGCGCCGCGTGTCCGCTTCCTCGGCGCACGGCCGCACGGCGAGATTGCGGCGCTGATGGCCGCCGCCGACGTGCTGGTCGCGCCGTCGCGCTCGGAGGGGCTCGCCAATGTCTGGGTCGAGGCGATGGCGTGCGGAACCCCGGTCGTCGCTTCCGCCGTCGGCGGCGCGGCCGAAGCGATCGATGGCGCAGGCGGTCGGCTCGTCGGCTTGGACGCGGAAGCGATCGCTGGCGCGGTTCGCGCCTTGCTCGACGCTCCGCCCGATCAGCAGCAGGTGCGCGATGCGGCGCACAAGTTCAGCTGGGAGAAGAACAGCCGAGCTTTATTCGAGCATCTCTCCCGGGCCGCAGCGCGCATCTGATCGCCGCGTGCACCGCCTACACCAAGGGCATCAGCGCCGCGGCGATCCAGCGTTCCTCGGCGCGCAGCAACCCCCAGGTCCGCGCTGCCGCGCGGCTGTCCATCGCCTCGATGCCGATGCCTCGATCGTCGAGCGCGCGGACCAACGCGCGCGGCGGGAACTTGAGAGTCGGCCCGGTGCCGAGCAGCAGGAACTCAGGGCTCGGCTCGAGCCTCAGCAGCGTCGCGAGATCGTCGATCGTCAGCGCATCGAGGGTCGGCGCCGGCCATTGCTCGGCGCGCTCGGGGGTCAGCAACAAGGCGCGATAGATGCCGCCGTCGACCGAAAAACCCTGATCGGTGATCGCCTGCACGACCGGGCCGTGCGCAGCGCTGCCCTTGTCGAAGCGCGGCACCTCAGAAGCTTTCGTTGCGACTCGTCACCCGCTCGCCGACCGGCTGCGACTTGCTGACGAAGCTGTCCGGCCCGACCTTGAGCCAGACGAGCATCGGCACCGAGATGTAGATGGACGAATAGGTGCCGACGAAGATGCCGAGCAGGATCGCGACGGTCAGCCCGAAGATCACCTCGGGACCCAACAGCAGCAGCACGAGCAGGGCGATCATGATCGACAGGCTGGTGACGATCGTCCGCGACAGCGTCTCGTTGAGCGAAAGGTTGAGCAAGGGGATCACTTCCATCTTGCGGTATTTTCGCAGATTTTCGCGGATGCGGTCGTAGATCACGACGGTATCGTTGAGGCTGTAGCCGACGATGGTGAGGATCGCGGCGACGACATTGAGGTTGAACTCGAGCTGGGTGAGCGAGAAAAAGCCCATCGTCACCGCGACGTCGTGGAACAAGGTGGTCAGCGCGCCGACGCCGAACTGCCATTCGAACCTGAACCATATGTAGACGGCGATGCCGAGCATCGCGAGCGCGATCGCGATCGCCCCGGATCGGTAAAGCTCGTTCGAGACCTTGCCCGAGACGGTGTCCACCGCGAACACGGCATCGGGATATTGTGCCGCGATCGCGGCGCGCACTTTGCTGCCGGCGGCATTGGCGGCCTCTTCGCCGCCCTCCGGCAGGCCCATGCGGATCGACAAGGTCTGGGGGTTGCCGAACTCCTGGATGCTGGCGTCGCCGAGCTCGAGCGCTGCGATCCGCGCCCGCACATCCTCGATCGGCGCGGTCTGGCTGAAGGTGACGCGGATCATCTGACCGCCGACGAAATCGACGCCGAGGTTGAGCCCCCGCACGCCAACCAGGACGATCGAACCTATCGTCAACATCAGCGACAGCACCAGCGCGACGTTGCGCCAGCGCATGAAATCGATGTTGGTATTGTCCGGGACCAGCTTCAGCAGAGGCATCGACGGCTTCCCTTAGATATGCAGTTCGCGCGGGCGCGTCCGGCGGACCCACAAGGCGACCAGCATCCGGGTGATGTTGACCGCCGTGAACACCGAGGTGACGATGCCGATCATCAGCACGACCGCGAAGCCGCGGATCGGGCCGCTGCCGAACTGGAACATGATCACGGCGGCGATGACATTGGTGATGTTCGCGTCGAAGATCGCGGTCGAGGCCTCGCGGTAGCCGGTCTCGATCCCATCGATGATCTTGCGCCCGCGCCTGAGCTCCTCGCGGATGCGCTCGTTGATCAGCACGTTGGCGTCGACCGCCGCGCCGATCGTCAGCACGAATCCGGCGATGCCCGGGAGCGTGAGGGTGGCGTTGAACACCGCCATGATGCCGAGGATCATCAATGCGTTGAGCACCAGGCCGACCGTCGTGTAGGCGCCGAACCGGCCGTAGGTGATCAGCATGAACAGGATCACGGCGGCGGTCGCGGCGGCGCTCGCGATCGCACCGCTGCGGATCGAATCCGCGCCGAGCTCAGGTCCGATCGTGCGCTCCTCGATCACCTTGAGCGCGACCGGCAGCTTGCCCGATTTGAGCTGGACCGCGAGATCGGTGGCCGACTGGACGGTGAAGCTCCCGGATATCTGCGCTGACCCGCCCAGGATCGGCTCGTTGATGTTGGGCGCCGAGATGACGACGTCGTCGAGGATGATCGCGAACGGCTTGTTGACATTCTCCTGCGTGACGCGCGCGAAGCGGCGCCCGCCCGCAGTGTTGAAGCGGATGCTGACGACCGGCTCGTTGGTCTGCGGGTTGAATTCCTGCCGCGCATCGATGAGCTGGTCGCCGGTCACCATCGCACGGCGCTGCACGGCGATCACCGGCGGGCCGCCAGGGTTGTCCGGATAAGGCAGCACCTGGCTGCCGGCCGGAGCCCGGCCCTGCGCAACCTGGGCGGGATCGGCGGCGAGATTGACCAGTTTGAAGTCGAGCCGCGCCGTCTTGCCGATCAGGGTCTTCAGCCCCTCGGGATCCTCGAGGCCGGGCACCTGGACCAGGATCCGCCTGCCGCCCTGCCGGATCACGGTCGCTTCGCGGGTGCCGTCCGGGTCGACTCGGTTGGCGACAACCTCGCGGGCCGTGTTCATCGCCTCTTCGAGCGCCTGGTCGAGACCCGCCTTGGTCGGCTCCATGACGACCCGGCTGCTGTCGAGGACGTTGACGTTCCAGTCGCGCTGGCCGAGCCCGACCGGCTGCGTCTGGTTGCGCGCGATCTCGACCGCGGCATCGACCTGCGCAGGGTTGCGGACCATGAAGGTCAGGCGGCCGCCGAGGATCGAAGTGTCGCCGATTTCGATCCGCGGCGAGGCGCGCCGGAACTCGGTGCGGATCGCCTCTTCCATCCGCTCGAGGCGCTGCTTGGTGACGTCGCCGGTGTCGGCTTCGAGCAAAAGGTGGCTGCCGCCGGCAAGATCGAGGCCGAGGTTGATGCGGGCGCTCGGCAGCCATGACGCCCAGCGGTCGACCTGCGATTGCGGCATCAGGCTCGGGATCGCGAGAGCGACCGCGATCAGGCACAGCAAGCTTATGCCCCAGACCTTCCAGGGCGGGAAATCGAGCATCTTAGAGTCGAGCCTCGATCATTGGCCGGGCCTCAATCATTGGCGGGCTTGGAGCCGTGCGGCCTGACCTCGGACAAGGTCCCCTTGACCACCCGGACGCGGACGCTCGGCGCGATCTCCAGTTCGACTTCACCATCCTCGACCTTGGTCACCTTGCCGATGATGCCGCCCGCGGTGACCGCGACGTCATTCTTCTTGATGGCGCCGATCATCTGCTGATGCTGCTTCATCCGGCGCTGCTGCGGGCGGATCAGCAGGAAATAGAAGATCGCGAAAATGGCGACCCACGGCAGGATGCCGATGAGGCCGAGCGCGCCCCCGGTGGGTGCAGCGCCGGCGGCGTAGGCGGGGGATGCGAACATGATGATCTTACCTGATGTGGCGCGGCCCAGCTGGGCTCGTTCCGGAAGCGCGCGCGACTATCACGCCGACGGCGGTATAGGCAAGCAAGACGGGCCCGCGATCGATTCCGGGCGCCGGCGCGCCACCCACGCCTTGCCCGACAAGCGCTTGCCTTCCCCGCACCCCGCGCCTACATCGCGCGGCTCCGGGCCCCCGTGCAGCGACGCGCTTGCACTGTGGCGGTTCGATCGGTCGGGGCGTAGCGCAGCCTGGTAGCGCATCACACTGGGGGTGTGGGGGTCGCAGGTTCGAATCCTGTCGCCCCGACCAATATCTTCAATGACTTAATAGAGCAGTTGGATGTCGCATCACTTAGCGAATATCCGCTAGCAATCACCTAGCAAGCACCCCGCCGAGAAGTGCGACCATTGCTGCGGCAGTCCAAATTGCACCGAAGGCCTACCGGCGCTCTGATGCTGCCGCCTGGCGCGTGGAAATGAAGGAGCGCGCTTAGCGCCTCAAGTCATCAGGCTTCTGGCGGCGTCGTCTCGGGCTCGGCGCTCCGCAGCTTCAGCTGGCGCGGCTTTGTGGCCTTTTCGCTTGGCTTCGTTGAGGGCGTTTCTGAGCGCTTCCGGCCAAGTCCGATCTTATGCGCAAGCCCGCGGCGCGCTTCAGAATAGTTGGGCGCTACCATGGGATAATCGGCTGAGAGCTTCCATTTGGCGCGATACTCGAGCGGGGTCATCTGATGATCGGTTGCCAGGTGACGCTTGAGCATTTTCAGCTTCTTCCCGTCCTCAAGGCATACGATGAAGTCCGGTTTGATCGATGCTTTCACCGAGACAGCGGGGACCTGCTCGATAGGTGCTACTGGCACCTCCGCCCCGAGGCCCTCGAGCGCGGCGTGCACGTTGTCGATCAGCTGCGCTAGATCGCCGACCCCAACGCGGTTGTTTGTCACGTGCGCTGCGACAATGTCGGCGGTGAGAGTAAGCAATGTGCCTTGAGCCGTATCGGATCGGGTGTTCCTTCAAATTCATTTTGCGGCCGCATGGCGGGAAAACCCCGGGAGGGCAAGCGCTCACAATCTGAGTTTGCAACGCCGAATATCCGGGAGAAGTGAGAACCTACCGCCAGCTTGAACGCAAGCCATCCTGTTGTTCGGACGGTACCTCTATGCAAGCCGGGATAGCGCCTGCGAGCCTGGCCCCAGCACGAGGCGACCGGGCGCGGCTGCGCCTCTTGAAAGGCGCGGAGAAAATCACCCCACGTGAACGGCCACTGCCAACGGCGACGTCAACTCATGACAAAATGGCAGGTAGCTCACGGCCGTCCTCCACGTCTGACACTTTGCCCCGCCTCGGCGATCGTACAAGCAAACGCCAGCACTGTCCGCTTCTGGGCTCAGTGTTTTGCTGGGAAGCAACAGAAAGTGGCGCATAGCGGCCGATCCGTCGAGCAGCACGCAGCTGCCGCCAACTCACCGCAACTGAATGCGGCGAGCCCCGGGGAGGCCGTTTTAGTCGGGAAGCTAACGCCGTCACGCCAACCGACGGTCAAAACCCATGATTTCACGGTAATAATCCCAGCGCGGAAGGTTCCCCGTCTCGTCGTTCTGAAGAAACTGAGTTTCCAGTCGCTGCGAATCGTGCACGCCTTTTTGAAAGATCGCCGAGCCGGGCGCTCGGCTCCCTATGTGGATACGATGGAAGATAGAAGCATCCTCCATGCTGATCAGGCCGCTCGGTCCGAGGAGATTTGAGCTTTGTCGCAGGCGGTGACGGAGCATGTCCTCATCATCGTCTTCATGCGCGAAATAGGCATAATGGACCTCTACCTCCATCACTGAGACCGGGTTTGCGAAGCGGAGGTTAATCACATCGAGGTGTTTCGTGCCGACGAAGGTCGGGAATATGTTGACGACGCGCGATCCAACCGAGGGATCCTGGCCTTTGAATTCGATGATCGACGGGTCCTGAAGTGCGTTGTGGCCTTTCGGGATCGACAACGCCGCTTCCATGCCCAAGTGACCCCGGTGCGTCGTCGCATATTGCCGGCCTTGGCCGCCCTGCCAGTTGAGCAATTTGAACGCCTGGTGGAGCAGGGGCGCGTGATAGCCGTCATTGTCGGCATAAGCCTTCCAGTTGCTGCCGTAGCGTACCTTCTGGTAGCCGAGCAGCTTCAAGCGTCCATCGCCGGCCATCAATTCCCGGAGCGTGTTCTTGAGATCGCCGAGAAAATCATCCAAATCTTCGGTCTCGGGTGACATCGTCACAAAGATCAGGCCATAGAAGCTTGAAGTGCGCGGCTGGGCGAGTGGATAATCCTTGCGGTCGAAGCCCGGCGAGAACTCACGCTCGTTCGAGCAGCCGATCAGCTTGCCCTCGGTGCTGAACAGCCAGCGGTGGTAGGGGCACTCGAACTCCTTCTTGTTCCCCATCGGCGCGGTCTCGACCTGGTTTCCGCGGTGCGAGCAGCTGTTGTAGAACACACGCACCACACCATCCTGGCCACGCGCGATCAGCAACGGCACGCCAGCGAGGTTGGTCGTCTTATAGTCGCCGTTGTTGGGCACCTCGCTTTCGTGCGCGACCGGATGCCATTCGGGCCCGTAAAAGATGCGCTCGAGCTCGGCCTGGTAAATGTCGTCGCGTACAAATACTTCTTTGGGCACTTCATTGTATTTATGCGGCCAATCTAGTTGCGGACTAGATATCATGATCCATCCTTCATATTATGCTTACGGCAGCCTGCCCTTGATCATCTCCAGCTTGACTGCTGACAGACCTTTTCAGCCCTTTTGGAATGGCTTCATTCAAGGTCATTTGCAGCTCCTCTCGACGAATGGTCTACGCAGCGTCGGCTGCCTCCTGCCCTTGTGCGCGCAGCTCGCGGCCGAGCGCAGCCCACATCTCACCCGACTTGCGAGCGCCGGCCAGATATTCCTCCGGCACG
>NZ_JAKFCG010000113.1:0-2593 GCF_036677245.1 Sphingomonas sp.
GTTGCCGGTCGGCATGCGCGAGAAATTGGCGCGCGAGCACTGGATGGTTTCGACGATCGATGACAGCGGGATCACGTAGGGCGATGCCGCGACCTTGACCAGCATGACGTCGAGGACGGCGAGCGTCAGCGGCAGGCGCAGCGTCATGCGCGTGCCCTTGCCGGTCCAGCTCTTCACATGCACCGAGCCGCCGATCTTCTTGATGTTGGAGAGCACCACGTCCATGCCGACGCCGCGGCCGGAAATGTCGCTGACTTCCGAGGCGGTCGAAAAGCCCGGCGCAAAGATCAGCTGGTCGATCTGCTCTTCGGTGAGCTGCTGGTCGGGGCCGACCACCAGCCGGTCGCGCGCCACTTGCAGCACGCGCTCACGGTTGATCCCGGCGCCATCGTCCTCGACGACGATCAGGATGTTGCCGCCCGCCTGTTCGGCCGAGAGGCGGATCGTGCCCATCTCGGGCTTGCCCGCCGCGATGCGCTTTTCCGGCACCTCGATACCGTGGTCGGCCGAGTTGCGGATCATGTGCGTCAAGGGGTCCGAGAGCTGCTCGATGATCGTCTTGTCGATCTCGGTGTTCTCGCCGATGGTCTCGAGCTTGATCTTCTTCTGGGTCTTGGTCGCCAGTTCGCGGATCAGGCGCGGCATGCGGCTGAACACCGACTTCACCGGCTGAGCGCGGATCGCCATCACCGAGTCCTGCAGGCCGCGCGTCGTCTGCGCCAGCACTTCGAGCCCACGCACCAGTTCCTGATAGCGGGCGCGCAGCATCTCATCCATCTGCTGGGTGAGCATCGACTGGGTGATCACCAGTTCGCCCACCATGTTGACCACGCGGTCGATCTTGTCGAGGTCGACCCGGATCGACTGCACGCCGTTGCGGCGGTCTTCCGGACCCGTGCGGCGGTCTTCGCCATCCTCGTCGCTTGGCACGGCGCGGAGCACCGGCGCAGGCGCCGCAACGCGCACGGGCGCCGCCTTCGGCGTCGGCGCGATCGCTGCGGCCAGTTCGGCAAAGCTGAGGTCCTGGCTCGCTTCCTCTGCCGCCAGTTCGGCCACGTCGAGCGCCGGCTCGGGCAACAAATCGCTCAGCGACGGCATCGCGTCCGCACTCGCCGGAGCCGCAACCGCCGCTGAGGCCGCAACCTGCGCGATGGAGAGATCGCAATTGCCTTCGACGAACTCGAACACTTCGGCAATCGCCGCTTCGGTCACGGTCGGCGAATGCAGCGAGATTTCCCACGAGCAATAGACGCCGAACGGCTCGAAATCGGCGAGCGGCGGCACCTCATCGAATATGGCGCGGATTTCGATCTCGCCCAGCGTCGCCAGTTCGCGGAACAGCAGCAGCGGATCGTTGGCGCGGGCATAGAGCTCGCTATGCGGGGTGAACTTGATTTCCCAGTGCCCGGGCTCGGCGGCAGCCAGCGGTGCGGCGGCAAAGCTGTCCGGCTCGATCTCCACGGCCGGCGCTTCCGGCTCGTCGGCATCGTCGCCGATCCTGACCATCACCGGGGTGAAATCGAGGTCGAATTCTTCCATCGGCTCGCCCGACTCGTCGTCGGTCTCGCCGCGGGTCAGCGCGTCGAACTGCGCCTTCTCGTCGGCGCCGTAGTCGGGGGCCAGCGCGGTGCCCTCCTGCGCCGCCTTGACGAAGTCGGCGACGATGTCGTTGGCGCGGATGCAGAGCGCCGCGACCGTATCGCTCAGCTCGATGCGGCCGTCGCGCACATAGTCGAGCAGCGTCTCGTAGGCATGGGCAAAAGCCACCAGCGCCGAAAAGCCGAAGGCGCCGCCGCCACCCTTGATCGAGTGGATGGCGCGGAACACCGCATTGAGCCGATCGCTGGAACGGTCGCCTTGTTCGATGGCGGCGAACTGTTCTTCAAGTTCGAGCAGAAGCTCGGAGCACTCGTCGAAATAGGTAGCTTTGAAATCGTCGAGATCGCTCATGTTGAGGCTCGGCCGGACCCTTCTGGGATGGACTACTAGTGCACGACGCGATGGATGACGCTGATCAGCTTCTCAGGATCGAACGGCTTGACGATCCAACCCGTACCGCCGGCAGCGCGACCCTGGTCGCGCTTGTCCTGGCTGGTCTCGGTGGTGAGGATCAGGATCGGCAGGCTGTTGTACTGCCCCGATGCCCGGACGTTCTTGATGAACTCGATGCCATCCATCACCGGCATGTTGATGTCGGTGATCACGACATCGACGCTCTCGCTCTTGAGCACGTCGAGGCCCTTCTGGCCGTCCTCGGCCTGCAGCACCTCGAACCCGGCATTGCTCAGCGTGTGATGCAGCATGGCGAGAATCGTACGGGAATCGTCAACAGTCAGAACGCGCATCAGCAGGTCATCCTTTCATCATGCCGGCGAAACTGGGACCAAAGCCCAGCCGGTCGATGGCCGAGAGCATCGGCGAGCTCGCCTCGGCAACGTGAAAATCGAAATTATTGCGGCGGGCGGTTTCGCCGGCGCTGATCAGCATGACCAGCGCATTGGTCGACACCCGTTCGACGGCCCGGCCGTCGATATCCACCGGTCCCGATTCGACCGCGTCGATGAGCTTGTCGCGCACACCGTCAAGCGCGTCG
>NZ_JAKFCG010000114.1:0-33570 GCF_036677245.1 Sphingomonas sp.
GAGTGAACCAGGCGGCGCGGTCGACCTCGGGAAAGTCGCGCAGCTTGCCGCTCCTCGGCGGATATTCGAGGCTGAAGGTGACGCTGACGATCGCGTCGGGATCGAGATCGCCTTCGAGCGCGAACGCCTCGACCCATTTGCGGCCGGCCTGCTTGATCCGGCACAGCGGCTGCGGCGTGCCCTCGGGACGCGCGCCCAATTCTTCCTCGAACTCGCGCAGCGCTGCGTCGAGCGGATCCTCGCCTTCCTCCACCCCGCCTTTAGGAACCATCCACGCGCCATCATCGCGGCCGCGCCAGAACGGTCCGCCGGGATGGACGAGCAGCACCTCGAGCGCGGGCCGGAACCGATAGAGGAGAATGCCGGCGCTCAGCGGGGTCATGCCTCGGCTCCCGCCGGCCGCAGCAAAGGTGGCGAATTCATAAGCGCCTGCAACGGCTCGCCAAGTCTTTGGCTCCGTTCCGCCGCCCCCTGTCCCATTCCGGCGCTTGATCGCACCCTCCGGGCGTTTCCTCGCTTCGCCCCGGAACTGTTTCGCCCCGCCGTGCTTTATAACCCAGGTTAGTCAGGGATTTGGCGAACATGAGGCGCATGATCGGGGGCGCGGCGTTGCTGGTGCCCCTGGTGCTCGCGACACCCGCCGAAGCTCAGCAGGTCCGGCCGAACGCGCGGCCCGGCGCTGCCATATCAAGCCCTGGGTTGGCGCTTGGAGCATTGGGTGATCGTGCCTCGTCCGATCCCCAGCCGAGCAAGCGCGGCAAACCGGCCCTCTTTGTCCTTCCGACCTCGCCTTATGCCGAGCCGTCGGGCCGGGCGCGGACCACCTTGTTCGGCGGCTGGCAGCCCAATCCGAACACCACGGTCGGTATCGGCTTGTTCAGCGTGCCGAGAAGCGCGACCGCCAACCAGCAGGAATTGCGCATCAACCCGATGAAGGACCCGACCGGGAAAAGCAGCCGCGTAGCCGCTGTGGGGCTCAATCTCGCTTTCTAAAGAGCACAAAGCAAAAAGTTGAGGATCGGCTTTTCTCAACCACCCGCATTGCGCTAAGAACAGGGCGTGAACGAAGACCGGGCGGCGCCGATCCTCCGCAAGATCATCCATGTCGACATGGACGCCTTCTACGCGTCGGTCGAGCAGCGCGACAATCCTGCGCTCAAGGGCAAGCCGATCGCAGTCGGCGGCGGCCACCGCGGGGTGGTCGCGGCAGCGAGCTACGAGGCGCGGCCCTACGGCGTGCGATCGGCAATGCCGAGCGTCACCGCGAAGCGGCTCTGCCCGGACCTGATCTTCATCAAGCCGCGCTTCGAGGCCTATCGCACGGTATCGCAGCAGATCCGCGCGATTTTCGCCGATTACACCCCGCACGTCGAGCCATTGAGCCTCGACGAGGCCTATCTCGACGTCACCGAGGATCTGCGCGGGATCGGCATCGCGACCAGCATCGCCGAGGAGATACGTACCCGTATCCGCGCAGAGACCGGGCTGACGGCCTCGGCCGGGGTCTCGTACAACAAGTTCATCGCCAAGCTCGCCAGCGACCAGAACAAGCCCGACGGGCTTTGCGTGATCACGCCCCGGCAGGGCCCGGCGTTCGTCGCATTGCTGCCGGTCAAGCGCTTCCACGGCGTCGGCCCCAAGACCGCAGAGCGCATGGCGGCGCTCGGGATCGAGACCGGCGCCGACCTGCGCGACAAGCCGCTCGATTTCCTGCGCGCGCATTTCGGCAACAGCGCCCAATATTATCACGATCTCGCGCGCGGCATCTGTCACCGCGTGGTCCGCGCCGACCGGCCGAGCAAGTCGATCGGCGCCGAGCGCACGTTCGACGTCGATCTCAAAGATCCGGCCGATCTGCTGACCGAGCTCGACCGCGTCTCGACCTATGCGTGGGAGCGGATCGAACGCTCGCAGGCGCGCGGCCGCACGGTGACGCTCAAGATCAAATATCAGGATTTCCAGATCATCACCCGCGCCCACTCGCTGAACGCGCCGGTCGCCGACCGCGAGCAGTTCCTCGCCGCCGGTGTTCGATTGCTGCGCGCCTTGCTGCCGGTGCCCAAGGGCATAAGGTTGCTCGGCCTGACGCTTTCGAAGCTTGAGGACAGCGAGCAGGCCGACGAGCGCGAGCCGGTTCTTCCGCTGTGATCCTCTCGCCCCGCCTGGCGAACGAAGGATGTGAGCAAACCGGAAGGAAACCCTTCCACCGCCCCCGCATTGCGCCTATTGCCTATCTATCCCCGGGGTACCGCGCAGGCGGTTGAGAGGCGGCCACACGGCCGTGACCCGCAGAACCTGATCCAGTTGATACTGGCGTAGGGAGGGAGAACGGGCCGCCCGCTCTTCCGTCCACCAAGGAGAGCGAAGACATGGCCGACATTCCTGCCCGCACCGAACTCACCGTCACCACCGGCCCGATCCGCGGCTCGCGCAAGGTCCATGTCGGCCCGCACAAAGTCGCGATGCGCGAGATAATGCTCGAACCGTCGTCGGGCGAGCCGCCGCTCAGGGTCTATGATTGCTCCGGCCCTTACACCGACCCGCAAGCCCGGATCGACATCATGGCCGGCCTTCCCGAGCTGCGGCGCGACTGGATCCGCGGCCGCGGCGACGTCGAGGAGGTCGCGCAGCGCCAGGTGAAGCCCGAGGACAACGGCCAGCTCGGGCCCGATCGCTCCGGCGGCGTCCAGCCGTTCCCGAACGTGCGCCGCAGCGTGCTTCGCGCCAAGCCCGGCGCGAATGTCAGCCAGATGCACTACGCCCGGCGCGGCATCGTCACGCCCGAGATGGAATATGTCGCGGTGCGCGAGAATCTCGGCCGCGAAGCGGCGCTCGAGGCGCTGGTGCGGGACGGGCAGGATTTCGGCGCCTCGATCCCCGATTACGTCACTCCGGAATTCGTCCGCGACGAGGTCGCGCGCGGGCGGGCGATCATCCCCAACAACATCAACCATCCCGAGAGCGAGCCGATGGCGATCGGCCGCAACTTCCTGGTCAAGATCAACGCCAACATCGGCAACAGCGCGGTCGCGTCGGACGTCGCCGCCGAGGTCGACAAGATGGTCTGGGCGATCCGCTGGGGCGCCGACACGGTGATGGACCTGTCGACCGGTCGCAACATCCACGACACGCGCGAATGGATCCTGCGCAACTCGCCGGTGCCGATCGGCACCGTCCCGATCTACCAGGCGCTCGAGAAGGTCGGCGGCGTCGCCGAGGAGCTGACCTGGGAGATCTTCCGCGACACGTTGATTGAGCAAGCCGAGCAGGGCGTCGATTATTTCACGATCCACGCAGGCGTCCGCCTGCCCTACATCCCGATGACCGCGAAGCGGGTGACTGGCATCGTCAGCCGCGGCGGATCGATCATGGCCAAATGGTGCCTTTCGCACCATCGCGAGAGCTTCCTCTACGAGCGCTTCGACGAGATCTGCGAGATCATGAAGGCCTACGACATCGCCTTCAGCCTCGGCGACGGGCTTCGCCCCGGCTGCATCGCCGACGCCAATGACGAAGCGCAATTCTCCGAGCTCGCGACTCTGGGCGAGCTCACCCAGGTCGCCTGGAAGCACGACGTCCAGGTGATGATCGAAGGCCCCGGCCACGTGCCGATGCACAAGATCAAGGCCAATATGGACAAGCAGCTCGAGGCCTGCGCGGAGGCGCCCTTCTACACATTGGGGCCGCTCACCACCGACATCGCGCCGGGCTACGACCATATCACCAGCGCGATCGGCGCGGCGATGATCGGCTGGTTCGGCACCGCGATGCTCTGCTACGTCACCCCCAAGGAGCATCTCGGCCTGCCCGACCGCGACGACGTCAAGGTCGGCGTGGTCACCTACAAGCTCGCCGCCCACGCCGCCGATCTCGCCAAGGGCCACCCGGCCGCAAAGCTGCGCGACGATGCGCTAAGCCGCGCGCGTTTCGAGTTCCGCTGGCGCGACCAGTTCCACCTCAGCCTCGATCCCGACACCGCCGAGCAATATCACGATCAGACCCTGCCCGCCGAAGGCGCCAAGACCGCGCATTTCTGCTCGATGTGCGGCCCCAAATTCTGCAGCATGAAAATTACACAGGAGGTCCGTGACTTCGCGGCCAAACAAAATAGCGACAGCTTCGTCGCGGTCGACGAGGCCGAAAAGGGCATGGCCGAGATGAGCGAGAAGTTCAGGGAGAAGGGTGGGGAGATCTATTTGCCCGCAGCGGAGTAGAGGGCCGCGCCTTTCGACGCGGCCGCTCCGTCCTCAGCAGCTGCAATTCTTGCAAGTGCAGGGGTTGCAACGACAGACCGATTTCCGGACGCCGCCTTGGTAGGTGATCTGCTTTTTCATCTTCATTCTCCTCGTTACCGCGCCGCTTGATCAGGCGCGAATCAACTTCTAGCTTCCGTACCATGGTACGGAGTCAAGCATGAAACAGGACATGACGATCGCGCGGCTCGCAGCGGCGGGCGGCGTGGGGGTTGAGACGGTGCGCTTCTATCAGCGCAAAAACCTTCTCGCGGAGCCGCCGCGCGCCGGCGCAGTCCGACGCTATGGACCCGAGGACGTGCGCCAGCTCCGCTTCATCCGCAGCGCGCAGGCTGCGGGATTTACCCTGGAGGAGATTCGGGAGCTGTTGAGCCTCGATCGAACCAACGAGCGGCCGCGGGTGCGCGAGCTTGCTGCGATCAGGCTCGCCGCGCTCGACGCGAAGATCGCCGAACTGACCCTGGCACGCGGAGCGCTGGAACGGCTGCGTTCGACCTGCGCCTCGGGCAAGCGTGGGCCGTGCCCGATCCTCGAGGCCTTCGACCCCCACTAAAAGCGGGCACGTGTACGGAAGAACGACCTGGACCGCTGGAAAACTCCGTTCGCGGTGAGCTTGTCGAACCGCCTGCCCCCCCATTCCTCCCCCGGCTTTCCGGGGGGAGGGGAACCGCGCAGCGGTGGAGGGGCCCTTCACGAAATGCCCCTCCACCACCCTGCGGGTGGTCCCCCTCCCCTGCAAATGCAGGGGAGGAATGGATGATTATGCAGCGGGTCCCCCACGCGGGACGGGGTGCAGCCGCTGGTTCGTCCCCCAAACGAACCAGGACGCGGCTGCATGGGGTGGGCCTGCCGCACCCAACCAGAGCAAGCCCTGGGGGCCCCTTACTCCACCCGCCGCGCAGCGATGATCTTCACCGGCTGCGCGATCATCTGCCCCTTCATCGCACCGCTGCCGCCCTTGTCGGTCGGCGCCGCGAGGATCTTGCGCACGGTGTCCATCCCTTCGACGACCTTGCCGAACGCGGCGAAGCCGGGCTCGCCGGGCTTGGCATCCATGCTCGGCATCGCCTTGGTCATGATGAAGAAATCGCCCATCGCATAGCCGGGCTCGCGATAGGCCATCGAGATCGTCCCGGCCTCGTGGCGCAGGCCCGTCGTGGTGGTCGGCTCGTGCGCGATCGGCGGGAACATGCGTCGGTAGCTGCGGCGGATGCCGCCCTGGATGAAACCCTCTTGCTCATCGCCCTTGGTCCGCGCGGCCCGGTAGAATGAGGTGTCGTCGAAGCGGCCCGCCTCGACGTAGCGGACGAAGTTCTTCGCGGTGATCGGCGCGCGCTTGGCGTCGAGATCGAGCGTGATCGGCCCCTCGGCCGTCTCCAGCCTGACGCGGACGACGTCCGGCAGCGGCTCGCTCGCTTCCGCTTCGGGTGCTGCGGTGTTCGACTCGGTGCCGGCGTTTGTTGCGACATGGTCGGGCGCGCTCTCCGAGCAGCCGCCGACGAGAAGCGACAAGAGCGCCAGAGGGATGAGCAACCGAATCATCGCCAGCACGCTAATGCAGGCTGCGATGAGATGGAATCGCCGCGCCTGTCACGCCGCGCTCGGGAGTGGTATTGCGCGACTCCAGTTGCCCGCGATCCGCGGCGTCAGGAGAGATGGATGCTCGAACATATCCCTTACTGGCTCGGTCAGGCGATGCGCGGGCTTCGCGCCGGGGCTGACAAATTGTGCATCGGGCAATTGGGGCTGGCCGGCCACTTCGGCGCGATCGAGCTGCGCAGCCCGGCGTTCGGCAACGGCGGCCGGCTGCCGCCGCGCTTCACCGCCGATGGCGACGGCATTTCGCCGCCCTTGCTGTGGGGCCAGCTGCCGCAGGGGACGCACAGCGTCGCGTTGATCGTCGAGGATCCCGACGCGCCGGCGCGCGAACCCCTGGTCCACGCGATCGTCTGGGGCATCCCGCCTTTTGTCCACGCGCTCGACGAAGGCGCGATCCGGCCCGATGGCGTCGGCCTCGACAACGGCAGCGACGTCGGCCGCAACAGCTATTTCTTCGAAGGCTGGCTGCCGCCCGACCCGCCGACCGGCCACGGCGACCATCATTATGCCTTCCAATTGTTCGCGCTGAGCGAGATCGACTTTCCCGGCTCGACCCCCGGCCGCGGCGCGTTGGTCAAGGCGATGGCGGGCAAGGTGCTCGGCGCGGGCCTGCTCACCGGCCTCTATTCGCGCGGCGAGCCGACGCCGATCGTGAAGGCGCAAATGGGGAGCGCTGCGCGGATGTCGTGAGGGTCTGGCAGGGGTGGCTGGATAACGTCGGGAGCCGCGTCTCGGCTTCCCCTCCCGCTTGCGGGAGGGGATGCAGCCGCTGGTTCGTCCCCCGGACGAACCAGCGGCTGCATGGGGTGGGCACGAGCATAGCGAGCATTGCGCCGATACACGGCGGTTTGGGCCACGGCCTGCCCACCCCCTGCCCCTCCCGCCAGGGGAGGGGAGTCGCGACTTGCAGAGGAAAACAGTTAGATTAGCTAACTCTTAGCGATCAAGAGAATCGACCCGAAGGATCAAATTGGTGCGCGCGTCGACTTGGTAGATGGTGCCGTCATCGTAGCGGTAATAGACGCCGTTGCCGTCGCGATAGCGGGTGCGATATTCGGGCGGGACCGGACTGAGCCCGGTCGGCGCACGGACGCCGACCCGCAACGCAGCGCCAATATCCAGGTCGTCATCGGCGCGGGTATCGCGGTTGTAATAACTGGCGCGGCCGTCGTCATAATCGCCACGGTTATAGCCCGGCTCGTAATCGAGCCGGCCGTCGCGGTTGCGGTCGCGGTCGTCCCAACCGTCATCGTCGCGGTCATAGCTGCGATCGTCGAAACGGCTGTCGCGCCCGTACTGGTCGTTGCGACCGTCGCGATTGCTGTCGCGATCGTCCCAGCCGTCGTCGTCACGGTCGTAGCGGCGCTCGACGTCCCAGGCTCCGTCGCGATTGACGTCGCGGTCATCCCAGCCGTCGCTGTTGCGGTCCGACCAGCCGCGATTTTCGTAACGATAGCCCCAGCGCTCGGCGTAGCGGATCTGGCTGTCGAGATTGTCGATCCGCATCTCCAGGTCGGCGCGCTCGCGGCTGCTGAACCCGCCGACGCGGTAGCGCGCTTCGAGCTGGCGCAGCTGCTGCGCCTGGCTGCGCAGGCGCGGCGCCTGCGACCGCGGGATCGTGCCGCGACGAAGTCCCGCGTCGAGGCGAGTTTCGAGCTGGTTGACGCTGACCTGGATCGACGCAGTCCCGCTGCTCCAGTTTTGCGCGGCAGCGGGCGCCGTGACTGCCAACGCCGATAGCGCGGTCATACTCATCCAAAGCTTCTTCATCGCTCGTCTCCTCAGGCATCCCTAGCTGGTCGATAAGCGCCCCGGCGTGTGAGAGGTTGCTGAACCGGATCGACAGGCGGGGTTCAGGGAAGGCTCTCCATCCGTTCCGGTCTCAAACCTCTGCGGAGCCCTCCTCCACGAGCAGCCGCAATGTCGCAGGATCGGGTGCGCCGCCGAAAAAGCCGAGGAGGCAGCGCTCGAACGGGCTTCCAGGCTCGGCGACGGCTGCGAACAAGGTCATCGACGAACGCAGCTTCAGCGTGTCGATCTCACCGAAAACCTCCTCGGCACCTTTGTCCTTGTGGGCGAGCACGGCCGCGGTGCATTCGCGCAGCCGCGGCCCGAGCACCGGGTGCTCGAGGTAGCTGCGCGCCTCGGCGGCCGATGCGATCGCGTAGTGCCGCGCCATCGCGCTCGAGCCGAGACCGGCGATCTGCGGAAAGACGAACCACATCCAGTGACCCTGCTTGTGCCCGCGACGAAGCTCGGCCAGCGCCTCGCGGTAGAGCGGCGCCTGCGCGTCGACGAAGCGGCCGAGGTCGAACGGGTCCAGCGGCTCAGGGCCGCGCCGCGCGGCTGAACATTCGCGCGCAGATATAGAGATGCTGGCGCTGCTCGGCCGGCAGCAGATCGGCGAGCAAGCGGTCGAAGCCCGGCCGGTCGCCGCGCCCGGCCGCATCGACCATCGCCAGCAATGTCTCCTCGTCATGGCTCAGAGCTTCCGAGCAGGGCGGGCTGACGCAGAGCCGATCGGGCCAGGCCGCCGCGACTTCGCTCAGCAGAAGCCGGCATTGTGTTGCGGCAGGCCGGCTGCCGAGCTTTTCGGCGACCGCGCGATCGGGGCTGCGGCGCATTCGCGTCATCAGCGCCCACACCCGGACCGCCTCGATCACCGAAGCCTGGTCCGGCGACAGCGCGTCCAGGCTGACGATGCGGGTGAGCTTGTCGAGCGGCATGATCCCTCCCTTGCTGCCCGCGCGGCAGACGGCCCCGTGCATGCCCTCCGCCTGGTCACGCCGGCAGCGCGTGCGGCATCTATTTACCTAGCCTCTTCAATATGTTGCGAACAAGCCTATTTTACGCGATCGGCCTGGCTTATGGTGCGCCGGGTCCGGGATCGTTTTCCAGGAGCTTGCTTTGACCTCTTCTCCGCTTCGCTCGGCCACACGTCTCGCGCGGCCGATCTTGCTTGCCACGCTCGCCGCCGGCGCAGCGCTCGTTCCCGGATCGCAGCTGGTCGCCAGTAATGCTTACGGCGCCAATGACGGAAGCGGCGGTGCGCGCAGCGCCCTCGTCACCTCCGGCGCGCCTGCCGCCAAACGGGTGCCGCGCCGCACCAGCATGGAATATCGCCTCAGCCTCGGCCTGCAGGCGATCAACGCCCACCGCGCTTATGCCAAGGGCACGACCGGCCAAGGCGTGATGGTGGCGATGATCGACACCGGCGTCTCGACCGCGGCGGCCGATCTCACCAGCAACCTGTCGCGCGCGTCGGCCGATCTCGTCCAGCGGCGCTCGGCCGGCGTGCCGCTCGACCGCCACGGCAACGAGACCGCCCAGGTCGTCGCCGCCTCGTTCGACGGCGTCGGCACCTTGGGCGTCGCTTATGGCGCGACCTTCCTTGCGATCCGCGTCGATCTCGAGGGCTCGTGCCCGACGCAATGCGCCGCGCGCGGCGCCGACGTCGCGCGCGGCATCGACTATGCGCTCGCGCAAGGCGCCAAGGTGATCGGCGTGCCGCTGATCGGGCCTCGCAGGCTGCCGTCGCTCGAGGCGGCGCTCGGCCGGGCCGCGGCCGCCGGCGCGGTCGTCGTCGCCGCCGCCGGCAACGACGGCCACGGCGAGCCGAGCTGGCCGGCGCGCTACGCTTCCGATCCGCGCTTCACCAACGCGATGATCGTGGCCGGAGCAAGCACCTACAAGGGTCAGCTCGCGGGCTGGTCGAGCAAGGCCGGCGCAACCCAGGCGCGCTATATTGCCGCGCCGGGTCACAATGTCGTCGTCAACTGCAACGCCAAATATTGCAACCTCGTGTCGGGCACCTCTTATTCGGTGTCCTACGTCGTCGGCGCGATCGCGCTGATCCTGGAGCGCCATCCGCGGCTCGATCCTCAGCAGGCCGCCGCGATCCTGCTGTCGGGGGCGCGTGACATCGGCCGCTCCGGCGTGGATGCCAACAGCGGCAGGGGCGTGCTCGACGTCGCGCGGGCACTGCGCGTCGCCGATCAATGGGCGGCGGCGCCGAACGATCGGCTCAAGGCCGGCACCGCCGTCCCGGTCGGCTAGAGCCTGGTCGTTTGAGGTGGAAGCGCTTCGCGCCTCCGCCGAAAGCGTGAATCAGGCTCTATTCATATGGTTAGAGACCTTGATTCACGCTTCAGGCTGCTTCAGCCTGAAGCGATCAAGGTCTGGCCCTTCCCTCCACAAAGTCATCACCTTTTACTCGACCCGCAGCCGCGTCATGCGCGACTGCGGCCGTCGCTGTGCGCGCCGTCCGCGCCGCCTGTGCGCCGCAATATCGCGCCTTCCGCGACGCAGCACGATTCGGCCACTCTGGCGTGCCGCAGGCAAATAATTTCTCCAAAATGCCTCCCCACGCCTGATCCTGCTCGTTTTTTGCCGCATTGACGGAAATAAATCGTTGTGCGATGCAGCATGACCGGCTCCGCTCCGGGTCGTTTCTCCCCGGGGCTGGTGCCTTATCGCGGCACAGCGCTCCTGTGCCGTGCACACCACGGGAGGCGAAATGAAACTGCTGATCGCCATTATCAAACCCTTCAAGCTCGACGAGGTGCGCGACGCCCTCTCGGCGCTTGGGGTTCAGGGAATGACCGTTTCCGAAGTTCAGGGCTTCGGGCGTCAGAAGGGCCATACCGAAATCTATCGGGGGGCCGAATACACCACCAACATGGTGCCGAAGATCAAGATCGAGACCGTCGTCGACGATGCTCTCGCCGCGCGCGCCATCGAAACGATCGAGCAGACCGCCAAGACCGGCACGATCGGCGACGGCAAGATCTTCGTCATCGACGTCGCTCAGGCGGTGCGCATCCGCACCGGCGAGACCGACGAAACCGCGCTTTGAGCAAAGGGGGAACAATGAGACATCTGACTAAGATCGGCCTGGGTCTGGGGACGATCGGAGCGCTCGCGCTCCTCGCCCACCCGGCGCTCGCGCAGGACGCCGCGGCGGTAGCCGCCGCAGCGCCACCCCCGCTTCCGGAGCCGAGCGTCGACAAGGGCGACACGGCCTGGATGCTCGTCTCGTCGGCCCTGGTGCTGATGATGTCCATTCCCGGGCTCGCCTTGTTCTACGGCGGCCTGGTGCGCACCAAGAACATGGCCTCGGTGCTGACGCAGGTGCTGATGATCGTCTGCCTCGCGTCGCTGATCTGGGTGCTCTGGGGCTACAGCCTTGCGTTCACCGGCGGCTCGCCGTTCGTCGGCGGCCTTTCCAAGATGTTCCTCGCCGGAGTCGATGCGACGACCAACGTCGCGACCTTCTCGAACTCGGTGCAGATCCCCGAATTCGTCTACATCTGCTTCCAGATGACCTTCGCCTGCATCACGCCGGCGCTGATCATCGGCGCGTTCGTCGAGCGCGTGCGCTTCTGGCCGCTGATGTTGTTCATCGTGCTGTGGCTGACGATCGTCTATTTCCCGATCGCGCACATGGTCTGGTATTGGGACGGTCCCGACGCGTTCGTCACGGCCGCGCTCCAGGGTCAGCCCGCCTATGACGCCGCGCTCGCCAATTCGGGCTATCTGTTCCAGATGGGCGCGATCGACTTTGCCGGCGGCACGGTCGTCCACATCAACGCCGGCATCGCCGGCCTGATGGGCGCGCTGGTCCTCGGCAAGCGCACCGGCTTCCCGAGGGAGCCGATGCCGCCGCACTCGCTGACGATGACGATGATCGGCGCCGCCTTGCTGTGGGTCGGCTGGTTCGGCTTCAACGCCGGCTCCAACCTCGAAGCCAATGGCGTCACCGGCGTTGCGTTCATCAACACCTTCGTCGCAACCGCGGCGGCGGGCTTCTCGTGGATGATCGTCGAGCAGCTGGTGCGCGGCAAGGCATCGCTGCTCGGTCTCGCCACCGGCGTCGTCGCCGGCCTCGTCGCGGTGACACCGGCCTCGGGCTTCGCTGGCCCGATGGGAGCGATCGTGCTCGGCCTGATCGTCTCGCCGATCTGCTTCTTCTTCATCGCGACGGTGAAGCGCAAGCTCGGCTACGACGATTCGCTCGACGTGTTCGGCGTCCACTGCATCGGCGGCATCGTCGGCGCGCTGGCGACCGGCATCCTCGTCGATCCGGCGCTGGGCGGGCAGGGCATTGCGGACTATCTCGCGCAGCCCGGGACGATCCAGTTCACCTATCTGGGATGGGGTCCGCAGGTCTGGATCCAGCTCAAGGCGGTGATCGTCACCTTGCTCTGGTCGGGTGTGGTTTCGGCGATCCTGTTCTTCGCGATCCACAAGCTGATCGGTCTGCGGCCGACGGTCGAAGCCGAGCGCGAAGGCCTCGACATCACCGACCACGGCGAACGCGCCTACCACTACTAAACGCGCGTTTCGTCTGACCAAGGAGGGACCGGCGGGCATGCCCGCCGGTCCTTTCTTTTAGAGCATCGTGCGCAAAAGTGGGAACGGGTTTTGCGCAGAAAACGATGCGGTAACAGAGGATAAGAGCGGGATGCGTGATCCAGATATCGCGCAGTCCGCTCTGGCCTCATCTCTTTTGGCCTCACCAGCGATAGGTCAGCTCCGCGTTGAAGCTGCGCTGCGGGAACGGGTGGAACAGGAAATATCTGGCGTTGCCGATATTTTCGGCGCCGAGCGCTGCTTCCCAATGGCGGCCGATGCGGAACTGGGCCCGCAGGTCGAACACGAGATACTCCTCGAACCCCTGATAGGTGTGTGTGACCCGGTCCGAATTGTCGATCGTCCCGAACGAACGGCTGCTGTAGCGCGCGGCGGCGGTTAGGGATGCCCCACCTGGCGCCTGATAGGTGAGCAGCAGGGTCGCGCGCCGCCGCGGTACCTGCGGCAGATCCTTGCCCTCGGCCGCGGGAAAGGCGGGATCCTCGACCACCTTGGAATCGGCCAAGGTGACGCTCCCCGACAGGATCAGCGCTGGAGTGAACAGATGCTGGTCGAACGCAAGCTCGGCGCCATGCGTCCGGACCCGCGGAATGTTCTGAACAAAGCTGAACAAGGTCCCCGAGCCCGGCACCAGCGGGGCGCTCTGCGCGATCAGCGCGTCGCGGATCGCCTCGTTGAACAGCGACAGGCGGACGCGTCCACCCTCGCCGCTCCGCTCGATCGCCAGCTCCTCGGATCGCGCGCGCTCCGGCCGCAAGGTCGGATCGGGAACGCTGATCGACGGGCCGGTGCTCACCGCCTGGTACAGCTCGCTGACGGTCGGGAAACGATGGGCCTGGCCGGCAGAAGCGGTCACGCTCCATTGGTCCGACGGCGTCCAGCGCAGCGAAGCCTTCGGCGAGAAGCCGCGGCTGCTCCGCTCGGGCTGCTCGACCGCCAGCGCCGGGCTCATCGAGAAATTGAAGCCGCGATACGCCCGCCACCATTCATAGCGCCCGCCCAAGGTCAGCTGCCAGGCCTCGCCGAGCGCGATCCGGTCCTGCGCCCACAATGCGATCGTGCGCGTCCGCCCGCGCGCCGCCTGCACCAGCGACCCCTCGCCGCCGCTCAGCCAGTCGCTCGTCGCGTAACGCCGGCTGTCGAGCTCGAAGCGGTCGAAATGGCCGCCGAAGCTGACATCGTGCCGTGGTGCCCCGTCCGGCCGCACCCGCGCAATCAGATCCAAGGTGCGCCATCCCGTGCCGTCGAGCCGGCTGATCGAGCCGGGGCTTCCGGCTTGCGCGGCGGGCAACGCGCCGGCAGGATTGCGCTGCACGTCCTTGTCGAAATCGTAGAGCGACGCCACCGCCTGCCACTGCAACGCTCCGGCCGCGCCATCGGCGGTCAGCGCGTGCATCCAGTGGCGAGAGTTCTGGCGATAGTGATTGTTCGAGAAGGCGCTCGCCGGAATGTTCACCAGCCCGCTCTGGACGTTCAGCGCGCCCGCATAAGCCTTTTCTCCGCCGGCCCCGAGATAGGTCTGCGCTTCGGCGTCGGTGTCGTTGAGGAACAAGCCGCCGCGATAGACGAGCCGCACATCGGGCGCGACGTCGAGCCCCAGCTTGAGCTTAAGATTGTCCTGCCGCTGATGTTCCATACCGCCGGCGCCGATCACGTAAATCGGCGCGCCGGCACGGTTGAGCGTCTCGATCGCCCCCGATACGGGAGCGCCCGCTGCGCTGCTCGCATTCGGCGTCGCCACCGTCACATAGGCCAGCGGATGGCTGCGGCTGGTGACATGGTTCGCGCTGACGAACCAGGCGAGCGCGCCGTGGCGGTCGCCGGCCGTCGCAGCGAACTGGTGCGCGGGATAGGTGCCGCTGGTCGCATATTGGCTGAATTTCTGAACGCTGGTGCCCGCGCTCACCGATCCGGTCGGGCCGTCGGGAAGACGGGTGGTGAAATTGACCACCGCGCCGATAGAATTGCCCGGATAAGCGGCGGAGAACGGGCCATAGACTATGTCGACCCGCTCGATCTCGTCCGGAGAGACCATCCCCCAGCGCGGCGAGGCGGTCGTGTTGTTGTTGCCGATCAGCGCCGAGAGCAGCACGCCATCGGCATAGATCAGGCTGCGCGCGCTCGCGCCCACGCCCGAGGTGCGCGTCGCGAGCGGTGCCTGCGTGTCGCCGATATGGCGTTTGCGCACCAGCAGGCTGGGCAGGTAGCGCAGCGCATCCTCGCTGTTGATGACATTGGTCGTCTGCGCGATCCGCGCGGCATCCCGGCTTTCGATCGTCGCGGGCGGCTGGCGAAGATCGTCGCTGCGCTCGCCGCGGGCGCCGGTGACGACAATCGTGTCGCTCCTCGCCCCGTCGGACACGTGGTCGAAGGCCGAGGCCGGCACCGCGATCGCCGCGGCACCGCCCATCAAGAATATGCGCGCGTGCAAACGCACGCGCGAGGCGTCGGTCATTGTGGACTCCGTCGCTGAATCTGTCTCGGAAGGCGCCGAAGCGCCGAGCGATCAGACGGAGTGCGGCGGCCCGGTCGCTGGAGGCGGCGGAGCGGCGAGCGCGGGCAGGCGCAGGGCCGGCGCGGTTACAGCCAGCGGCAGCGGCGCGGCCGGCAGCAGCGCCGCGGCGATGACCGGCGGCGCCGGCGGAAGCGTCGGGGCGGCGAGCGCCGCGAACGCACAGGGGATCTCGGCCGGCTTGGCCGGCTGCGGCTCGCGATGCTCCGACCTCGGCGCTTGATGATGGCCGGTGGCATGCGCGCCATCGTCGGCCGGACCAACGCCGTGGGCGGAGGGAAGCGCGGCGACGCCGGAGCATAAAGCGAGCCGCGGCCATCCGTCTTCGGACACGACCAGCATGTAGCCGCCCGGGATCGTCTTGAGCAGGAGAGTCAGGAAGAGCAACCCCGCCAGCAGGGGGTGCGGCGCCATCGCCCTCGCTCTTCTTCGTCCCACGCGCCGCCCATAAGCGGACAAGGATCTATTGGCCAGCAGCAGGCATTTCAGCCGCGCCGGTGCGCTGCGGGGAACCCATCGCCCGCAGGTGCGCTGTTGGCGCGGGCGCTTCGGCGCGCGCATCCCGGCCCGCACCGCCTGAGTGAGTATCGATGGCAGAGAAGATCGAAACCCGCCGCTCCGCCGGCCCGGCTTCGTGGGCACGGCGTGCCGCATCGGGTGCCGCCCCGATCAGCCAGCCGTCTCTCCGCGGCGCGCCATCTTCGCGCGGACGAGGCTGAATGCCGCGCTACTTTCTCCACATCAGGAGCAACCAGGGCGACATCGAGGACAGCGAGGGCCTGGTCCTTGCCGATCTCGAGGCGGCACGGCGCGAAGGCGTCGCCGGCGCTCGATCGATCCTGTGCGAAGAAGTGATGATCGGCCATCTCCACCTCGACGAGCGGGTCGACATCGAGAACGAGCGGCGCGAACTGCTGCTTTCGGTCCACTTCCGGGACGTGGTCCAGATCAGCGAGCCCTGACTGAAGCGGGCTGACCACGGGAAACTTGACTTTTTGCGCTGCAGCATGCATATGCCCCGGCAGCGAAGCATCATGCAGCGTGATCAGGCGTAACCGCCTCGGCTCTGCTTCGTCTTTTACCAGGCTTTCCCAATTCACGCGGGTCGGTCAAAACCCGCCGCGTTTCCGCGCGCCATTTCGGCTGCGCGGGCGCCGCATATCGAAAGTACAACATGTCATTCGAAAATCTCGGGCTCTCGCAGCCTGTGCTCCAGGCGCTTGCGCTCAAGGAATATACGCAATCGACGCCGATCCAGGAGCAGGCGATCCCGATCCTGCTCAAGGGCCGCGATCTGCTCGGCATCGCCCAGACCGGCACCGGCAAGACCGCTGCCTTCGTGCTGCCCTCGATCGACCGGCTGGTCCAGTCGGACAAACGGCCGCAGCCGCGCTCGTGCCGCATGCTGGTGCTCGCGCCGACCCGTGAGCTCGCCTCGCAGATCGCCGAGAATGCGCGCGGCTATGCCCGCTTCGCCCATCTCTCGGTGGTGACCGTGTTCGGCGGCACCTCGCTCCACAAGAACCGCCAGGACGTGGCGCGCGGCGTCGACATCCTCGTCGCCACGCCCGGCCGGCTGATCGACCTGATCGAGCAGGGTATGCTGACCCTGCGCAACGTCGAGATCCTCGTGCTCGACGAAGCCGATCAGATGCTCGACCTCGGCTTCATCCACGCCCTCAAGGCGATCGTGAAGCTGCTTCCGGCCAAGCGCCAGAGCCTGTTCTTCTCCGCGACCATGCCCAAGACGATCAAGGATCTTTCCGACAAGTTCCTGACCGATCCGGTGCAGGTGGCGGTGACCCCGGTCGCTTCGACCGCCGAGCGCGTCGAGCAATATGTCACTTTCGTCCAGCAGGCGGAGAAGCAGGCTTTGCTCACGATGATGCTGCAGAAGGGCGGCATCGATCGCGCGTTGATCTTCACCCGCACCAAGCATGGCGCGGATCGGGTGGTGAAATTGCTCGCCGGCAACGGCATCGCGGCCAACGCCATCCACGGCAACAAGAGCCAGCCGCAGCGCGAGCGGGCGCTGGCCGAGTTCAAGGCCGGCAAGGTCAAGATCCTGATCGCGACCGACATCGCGGCGCGCGGCATCGACGTCTCCGGCGTCAGCCACGTCATCAACTTCGAGCTGCCCAACGTCCCTGAGCAATATGTCCACCGCATCGGCCGCACCGCGCGTGCCGGCGCCGCTGGCGTCGCGATCGCCTTCTGCGCCGAGGACGAGCGTGCCTATCTCAAGGGCATCGAGAAGCTCACCAGGCAGCGCATCGAAGTCACCCCGCTGCCGGAGAATTTCGTCTCCGAAGCCAAGCGCATCCAGGGCAGCCGGGTCGCTCCGCCCCAAGGTCAGCAGGGTCAGGGCCGTCCGCAGGGCGAGGAGCGCGAACGCAACCGCGTCAATCGCCCGCGCAGCCGTCGCCCCAATTTCGGCGCGGCCGGAGCCCCCAAGACCAATCGCGCCAAGCGTCGCGCCGGCGGCCGCCAAGGATAAAGCCTGAGGCCCTCCGGTCCAGCGGGAGGCCGAACGCGCAAGGCGGCAGAGGGCCGGCTCCAATGAGGGTGCCGGGCTTCCGCCGCTTCGCTCGCGTAATGGCGAGGGATGTTAGCTGACGTGCTCGGGCTTTCCCTTGCGCTTGGTCGAGGCCATCTTCTCGAGCTCCTTCTCGCTCATTGACTCGGCCATTGATTTCGAAGCGCCCTTCAACTTGCTCTTGGGCGTGTCGCCGCGTTTCGCCGACAGTGCGGCGCCGGCGGCTTTTTGCTGCGCTTGTGATTTGGCGGGCATGTCTTTCTCCCTTTTTCCTGACGCTAGAACCGGCCGATCCTGGCGCGGTTCCGATCGCTCTTCGCGGCGGCAGTGCTTGCCCCTAAAGCCTGGCAATGCGCCGCCGTCCCCTGCTGTCCAGCTCTGCACTCTTGCTCGTGCCCAGCCTGCTGCCGACCGCACCTGCACTCGCGCAACAGCCGGCGCCGCGGGATGCTCTCGGAAAGGACATCGTCGTCACCGGCCGCGGGCTCGATCCGGCGCTGGGTGAGGCGGTCTACGACGAGCTGACGATCGGGCGCGAGCGCCTGAGCGGTTCCGCAAGCCACCGCCTCGAGGACATCCTCCGCGACGTCCCCGGCTTTCAGAATTTCCGCCGGTCGGACGCCCGCTCGGCCAATCCCACCAGCCAGGGCGCGACCTTGCGCGCGCTCGGCGGCAATGCCTCGAGCCGCGCGTTGCTGATCCTCGACGGCGTTCCGCAGACCGATCCGTTCGGCGGCTGGATCTATTGGCCGGCCTATGATCCGCGCCGATTGGCTGCGGTACGCGTGGTGCGCGGCGGCGGCAGCGGCGCTTCTGGCCCCGGCGCGCTCGCCGGCACGATCGAGCTGACCAGCGCCGGGCTTGCCGACATCGAAGGCGTGCGCGGCAGCCTCGCCTACGGCAGCCGCGACAGCCTCGATTCGAACATGCTCGCTGCGGCGCGCCTGGGAAGCGGCCATGCGATGCTCTCCGCCACGTTCGCGCGCGGCGATGGTTTCGTGCCGGTGGCAGCCGAGCAGCGCGGGCCGGTCGACCGCGCCGCGCCCTATCGCCAGGCGAATGTGGGATTGCGTGCGGTTGCGCCGCTGAGCGACGACATCGAGCTGCAGGCCGGCGGGCTGTGGTTCAGCGACGAACGCGAGCGCGGCACCGCTTTTTCCGATATCTTCGTCACCGGCGCAGACGCCTCGCTGCGGCTGGTCGGACGCGGCCGCTGGCGATGGTCGGCGCTGGCTTATGCCCAGTTGCGCGACTATTCGAACAGCTTCGCGAGCGTCAACGCTCCGCGCACATTCGTCAGCCAGGCCTCCGATCAATATTCGGTGCCGTCCACCGGGGTCGGCGCCCGCCTTGAGCTGAGGCCGCCATTGCCGCAAGGGATCGAGTTGCGGCTCGGCACTGACTGGCGGCGGAACAGCGGCGAGACTCGCGAGCGGTTCAACTTTGTCGCGGGGGTCGGCACGCGCGGCCGCATCGCCGGCGGCCAAACCGAGACCTTCGGCGGCTTCGCCGAGGCGGCCTGGACGAGCGGCGCATTGACGATCGGCGGCGGCACGCGCATCGATCGCTGGCGCATCTCCGACGGCTTCCTCGACGAGACCCTGCTCGCGAACGGCGCGGTGCTGACCGCGCTCGCTTATCCCGACCGCCGGGGAACCGAGCCGACCGCGCGCGCCGGCTTGGCCTGGCAGGACACCGAGGCCGTGACCTTGCGCTCCGCTGCCTATCTCGGCTGGCGGCTGCCGACGCTCAACGAGCTGTACCGCCCGTTCCGGGTCGGTGCCGATGTCACCGCCGCAAACGCCGCGCTCGATCCCGAGCGTCTGAAGGGCATCGAGGCCGGAGCTGAATTCAGGCCGGTCCAAAGCGCGCAGATCGGCGTCACCTTGTTCGCCAACCGCCTCGAGCATGCGATCGGCAACGTCACCCTGTTCAACGGGCCCGGGACCTTTCCCGACATTGGCTTCGTGCCGGCGGGCGGCACCGGCAGCCAGCGCCGCAACCTCGATGCGGTCGAAGCGCACGGCATCGAAGTCGATGCCCGCCTCGCCCTCCGGGCCTGGACGCTGTCGGGCGGCTATGCGCATGTCGTCGCCAAGGTCAGTGCAAGCGGCGCGGCGCTGCCGCTCGACGGACGCCGCCCGGCGCAGACCCCGCGCGACACGGCTTCCGCGACACTCAGCTGGAACGGGGACGCCGAGGGCACCGCAGGCGCACGCGCGTCGCTCACCGCCCGCTATGTCGGCGCGCAATACGAAGACGATCTGGGGAGCAGGAAGCTGCCCGGCGCATTCACCATCGATGCGGCCGCCTCACTGCCGGTCGCGGACGGGCTGAGCCTCGAGCTGCGCGGCGAGAACATCACCAACAAGAGGGTCGTCGCCGGCATCTCCGGCGCCGGCATCGTCGAGCGCGCGACTCCGCGCACGCTCTGGATCGGGCTGATCGTTCGGCCTTGAGACTCTTCAGCGGCCAAGCATGACGTGCCCGTCTCGCCAATTGATGCTGTACAGGTGGCAGAAATGTCCCAGCGGGTAGGCTGAGGCCATGAAGCCGATTGCAAAGTTTATCGCCGCAGCGGTTTTCGCGATCGCGGCCATGCCGGCGCAGTCGGCGGGACTCGTGCCGGCGCCGCAGGTCGATGCCGCGCCGGCGCAAGGCGAGCAGATCGCGGTGCTGGCCGGCGGCTGCTTCTGGGGGCTGGAGGCGGTGTTCGAGCGGGCCAGGGGCGTCAAGGACGTCGTTTCGGGCTATGCCGGCGGCTCGCGCGCCGATGCGCGCTACGATCGCGTCTCCAGCGAAACCACCGGCCACGCCGAGGCGGTCCGCATCCGCTTCGATCCCCGGCAGATCAGCTACGGGACCTTGCTGCGCATCTATTTCTCGGTGACCACCGATCCGACCCAGCTCAACCGCCAATATCCCGACGTCGGGCCCAGCTACCGCTCGGCGATCTTCCCGCAGAACCCGGAGCAGGCGAAGGTCGCGCGCGCCTATATCGCGCAGCTTGGCCGATCAGGCGCCTACAAGCAGCCGATCGTCACGCGGATCGAGAGCGGTCCGTTCTTCCCCGCCGAAGCCTATCATCAGGATTTTATGCGCAACAACCCGTCGCACCCCTATATCGTGAGGCACGACGTCCCCAAGGTCGCGGCGCTCAAGCGGCTGTTCCCGAAACTCTATCGGGGCTGACGCTGCAACCGCCCTGCTCGCCTAGCAGGGGGTGTCGCATCTATCCCTCGAGCACCTTCATGCCGCGCTGCACGGCCGGCCTTGCGCCGACCCGCTCCATCCAGTCGGCGATCGATTTCGCCTTGTCGAATGTCGGCCCGAGCACCGGCTTCATCATCGAAGCCGCCGCGGTCATCCACGGATAGCAGGCGATGTCGGCGATCGAATAGTCCTGGCCGGCGAGATAGGGCACCGCGGTCAGCCTTTTCTCCATCACCCCGAGGAGGCGCTCGGCCTCTTCGCTGAAGCGGCTGATCGCGGCCGGGACCTTCTCCTCGCTGCGCACCGCGAAGAAACCGAGCTGGCCGAGCATCGGCCCGAGCCCACCGATCTGCCAGTGGAGCCATTCGAGCGCCTTGAAGCGGTCGGCGCCGGACGCGGCGAGCAGCAGCCCGCTGCGCTCGGCGAGATAGGTCAGGATCGCGCCGCTCTCGAAAATCGACAGCCGGCCGCCCGGGCCCTGGTCATCGACGATCGCCGGGATCTTGTTGTTCGGCGCGATCGCCAGGAATTCGGGCGAGAATTGCTCGTTCTTGCCGATGTCGACCCCGACCACCTCATAGGGCATGCCGATCTCCTCGAGCATGATCGCGGGCTTGCGGCCGTTGGGGGTCTTCCACGTGTAAAGCGTGATCATGCCTGCTCTCCCTTGTTCTTGGCGGCTGATTTGCACGAAAGCCGGGGGCACGCAATGCCGCCCCGCCCATGCTTAGCGCCGACGAATACCCCCCCATTCCCTCCCCCCGGTTTTCCGGGGCACGGGAACCGCGTAGCGGTGGAGGGGCGCCCTTCGCGAAGTTGCCCCTCCACCACCCTGCGGGTGGTCCCCCTCCCCTACAAATGCAGGGGAGGATCTTCTGCCCACTATTCCTCCCCCGGTTTTCCGGGGGAGGGGGACCGCGTAGCGGTGGAGGGGTCGGCTGGCGCACCGTTCGCCGCCAACCGGCGTGCCGCGCGTCCGAAGAGCAGCATTGCGCCGGCGGTGAGCAGCGCCGGCACCGCGATGGTCAGCAGGATCATCCGCAAATTCATGTCGAGCAGGAAGAAAAGGCTGCCGAGCAATGGGCCGCAGATCGATCCGATCCGCGCGAAGGCCAGGCTCCAACCGACCCCGGTCGAGCGGATCGCGGTCGGATAGAAAGAGGCCGCGACCGCGATCAGCGCCGTCCCTGCGCCGCCGATCGAGATGCCGATCAGCGCGATCGCCGCAAAGCTAACGGCGGTGCTGACCGGCAGGATCGCGTAGAGCACCACCGTCAACGCGCCGATCAGGAATCCGAGCGCGACCAGCCCCGCCGCGGCGCTTCGATCGACCAGCAGGCTATAGACGAAGATGCCGATCAGCCCGCAGGCGTTGAAGGCCGCAAGGCCGAGCGCGGCCACGCCCATCGTCGTCCCCGATTGCAGCAGCAGCGCCGGAGTCCAGGCCACCATCAGGTTGATGATCAGATAGGCGAGGAACAAGGCGGTCCAGATCAGATAAGTGCCCCGGCCGCGGCCGCCGGCGAAGAGCATGCCGATCGGCACCCTTCGGGCGCTGACCGCATGGCCGAAGAACCGCGTGTCCGCTCCGACCGGCGCCGCCGGCGCGATCTTCTTCAGGATCCGCGCGATCCGGGCAGGATCACGGCCGCGCACGATCAGATAGCCGACCGATTCCGGCAGCCACAAGGCGAGGATGAGCCCGAGCAGAAACGGGAAGCCGCCGCCAATCCAGAACAGGGATTGCCAGCCGTAGGCCTCGATGAAGGCATTGCCGGACAGGCTGCCGATCGTTCCGCCGACCGGGATACCCGCCCAGATCAGCGCGACGACACGGCCGCGCAGGTGAAGCGGCGCATATTCGGCGGGCATCGCGACGAACGAGATCGAAGCCCCGCCGAATGCAAAGCCGCTGAGCAGCCGGGCGAGCAGGATAGAGTCGAACGAGCCGAGCCAGGGAATGACCAGGGTGCCGGCCCCGAACGCGAGCAACGATCCGACCAGCAGCCATTTGCGGCCGATGCGGTCGCCCAGCGGGCCGAGCAGCAATCCGCCCAGCACGAAGCCGAGCAGGCCGGCGCTGTAGAGCGGGCCGATCCGATCGATCGGCTCGCCGAGCGCGCGCAGCATCGGCGGCCCGGCGACCGCCGGAAGCTGCTGGTCGAAACCTTCGACGACGGCGGCGAGGAAGCAGAGGATCAGGACCCTGATCTGGAACGCGCCGAGCCGGATCCGGTCGATCAGAGCTGCGGCGTCGAACGCCCCATCGTCGAATGGGCGGGCGCCGGCATCACGACCGGACGATGCCATCATGAACCCGCCGCGCGCAACGCTCGCGCGCCAATCGAGCCGGGGCGAAGTCTCGGTCCCTTTGCTTCCCCGTGCGCCCGGCGCCGCTTCGACATTTGGGCTCCTCAGACCTTGATCGCTTCAAGCTGAAGCAGCCTGAAGGGTGAATCAAGGTCTCAACTAGTGAGAGAGCCTGATTCACGTTCGAGGTGGAAGCGCGAACGCTTCCACCTCGAACGATCAGGCTCTCGTGCCGATCAAGCAGTTGATAGGGAAACGCCGTGCCGCCGCACAACAGCTTTCTCCCAGCACCGATTGAATCGGTGAAAGCGTTCCACATGTGGCGTTGATCTTTGCCGCGGCCACTCATACCATGAGCGGCAACCACCATGGCAGCCCGGCGGAAGCGGCAGCGCGATCAAACCGCGCTTCGGCCGTCCGGTCCGAGAGCGAGCCCGCCGATTGGAGAATGAGGATGCACGACTTGCTTCAGCCCGGATTGGACCCGGCCGAGGTCGAGGACCTCGCCCGCGTCGATCGCACCCACGTCTCGCTCTACACCGATCCGGCCATCTTCCAGCAGGAGATGGAGAAGATCTTCTACACCACCTGGGTGTTCGTCGGCCACGAGAGCGAGATCGCGAAGCCGGGCGACTACAAGACCACCTATATCGGCCAGATCCCGGTGATCGTCGCGCGCGACCAGAAAGGCGCGGTGCAGGTGCTGATGAACCGCTGCGCGCATCGCGGCGCGACCGTCTGCAACCGCGAAAAGGGCAATGCGGCCTCGTTCACCTGCTCTTATCATGCCTGGGAATATGGGCTCGACGGCGCGTTGCTCGCAGTCGGCATGCCGCGCGGCTACAATGAAGGCGAGCTCGATTGGTCGCAGCTCGGCCTCCAGCACGCGCCGCGGATCGACCGCTATCGCGGCTTCATCTTCGCGAGCATGAAGAGCGAGGGCATCAGCCTCGAAGAGCATCTCGGCAACGCCAAGCAATATATCGATCTCTATGTCGACCAATCGCCCGCCGGCGAGATCGTTGTTGGCCAGTCGGGCGTCAATCGCCACTCCTATCGCGGCAATTGGAAGATCCAGGTCGAAGGCAGCGTCGAGGGCTATCACCCGCCCTTCACCCACGCCACGGCGTTCGACGTTATGGTCTCGCGGATGGGGTTCACCTCCAACTACGGCGGCCAGAATCTCGACGGGCTCGATCTCGGCCACGGCCACAGCCTGCTGCAGGTCTATTCGATGCCCGACGAAGCGGTCGAGAAACGCTTCCCGCGCGAGCATATCGATGCGGTCGCGTCGCGAGTCGGGCGCGAGCGCGCCTATGATTGCCTGCGCAGCCGCTACAACCTCGTCATCTTCCCGAACCTCGCGATCCTCGAATATCAGTTGCGCGAGATCCGCCCGATCTCGGTCGACGAGACCGAAGTGCGGCTCCACCATGTGCTGCTCAAGGACGCGCCCGAGGCAAGCAACCTCCGCCGCGTGCGCGAGCATGAATTCTTCTACGGCCCGGCCTCGTTCGGCGGCCCTGACGATTATGCGATCTTCGATCGCATCCAGGAGGGCTATCGCGCGCAGAACGTGCCGTGGGTCCTGCTCAACCGCGGCTATCTCAGCGAGGTCGAGCGAGAGAATGGCGTGCGCCGCGGCGGCCACACCCAGGAGACGATCCAGCGTGCGCCTTATTACGAATATCGCAAGCTGATGAGCGCCTGATGCCGGGGGAGACGCTCACCCGCGACGAAGCGGCGCTCGATCTCACCGCGCAGGTCGAGCAATTTCTGTTCCACGAGGCGCGCCTGCTCGATCACGGCCGGTGGCGCGACTGGCAGAAATTGTTCGCCGACGACTGCCTCTACTGGATTCCGTCGAGCCTCGACGATTATGATCCGCGCTTCCACGTCTCGATCGCCTATGACGACGGCGTGCTGCTCAACGATCGCATCGGGCGGCTCGAAAGCGGCCAGGCCTTCGCCCAGGATCCACCGTCGCGGACGTTGCACCAGATCGCCAACGTCAGCTGCGAACAGCGCGGCGACATATTGTTCGTCCAGTCGAACCTCGCCTTGTTCGAGTTCAAACCCAACGCGCAGCGGCGGATGGACCCGGTCAACCTGTTCCCGGCGGCCTGCGAGCATGATCTCGTCGGCTCGCCCGGCGCCTGGAAGATCAAGCGCAAGAAGGTGACGTTGCTGCAGGCCGACGGCACGATCACCAACCTCACCTTCCTGGTCTAGGCGCAACGATGACCGAGGTGCCGAACGATCCTTTCCATTTCGACGCGGCCGATCCCGAATATCGCCGCGCGCTCGAGCTGATGCGCGAGGTGCTCGGGCCCGCCGATTCGTTCCGCATCGAGCGGCTGCTCGACACCGAGCCTGGCAAGGAAACGATCGGCTGGTTCTTCAAGCAGACCTGGGGAAATCTCTACGCGCGCGAGGACAAAGTGCCGCTGCGCGACCGCGCGTTGGTGCTGATCGGAACCGATCTCGCGCTCGGCCGCGCCGGACCGCTGCGCGACCATATCAAGGTCGCGCTGCACGCCGGGGTGACCCCGGTGGAGCTTGTCGAGCTGATGTTCCAGGCGGCATTTTACGTCGGCATACCGGCGCTCGGGATGGGGCTGACGGTCGCAAAGGACGTGTTCCAGGCTGCCGAAAGAAAGAAAAGGGAGGCGGATAGGATGGCCGAGCAGGACAATTCGATCGACCTCGGGTCGATCAACCATGTCGCGATGGTGGTGCGCGACTGGCGGGTCGCCGCCCAGGGCTATGCCAATCTGATGGGCCTGCGGCGCTGGAAGATGGTCGAGATCGGCCCGGCGCTGATGACCGAATGCCAATATTACGGCCAGGACGAGCCCTGCACCTGGATCTCCGCCTTCGCCAAGAGCGGCGACACGTTGATCGAGCTCTGCCAGCCGGTCGAGGGCAAATCGATCTTCGCCGATTTCCTGCGCGATCACGGCGAGGGCATGCAGCATGTCGGCAATCTCAGCCATCCCCGGCCCCGGCAGCTCGTCGAGAGCTGGACCGCCCAGGGGGTCAAGATCGGCAATTATTGCAACATCGCCGACGTGGTGAAGCTCTATTATCTCGACACGCGCGAGCAGACCGGCGGCATGTTCCTCGAGGTGGTCGATCCCGCCTCGTTCGCGGCCATTCCCGCGTTCGGCGAGGATTTCGACTTCTAGGGCAAGCTGCGATCAGATGGAATTGCAGCTTGCCCCATGTTTGTTTGATGCCGCATTGCTTCTTGCGAAAAGCCGGTACCCACCTTTTCGCTTTATGCTTTAGATTTTTCGGAGAGCTTTATGGACCAGCCCCTGCTGCCCGTCGAAGGCATCACCAGCGCCGCCGTCGTGGTGCGGGACCATCGCGCGTCGATGGAGCAATTCGCCCGCTTCTTCGGCATCGCCGATTGGCGCGTGCGGCGGTTCGACGGCAACGAGCTGATCGACGGCCATGTCCATGGCGACATCATGCACGCGAGCTGGATCAGCGCGCGGGGCAGCAACGGCCGGGTCGCGTTCGAGCTGATCCAGCCGGCCGGCGGCCAGAGCCTGTTCGAGCGCCATCTGCACCAGCGCGGCGAGGGCATGTTCGGCGTCCAGACAGCGGCTCTCGCGCCGGAGCGGATCGACGAGATCGCCGCGCGCGCCGCCGAAGCGGGGATCGCGACCTTGCAGGAATGCCGGCTCGGCGGCGAGCGCTTCGTCTGGCTCGACACAAGATCCCAGCTCGGCGTGGTGACGATCCTGCAGGGCGCACCGGGCGGCGAGCGGGTCGATCTCGGCGCCGCGGCCGGCGAGGGCCCGCCGCTGCCGGTCCAGAAACATTATCATTTCGGGATCGTCTGCCGCGACCGGACCGCGACCAAGCAAGCCTATGAGCGGCTCTACGGCATGGACAAGTGGATCGAGTTCAAGATCGAGACCGACGTCACGCTGACCGACACTTATTATTACGGCAAGCCGGTCAAGCACGCTTACGACAATTGGGTCGGCCGCCGCGACGGCTTCGGCGTCGAGCTGATCGAGATGCGCTACGGCGACGCGGTCTACCAGGAGATGCTCGACACGATCGGCGACGGCCCGCACCACGTCTTCCCGACGATCTGCAGCCCCGAGGAATTCGCCGCCGCCCAGAGTTTTTTCGCGGCCAACGACATGCCGATCATCCAGAGCGGCCGCATCGGCGGGCTGATCGACTATTTCTACGTCGACACCCGCCGCAAGCTCGCCGGCCTGACGCTCGAGGTGGTGACACCGCTCACCGAGAACTGGCTGGAGACGATGCTGCCGGGCGAGGCCTCCTACGTGCTGATGGGCCCGGACGTCTGATTCAACGAATGACCCACTAATTCCTCCCCCGGCTTTCCGGGGGAGGGGAACCGCGTAGCGGTGGAGGGGCGCCCTTCACGAGATGCCCCTCCACCACCCTGCGGGTGGTCCCCCTCCCCTGCAAATGCAGGGGAGGAACTGGAGGGAAGAGAATTAGCTCTCGGCCCACCATGGCCGCGCATCGGGATCGGGCACGGTCAGCACCTCGATCAACGTCGGGCCCTTGGCGTCGAACGACCAGCGCAGCGCCTCGTCGAGCTCAGCCGGATCGGCGACCCGCCTTGCCTCGAGCCCCTGGCCTTCGGCGATCTTGCAGAAATCGACGCCGACGATGTCGCTGCCGACCGGATTGCCGAGCCCGAAGCGCTGGCCGAACGCCTTCAGCGCCGAATAGCCGTGGTTGTTGACGATGATATAGCTGATCGGCAGCCCGAGCTGCGCCGCCGACCACAGCCCCTGGATCGAATAGAGGCTGGAGCCGTCGCCGATCAGGCCGATCACCTTGTCGCCGGGCTTGCCGAGCGCGATCCCGACCGCCGCGGGGAGCGAATAGCCAAGGCCACCGCTGGCGCTGGTGAAGAAGCCGTCGCGGCGGACGATCGGCAGATGCGTCTGCAGCGCCGGCCGCGAGCTCGGCGCCTCCTCGACGATGATGCTGTTCGCCGGCCGCGCGGCGGCAATGCGGTGCATCAGAAACGGTTCGGTCAGCGCGGCACCCGACGGCGGTGGCACCGGCTGGCGCGCCGGCGGCTCGGCGCGCTGCGGCGACGGCGACGCCTCGAGCAAAGCTTCGAGCGCGGGCTTGATGCTGGTCGTGATCGCCGTCCCGGTGGCCGCCCAGGTCGCGAGCGCCGGATCATCGACGAACTGGAACAGCTTGGCGCCCTCGGGGACATGCGGCCCGCTGCCCTCGACATGGTAGACGAAGGCGGGCGCGCCGATCACCAATATGACGTCGCTTCCCGCCAATGAGGCGACGACGTGACCCCGGTCGGCGGGCAGGAAGCCCGCGAACAGGGGATGATCCTCGGGGAAGCTGTTGCGCGGCGAATTGGGGCTGACCCAGACCCGCGCCCGATGCTTTTCGGCAAGCGCAATCATCTCGTCCCACGCATCCTCGAGCGCGATCCCGGGGCCGGCGACGAACGCGGGTTGCCGCGCCCCCGCCAGCGCCGCGATCGCTTCATCGATCAGCCCCGAGGCATCGGCGATCCGGTCGGCGACCCGCCGCACCTCGACCGTCTCGGCCGGCTCGTCCCAATCGTCCATCGGGATCGACAGGAACACCGGGCCGCGCGGCGGCTGCATCGCGACATAATAAGCGCGCGCGATCGCCGCCGGCACGTCTTGCGCGCGCGCCGGCTCGCACGCCCATTTGACGTGCGGCTGCGGGAATTCGGTCGCGCGTTCGGCGAACAGGAACGGCTCGAACGGCAGCAGCGAGCGCGCCTGCTGGCCGGCGATCACGATCAGCGGAGTCTGGTTCTTGCGCGCGGTGAAGAGGTTGCCGAGCGCGTGGCCGAGCCCCGCCGCCGAATGGACGTTGATCAAAGCGGCGTTGCGCGTCGCGTGCGCGAAGCCATCGGCCATGCCCAGCACCGAGGCTTCCTGGAGGCCAAGCACGTAGCGGAAGTCGTCCGGAAAATCGCGGAACATCGGCAGCTCGGTCGATCCGGGATTGCCGAAGATCGTCGTGACGCCGAGCTCGCGAAGCAGCTTGACCGTCGCGCTGCGCACCGTCTCGCGATTGGTCTTGAGCTCGACCTCCGGGCGCGCCTCATGGTCGGCGTCTGCAGCCATCATCTCTCTCCTTCGCGATCTGATCCCGAAGTTCGTCGGGACTCAATGCTTTGCACCTGCCGCTTTCGAAAACGGATAGGCCCGCGCCCCATAGCGGTCAATGCGACCCTCCCCCTAGAGCCGTCCGGCGCGCGTACCCTGCGCCGCCATTCCACAGGTGCAATCCGTACGGAGTTCTGACGGTGGTCGACGCGACATCCCCGAGCAGCACCCCCACCTAACCTCCCCCATCAAAGGGGAGGAATAAGGAGGTGCATCCCGCAGAAGCTGCCAGCCCGCTCCGCAAAAAGCCCTCTCCCTTGATGGGAGTCGAGCCGACGGTTCGTCCCCGGGACGAACCAGGAAGCGGCTCGACTGGTTGGGTGAGGGTGATGCCCGGCGTAAGATGATCAAGTGACAAGTGACACCTCGATGAAATTCGCCTCTGCGCCCGAGCGCCTCTCGCCGGAATGGCTGCTGCTGCTCCTGCTCATCGTCTCGCTCGCCTTCATGCAGCCGGGCTTCTGGGTGTCAGGCCTCCAGGCCGCGCCGACCGACTTCATCTACCCCTTGCTGCTCGTCGCTTCGGGCATTGCCATCGTGCGGGGACGCGCCGCCTTCGCCTGGCAGCCGGCCTATTGGCTGCTGATCGCCTATTTCGCCGCGATGCTGGTCTCCGCGCTCGCGGCGGGCTTTCCGCAACGATCCGCGCTCAAGTTGCTGACCCAGCTCTACCTGCTCAGCCTGCCGGTCCTGGTCTGCAGCCTCGTCAGCTCGCAGGCGCGGCTGCGCCAGGCGCTGCTCGCCTGGCTCGCCGGCAGCGCGATCGTCGCGCTGGTCGGCGTGGCGGCGGTGATCGCCTTCCTGATCGACCCGGAGAGCCCGTGGTTCGCGTTCGCGCGCTCCGATTTTGGGACATTGCCCACCGGCCCCTATCCGCGGCTGTGGCTCACCTTCCTCAACCCCAATCTGCTCTGCAATTATCTCACCGTCTCCCTCGTCATCCTGCTGGTCGCGCGCAGCCAGGGATGGCTCGCGCGGACCCCTTTTCTGCTGCTGCTCGGCGGGCTGTTGCTCAGCGCCGCCTTCACCATCTCGACCGGTCTCGGCGGCATCGCGCTCGCGATCGCGATCTGGCTGTGGGTGCTGCTGCGGAGCCGCAGCCAACTGCTCGCCCGCCTCCTGGTCGCCGGCGGCATCGCGGCCGCGGCGGCGTTCGTGCTGGCGGCGCTGGTGACGCCGGTGATTCCCCGCGACGTTCCGTTCCTGGTCCATCTCCCGGGCATCGACCGGCCGTTCGCGCCGGCGGTGCGCTGGCTGACGTGGCACCAAGCGATCGCCAATTTCCTCGCCGATCCTATGTTCGGCCGCGGCATCGGCAGCAATGCCGTCTCGGTCTATTATTGGGTGCCGTGGGGGCTCCACAGCCACCTCACCGACGCGCACAATGCGTATCTCAACATCGCCGTCCAATGCGGCCTGCTGGGCCTCGCCGCGTTGCTCGCGCTGATCGTCCATGTCTGGCGCCGGACGCGGCTGCCGAGCCCAGCCGCGCCCCACGATCTCGTCCCCTTCGGCCTCGGCTTGGCCTTCCTCGATGCCTTCGCCTACCAGGGCCTGACCGGCTCGTTCGAGGACGCGCGCCATTTGTGGGTGCTGCTCGGGCTGTTCCTGGCGAGCCTTCGCCTCCGCGCCGTCAGCCCAGAGGCGCCGTAAGCTCCAGACTCAATCCCGGTTTGATTGACCGGGATTGGTCTTTTCTTTTGTTTTCCGTGATTTCCGAGTTGTCCGGTGATTCCACCAGACTTGAAATCACTCTTAGCGGCGGAAGCAGCCCAACTCATGGTCGTTGACCAGGCCGGTCGCCTGCATCCAGGCATGGACGATCACCGGCCCGACGAAGCTGAACCCGCGCCGTTTGAGCGCGGCCGAAAGCCTGTCGGCCGCGTCCGAACGGCTGGTCGGTCCGGTGCCGTCACCGAGCAGCGGCTTTCCCCCGACCGCCTCCCAGGCGAAGGCCGAGAAATCTTCGCCGCCATCGCCCATGACGAGGAAAGCGCGGGCGTTGCGGATGGTCGCCTCGATCTTGGCGCGCGAGCGGACGATGCCGGCGTCGCCGAGCAGCCGGTCGACGTCCGCCTCGCCGAACCGGGCCACTTGCTCGGGATCGAAGCCGGCGAAGGCGGCGCGGAAGGCGTCGCGCTTGCGCAAGATGGTGATCCACGCCAGCCCGGCCTGAAAGCCGTCGAGCATCAGTTTCTCCCACAAGGCCCTGGCGTCGAATTCGGGCACGCCCCATTCGGCATCGTGATAAGCGGCGAGCAAAGGATCGCTCGTCGCCCAGCGGCAGCGTTGCTGTGCCTCGGTCATCGGCGAAGTATCAGGCGGCATCGTGGAATATGATCCCAAGCGTGTGCCGCTTGCCCGAACGCAGCCTGCTGACGCCGTGGCGCATCGTCACCCGATAGTCGCCGCGCGTGCCCTTGTGCGGGCGGGCATTGACGGCGAACAGCACCGCATCGCCCTTGCCGAGCGGCACCACGGACGGCCGCGACTGCATGCGCGGGCGCTGCTCGGTCAGCACGAACTCGCCGCCGGTGAAATCCTTGCCCGGCGCCGACAGCAGCACCGCGACCTGGAGCGGGAAGACGTGCTCGCCATAAAGGTCCTGGTGCAGGCAATTATAGTCGCCCGCCTGATATGCGAGCAGCAACGGCGTCGGGCGGCGCTGGCCGGCGGCATGACAGCGATCAAGGAACGCCTGATGATCGGCGGGGAAGCGCACATCGCTGCCCATCCTTTCGTGCCAGCGATTGGCGATCGGCGCGAGGCGCGGATAGAGCGCGGTGCGCAGATCCTGCACCAGCGGCGGCAGCGGATAAGCGAAATAGCGATATTCGCCCTGCCCGAAGCCGTGGCGCGCCATCACCACCTGGCTGCGGAACGCATCCGAAGGGCCATAGAGGGCGGCGGTAGCGTCGCACTCGCTGTCGCTCAGCAGGCCGGGCAGCACGGTCCAGCCATCGCGATCGAGATCGGCGGCCGCGGCGTCCCAATCGATCGCCGCGACGCGGGCGTCAGCGCCGCTCACCCCACGCTCCACATCTGCCGTCATGTCGTGGTGCTGCATCGTCATGGCATCATCCTAGCGGAACGCCGCGTTCGCCGCGCCCCGCTTCTTGCTTTCAAACCGACCGCGGCGACGCGAGCCGTCAGCCAGCGCGAGACGGCTGTGACTGGGGCGTTGAGGAACCGACTGGCCCGCAGCCCTCTCCATGACGCACCACTTACGCTCCCGGAGTAGGCGCGGCGACGGGGGGCGCGTAGAATTTCCTTCTATGGACGCTTCCCGTGAGGTGCCATCAGCCGGGCGACGGCTTTTTCAACACCGTCGACGTATAGCGGACGTTGGAGCCTGTCGATCAAGCAGGCGTCACCCCCAAAGTCCAACAGGAGGACACAATCGCAGAGGGCAAAACGTCAAAGGCCGTAGCGGCGGCGGGCGTCGTTCTCGGGATCGGGCTTGGCGGGTTCATTGACGGCATCCTGCTCCACCAGATCTGGCAGGTGCACGCGATGCTGTCGGCGAAAGTGCCGCTCGACACCATGGAGAACATGCAGACGAACATGACTGCGGACGGGATATTTCATGCCGTCGTCTGGGTCTTTACTCTCATCGGCATCATCATGCTGTTCAACGCGGCGAAACGCTCCGACGTGTCCTTCTCCGACCGCGCTTTCTATGGCTCGATGTTGGCCGGCTGGGGTGTCTTCAACGTCGTGGAGGGCGTCATCGACCACCACATTCTGGAGGTCCATCACGTGGTTGAGCGCCTCGGCCAGTCAGGGTGGGATTTACTGTTCCTCGCGGTAAGCGTCCTGCTGATCCTGGTCGGCTGGATGATCGCTAAGAGTGGACGCGACACGGCTTTAACCCAGGGACACAATACTTAATTTCGTTGTTCGGCGGCAATTTTGTAACGACGTTTTTTGATTAGTACTGTGTTCCCGAATAGCAGTGTCAGGCCTCCCCAGCGGCAGTGGTCCTTCTCTTCAGCCGGACAACCCGACCGGCGGCAGAGGAGGATCGCAATCCTCCCAGCTTTCTAAATCGCTTAGCCAGGCCTCAACCTCGCGAGCTTGGCGAACCTTCAGCGTGTCGATGAGGCTATCGTAGCAGTCGCGTGACCTGAGCCGATCAGGCTCCCGTATCACGGGACTGAGGACAAGATATCTCAGAACCTAAAAGGCTGTTTGAAAGCTAGCCACGGTTACCTATGCTGAGCTGTGATCATCGAAGGCCGCTACCTCGACGAACTTCTGCGGAAGCTGGTTAGCTGAATGGCCGAGATGGGCCAGAAGCGGTCAACAATGCTCAGCTCGCCAGCGGCCAAGACAGCCCACCGTGGCTCGTAATTTGCCAAGAAAGCTCAAACATTGGGAAGATTTGTGGGGCAGCCACTGGGGCTGATCGCAGAAAACCCGCAGAAAAATCAACAGTTTTTGCTTGACGCTGGTGACCCCTACGGGAATCGAACCCGTGTTTCAGCCGTGAAAGGGCCGCGTCCTAACCGCTAGACGAAGGGGCCGAACCGATCCCGCCGCGGCGATGCGCGGGACGAGTGGGGCGGGGCGGGACTTAAGGGAGCGCTGCTTGGC
>NZ_JAKFCG010000115.1:0-5404 GCF_036677245.1 Sphingomonas sp.
GCGGCAAGCTGCGCGACTTTCCCGAGGTCGACCGCGCCGCCTGGTTCACCTTGGCGCAGGCGCGCGAGAAGATCCTGCCGAGCAAGGCGCCGATCCTCGACGCGCTCGAGCGAATGCTGGCCTGAGGCGGGCCCCGTGTGCGCGGAGGCGACCGCCGATTGTCAGATCCGCAGCACGCCTTCGATCACCGTGACGCATCTGCCGCCGAGGATCACCCGGTCGGCCTCGAGCCGGCAGGTCAGATGGCCGCCGCGCCTGCTCGCCTGGAAGGCGGTGAAGCTGGTTCGGCCGAGCTGCTCGGCCCAATAAGGGACCAGCACCGCGTGCGCGGCGCCGGTGACCGGATCCTCGTCGATGCCGGCGCCCGGCGCGAAGACTCGGCTGACGATGTCGCTGGTCCTGCCCGGTGCGGTGACGATGGTCAGCACGTCGCCTTCTTTCGCGAGCGCGGCGAAATCGGGTGCGAGCGCGCGCACTTCATCCTCGCTGCCGACGCGGACCACGGCGTAGCGCAAGGGATGCCACAAGGTCTCGAGCGGACGGCAGCCGAGCGCCGCGACGATCTCGGGCAGCGGCCCGGGCTCGGGTTTCCACGCCGGCAGCGACAAGGCGTAACCCTCGCCCTCGCGCGCGACCTCGAGCAGCCCGGCCTTGCGGGTGCGGAAACGGATGCGATCGCCCTCGATCAGGACATGGCCGCTGGCCAGGGTGGCATGGCCGCAGAGCACCACCTCGACGGTCGGGGTGAACCAGCGAAGCTCGTAATCGGCGCCGTCGTCGTCCGAGCCGCTTGCCCTGACGGTGAACGCGGTCTCGCTGAGATTATTCTCCATCGCGATAGCCTGCAGCATCTCGTCGGGCAGCCATTGCTCGAGCGGCATCACCGCAGCCGGGTTGCCGGTGAACGGACGATCGGCGAAGGCGTCGACCTGGACGAATTTGAGATCGGTCATCGTGGCTCCTCGCCGAGGGGAGTCTCGTCGGTTTCCACCAATGTGTCGCCGGGGTGGTCGACATGCCCTTCGGGGTCGAGGTGGATCAAGATCTCCGCGCCGGGGAATTCGGCGGCGAGCTCCTCCTCGACCTGGTCCATCACCTCGTGCGCGGCGGCGACGGTCATGCCCGGCTCGACATAGACGTGGAACTGGACGAAGTCGCGCGAGCCGCTGGTGCGCGTGCGCAGGTCATGGATGCCGCTCAGCGCCGGATGGCGCGCCGCGACCGCCAGCAGGCGCTGGCGCTTCTCTTGCGGCCATTCCTTGTCCATCAATTGATCGATCGCGCGCCCCGACGCGGCCCACGCCCCCCAGCCGAGCCACAAGGCGATGGCGATGCCGAGCAATGGGTCGGCGCCGCTGAGGCCGGCATATTGATCGAGCGCGAGCGCTGCGATCACGGCAAGGTTCAACAGCAGGTCGCTCTGATAATGGATATGGTCGGTCTCGATCGCGACGGAGCCGGTGCGGGCGATGACCCGGCGCTGGTAGAAGAGCAAGGCGAAGGTCGCGCCGATCGCGACCAGCGAAACCGTGATGCCGAGGCCGGCCTCGGTCGTCGTCCCGCCCGCGACGAGCTGCGTCACCGCCCGCCAGCCGATCGCGGCGGCCGAGAAGGCGATCATGAACACCTGGAACAACGCGGCGAGCGCTTCCGCCTTGCCGTGGCCGAAGCGGTGGTCGCGGTCGGCGGGCAGCGCGGCGAGCCGCACGCCGTAGAGCGTGATCAGCGAGGCAAGCAGGTCGAGCCCGGTGTCGGCGAGCGAGCCGAGCATCGCCACCGAGCCGGTCTGATAGGAAGCATAGGCCTTGAGGATGAGCAGGAAAGCGGCGGTGGCGACGCTGGCATAGGCCGCGCGCGCGGTCAGCCGGGCGTGCGTCAAATGCTGCTCGGCGTGCGCTGCTGTGCTCATCGGGCGCCGCTCATGGAAACAGCAAGGTCTCGCTCCAGCCTTCGCCGTTGCTCACGAACAGGCGGCGCTCGTGGAGCCGGTGCGGCCGGTCGCTCCAGAATTCGATCTGCTCGGCGAGCACGCGAAAGCCCGACCAGCGCGGCGGGCGCGGCACGTCATGGCCCTCGAACCGGGCGCGCGTCGCTTCGTAGCGTTGCTCGAACAAAGCCCGCCGCTCGAGCGGCCGCGACTGGTCCGATGCCCAGGCGCCGAGCTGCGAATCGCGTGCGCGGCTTGCGAAATAGAGGTCGGCCTCCGCGTCGCTCACCGGCTCGATTCCGCCTTCGATGCGCACCTGGCGGCGCAGCGATTTCCAATGGAAGAGCAGGGCCGCGCGGGGATTTTCGGCGAGCTCGCCGCCCTTCCGGCTGTCGAGGTTGGTGTAGAAGACGAAGCCGCGCGGATCGTGCCCCTTGAGCAACACCATCCGCACCGACGGCCGCCCTTGCGCGTCGGCGGTGGCGAGCGCCATCGCGCTGGGATCGTTCGGCTCCGTCCCCTGCGCCTCGGCGAGCCATGCGTCGAACAGCAGGTGCGGGTCCGCCGCGATCTCTGGAGGGTTTGCGTCCATCCAGCGCTCTTGCCGTTAGTCGCCATTGCGCACAAGCATGGCTTGCAGCGGGCGGGTCCGCGACCCATCTGCAACAGCTGTGGCATCAGCCGGCCGCAGCGGCAACGATGGACATTTGCGGCAGGGTGGAAGAACGAGACCGGGATGGCGGACCTATATTCACAATTGGGCGTGGCGCGTGGGGCGGACGAGGCCGACATCAAGAAGGCTTATCGCAAGCTCGCGAAGGAGCTGCACCCCGATCGGAACAAGGACAATCCCAAGGCCACCGAGCGTTTCTCGAAGGTCACCCAGGCCTATGACATCCTGACCGACAAGGACAAGCGCGCGCAATATGACCGCGGCGAGATCGACGAGGACGGCAACCCCAAGGCGCCGTTCGGCTACGGCCAGGGCGGACCGCGGCCGGGAGCGGGCGGCGGGCCGTTCGGCGGCGGGTTCGGCCGCGGCCCCGGCGGCGGCGACTTCCACGCCGGCGAGGAGGTCGATCTTTCCGAAATGTTCGAAGGCCTGTTCGGCGGCGGAGGCGGCGGCCGTCGCGGCGGCTTTGCCGGAGGAGCGTTCGGTGGGCGTCGCCAGGCCCCGCCGGCGCGCGGCGCCGACACCGGCTACCGCCTGTCGGTACCGTTCGAGGATGCCGCTGCGCTCAAGCAGCAAAGGGTGGTGCTGTCCGGCGGCAAGACGATCGACATCAAGCTGCCCAAGGGCGTCGAGGATGGCACCAAGATCCGCCTCAGCGGCCAGGGCCAGGAGGGGCCGGGCGGCGCCGGCGACGCGATCGTCACGATCTCGATCGCCCCGCACCGTTTCTTCAGGCGCGAGGGCGACGATGTCAGGCTCGACCTGCCGATCTCGCTCGACGAGGCGGTGCTCGGCGCCAAGGTCAAGGTGCCGACCGTCGATGGCGCGGTGATGCTGAGCGTCCCCAAGGGCTCGAGCTCGGGCAAGGTGCTGCGCCTCAAGGGCAAGGGTTTCCACGCCAAGGACGGCAAGCGCGGCGACCAGCTGGTGACGTTGATGATCGACATACCAGCGGACGATTCTGAGCTCGAGGCGTTCGTCCAAGGCTGGAGCCGGCGCGGCAAAGGAAACCCGAGGGCAGGGCTGGGCGTCTAGTTCACTGTGACGAACATCTCCCCTGAGTCCCCCGAGGAGCGGCGCAAGCGCCTCGCCGAGGGAGAATCCGAAGCCGAGGAGAGTGAAAGCGGCTCGCGGACGTTCAAGGTGGTCAAAAGGGTCGCGATCGGCGTCTACAACGACGGTTTCATCCACGCCGGCAATCTCGCCTATCTGTCGCTGCTGACCCTGTTTCCGTTCATCATCGTCGCTGCGGCCGTGGCGCGGATATTCGGCCAGTCGGAAGGCGGGATGCGGACCGTGATCGCGCTCCTGCAGACGATGCCGCCCGACGTCGCGCACGTGCTCGCGACGCCTATCAAGGACGTGCTCACGGCGCGCTCGGGCAATCTTTTGTGGGTGGGGGCGCTGGTCGGCCTGTGGACGACGGGCAGCTTCATCGAGACGATCCGCGACATCATCCGCCGTGCCTACGGCGTCACCTACACGCGGCCGTTCTGGGAATATCGGCTCGGCTCGATGGGCATCATCATCGGCTCGGTGGTGATCGCGCTGATCGCCTTCACCCTTTCGGTGCTGCTGTCTGGTGTCCAGCAATTCGCCCTCGCCCTGCTGCCGGGCGCACACGAGGTGGTGTCGCTGTTCACCGTGTTCCGCGTCGTGCCGGGCCTGATGCTGTTCGGCTCGCTTTACCTGATCTTCCTGTCGCTGACGCCCAAGCGCTACCGCAACTCCGAGTGCCAGAAGTGGCCCGGTCCGGCGCTGGTCACCTTGTGGTGGCTCGCGACCACCGCCTTGCTGCCGGTCGTGCTCGCCAGCCTCGGCGGCTACGACCTGACCTACGGCAGCCTCGCCGGCGTGATGATCGCGCTGATCTTCTTTTTCGTGATCGGGCTTGGGCTGGTGCTCGGCGCGCATCTCAACGCGGCGCTGGCCGAAACCCCCAGGCCGACTGTAAAGGAACGCAGGAAGGTCAAAGCGGAGGGGGCAAGATGAGTGGTTTGATGGCGGGCAAGCGCGGCTTGATCATGGGGCTCGCCAACGACCGGTCGCTGGCCTGGGGGATCGCCAAGGCGCTCGCCGCGCAGGGCGCCGAGCTGGCGTTCAGCTATCAGGGCGAGGCGCTCGAAAAGCGCGTGCGCCCGCTCGCCGAGGAGCTCGGCGCCGATTTCCTGATCGAATGCGACGTCGCCGACATGCGCGACCTCGACCGCATGTTCGCCGATCTCAGCGCGCGCTGGGAGACGATCGACTTCGTCGTTCACGCGATCGGGTTTTCGGACAAGAACGAGCTTCGTGGAGGCTATGTCGACACCAGCCTCGAAAACTTCCTGATGACGATGAACATCTCGGTCTACAGCTTCACCGCCGTGGCGCAGCGCGCGCGCGCGATGATGCCCAATGGCGGAAGCCTGCTAACCCTCACTTATTACGGCGCGGAAAAGGTGATCCCGCATTATAACGTCATGGGGGTCGCGAAAGCCGCGCTCGAGGCCAGCGTCAAATATCTCGCGATGGACCTTGGCCGCGAAGCCATCAGGGTCAATGCGGTGTCGGCCGGGCCGATCAAGACGCTCGCCGCGAGCGGGATCGGCGACTTCCGCTACATCCTCAAGTGGAACGAATATAACAGCCCGCTTCGCCGCAACGTCACGATCGAGGACGTCGGCGGCGCCGGCCTCTACCTGTTGTCGGATCTGGCGTCGGGCGTGACCGGCGAAATCCATCACGTCGACGGCGGCTATAACGTCATCGGCATGAAGGCCGAGGACGCGCCAGACATCACCGCCGGGTAAGGGCAGGCAGCG
>NZ_JAKFCG010000116.1:0-6159 GCF_036677245.1 Sphingomonas sp.
ACCTCGCCGGCAAGGTCATCCGCATCACCAACCGCGGACGCAAGTCCATCACTCTCGCGGAGCGCGACCTCGCGCCCCGCGACACCCTCGCCGTCTCGATCGTCAACCCGGCGCTCGATCCCGGCTCCAGCACGACGGCCTTCGTGGTCGGCGCAAACGGGGAAAGCAGCCATGACTGATACCAGCGACAATCCCGCTCCGCTGCAGGCCGAGCCCGCCTCGCCATCCGAAGTGACCGGGCTCAACGCCCGAACGGCGCGCCGGCAGAGATTGCTGCTCGGGGGCATCGGCGCTCTCGCGCTCGTCGGCGGCAGTTGGTTCATCCTCGGCGGGGACGAGGACGGCACGTCGGACGACGCGCAAGCTGCGCAAACCATCGATACGGCCGGCCTCGTCAACCGCGACCTCTCGCAGCGCGAGTTCGTCGCTAGCTATGGCAACCGGCTCGACGCGGTAACGCGCGAGCAGAAGGCGCTCCGGGAATCCGCTGCCCCGCGCAGCGAGGTCGAGGCGCAGCTCGCGGCGCTCAAAGCCGAAAACCAGGCCATGCGGGTCGACGGGCAGGCGGCGATCGATGCGATCTCGGCCGAGAATGCGGACCTCAAGTCGCGGCTCGCTACGCAGGCTGCCGCGCCGGCTCCGGTTCCGACCGCGCCGGCCTATGGGCCCCAAGCGGGCGGCTACGATGCGCGCGGCCGTCCAGCCGCAGCGCCGCAGCCCGGCAGCGCGACAGCAGGCGGTGACGCCCTGGTCCCGTCTCCCGGCGAAGTGAAGCTGCTGAGCTTCACCTCGGAGAAGGCTGGCGCGACCGGCCTTCGCTCGGCTCGCCCTGACGCCCCGCCGGTCGTGGTCGAGGACTCCCCCGATTACCTGCCGCCCAATTCCTATGCCCCAGCGCGGGTGATCGTCGGCGTCGATGCCTCGGCTGGCGTTGCCAGCCAGACCGATCCGTTGCCCGTGGTGCTGAGGATCACCGGCCCGGCGCGCTCGGTCATGCAGAACGGGAAGGTGCTCACCACCCGGATCCAGGGCTGCGTGGTCAACGGCGCGGCGCGCGGCGATCTCTCCTCGGAGAAGGTCTATGTGAAGCTCGCCCGGATGACCTGCGACCAGCCCGGCGGCCGCGTCGCAGTAAGCGAGGTCAAGGGCTTCATCAGCTTCGCCGGCAAGTCCGGCGTGCGCGGCCGCGTCGTCAGCCGCGAAGGCAGCCTTGTCAGCCAGGCGCTGCTCGCCGGGATCATCGGCGGGTTCGGTCGAGGCTTCTCGGCCAACGCCAACAGCATCTTCTCCGGCGTCACGACCAACGCCGACGGAACGCGCTCCAAGCTGTCGCCCGGCGACATTCTCGGCGGCGGGCTCGGACAGGGCGCCGCGGACGCGGCCGATACGGTCAGCAAATATCTGATCGAGCGCGCCGAACAGTACCAACCTGTCGTCGAGATGCCGACCGGCATCGATGTCGAGATCGTGTTCCTCGACGGCGTCTACGTGAGGAATTCCCAGTGATCGAAGCACCCAATTCTCCAGCTCGTCGCTGGCTGCGGCCCGCGGCAGGGCTCGCCGCCGTCGTCGCCCTGTCCGCCGCCACCGGCTGGGGCGTCGCAAGCCTCGCAGCGCCGACGACCGCTCCCGATAGCGCCAAGGTGCGGGCGGCGCTCAAGCTCAGGCTTCCGAAGACGCCGATCGACGCGATCGACTGCTCGGGGCTCGGCGGCCTGTGCGAAGTCGCTTCGAAGTCGACCCTGTTCTACGTCGACCGGGCAGCCAAGTATCTCGTGATCGGCCGTGTCTACGACATGGAGGCGCGCCAGGATCTGACGGCCGCACGGCTGCTGGCTCTGAACCCGGACCTGCTCACCGCCGGCGCCGCCCGGCGCCAGACAGGAGAGGACGAGCCGCCCCAGCAGCGCCCGAGCGTCCCGGCGCGGGTTTCGCTCGCCGGCCTCCCGGCAAACGGGGCCATCACCTGGGGTCCGACCGAAGGGCCGAAGGTGGTCGTCTTCTCCGACTTCAACTGCAGCTACTGCAAGAAGCTCGAAGGCGAATTGAAGGCGATCGGCGCGCGCGTCGAGGAACGCCCCATTTCGATCTTCGGCGCGGAAAGCCGTCAGCTGGCGGAGCGAGTGCTCTGTTCATCCCGTCCGGAGATGTCGCTGCGCATGGCCTATTCGGGCCTGGCGCTCGCCAATCCCAAGCCCTGCGACACGACCGGCCTCGACGCCAACGAGGCCTTTGCGAAAGCGCACGGCTTCGGCGGCACGCCGGTCATCGTGCGGCCGTCCGACGGCGCGGTGCTCGAAGGCTATCGGCCTGCCGCCGCCCTCCGCGAGTTCCTCGCGGCCGCTCCCCGCCAGACCAGCAAAGGATGACCCTCATGTCCCCTTCCAAGCGCCTCATCCTCTGCGTCGGCCTCGCTGCCTTCACGAGCGGCTGCACCACGTTCGGCACAAATGTCCAGGGCGACTTCAGCTGTCGCGCACCCAAGGGCGACTGCGCTCCCAGCCATGTGATCGACGCTCGCGCGACCTCCGAGCTGGAACGCAATGGCTCCTCGCACGAACTCGCGCGTGTCCGAGCCGGAGTTGCTGCCGGCGATAGGGACCGAACCTTAGAGCGCACGCTCCGGATCGTGTTCCCGGCGCATGTCGATGAAGCCGGAACGCTTCATGACGAAGCTGTCGCCTGGGCGGTAGTCGAGAATCCCCGCTGGGCCGCGGAACTGCGCCGCAAGCCCGGCGAAGGGACGGCGCCGCCGCTGCTGCGCCAGCTCAGCCGGCAGCTCAAGGCCGTCCAGGCCGCCTCAGACCCGGCCGCGCAAAAAGCCAGCGACGAGAGCGATGCCGTCGACCTGACTTCCCCTTTCTCGCTTGCTGTCCCTCCCGTCCAGGATTCCCCCGTTGCCTCGCCGCTGGTCCTCCCCTCCACGGCGCGCGAGGCCGTCGCCGGTGCCAAGGCACCGGCGGTCGAGGGGTTCGACATGTCCCCTCCACTGCATGATCGGACCCCTCGGCCTGGCGGCGGCGAAAAGCCGCTCACGTTCCCAAGCATCGAGGCGATCGAGGCCGCCAAGGGGGTGACCGGCAAGACCTCCACGCCCGCGGCACCCGACAAGGAGCTCAAGTGATGGCCGAGCGGCTGAACACGATCGTCGACCGGGTGCTTCGCGGGCTGCTCGGCGATGCCGAGCACGCCGAGAGGCGGCGGCCTCCGCTGATGCTCGACATGCTATCGGACTGGCTGCCATACCGGGTCTACGACCCGGCGAGCCGGCTCTATTTCAACGCGCGCTCGAAGGGGTTCATCCTCTCCGTCACGCCGCTGATCGGCGCGGACGAGCGCACCGGCGAGATCCTTGGAGCATTCTTCTCCGAGGGCCTGCCGCCCGGCGCCTGCCTCCAGGTGCTGCATCTCGCCTCCCCGCGCATTAGCCGGATTGTCGCGCCCTGGTTTGCTCCCCGCTACGTCCAGGGCGGGGTCTATGAGGCGATCGCCCGCCACAGGGCCAAGCGGCTCTATGGCCTCGTCTGGGAATCGGGCTCGGCGGACGCGCCGTTCCATGCGCGGCACCACCAGGTGATTGTCTCGGTCGGCGTTCCCGCAGCGAAGACGGTGAGCAACGAGGAGCTCAAGCAGACCCGCGACGGGCTCATCGCCATGCTGAAGTCCCTGAACCTCGGCGTCGCGGAGGTGGGGCCGCAGCAACTCATCGCCATCCTCGACGACCTGACCTCGCCGACCACGGCGCCGCAGGACGATGCGGTTCCCTACAACGCCAACGACCCGATCGCGGCCCAGGCGATCCGTCACGACATCGAGCTCGTCGTCCACGAGGACCGGATGCACCTGCGCACCGAGCGTTTCCGTCCGACCGGCCGGACCACCGACGGCGTGCCGGAGATCGGCGCCGTCTATCCCGATGCCTTCGACGTGCGGCATTTTTCCGTCCGGAACATGCCGCAGCGCTGGGCGCCTTGGGAATGCGCACGGCTCATCGGTGATTTGTTCACCGACAAGCTGCGCTTTCCCTGCCCGGCTGCGACGATGCTCTGTCTCGTCTACCCGGACCAGGAAGCGGCCAGCGCCAAGGCCGGCTTCAAGTTCATGCGCACGACGAGTCTTGCGGGCACGAAGAGCGCCCGCTTCCTGCCGCGCATCGGCGAGCAAGCCGCCGAGTGGCAGCATGTCCAGGCCGAGCTCCAGGAAGGCCGCCGGCTCGTCCGCGTCTTCTATGGCATCACGGCCTATTCACCTCTTGGCGCCGGCGACCGGCACGAGCGGGCGATCAAGTCGATCTACAAGGCGGCGGGCTGGGATCTCGCCGACGAGCGTTATCTCCAGGTGCAGGGACTGCTCGCGGCCATGCCGCTGACGCTCGCCGACGGGCTCGGCGCCGACATGGAGCGCCTGAAGCGTTTCAAGACGGTGCTCTCGACAACGGCTGCCAACATCGCGCCGATGCAGGGGGAATATCTGGGGAGCGCGCACCCGCACCTGCTGTTCGTTGGCCGCCGCGGCCAGCCTTTCTTCTGGTCGCCCTTCGAGAACGACGCCGGCAATCACAACGTCGCGATCTGCGGCAAGTCGGGCTCGGGCAAGTCGGTGCTCCTGCAGGAGATGTGCGCGGCACTGCGCGGCGCTGGCGCGCAGGTCGTAGTGATCGACGACGGCCGCAGCTTCGAGCATTCGGTCAAGTTGCAGGGCGGCCGCTTTGTCGAGTTCACGATGAAGGCAGGCTTCTGCCTTAATCCCTTCTCGATGATCGACGCCGCGCGCGCCGCCGAGGACGAGGATTATCGTCTCGACTGCTTTGCCATGGTCAAGGCGATCGTCGGCCAGATGGCGCGCCATAGCGCGAAGCTCTCCGACACCGAGCGCGGACTGATCGACCGGGCGGTCAATGCTGTCTGGAGCGAGCATGGCGTGGCGGCGACAATTACCGGCGTGGGAGAGGCTCTCGCGGGTCTCGGGAACGAGGCCGCAACCGACCTCGCGACCGCCCTCGCTCCCTACATGGCCGGCGGCACCTACGGCGCCTTCTTCGAGGGCCAGGCGAGCCTCGACCTTGATGCCGATTTCACCGTCTTCGAGATGTCCGACCTTGCGAGCCGCGAGGAGCTGAGGGCGGTCGTCCTTTCCGCAATCATGTTCATGACCAGCCAGGCGATGACGCGTTCGCCCCGTCAGGTCCGCAAGCTGCTGCTGATCGACGAGGCCTGGTCGATGCTCAAGGGCGGCTCGATGGGCGAGTTCGTCGAGACCTATGCCCGCACCTGCCGCAAGTACGGCGGCGCGCTTGCGACCGCGACCCAGTCGCTCAACGACTATTACAAGTCCGACGGGGCGACGGCGGCGCTCGAGAACAGCGACTGGATGCTGATCCTTCAGCAGAAGCCCGAGACGATCGCCGATTTCAAGGCCTCGAAGCGGCTCGACATGGACGACCGCACCGAGACGCTGATCCGCAGCCTGAAGCGGTCGGGCAGCGACTATTCCGAGGTCTTCATCAAGGGACCGGAAACCGAGGCGATCGGCCGGCTCGTGCTCGACGACTATTCGGCGACTTTGTTCTCGAGCTCACCCCAGACTTTCGCCGCGATCGATGCCGAGATCGCCCGCGGCCATCAGCTCGCCGACGCGATCGAGCGGATCGCGTTTGCAGGCCGCACCTGATTCCACCCTCCATCAAGGACCACGACACCATGCCACTCCATCTCGTCAGCCCCTTCGATCAGGCGCAGGGAAGCCCCGGGGACGACGGCTTCGACCCGCCCCCGCCCGACAAAAGCTGGCGCGGCCTCCTCGCCGACACCTGCTACATTCTCGTCAAGGCGGGCGGTTTCCTCGCCTCGACCTATCTCATAACACTCGGGCTGCCGCTCCTGTTCTTCCTGATGATCTCGGGCGGCAACGTAGAGCTGTTCTTCGCGCAGATCGCCAATTTCGCCGACCGCTTTCTCGGTGCCGGTCCTGAACGCCAGGTCGGCTTCGTCAATGACCTGAAGTTCGGCCTCATCGGCCTTGCAACGCTGGTCGCCTGCCTGCGGATGCCGCGCTTCCTGAGCGAGATCGCCGAAGGTCTCCGGGAGGAAAAGCTGTGAAGAACATATTAGCAACATCGGTCATGTCGAAGCGCCGTTTCGGCATCAACCTCACCGCAAT
>NZ_JAKFCG010000117.1:0-2167 GCF_036677245.1 Sphingomonas sp.
CGGCGACCACGGCCTCAACATGAAACGCGGCTTCGATGCGGTGGCGGCCGATATCGACCAGATCGCCAGCAAGCCGCTGCCCGATGCGCTCAAGGCAATCGGCACCAAGCTGGTGATGACCATCGGCGGCGCTTCCGGACCGCTCTACGGCACGCTGTTCCTGACCCTGGGTAAGGAGCTAGCGGTGTCGCCGGGCGACTATGCCGGCGCCTTCCGCCGCGCCGTCGACGCCGTCGCCGCCCGCGGCAAGTCCGAGATCGGCCAGAAAACCATGCTCGACGTGCTCTATCCCGTCGCCGATGCCCTGGGCGCCGGCAAACCGCTGCCCGAACTGCTGGCCATCGCCAATGCTGAGGTCGCCGCCACCGGTCCTCGCAAGGCCACCCGCGGCCGCGCCTCGTTCCTCGGTGACCGCTCGATCGGCCATATTGATCCGGGTGCGCGCTCCAGCGCCCTCATCCTCGAAGCGGTTGCAGGAGCGCTGCAATGAAGAATGTAGGTATCGTCATCGTCTCGCATTCGCCGCTGGTCGCCGAGGGCGCTGCCGACATGGTGCGCCAGATGGTCGGCGACGAGGTGCCGCTCGCCTGGTGCGGCGGCAACCCCGAAGGCGGGCTCGGCACCTCGGTGGAAGCGATCATCGCCGCCATCGATCGCGCCTGGTCCGATCGCGGCGTTGCGATCCTCGTCGACCTTGGCGGCGCCGAGACGAATTCCGAAATGGCTATCGAGATGCTCGACGGCGACCGCAGCCGCAAGGTCGTGGTCTGCAACGCGCCGGTCGTCGAAGGCGCGGTCATGGCGGCCACCGAGGCCTCCGGGGGCGCTTCGCTCGCCGAGGTTCGCGCCACCGCAGAGGAACTGTCACCGGCATGAACAAGGCAACCGATTTGGCTGAGGCACAGGTGCTCATCACCCACGATGTGGGCCTGCATGCACGCCCCTCGGTAAAGCTCACCAAGCTCGCAAAGGGGTTTGGCGCGCGCATCGTGCTGGCGCTGGCGGAGGAGGGCCCGTGGGTCGATGCTAAGTCGATCGTCAAGGTGATGGCCACCAAGGCCCCCAAGGGCTCGACGCTGTACCTCCGCGCCGAGGGCGATGACGCCGAAGATGCAATCGAGGCGCTGGTCGGGCTGGTCGAGCGGAACTTCGATGAGGGCGCCACCCATGCCGACGCATAGGGCAACCGGCACCGTCGCTTCCATCGGCTACGCCTCCGGACCGCTGTTCCTCATCGAGCGGAGCACCGCGAGCTATGTCGGAAGCGGCAACGCCGCCACCGAGGCCGAACGCCTCCAGGCCGCCATTCGCCGCGCCTCGGATGCCGTTGCGGAACTGATGGCGAAAGCCGAGCCCGAGTCCGCCGCCATCCTCGAATTCCAGGTCGCGATGCTGGAGGACGAGAGCCTTGCCGCGCCGGCATTTGCGGAGGTTGCCACTGGCGCCGATGCCGCAACCGCCTGGTCCGACGCACTTGCCGGGCAGATCGCCGATTACGAGTCCGCCGACGACGCCTATTTCCGCGCCCGCAGCGCCGACCTGCGCGATATCCGCGACAGCGTGCTGCGAGCGCTCTCCGGCGCCAAGTCGGGCAAGGCGCCGGCCGGAGCGGTGCTCCTCGGCAACGACATCACGCCGACCCAATTCCTGGCGATGGACTGGAAGCAGGGCGGGGGGATCGTCCTCCACAGCGGCAGTTCGGCCAGTCACGTCGCCATGCTCGCCCGTTCGCGTGGTGTGCCCATGCTGGTCGGGGTCGGGACGATCGAAGCCGCAAACGACGATCTGGTGCTGGTCGATGCCGAACACGGGCGCATAATCGTGTTGCCCGACACCGAAGCCCAGCGAGAGTTCCTCAAGGCCTCGACGGCGCACCACCAGCTGCTCAACCTGGCGCGCAGCCACCTGCGCCGGCCCGCCGTGACTGCCGACGGCCTGCAGATCGAGGTGTTGGTCAACATCGCCGAGCCGGTGGATGTCGATACCATCGACATCGCGACCTGCGACGGCGTTGGGCTGATGCGGACCGAGTTCCTGTTCAGCCGCGGCCTGCCGGACGAGGAGACGCAATACCAGGCCTACCGCAAGGTGCTGGAGTGGGCCGCCGGCAAGCCCGTCACCATCCGGACCGTCGATGCCGGCGGCGACAAGCCGGTTCGCAATTACA
>NZ_JAKFCG010000118.1:0-14559 GCF_036677245.1 Sphingomonas sp.
CTGTAGCGGGTGGTTCGGGCATTCTTATGGATGTTCATCCGACTCTCCTGGGTCCTGAAGCTTCGCAACCTCAGTCTCCTCGGTTCGGGTCGGATGAACAACCTACTGAAAGCTCACAGCTAGGCCGAGGCCCGCCGCCTCATCGCCGCTGGTGCGAAGCACGCCGACGTCGGCCGTGATGTCGCCGCTGCCGCGGACAATCGCGCCGGGCGAGCGAGCGCCCTCGGTGGTGAGCGCGCCTACGGTGAAAGCGGTATCGCACGCGCCGGTTCCAAGCGTGACGCAGCTCGCGGGACTTGCCGACAGGTCGAGGCCCGCAGCCTCGTCGCCGCCGGTGCGCAGCACGCCGATGTTGATATTGGTGTCGCCGGAATTCGCGATCAGGCCGCCAATCCCGCCGAAGCCTTCGGTGGTCACTTCCTCGGCGGCGACGGTCACGTCGCACCCGCCGGTGCCGAGCAGGATGCAGGCCGCGGCATCGTTCGAGATGTCGAACGCGATCGCGTCGGTACCCTGGGTGCTCAGCGCCCGACCGGTGAGAGTCACGTCGCCAGTGCCGCGCAGCACGGTGGCGTTCGACAGATCGCCATTGGTCTCGATCGTGTCGAAGCTGAGCGAGATCGGCCCGTCGGTGGCGATGATCTCGACGCCTTGGGCATTCAGGCCATCCGTCTGGACCAGATTAAGATCTGCAGTGACGGTTTGGCCCTCGATGGCGACGCCGTCCGAGTTGGTGCCGATCGTGCTGATCGTGCCGTCCGAGGTGAAGATAACCTCGTCCATGGCGGTCAGCGCGACCGCGGTCGCGTCGTCGCCGGTGGTGCTCACGTTGGTCACCTCGGCATTGATCGCGCCGCTCGAATCGGCGGCGAGGCCGGGCCCGCTGTTCTGGATCGTCGAGACGCCCTCGGAGATGATGGCGATGTCGGCACCGCCGATCGTGCCGAGATTGACCGGGCCGTTCGCGACATAGCCGTCGGCGAGCGTCACGACCAAGGGATCGACCGAGCCGGTCACATCGATCGTGCCGCTGCCGGGGGGCGCTGGTGTCGTCGCGGAGGCCGTGCAGTCGATCACGCCGCCGACTCCGACCGTGCAGACGCTTTGCGCCGCCGCGGGGGAAGCCGCGAGGGCCGCAGCGGCGAAGACCGGAGCGAGGCTGCAGATGGTGATGGTGCGGCGGCTGGTGCTCGCCAAGATGGTCGAAACGGGCATTCAAGGTCTCCCTTCATGCCCCCCCGTCCGCCCAATTGGACTCGAAACGGTGAAAGCAAGGTTAAGGAGCGCATAGGAAAAACACTGCTTTACAGAGACTTGGTCCAGCCGATTGGGGAGTGCTTCGCTAGGCAGGAGGACCGGAGTGCGCCGAACGGCAAGTTGCCCATGCGTTTAGCCGCTCGCGCTGCTACCGGTCGGCAATGCTCGATCGGCGAACCACGATGCTGGGCCTGGGCGCGCTTGCCGCCGCGCTTGCCCTCCCCGCAGCCGCAGCCCCAGCAGCGCCGGGCGCCGTCGCGAAACCGCCGCGGCTACGCCAAGGCGACGTCGTCGGGCTGATCGCGCCCGCGGGATTCAGCGACGATCTGGAGGAGCTCGAGCAGATCAAGAGCAATATCGCCGGCATGGGCCTGGTGCCGAAGGTCGGCGCGCATGTCCTGACACGCTACGGCTATCTTGCCGGCTCCGACCACCAGCGCGCCGCCGACCTCAATGCGATGTATGCGGACAAGGACGTGTGCGCGGTCTTCGCCGTCCACGGCGGCTGGGGCAGCGCCCGCATGCTGCCGCACCTCGACTGGAAGACGATCCGCGCCAATCCGAAGCTGCTGGTCGGCTTCAGCGACATCACCGCGCTGCACCTCGCCTTCGCGGCGCAGGCGGGCTTTCCGACCGTGCATGCGCCCAACGCCGCGAACGGCTGGCTGGAGCAGACGTGGAACAGCTTTTGGACCCTCGCCTTCCAGGGCGACACCCCGACGCTGCTCAACCCTGATCCGGGCCCCGATCCGGGGCCCGATCCGTTGCTGCAGCAGAGATGGCGCACCGCCACCATCCGAGTCGGAAAGGCGAGCGGCCGGCTGCTCGGCGGCAATCTCTCGGTGCTCGCTGCGCTGGTCGGGACGCCCTATCTGCCCGACTTCAGCGGCGCGATCCTGTTCCTTGAAGATACCGGCGAGGCCGAATATCGCATCGACCGGATGCTCACCCAGCTTGGCCAGGCCGGCATTCTTCGACGTGTCGCGGGCGTGGTCTTCGGCCAATGCACCGGCTGCCAGATTGACGTAACCGGCTATAGCGGCTTCAGCTTGCCGCAGGTCCTCGCGCAGCATCTCGTTCCGCTCGGCGTTCCCGCTTTCTCGGGCGCGCTGATCGGCCATGTCGCCAACCAGTTCGCCATACCGGTCGGCGTGCGCGCGGAGATCGATGCCGCCGTGGGCTCGATCAGTATCCTCGAACCCGCGGTCGCCATCTAATAGGTATTGTGTCCCCGGATTAGGGGCACGGGATCAGACCGCGGCGAGCGCTGCCGTCCGCTCGGCCGGATGCGCGGTGAGGAAGGCGTCGACCGCCTCGGCGCATTCGCGGCCCTCGCGGATCGCCCAGACGACCAGCGACTGGCCGCGGCGCATGTCGCCGCAGGCGAACACGCGCGGCACCGAGGTGCGGTAATCCTTCATGTCGGCCTTGACGTTGCCGCGCGGATCGAGCTCGACCCCCGCCTGCTCGACCAGAGCCTCGCGGCGCGGGCCGACGAAGCCCATCGCGAGCAGGACGAGATCGGCGGGGATCTCGAACTCGCTTCCAGCAACCTGCTGGATTGCCATGCGGCCGTCCTCACCGCGCACCATCTCGGCGCGCGCGCATTGCAGCGCGGTGACCTTGCCGTCTTCGCCGAGCACCTGCGTCGTCAGCACCGAGAAATCGCGCTCGCAGCCCTCTTCCTGCGACGAGGAGGTCCGCATCTTGAGCGGCCAATTGGGCCAGGTGAGCTCCTTGTTCTCGCGAACCGGCGGCTGCGGCATGATCTCGAGCTGGGTGACCGAGCGCGCGCCCTGGCGGTTCGAGGTGCCGATGCAGTCCGAGCCGGTGTCGCCGCCGCCGATCACGACGACATGCTTGCCATGCGCGCTCAATGTGCCGTCGGGCGCAGCCATGGCCTCGTCGTCGCCGGCGTTGCGCTTGTTCTGCTGGGTCAGGAAATCCATCGCGAAATGGACGCCGTCGAGCTCGCGCCCCGGCACCTCGAGGTCGCGCGGCAGCTCGGCGCCGCCGGCCATCACCAATATATCGTAATCGTCGAGCAGCCGCTGCACCGACACATCCTTGCCGACATGCATGTTGCAGCGGAAGATCACGCCTTCGGTCTCCATCTGCGCGATGCGGCGATCGATCAGATGCTTCTCCATCTTGAAATCGGGAATGCCGTAGCGAAGCAGGCCGCCGATACGGTTGCTCTTCTCGAATACCGTCGGCGCGTGGCCGGCGCGCGCCAACTGCTGGGCGCAGGCGAGGCCCGCCGGGCCCGATCCGACCACGGCGATGCGCTTGCCGGTGCCGCGCTGCGCGGGCTGCGGCTTGACCCAGCCGTTCTGCCAGCCGCGGTCGGCGATCTCGCATTCGATCGACTTGATCGTCACCGGATTGTCGGTGAGGTTGAGCGTGCACGACGCCTCGCACGGGGCGGGGCAGACGCGGCCGGTGAATTCGGGGAAATTGTTCGTCTGGTGCAAACGGCCGACGGCGGCTTGCCATTCGTCGCGATGGACGAGGTCGTTCCAATCCGGGATCAGATTGTTGACCGGGCAACCGGAGTGGCAAAAGGGAATGCCGCAATCCATGCAGCGCTCCGCCTGCCGCTCGATCGCCTTCTCGGGCATCGGCCGCACGAATTCATGCCACGTCTTCAGCCGCTCTGCGGGCGGCAGATAGTCGCGATCGTTGCGCTCGATCTTGAGGAAACCCGTCGGGTTGGTCATTTCGCTTCGTCTCCGGAAATCTAGAGCGGAATGCGCGATATCTGGATCACGCATCCCGCTCTAATCGTCTGTTGCCGCATCGTTTTCTGCGCAAAACCGGTTCCCACTTTTGCGCACGATGCTCTAGGCGCGCGTCACTCGGCCGCGACGGTGACGGGCTGAGCAGCTTCCGCCTCGATCTCGGCGAGCGCGCGCTTATACTCGACCGGCATCACCTTGACGAAATGCCCGAGCGCGTTCGACCAATCGTCGAGGATCTCGCGCGCCCGCGCGCTGCCCGTCGCGAGCAGATGGCGCTCGACCAGGATGCGCACCCGTTCGGCGTCGAAGCGCCTCATGTCGCCCATGCCATTGTCATAGACGCTCGGCGCCCGCTGCCGCGGCGCGCGCGAATCGTCGCCCCGATCGGCCAGCTGCACCGGCTCGAGCGCCACGCCGGCCTTGTTGCATTGCGCATCGAGCCTTTTGTGCGGATCGTAGACATAGGCGACGCCGCCCGACATGCCCGCCGCGAAATTGCGGCCGACCTCGCCGAGCACGACGACCACGCCGCCGGTCATATATTCGCAGCAATGGTCGCCGGCGCCCTCGACCACCGCGACCGCGCCCGAATTGCGGACCGCGAAACGCTCGCCGGCAACGCCGTTGAAATAGGCCTCGCCGGCGATCGCGCCGTACAGCACCGTGTTGCCGACGATGATGTTGGCGGTCGGATCGCGCCGAACGTCGGGCTGGCGCACGATCACCCGGCCGCCGGACAGGCCCTTGCCGACATAATCATTGGCATCGCCGATCAGGTCCAAGGTCACGCCATGCGCGAGGAAGCCGCCGAAGGTCTGGCCGGCGGTGCCGCGCAGCTGGACGGCGATCGTGTCCGCCGGCAGCCCTTCGTGGCCGAAGCGGCGGGCGACCTCGCCCGACAGCATTGCACCGACGCTGCGGTTGATGTTGCGGATCTCGCGGTCGATCCGCACCGGCTCGCGGCGCTCGAGCGCCGCGTGCGATTCGGCGATCAGCAGATGGTCGAGCGCGGCGCCGAGACCATGCTCCTGCGTCTCGCTGTTCCAGCGCGCGATCCACGGATCGACCTTCGGCTGGTAGAGTATCCTGCTGAGATCGACGCCGCGCGCCTTCCAGTGATCGATCACCGGGCTGATGTCGAGCAGCTCGGGCCGGCCGATCATATCGTTCAAGCTGCGCACCCCGAGCGATGCCATGATCTCGCGCAGCTCCTCGGCGACGAAGAAGAAGTAGTTGATGACATGCTCGGGCTGGCCGGTGAAGCGCGCGCGCAGGATCGGATCCTGGGTCGCGACCCCGACCGGGCAGGTGTTGAGATGGCATTTGCGCATCATGATGCAGCCCGCCGCGATCAGCGGCGCGGTCGCGAAGCCGAACTCGTCGGCCCCGAGAATCGCCGCCACCGCGACGTCGCGGCCGGTCCGCAGGCCGCCGTCGGCCTGCACCGAGATGCGGCCGCGCAGCCCGTTGAGGATCAAGGTCTGCTGGGTCTCGGCGAGCCCGATCTCCCAGGGGAGGCCGGCATGGGTCAGCGAGGTCAGCGGCGATGCGCCGGTGCCGCCTTCGAAGCCCGAGATGGTGACATGGTCCGCCATCGACTTCGAGACGCCAGCGGCGACCGTGCCGACGCCGACCTCGGACACCAATTTGACCGAGATGCGGGCGCGCGGATTGACGTTCTTGAGGTCGTGGATGAGCTGCGCGAGATCCTCGATCGAATAGATGTCGTGGTGCGGCGGCGGCGAGATCAGCCCGACGCCTGGTGTCGAATGACGCACCGCGGCGATATGCTTGTCGACCTTGTGGCCGGGCAGCTGGCCGCCCTCGCCGGGCTTGGCGCCCTGCGCGATCTTGATCTGGATGTCGTCGGAATTGACGAGATATTCGGCGGTCACGCCGAACCGTCCCGACGCCACCTGCTTGATCGCCGAGCGCATCGAATCGCCGTTAGCGAGCGGCGTGTAGCGGTCGCGCTCCTCGCCGCCCTCGCCGGTGTTCGAGCGGCCGCCGATGCGGTTCATCGCGATCGCGAGCGTGGTGTGCGCCTCGCGGCTGATCGAGCCGAAGCTCATCGCGCCGGTGGCGAAGCGCTTGACGATCTCGCTGGCCGGCTCGACCTCGTCGATCGGCACCGGCTGATCGGCAAGGTTGAACTGCATCAGCCCTCGGACGGTGAGGAGCCGGCGGTTCTGCTCGTTGATGCTGCGCGCAAAGGCGGCATATTCGTCGGGAAGATTGCCGCGCACCGCATGCTGCAGGTTCGCGACCGACTGCGGCGTCCAGGCGTGGTCCTCGCCGCCGATGCGATAGGCATAAGCGCCGCCGACATCGAGCGTCTCGCCTTCGAGCGGATGCGGCGCATAAGCGTCGCGATGGCGGCGCACCGCCTCCTGCGCAATCTCGCCGATGCCGACGCCCTCGATCATCGTCGCGGTGCCGGTGAAATATTTCTCGATGAAGCTCGAGGCGAGGCCGATCGCGTCGAAGATCTGCGCGCCGCAATAGCTCTGGTAGGTCGAGATGCCCATCTTGGACATGACCTTGAGGATGCCCTTGCCCGCCGCCTTGATGTAATTGGCGTGCGCCTTTTCAGGAGCGAGCGCGAGATCGCCGCTCGCGCACAAGGCGTCGAGCGTTTCGAACGCGAGATAGGGGTTGATCGCTTCGGCGCCATAGCCGGCAAGCACGCAAAAATGATGCACCTCGCGCGCTTCGCCAGTCTCGACGACGAGGCCGGTCTGCATCCTGAGGCCCTGGCGGATCAGATGATGGTGCACGGCGCCGGTGGCGAGCGCCGCCGGGATCGCGATCCGTTCCGCGCTCACCGCGCGGTCGGACAGGATCAGCACGTTGGCGTCGGCGAGCACCGCCTCGGTCGCCTCCATGCAGAGCCGCTGGAGCGCCGCCTCGAGGCCGTCGTGCCCCGCGGCGGCCGGCCAGGTCGCGTCGAGCGTGGTCGTGCGGAAGGCGCCGTCCATCACCTCCTGGATCGAGCGGATCTTCTCGAGATCCTCGTTGGTGAGGATCGGCTGCGACACTTCGAGCCGTTTGTGGGTGCCGGCATGGTGGCCGAGCAGATTGGGCCGCGGCCCGATCATCGACACCAGCGACATCACCAATTCCTCGCGGATCGGATCGATCGGCGGATTGGTGACCTGCGCGAAATTCTGCTGGAAATAGTCGTAGAGCAGCTTCGCCCGCTCGGAGAGCACGGCGATCGGCGTGTCGGTGCCCATCGAGCCGACCGGCTCGTCGGCCGCCTTGGCCATCGGCGCGAGGAAGAACTTCAGATCCTCCTGGGTGAAGCCGAACGCGCGCTGGCGCTTGCCGAGGCTCGCCGGATCGACCGGCGGCGCGCCGTGCGGGCTCGGCGGAAGGTCCTTGAGGTTGAACTGCGTCTCGCGCAGCCACTCGCCATAGGGCTCCTCCTCGGCGAGCCTGGTCTTGATCTCCTCATCCTCGACGATGCGGCCTTCCTCGAGGTCGATCAGCAGCATCTTGCCGGGCTGGAGACGCCATTTGCGGACGATCTTCTCCTCCGGGATCGGCAGCACTCCCGATTCCGACGCCATCACGACCATGTCGTCGTCGGTGACGATGAAGCGCGCGGGGCGAAGCCCGTTGCGGTCCAAGGTCGCGCCGATCTGGCGGCCGTCGGTGAAGGCGATCGCGGCCGGGCCGTCCCACGGCTCCATCAGCGCGGCATAATATTCGTAGAAGGCGCGGCGCTTGGGCTCCATCTGCGTGTTGCCGGCCCACGCCTCGGGGATCAGCAGCATCACCGCATGGGCGAGCGAATAGCCGCCCGCGACGAGCAGCTCGAGCGCATTGTCGAGCGAAGCGGTGTCCGACTGGCCGTGCGGGATCAGCGGCCACATCTTGTCGAGATCGGCGCCGAGCAGCGGCGATTCGAGCGTGCGGCGGCGCGCGTTCATCCAATTGACGTTGCCGCGCACCGTGTTGATCTCGCCGTTGTGCGACAAATAGCGGAACGGATGCGCGAGCTTCCACGACGGGAAGGTGTTGGTCGAGAAGCGCTGGTGCACCATCGCCAGCGCCGATTCGGTCAACGGATCGCTGAGATCCTTGTAGAAGCTGCCGACCTGGGTCGCGAGCAGCAGACCCTTGTAGACGATCGTCCGCGTCGAGAAGGACGGGATGTAGAAATTGCCGAGCCCGGGCAGGTGGCGCTTGGCGGCAAGCTCCGCGAGCGGGTTCTGGATCTGCTTGCGGATCGCGAGCAACTTGCGCTCGAACGCATCCTGATCCCTGACGTGGCTGCCCTTGCCGACGATCGCCTGGCGGATCACCGGCATCGTCTCGAGCACGGTCTTGCCGAGGCCTTCGGTGTCGACCGGCACGTCGCGCCAGCCGAGCAATTGCTGGCGTTCGCCGCTGACGAACCGCTCGAACTGGGCGACCGCGGCCTCGCACGATTCCTCGTCCTGCGGCAGGAAGCACATCGCGACGCCGTAATCGCCCGGCTGCGGCAGGGTTACGCCCTCGCCCTCCGCCCAGGCGCGGAACAGCCGATCGGGAAGCTGGATCAGGCAGCCGGCGCCGTCGCCGACCAAAGGATCGGCGCCGACCGCGCCGCGATGGTCGAGATTGGCCAGCACCTGCAGGCCCTGACGGATGATGTCGTTGGACTTGCGCCCCTTCACATCGGCGACAAAGCCGACGCCACAGGCATCGTGCTCGTTGCGGGGATCGTAAAGCCCCTGCCGCTCCGGCACCCGTCCTTCCGGCTGCTGCACCATCTACCCAAGGCTCCTGGTCTTAGTCTCATACGCGCTGATCGCGGCTTCGCTCGTCAAGGTCAGCGCAATCTCGTCGAGTCCCTGCATCAGGCATTCACGCCTGAACGGATCGAGCTCGAACGCGAACCGGTCCTGCAGCGGAGAGGTCACCGTCATCGTCTCAAGATCGACGGTGATCGGATGTTCCTGCGCGACCTCCATTAAACGATCGATCGCGGCTTGATCCAGCACAACCGTGACAATTCCATTCTTGAACGCATTGCCCGAGAAAATGTCCGAAAAGCTCGGCGCGATCACCGTGGTGACGCCAAGATCGAGCAACGCCCAGGCGGCATGCTCGCGGCTCGAGCCGCAGCCGAAGTTGTCGCCGGCGATCACGATCGGCGCGCCCTTATACTCGGGATCGTCGAACAGGTTGGCGGGATCGCTGCGGATCGCCTCGAACGCATGGCGGCCAAGGCCGGTGCGCTTGATCGTCTTGAGATATTCGGCCGGGATGATCGCGTCAGTGTCGACGTTCTTGAGCCCGAGCGGATAGGCGCGGCCGTGGATGCGGGTGATCGGCTCCATCAGGCGGGCTCCCCTTCGCGCATCAGCTCGCGCACGTCGGTGAGGCGGCCGGTGACCGCCGCCGCCGCCGCCATGATCGGCGAGACGAGATGGGTCCGCGCGCCGGGGCCCTGGCGGCCCGCGAAATTGCGGTTCGAGGTCGAGGCGCAGCGCTCCTGCGGCGGCACCTTGTCCGGGTTCATCGCAAGGCACATCGAGCAGCCCGGCTCGCGCCATTGGAAGCCGGCCTCGATGAAGATGCGGTCGAGCCCCTCGGCCTCGGCCTGGTGCTTGATCAGGCCCGAACCGGGGACGACGAGCGCCTGGCGGATGGTCGGGCTGACCTTGCGGCCGCGCACGATCCCGGCCGCCGCGCGCAGATCCTCGATGCGGCTGTTGGTGCAGCTGCCGATGAAGACATGCTGCACCGCGACGTCGCTGAGCGCCGTGCCCGCCTCGAGACCCATATATTCGAGCGACTTGCGCGCCGCGGTCTGCTTGCTCGGATCGGCGAAGCTCTGCGGATCGGGCACCACCCCGGTGATCGGCACAACATCCTCGGGGCTGGTCCCCCAGGTGACGCTCGGCGCGACGTCGGCAGCGTCGAGCGTGACGCTGCGATCGAAGCGCGCGCCCTCGTCGGTGCGCAGCGTCCGCCAATAAGCGACCTGGCGCTCCCATTCTTCGCCCGACGGCGCCATCGGCCGGCCCTTGAGATAAGCGAAGGTCTTCTCGTCGGGCGCGAACAGGCCCGAACGCGCGCCGCCCTCGATCGACATGTTGGCGACGGTGAGCCTGCCTTCGATGCTCATCTCGTCGAACGTGCTGCCGCGATATTCGATCACATAGCCGGTGCCGCCGGCGGCGCCGATCTTGGCGATGATCGCGAGGATCAGATCCTTGGGCGTCACTCCGAAGCCGAGCTTGCCCTCGACCCGCACTTCCATCGTCTTCGACGGCTTGAGCTGCAGGGTCTGGGTCGCGAGGACATGCTCGACCTCGCTGGTGCCGATGCCGAACGCGAGCGCGCCGAGCGCGCCGTGCGCCGCGGTGTGGCTGTCGCCGCACACCAGGGTCGTGCCCGGCAGGGTGAAGCCCTGCTCCGGCCCGATGACGTGGACGATGCCCTGCTCGGCCGCGATGTCGGTAATATAGGGAATGCCGAACTCGGCGACATTGTCCTCGAGCGCGGCGAGCTGCTCGGCGCTGCGCGGATCGACGATCGGCAGGCGTGCGCCGTCCTCCCCGACCCGGCGGGTGGTGGGAAGGTTATGGTCCGGTACCGCCAGGGTCAGCTCGGGACGCCGCACCTTGCGGCCCGCAAGCCGCAGCCCCTCGAACGCCTGCGGCGAGGTGACTTCGTGGACGAGATGACGATCGATGTAGATCAGGCAGGTGCCGTCGGGGCGCTGCTCGACGATGTGAGCGTCCCAGATCTTCTCGTAGAGCGTGCGCGGCCGTTCGGTCATGATCATCCCTTCACAAGCTTGCTTGCACGTGGGCGGGAGCGCGCGGCGCGGCGGCAGCCCCGTCGAGGATCTCGCGAACTCGGGCGCCGAACGCGGCACAGCCGACCGCGCCGCCGAGATCGGCGGTGCGATGGCCCTCGCGCAAGGTCTGCTCGAGCGCGGCTTCGAGAAGCCGCGCCTGGCTGGGCAGCTCGAGATGGTCGAGCAGCATCGCTGCGCTGGCGATCGCGCCGGCCGGGTTGGCGATGTCCTTGCCGGCGATGTCCGGCGCGGAGCCGTGGATCGGCTCGAACATGCCCGCGCCGCCGGTGCCGAGGCTTGCCGACCCGAGCAACCCGATCGAGCCGCCGATCACCGAAAGCTCGTCCGACAAGATATCACCAAACAGGTTCTCAGTAAGCAGGACGTCGAACCTGGTCGGCGAGGTGACGAGATGCATCGCCGCCGCGTCGACATAGAGATGGTCGAGCGCGACGTCGGAATAGTCCTGTGCGACTTCGCTCACGACCCGCCGCCACAATTTTGAGGTGGCGAGCACGTTGGCCTTGTCGACCGAGGTCACGCGGCCGCTGCGCTGGCGAGCCCATTGGAATGCGACATGCGCGATCCGCTCGATCTCCTCGCGGGTGTAGGTGCACAGGTCGCTCGCGCGATCCTGCTCGAGGGTCTTCTCGCCGAAATAGAGGCCGCCGGTGAGCTCGCGCACCACCAGCACGTCGGCGCCGGCGGCGATGTCGGCACGGAGCGGCGAATATTCCTCCAACCCGGGCATGATCCGCGCGGGGCGTAGATTGGCGAACAGGCCGAGCGCCTTGCGCAGCTTGAGCAGGCCGATCTCCGGGCGTTCCTTGGCATCGTCCCAGCGCGGGCCGCCGACCGCGCCGAGCAGGATCGCATCGGCAGCCGTGCAGGCGGCGAGCGTCGCCTCCGGCAGCGGAACTCCGTGGCGGTCGATTGCGGCGCCGCCGAAATCATGCTCCTCGAAGGTGAAGCCGAGGCCGAAGCGCTCGGAGACCAGCTCGAGGCACAGCCTTGCCTCGGCCGCCACTTCGGGGCCGATCCCGTCACCTGGAAGAACGATTATCCTCGTCACTCGCTGATCCCTCATCGAAACCTTGTCCGAACCACGCCCCGAACCACACGTTGCAAAGAAAAACCCCCCGCTCGTCCGGAGCGGGGGGTCTTCTGTTTCTGGTCTAGTCTAGACCGTCAATCAGAGCCGTTCACCGCTCCCTTATCGCAGCTGGTAATTGCCTTAATAAGATCAAGTGCATCCGCGCCGCCACGCGCGGCCCGTTTCCTGCGAACATTCGATATGGTCGTCGGCGGCATGTTCGTTCCAAGATACGGCCAGGAATGTGGTAAGCGCGTCCGCGTTCACGCAGACGTCTGTGCGGTGCAGCATATGACGCGCCGCGCTCGCCGCGCAAGCAGAAAATCCGCCGCGGCCGCCGTCGGCGGAATCGAGCAAGGTTGCGCGTCGCGGCCGGCTTCGCCATTAAGCGCCCCTCTCCCAGCAAGGAAAACGCATGTCACCGTCTGATCTGCCGTCGCGCGAAATGGTCGAAGGACCGGCCCGGGCCGCCGCGCGCGCGATGCTGCGCGCCGCCGGCTTCGATGACGAAGCGATGGCGAAGCCGATGATCGCGATCGTCAACACCTGGACCAGCGTCACGCCGTGCAACATGCATTTGCGCGGGCTCGCCGACCATGCCCGGCGGGGCATCGAGGAAGCCGGCGGCACCGCCGTCGATTTCAACACGATCGTCGTCACCGACGGCATCTCGATGGGCACCGCCGGAATGCGCGCCTCGCTGATGAGCCGCGAGACGATCGCCGATTCCGCCGAGCTCGCGGTGCGCGGCCATTCGCTCGACGCGGTGCTGTTCCTGGTCGGCTGCGACAAGACGATCCCGGCCGCGGCGATGGCCGCCGCCCGCCTCGATCTGCCGAGCGTGATCCTTTACGGCGGCTCGATCATGCCCGGCCGGCTCGGCGACAAGGCGCTGACCATCCAGGACGTGTTCGAGGCGGTCGGCGCGCACAGCGCCGGCACGATCGACGATGCGCAGCTCACGAGGGTCGAAAAGGCCGCCTGCCCCGGCGCCGGCGCCTGCGGCGGCCAGTTCACCGCCAACACGATGGCGGTGGCGATGAGCTTCCTCGGCCTCTCGCCGATGGGCCTCAACGACATCCCCGCCGTCCATCCCGACAAGCCCGACGCCGCCTATCAGGCCGGGCGCGCGGTGGTCGACGCGCTCAAGGCCGGCCGCAACGCGCGCAGCCTGATTACGCCGCAGGGCCTGCGCAACGCCGCCGTCGCCGGCACCGCCACCGCGGGCTCGACCAACCTCGTCCTCCACCTGCTCGCGATCGCGCGCGAGGCGGGCATTCCGGAGAGCGAGTTCGACATCGACATGTTCGACGAGGTTTCGCGCGAGACGCCGGTGATCGCGGACCTCAAGCCGGGCGGGCGCTTCATGGCGCCCGACATGGCCGCGGCGGGCGGCACGCCCCTGCTCGGGCGGCGGCTGATGGAGGGCGGTTTCATCGTCGACGCGCCCACCGTCACCGGCCGGTCGCTCTTCTCCTACTTCGAAGGCGCCGAAGAGCGCCCGGGCCAGGAAGTGATCGTCTCGGCCGAGCGTCCGATCAAGGAGCGCGGCGGCTTCGGCATCTGCTACGGCAACCTCGCCCCCGACGGCTGCGTCGTTAAACTGGCGGGCCACGAACGATTGCGCTTCGAGGGGCCGGCCAAGGTCTATGACGGCGAGGAAGCCTGTTTCGAGGCGCTGACGCACGGCCAGATCGAGCCCGGCGACGTCGTCGTGATCCGCGGCGAAGGTCCGGCCGGCGGCCCAGGGATGCGCGAGATGCTGGCGATCACCGCGGCGATCCAGGGCCGCGGGCTCGGCAACGACGTCGCGTTGGTCACCGACGGCCGCTTCTCGGGAGCAACCTACGGCTTCATGGTCGGCCACGTCTCGCCCGAGGCGGCGCGCGGCGGCCCGATCGCCCTGCTCCGCACCGGCGACAGGGTCGCGATCGACGTCGAGGCGCGCGTGATGGAGACCGACGCCGACCTCGCCAGCCGCGGCGAGGCGAAATGGACGCAGCCCAAGGTCACCGGCGTCTATGCCAAATATGCCAAGCTGGTCGGCTCGGCCTCGCACGGTGCGGTGACCAGCGGTGCCGGGGAGTAGGCCAGGCCATAGCTTGCCGCGAGAGCAAGGCAGAGCCCGGCTTACCGCCAAGTGGAGCTCTGCCTAAGGCCGATCACCCGACCGATCTTGCTATTCCGAACACCGGAAATCTGTTCGCCTCGCCGTAGTCCATGCCCTCATTTGCGCCGGCCAGGGTTTGCATGTCCGCATCGGAGATCTCGAAATCCAGCGCAGCATTGTCGCGCATATGGGCCGGGTTGCTCGTCTTGGGCAGCGGAAGCAGGCCGAGCTGGAGGCAATAACGAATGCAAAGCCGAGCAACGCTCACGCCGTATTTCCCGGCGAGCTCGCGAAGATCGGCGTTGTCGAACACCGCGCCATGGCCGACGGGTGAATAGGCTTCGACCAGAAGCCCCCTCGATCGCGAATAGTCGATCAGGTCGAATGGCGTGTTCCCGACATGGGCCAGGACCTGATTGACCATCGGCGCGACACTGGAATTGTCGAGAATGTTGTCGAGATCGGCGCGCTCAAAATTGGAGACGCCAATCGCGCGGAGCTGGCCGACGCGATAGGCTTCTTCAAGCGCCCGCCAGGCCTCGAGATTACCTTCGAAATA
>NZ_JAKFCG010000119.1:0-14605 GCF_036677245.1 Sphingomonas sp.
GGCGCGCGGCGGGGCTCGATCCCGCCGACTGCCTGAGGCGCGCCGACTCCGGGCGCTTCCTTGCGGCGAGCGGCGATCTGCTGCCGTCGTCTGCGACCGGCACCAATGTCATGGATCTCCTGTTCGGCCTGAAAAGCTGATGGCGGCCAGCAGGGGCCGGGTTTCACGCCGGCCGGATTTCAATCAAGCATAATGGAGGGTGATGCGATGGACGTGGTTCAGATGTCGCTGGCGGAGCTCCAGTCGGAGCAGGCGAACGGGAAGCTGAGCGCTGCGCAGCTCGTCGACCTCTATCTCGAGCGGATCGAGCAGCACAATCGTGCCGGGGCCGGGATCAACGCGGTCCGCGAGATCAATCCGCGCGCGCGCGACGAAGCCAAGGCGCTCGATGCCGAACGCGCGGCGGGCAGGCTGCGCGGGCCGCTCCACGGCATGCCGATCATCGTCAAGGACAATATCGGCACCGCCGACGGGATGAAGACGACGGTCGGCTCGATCGCCTTCGCCATTTTCGAAGCGCCGCGCGATGCGTTCCTCGTCCGGCGGCTCCGCCAAGCCGGGGCGATCATCCTCGGCAAGGCCAATCATACCGAATTCACCGACGTCATGTCCGATCGCATGTCCTCCGATTTCTGCGCGATCGCCGGCCAGGTGCGAAATCCCTATGGCTTCGAATATGGCCGCGGCGGCGGCTCGAGTACCGGCCCGGCGGCGGCCGTCGCGGCGGGCTTCTGCGCGGCGGCGATCGGCTCGGAGACGATCAACTCGATCCAGGATCCGGCGTGCACCAGCTCGCTCGTGGGGCTCAAGCCGACCGTCCAGCTCGTCAGCCGCGCGGGGATCGTCCCCAATTGCATGAGCCAGGACGTCGCCGGCCCGATGACGCGCAACGTGCGCGACGCCGCGATCCTGCTCAACGTCATCGCTGGCGTCGACTTCGACGATCCCCAGACGCTCGCCGCGGCCGGCCATGTCGAGGCCGATTATACGGCGGGCCTGGACGAAGGCGGCCTTGCCGGCGCCCGCATCGGCGTGCCGCGCGAAGTCTATTTCGACGGGCTCGACGAGGATGAGCTGAGGATCACGGAGGACTCACTGCGTGCGCTGCGCGAGGCCGGCGCGATCATCGTCGATCCCGCCGACATCCCGACCGCGCGGGTGGTCGCCGACATCCGCTCGAGCATCTTGCGCAACGAGTTCAAGTCCGGCTTCAACGCCTTCCTCGAGGCGCTCGGGCCGCTCGCGCCGGTCAAGTCGCTCGACGATCTGATCGAGTATAACCGCCAGGATCCCGACGTGCGCATGCCCTACGGCCAGGCCTTGTTCGAAACCGCCGCGGCGATGCCGGGGACCGACGATCCCGGCTACCATGCCGACCGGCTCAAGGATGTGATGATCTCACGCACGGCCGGCATCGATGCGGTGATGGACGAGTATCGGCTCGACGCCCTGGTCGTGCCGCAGGCGCGCGCGGCGAAGATCCTCGGCAAGGCCGGTTATCCCTCGATCGCGGTTCCCGCCGGATACAAGAAGGATGGCCGCGGGGTCGGACTGACCTTCTTCGGCCGCGCCTTCTCCGAGGCGACATTGCTGCGGCTGGCTTATGCCTATGAGGCGCTGACCAAGGCGCGCAAGGCGCCGGTGCTGGGGTAGGAGAGGGCGGCTACCCCGGACCCTGCCAAATTTGCGCGTCTTTGCTAGGCGTTGCCGGCCTTGGCGCCACGCCGGGTGGCCGCCGGAGCTTTCTTCTCCGCGCTCTTCCGGGCAGCATTCTTCTTCGGCTTGGCCGCAGGCGTGGGCGGCGCGATCAACGGCGCGACGACGTCGCCCGAAAGGCTCATCATCGAGACCTTGCGCGCGGCCTGCTCGTAGAAGCCGGTGAGCAGCCAGAGGTTCTTGGTCAGCTGCTCGAGGATCTCGACCGAGCCGGCGACCGAGACGACATTGGCGAGCAGGAAGTTGCGGCGGATCGCGGCATATTGATCAGTGACCTCGCGGCCGCGCTCGGTGACCCGATAGGCGGTCTGGCGGACCGGGCCGCCGGTCTTCTCGATCAGTCCGGCCTTCTCGAGCTTGCGCAGCCCGTAGAGGATGTTGGCGCTGTCGTCGCGGTTGAGGAACTTGCCGATGTCGGCCGCGCTCTTGGGCCGCTCGTTCATCCGGATCACCTGCAGCACCGAGACGTCCTGGACCGGCAATTGCTGCGTGCTCACATAGGCGTGGACTTCGGACGACCAGCGGCTGAACGCTTCCCAGATATGGTGGATCGCGAATTCGAACTCGGCGAACTTGTCCTCCGAATCCACCACCGCGAGGTGCGAGTGGTGCAGCAGGCTTCTCGCCGCCTCAGATGAATGCTCATCCACTTGAAATACCTTCACCAAAGCTCATTGGCGCCACGGGACCGGACCTGTCGCGACAGGGCGGGAGCCACGCGACAATGGTCCACAGGCGCTTCGGGCCGACCTGCCCGAAGGTTCAGAAACATTGGCCCGGCTTATAGGAGCGGCCCGTTTGAGCGTAAAGCGCTCGATCAGCCGGCACCCGCGGCGCCGCTCGGCTTGAGCTTGAGGTTCAAGTGCGAGCCGTCGCAATAGGGCTTGGTCTTCGAATAGCGGCAGCCGCACAGCACCTGCAGCCCGTCCTCGGCCACCGCAAATTCCTGCGGCTTGACCCTGCCGGCCTCGTTGTGCGAGCCGTCGCAGAAGGGCTGGGTCGCCGATTTGCCGCAGGCGCACCAATAGTAATTACCGGCCTTCAATATCTTGAAATAGGGCTGCTTGCGCGTGCCGTCGGGAAAGCGCTTCTCGACCCAGGCGTGGCTCGCCGGGCTGGCCATGTTGAGCTTGAGCTCCATCTCGGAGATCAGCCACTTGCCGTCGACCCTGCGGAACGCGGCGTCATATGTCCCTCCGATCCAATAGGCCTCGGGATCGCCGCTATGCTCGTTCGGGATGGTCGCCGCTTCCCACAGATACCAGAAGGCCTTGGCCGTGTCCGGCGACAGGATCTCGATCTGCGGCGAGATCATGTTGTGCAGCGACCACCAGATCTTCTCGCCGGCAATGCCCTTGAGCGCCGCCGTCACCATCTCGCCGCCCTCGTAGCGCCCAAAGCCTTTGCATTCCCACGTCGCATCGTCGGTGAACAAGGGGCGCAGCATGACCGGGTCGTTGCCGCGATCACAGGCGCGGGCGTAGCTGACGATCAGATCGCCGATGTCGGTCTTCGACCGAAGCCAATGAACCTCGTTCTGGAGCCGGCTGATCGCCTCGAGCGCGGCGCCGAGATCGCCGGCATTGGCTGCTTGTTGTTCGGTCGATTGAGTTGCCACTGATATTTCCCCCTTATTCCGCCGCCATCTTCAGGCCGCGCAATTCGTCGCCATAGGCCTTGTACCGTTTGATCAGCCATTCGTTGATCTGCCACAACGTCTTCTCGTTCGGCGACCAGCGCGAGCGTGGCGCGACCCGCGACTGCATGCCGATATGGGTCTGGGTGTTCGCGAGCGTGTCCTGGTCGTTGTAGACCCCGACCCCCTCGACCGTGCCCTTCATCAGCAGGTCCGCGGTCGGCAGCGCCAGATTCTCGTAAGTGGTCAGCACGCCCACCCGCAAAGTGATCTTGCCCGCGCCTTGCGGCATGATCAGATAATAGAAGACCACGTCGGGCGTGCAGCCGAGGAACAGATTGGGCATCACGCCGGCGAACACCACCTGCTGGCGCTCCTCCAGGGTCAAGGTCGGCAGCGCCGGGAACAGCGCCTTGTTGGCGAGGTTGAAGCCGCCGTCGATGTGGGTGAAGCCGACCGCGCGGTAGATGGCGGCATCGTCGCTCGGATCCCACTCGGTCCAGCGCACCCGATCGGACGGTGCGAAATCGTGGATGCCGCTGTGCAGATAGCGCGTGTGGTAGGGCTCGAGCGCATTCTCCTGCATGAACTTCCAGTTCCAGGGATTGTCGGCCCAGTCGACCGTCGGCCCGGCGGCGAGATCCTCCATCTGGTAATTGGCGACCAGCTTGGTGAGGCCCTTGAGGCGCGGCGCGAGCGGCGCGGCCTCTCCGCTCAAATTGACGAAGATGAAGCCGTTCCACATCTCGGAGCGGAACACCGGCAGGCAGGCGGTGCGCTGCAGCTCGGCAAAGGGCAGGGTGCCGTCCATCTCGGGCGCGCCGGTGAGCGTTCCTTCGAGATCGTAGGACCAGCCGTGGAACGGGCAGGTGAACGAGGCGGTGTTGCCGGATTGGCCGCCGAGCAGATGGCCGCGGTGACGGCACACGCCCGACATCACGCGGACCTCGTCATCCTGGCCGCGGACGACCAGCAAAGGCTCGCCGTTGATGTGCACCGACATATAGTCGCCCGGATTGGGGATGAGGTTGTGGTGGCCGAGCACCAGCCAGTCGCGGTCGAAGATCGCACGGCGCTCGAACTCGAACCATTCGTCGGAGGTGTAGCAGTCGGCCGGAAGCGCCAGCGCCTTCTCGACTCCGCCGAGCGATGCATCCAGGCTGTCGAGGATCTCCCAGACGTTCGAGGAGAATTGAACATCGGGCAGAGTTGCCTTGGTGTAGTTCGCCATCTTCTGCGTCTCCCTGCGATCGGCTGGGCGGAACGTTCAGACGGAATGTAGGCCGTCCGAACTTGATGCAAATTGCATTGTAAATACCATCGTTATATATCCGGGAAACTAGGAGCCGCAAGCGGCTTCTTTGGCTCTCCGCTCGCCACCCGGAGGGCACCCGCGGCCCGATTCCTCAACGGAGCAATGGATGCGATTTCTCTGCAAGACCCACGACATCCCGCTCAATGAAGTGCGCCGCATCCCCGTTCCCCGCCGTGCTCCGATCGCCGTTTATCATCTCGAGGACGGGCTCTACGCGACCGACGACCGTTGCTCGCACGGCGCCGCGCGGCTGTCCGACGGCGAGGTCGAGGACGGGCAGATCATCTGCCCGCTGCATTATGGCTCGTTCGACATCCGCACCGGCAAGCCGGCCCAGCTGCCGTGCGCCAGCGCGGTCAAGAGCTATGCGCTGGTCGTCGAAGGCGACGACGTGTTCCTGATGCCCGAGGTGGCCGGCCAGTAAGAGCGTCTAAACCTATTCATTCCTCCCCTGCAAATGCAGGGGAGGAATACGGGTCACGCAGCGACGTAAGCGTTCACGTTGTTCATGAAATTGCGGATCGCCAGTTCCTCGTCCTGGAGGTGGAGGTGCTTCTTGGCGCCCGAGCTCATCACGCTGCAGATCCGCTCGTGGGTGAAGCCGTCCTCGCGCAAGGTGTCGCGGAAGGCGATGCTTCCGACCTGCTGCGCGAACAGTTGCCCGGCGTTCTGCGCGGCCGGGAAATAACCGGTGATCTCCCAGATCGTCCGGTCCACCGCGATCGGCCAGATATTGTAGGTGAAATAGGTGCCGTTGAGCAGGCCGATGTAGAGGTTCGGGAAGACATGGTAGAGGTCGAACGCGCCGTTGAGTTTATGATCTTCCGATCCTTCTTCCTTATCGACGGCAAAGGCATCGAAGGTGCCGACCCCGTAGCGGCCGCTGATCGCGGTCACCGGCGAGGGATTGAAGACGTCCGGCGGGAAGGTCGAGACGAAGCCGTGCGGCCCGAGGCAATCGAGCGCGCTATGGGTGAAGCGCTTGCCGATGTTGGTCGCCGATTTCGCCAGGGTCTTGGCGTGCAGGGTCGGCAGGTGCCAGCCTTCGAGCTGGGCCTCGACCAGCGTTTTCCAGTTCACCGCCTCGTCGGCCTTGTAGCAATAGGTCTTGCTGTAATCGGCGAACGGATAGCCGGCGACCCGCGCGGTGATCGGCGCCATATAATCGGCGAGCGTCTCGCTGGGCTGCTCGGCGAAGTTGACGAAGATGAAGCCCTGCCAGACATCGCAATGGATCGGGGTGAGGCCGTTCTTGGTGGGATCGATGCCGAAGAAGCGGTCGGCGTCGGCGATGTACACCAGCTCGCCCTGGGTGTTGTAGACCCAGCCGTGGAACTGGCAGGTGAAGGTGCCGCGGCATTTGCCGCGCTCGTCCCACGCGACGGGATTGCCGCGGTGCGAGCACATATTGTGGAACGCGCGGACGATATTGTCCTTGCCGCGCACGATCAGCACCGAGGTCCTGGCGATCTGGACCTCGCGGACGAGATAGTCGTTGGGCTCGGCAACATCGGATTCGCGCGCGACGTTGATCCACGTCCTGCGGAATATATTCTCCCGCTCCTTCTCGAAATAGTCGACCGAGACATAGGGCTCGGTGGAGACTGGCGTGCGCTCCATCTCGGGATGGCCGTCCATGAACAGGATTGGCTGCTCGGCTAGATCCAATTTCGCCTCCTCTATTGCGGCGCGTTCGTCTCGCTCGGCGTCAAGCGGTGGCTCCCGCCCGCTTCGCGGCGTCCTTCGCCCACTTGTCGTGCTCGGGGAAAAAGCGCCTGATCGGCATCAGATATTTGGGGTCGGTATCCTCGAACAATTCGACCGCCATCGAGGCTTCGACCATCGCCAGGCAGAGCCGGAGAAGGTTCGCCTCTTCGCGCGGCAAGGCCTTGACGTCGAACGTGTTGAGATAGTCGAGCGCTTCGGGAAGCAGCGGCAGCATCGCATCGTAGAAGGCGACGATCTCGCCGAACGGACGGGCATTGATGGTCTCGGCGCGGTCGAGCTCGGACTCGCGCGCAAAATCGCTATATTGCTCGAGCGCCCCGAAGCGGCTCGGGAAACTTTGGGCGGAATATTGGGTCATGCGGCTCCTCGCTCGATCCGCTTCCGCCTGCCGCCGGCGCGAACCGCCGGCAGGACGGCCGCGCTTCCTGTCAGGCGGCGGTTGCCGATGCGGGCTCAGCGGGCTCGAGCTCGTTTTCGAAGCGCGAGATCATCTCGTCGATATTGTCCATGACGATCCATTCGGAGACGATCGCCTCGGGATCGTGCGGGGTATATTTGGGCCAATCCTGGGTGAGCCGCGTCTTGGCTTCCGGATAGCTGAACAGGGTCGAGAATTTGTCGACTTCTTCCTTGGTGTCGAACATCGCATGGCAGAGCACGTAATAAGGGGCGTCGTTGCCCGGCTCGCCGGCGCCGCGCACCCTTTGCACGATCATCTGCTTGATGTTGTGCCCCATCAGCTTCTTGGTGAGGCCCGCGCCGAGCGGCAGATGGACGCTGGTATAATGATCCCAGTTGAAATCGACGCCGGTCTCGGTCGGATACATGAAAGATAGAGCGTACATGACAACTCCTCTATTCTAGCCCCGGCGGCCATTCCGCCAGGTCAGCAGGGACTGCGCAAAGGCGGTCCAAAGGGTCTACAAGCAGCAATCGGCCACTCGGGCAGAGTCGCGCCACGCGACATACATCCAGATTTGCTCGGCACCGCGACGGGCGGCCTGTTGTTCATCGCCACCACAAAATACCGTGCAGATTTGCAGTGTATTTATCGAAAAGTATATGTCGCCTTTAGGGTCGTCAACGGCTTTTCTCCGCCCGAAGACTGCGGACGCGCGGCGGTGCGAGGCGGTTATTCTGGGAATGTGCGCGAAATAGCTTTGCCGCGCAAAGCGCGCGGAGAACCGGTTAGGCCGCCGTCTCCGGCCAGAAGTTGAGCTCGAGTCGCAGGCCGTTGGGATCCATCACGAACAATTGGCGCAGCCCGATCTCGGCGATGAGATTGCTCTGATAGTCGTGCTGCAGTTCGCCGAGACGCGCGATCATCGCATCGTAGCCGGTGCAGTCGAGCGCGATATGGTGGACTCGGCCGGTGTCGTCCCCCTGCATCTCGCGCTCGCCGGCCGCGGGCATGTTGACGTGGACGATCGGCCGGCCCTCCTCGTCGTAGAGCCAGGCATTGCGCGATTGGTCCATCCCGGCCGCGCGGCCGCGCTTCAGCCCGAGCAAATTCTCGTAGAAGGCGGACGTCTCCTCGAGCAGCGAGGTGCGCAGATTGATGTGGTCGATTCGATTGACGCGCATGGCGGGCTCCTGAACAACCTCTCTGTGCATCCTAATGCCGGCGAACGGCGGAGCAAGGAGAGTCAGGTGACCGCGCCGAGCGGGCGCAAGCAAATCTCGCCGTTGACAGCGATGTAACAGTGTAACATGTTCGATGCAGAACGTCCGGGAGGGTCGCATGCGTAACCTGTTGTTGCTTTCCGCCGTGCTTGCCGCACCGGCGCTCGCTCAGAGTGGGCACGGCTCAAGGTCCGCCCAAAGTGCGCAGGGACCCGAGACTGCACAGGGGAATGTCGCCGTCACCATCTACAACGACAATCTCGCGCTGGTGCAGGATCACCGCGAGATCAACCTGCGGCAGGGGCGCTCGCGCCAGGAGTTTCCCGACGTTTCCGGGCAGATCCGCCCCGAAACCGTCACGCTCAACGGCGAAGGCATCGAGATCGTCGAACAGAATTTCGATTTCGACCTGCTGTCGCCGCAGAAACTGATGGAAAAAGCGGTCGGCCAGACGATCACGATTGTGCGCACCAATCCCGCCACCGGCGCCGAGACCCGCGAGCGGGCGACCGTGCTTGCGGTCAATGGCGGAGTCGTGCTGCGCATCGGCGATCGCATCGAAGTGCTGCGTGACGACAATCTTCCGGTCCGCGTGATCTTCGACAAGGTGCCCGAGAATTTGCGGGCGCGGCCGACCCTGTCGGTGACGGTCGAAAGCGCGCGCGGCGGCTCGCGGCCGCTGACGCTCAGCTATCTGACCCCAGGCCTAGGCTGGAAGGCCGATTACGTCACCTTGTTCGACGAGCGCGCCGGCCGGATCGACGTCCAGGGCTGGGTGACCTTGACCAACAACACCGGCACTACGTTCGCCAATGCCGATACCTTGCTCGTGGCCGGGCAAGTGCAGCAGCAGGAGCAGGCTTATCGTCGTCGCGGCTATCCGCCGCCGCCGCCGCCCGGCGGCATGCGCAGCCCCGGGACCGAGAGTGCCGGGCGTGAGCGGCTGGGCGATTTCTACCTCTATCCGCTCGCCGAGCGCACCACGATCGCCAATCGCCAGACCAAGCAGGTGAGCTTCCTCGACGTCGCCGGCGCGCCGGGACGCAAGGGCTATGAGTATCGCAATCCGTGGCTCGGCACCGCGGAGGAAGCGCGCAGCGCCGACACCGTTCTCAAATTCTCGACCTCGCGCGATCAGGGCCTGGGCGACGCGCTGCCCGCCGGCATCGTGCGCGTCTACATGCGCGACGTGCGCGGCAACGCGCAGTTCATCGGCGAAAGCGCGATCGGCCACACGCCGATGGGCTCCGAGCTTGGGCTCAAGACCGGTGAGGCGTTCGACGTCAAAGTCCACCCGGTGGTCGAACGGCGCGAGCGGCTGGGCAGCGCTCGCTGGCGGACGACGATGCGCTACACGCTGACCAATGCCCGTCCCGACGCCGTGACCGTCGACCTCTCACAATCCGGCCTCGACAGTTATTGGGACGACACCCGGATCATCAGCGAGAGCATGAAGAGCGAGCGGCGTTCATCCGATGAGGCCTTGTGGCACGTTCCGGTGCCGGCGAACGGCAGCGCGACGGTGACCGCCACCTTCGATACGCGTTTCTAGGCAGATGCGCGGCTTCGGCGGTCGGACGGCTGTGCGGGCGATTGCCGCGGCGCTGCTCTGCGCGGTCGCGCTGCCCGCCCTCGCCCAATCGATCACCACCTCGCCGGGGCCCGACGCGGTGGCGGTGACCATCTATCGCAATCCGGATCGCAGCGGCGGCGAGGCGATGAATCTCGCCTGGCTCAACGGCTATGCTTTGATCACCGAGCGGCGGCGAGTCGCCATCCCGGCGGGGGAAGGCGACATCCGGTTCGAAGGAGTCGCCGGCGGCATCATCCCCGAGAGCGCGATCGTCACCGGCCTTCCCGATGGCGTCGTCGAGAAGAATCAGGATGCCTATCTGCTGTCGCCGGCGAGCCTGCTCGACCGCTCGCTCGGCAAGCGCGTCCACCTCCGCCGCACCTCGCGTGCGACCGGCGAGGTGCGCGAGCAGGAGGCGGTGGTCCGCACCGGCGCGGACGGCGCAGTCGTGCTGCAGACCGCCGATGGTTATGAGGCGCTGCGCTGCACCGGCCTCGCCGAGACCATCGTCTACCCTGGTGTCCCCGAGGGACTTTCGGCCAGGCCGACCCTGTCGGTGCGGACGCGAAGCACGCGCGCCGGCAGCGCGACAGTGACCTTGTCCTATCTCGCGACCGGCTTCGACTGGCAGGCCAATTATGTCGCGACGCTCTCCCCCGCCGGCGACAGGGTCGCGCTTTTTGCCTGGGTGACGCTCGCCAACGGCGATGAGACGAGCTTCGTCGATGCCGAGACCCAGACCGTCGCCGGCCGTCCGAATCGCGAGGAGAGCGGTCGGCGCGGGCGCGCTTCCGCAGATGCGCTCAACCTGCAATGCTGGCCCGCCGGCACGACGAGCGACATCACACCGGAGCGCGACTTCGGCGAGTCAATGGATTTTGCCGCTCCCTTACCCCCACCGCCGCCGGCGGCGGCGGAGGCAATTGTTGTCACCGCCATGCGGCGGTCGAACATGGTCGAGCAGGAGGAATTGGGCGACCTCAAGCTCTATAGAGTGCCGCAGCCGGTCACGGTGGCCTCGAACAGCCAGAAGCAGGTGGCTCTGCTCGATCGCGGCAGCGTCAAGGTCGAGAGCTTCTACCGTGCCTCGATTTCTCCGTCGGCGCAGGATCAAATGTTCCGGCCGGTGCGGATCCTCAAGACCCGCAACCGCAAGGAGGAAGGTCTTGGCCTGCCGCTGCCCGCCGGCGGTGTCGTGCTGTTCGGCGCGGGCCGCGCGAGGCCGGTGCTGATCGGCGAAGGCTCGATCGACGATCGCGCGGTCGGCGAGGATGTCGAGATCCGGCTGGGTGAGGCGACCGGGATGATCGCCCGCGTCACCCGCACCTCTAATAAAGACGAGGTCGCCGAATATGATCTGACCGTCAGCAACGACCAGCCGCGGCCGGTACGGTTCGAGGCCGAGTTCGGGACCTCTGGGGAGGAGGTGTTCGAACCATCGACCCGTTCGCGGCTCGGGCGCAGGAACGGTCGTCCCTTGTGGTCGGTGACGGTGCCGGCGAACGGCACGGCGAGCCTGCGCTATCGGTTGAAGCGCGCCAGTTAGATCTTCATCTGATTAGGCCGGCAGCGGCCGAGGGCGGTGATTCTCGTCGAGCGCGACGAAGGTGAACAGCCCTTCGGTGACCTTGATCTCGGTCGCGCCGCGGTCGCGGGTCGCGATCACCTCGATGCGGATCGCGAGCGACGTGCGCCCGACCCGCTCGATCTCGGCGTAGATCGAGATCAGATCCTGCATCAGGATCGGCGCGATGAACTTCATCGTCTCGATCGCGACGGTCGCCACCGGCCCTTGCGCGCGACGCGACGCGACGATGCCCGCGGCGATGTCCATCTGTGAGAGGATCCAGCCGCCGAAGATATGGCCGTTGGCGTTGATGTCGCCCGGGCGCGGCATCACCCGCAGGATCGGATCGCGCTTGAGCGTGCTCGTCATGGCGCATCGCCCCCGTCATAGCCGTCCTTGCCGCTCGCCTCATCGTCGTGGCCCGAGGCGTTGCTGAGGAAGACCAGGCCCATCAGCGCGGTGCCGAGCAGCACCGAGAAACCGACTCCGGCGATCGTCGCGATCAGCATCGGCAGCGGGACCGGCCCGACCGAGGACTTCAGATAGATCAGGGCCAGCAGCACCGCGACCAATGCGGCGACGGCCATCCATTTCATCAGGCTTCGGTAGCGCGACCAGGCTTGCGCGGACCGTTCGGCTTGTCGGGGCGTCGGATCGGGTCGGGGCATGCTTCCCTTTGGCCCCCGCGCATGAGATCATCAAGGCCGAGTCGGGCGAAAAGCAAAGGACCCCCGGACATGACGATTGGAGCGATCCTCGCGCGCAAAGGTGGCGACGTCGTCAGCATCGACGGCAACAGCTCGGTCGCCGAGGCGATCGCATTGCTTGCCGAAAAAAGGATCGGTGCGGTGCCGGTGGTCGACAACGGCGGCGTCGCCGGGGTCTTTTCCGAACGCGACGTCATCTATTGCCTACGCAGCGACGGCGCGGAGATGCTCGGCTGGCCCGTCGTTCAGGTGATGACCGCGCCGGCGATCACCGTCACCCGCGATGTGAGCGTGCTCGCCGCCATGTCGCAGATGACGCAGCGGCGGATCAGGCATCTTCCGGTCGTCGAGGACGGCCGCCTGATCGGGATCGTCTCGATCGGCGACCTCGTCAAATTCCGCATCGACCGCATCGAGGAGGAAGCCGAGGCGCTGCGGACCTATATCACGCAGGTGTGATGGTGGTTCCGCGGTCAGGCTTTCTATTCAGGTCAGGCTACGCCTGACAGCGGCCTTCAAAGCAAAAGCGCGCTCAACCAGTCGCGGGAACAGGTTTGCGCAGCAGGGCCGTCACTTCATCGACCAGCGGCCGGGCGAACAGCAGCAACAGCCCGGCGTAGGCCACGACCCCGGTCAGCACGAGCAACGCCAGGCGCGGCTGCGGCAGCATCGGCGGCAGCAGCGAATCGGCGGCAAGCACCGCGAGCGCCATCGCGCCCGCGGCCAGCAGCCCCGGCATCACCGCGCGCGCGAGCTCGCTGATTCGCACGCCGATCACCCGAATCGACAGCAAGGCGGTGACCGCGGTCAGGGTGGGGAAGGCGGCGAACGTCGCCCAGGCGAGACCGATCGTGCCGAATCGTATGCCCACCAGGAAGGAGAGCGGCATCACCACCGCGCCGGCGAGCGCGATTCGGACCGCGACCCTGGTGTGGCCGAGGGCATTGTTGGCGGGCACGAACAATATCTGCAGCGCCATGAACGGCATCGCCAGCGCGAGCAGCTGGACCAGTGGAATCGTCTCCGCCCATTTGGGGCCGAGCACGGTCAGCACCAGCGGCTCGGCGGTGATCGCGAGGCCGAGGTAGAAAGGCATCACGATCAGCATGATCAGCCGCACCGCCCGCAGGAAAGCGAAGGCGATCGCGTCGGCGCGGGCCTGCATGTGCGAATAAGCGGCGAAGGCGACGTCGTTGAGCGGCGGGATGAACTTGCTCGACAAGATCTGCGTGAGGAACAAGGCGGTCGTGTAGACGCCGAGATCGTGCGGGGCGAGCACGCGGCCGGCGATGAACACGTCGGACTGGCTCTGGATGAACCAGAAGAATTGCACCACCACCATCGCGCTGCCGTAGCGGACCATCGCCTCGGCGCCCTTGAAGCGGAAGCTCGGCCGAATCAGCGAGCGCGCGGCCCAGGTCAGCGCCGCCGCCTGCGCCCAGAACATCGCGATCGGCGCCGCGACCAGGGTCCACACCCCCCAGCCAGCGGTGGCGGCGGCGAGCGCGGTGCCCGCGCCGACGATCGCGCCGATCAGCGCGGCCTGCGCCTGGCGGCGAAAGTCGAGTCGGCGGCTGAGCAAAGCGGTCGGCAAGGCGGTGAACGGAGTCGCGACATAGAGCAGAGCCTGCACCCGAAGCAGAGTCGCGACCTCGGGCTGGCGGAAATAAGCGGCGGCGAGCGGCGCGAGCGCGAGCTGGGCGAGGGCAAGCCCGCCGTTGAGGAGAATCAGCAGGCCGAACGCCTGCGCGATCTGCTCGCGGGTCAGCGAGGCGTTGCGCACCAGCGCATTGGCGAAGCCATAGCCGTTCATCAGGTGCAGGAAGACCAGGACGACCTGGGTCATCGCGAACAGGCCATAGTCGCGGGGGTCGAGGATGCGGATGACGAGGAAGGTCGAGCCCCACATGATGAGCTGCGAGACGACCTGGGCGCCAGAGCGCCACATGACCGCGCCGCGCACCCGCGCGGTCAAGCCAAGCCGTTCACTTTCCTCATCTTTTGTCGTGGTTACCACTTGCAGACCCGGTTCCAGCGCCCATATCCATCTCTGTGGAGCCATACAGGCTGGGGGTTAATCCCGGCTTAGGCCTCATGCCGTTTTTCCGCTCCTGCGGAGGAACGGGCGACCCGGGCAACCGGGCGGCAAACTTCAGAAGTTTTCAAAGCGGCACTTGACGGGCGGCACAACGCTCAGCATATGGCGCTCACCGACGGGGCTCACGGCTTTACGCCAGCGACCATCGGAAGAAAGCTTCAAAAAGTTTTCGAAAATAGCTGTTGACGGTGGGAAATCTCCTCCATATATGGCTGTTCACCGACGGGGCAGCGGCCTTCTGGTTCCGCTCCGTTCGCGTCTCATCCATCGGTAACTCCGGTGCCCCGGATCAAAACGGGGGAGGATGAGGCGTCGGCTCTTTGACATTGTTGGTTTAGATGAAGGGACATGTGGGCGGCGGCCCCGGTCGCCGAGGGTTTTAAGGCCTCGGTGGATCGGTAAATTATGCCGTTCCTATATGTCCTCTTACATATCCACAGTAATATGTATTTGTGCAGGAACGGCTCCTTGAAGCCGGCCATGCTGCTTCGGGTTTTCCCCCGGGGCGATTTGGTCGGACATTAACTTGAGAGTTTGATTCTGGCTCAGAACGAACGCTGGCGGCATGCCTAACACATGCAAGTCGAACGAGACCTTCGGGTCTAGTGGCGCACGGGTGCGTAACGCGTGGGAATCTGCCCT
>NZ_JAKFCG010000120.1:0-42380 GCF_036677245.1 Sphingomonas sp.
CTGGATATAATTCTGGAGGCCCATGTTGCGGATCATCTCGAACTGCTGCTCGAGCGTGTCGACATGCTCCTCCTCATTCTCGAGGATGTCGGCGAACAGATCGCGGCTGACGAAGTCGCGCACTGCCTCGCAATGGGCAATCGCGCCTTTGAGCTGCTCGAGCGCCTCCATCTCGAGCTCGAGGTCGGCGCGAAGCGCTTCCTCGACCGTCTCACCGATGCGCAGCCGGCCGATCAGCTGGAAATTGGGCAAGCCCTCGAGGAACAGGATGCGTTGGGTCAGCCGATCGGCATGCTTCATCTCGTCGATCGATTCGCCGCGTTCGAACGCCGCCAGCCGTTGAACGCCCCAATTGTCGAGCAGCCGGTAGTGAAGCCAATATTGATTGGTCGCGGTGAGCTCGTTCTTGAGAGCTTCGTTGAGAAGCTCGAGGACCTTGGGGTCGCCCTTCATCGCGGTCTTCCTGTTGCGTTGGACTCGCCAACGCTCGAAGCCCTCTGGCGGGACAAAGTCAAGGATTTGAGCGGAAGAGCGGCCATTTAAAAGGCCGGACGTTCAGGCGGTCGGGCGCTCGCTGGCGATGACCTGGCGGGCGAACGGGAAGCACTGTCCGCATCGGGCACGGCGGCCGACGCTCGCATAAGCGCTGGCCGGGCAGGACGCACCATTGCGGGCGGCTTGCCGGACGTCGGCCTCTCGTATCGCGTTGCAGACACAAACGATCATGATTCGTATCTACCATTGCTGCGAGTTAGTCGCAATAGCGTTTCTTACACCCTCAGATATCAGCGCCCCAGCGAGGAAGCCGATATTCCAACCTATTTGCGTCACTTAGAGCATAAAGCGAAAAGGTGGGTACCGGCTTTTCGCAAGAAGCAATGCGACAGGGTCGCTCGATTTCGACGCCGCGCCAGCGCAGCGAACTTTTGCGACTGGCTCTCACTAGCGCGGCGTCCCGCACACCCCGCGGCCGTTGGCCGATGGTGTCGGTCAGAGATAGATGTTCAGATTCTTGCTCTGCAGGACGTTCTGCTTGAGGATGATCAGGCGCCTGCTCAGCACGAAGCCGGCGCCGCTCTCCCGCCAGATGTCCTCTCGGTTGCCGATCAAAGTGTCCTGATCCCGCTCGTTCCTGCTCCGGTAGGCGAGGAAGTTCGAGAACACCCGATACTCGCCGTCGCGCTCGGTCGTCTCGACCTCGATGTTGGTGATCAGGTGGGTGTAGCGAGTCGCCGGATCCTCGGACCAGGCGGTCCCGGTCTTGAGCCGTGCGAGCCGCTTGAGAAGATCCGCGATCCGGTCGTTGTAAAAGGCCATCCGCGTCAGATCGTGGACCTGGTCGGTGCGGTCGCGGCGATAGCGGGTCTCGATGCCGGGCATGTGATAATGGATATCTTCGGCGAGCATCTCGACCCACTCGTCGTAGCGTTCCTGATCGAGCAGCCGCGCCTCGCGATAGAGCGTCTGCTCGAGCGCGCTGATCAGCTCCGGCGAAACCGGCCTCGGCACATGAGTCGGTTGGGACGCATTTTTTGGTTTTCGGTGTACGGACGCCATCGTCAAATTTCCTTCGCTGTGGGTTTTACAGGGCGAACAGGCCGGGGAGGTCGCGGGTCTCGGCGACGCCGGTGAGGCGCGGTTCGGGACGCGCCGGCAGATCGCGCAGGTTGCGCGTCTCCATCATGTCGAGCCAGCGCTGGTAGAAGCCGCGCTGGTTCGCGTCGTTATACTGGCCCTGGTAGACGATGCCGGGCAGCACCTCGTGCTCGACCTGGCGCGAGATGCCGCAGCGATAGTGAAGCTTCTCGTGACGCGTGATCACGCCGCGATTGACGTTGGTGCAATTCTCCCAATTCTCGCCATCGTCCATCTCGAACGCGCCGCCCGGCCCGAACGTCTGCATCACGCCCTTGGTGATCTCTTCCTTGATGTCGTCGGGCATCGCCTTGTTGACGATCACCCAGGTGCGCAGCTCGAACTGCCACGGTCCCTTGGGCATCCATTGGCGGAAGGTCGAGATTCCGGGGAGGAACGAGACATTGGGGAAGATCGAGGCCGAGGCGACCGAGCCGAAGATCTTCGAGCGCATCTCGCCGAGCCTTTTGGCCATCCTGGCGCGGCGCTTCTCATAATAGTCCATCACCTTCGGGCGGCCGAGCAGGAACAGATCGCCGACCCCCTCGAGCCCGAACTCGTAGCCGTGGCCGTTGACGCTGGCGTGATAGCTGTTCTTCATGTCGACCGGCGGGAACGGCTGGCCGTTGTTCATCGCCCGCGTGCCGGAATCGTGCGTCCAGCCTGCGTGATAGGCATCGCCGATGAAATTCTCGACGCCGAACTTCCAATTGGCGTTGATCACCGATTTGATGCAGCCGCCGATGAACTCGGTGCCGCCTTCCTCATTGTCGAGGATCATGTCGAGATACCAGCGGAAGTCGCCGAGCCATTCCTCGAGGCTCGGCCCGTCGGTTGCGAAGGTCGCGAAATTGAGGCCCTTGTAGTTGCCGACGTGGGCGACCTGCCTGAGGCCGTGCTTCGAACGATCGAGATCGCCCGGATCGTAGCAATATTCCTCGTGCATGCCCTTGAGCGCGCCGCCGGTATCGAACGCCCAGCCGTGATAATTGCAGACGAAACGCCGGGTGTTGCCGGCGTCGGCGAAGCACACCTTGTTGCCGCGGTGCGGGCAGGAATTGAGGAAGACCTTGATCGATCCGTTGTTCTGGCGCGCGACGATCACCCCGTCCTCACCCATATAGGTGGTCAGGAAATCGCCGGGCTTGGGGAGCTGGCTGTCGTGCGCGACGAACAGCCACGAGCGCGCGAAGATGCGGTACATTTCCTCCTCGTAGATGTGCTGGTCGGCGAAGATCTGGCGATCGATCCAACCCTCCTTGAGGTTCATGTAGCTGCCGTAGCCGGGCTCGTTGCCGAAACGCTCAAATCGCATTGTCACTCCCCTCGTGATTGGCCTTGGTGATAAGCTCAGAAAAACACATTGAGATTGCTGTCTGGGATCGTGCTGTGGTCGAGCACGCAATCGCGCCGCGCGAGCCGCCAGGCGCCGCCGCCCCGCCGCCAGCGATCCTTGCGGCCGGCGACGAGGGTGCGGGTCTGGTTGTTGATGCGGCTGCGGTGGATGGTGACGACCGAATGGACCTCGGCCCAGTCTCTGCCCTCGCCATCGTCGCTGCCCCCGCCCTCAGCATCGTCCGCGTCAGGCCAGGCGATCTCGACGTTGCTGACGATGCGGCGAACGAAATTGATCGGATCCTCCGCCCAGACGTAGCCCGAGCGCAGCCGGTCGATCCTCAGGCAGAGCCGCGCGCGATCCTCGTCGAAGATCATGCCGGTGCCGATCGGCAGGTCGCCCGAGCGATCCTTGCGGAAGCGCCGCGAGCGCAGCGCCATGCGATAAGCGACGTCCTCGGTCGTCATCTCGAGCCACTCGGCGAACCGCTCCTCGTCGAGCAGCCGCGCCTCGCGGTACAAGGCCTGCTCGAGCGCGATGTGGCTCGCCAGGTCGAGGGCGGCGGAGCGCTCAAGCAGCATCGCGGGCCGCCGCCTCGCTCTGCGCACCAGCGCCGAGCGGATTGACATTGTAGGCGGGGACCTCGGCCCAGCTCGCGGCGTCGATATGCTCCTGCCAGCGGCGATAGAAATAGCGCTGGTTGTGCTCGCTCACGAGGCCCTGGGCAATATCGCCCGGAAAGCCTTCGCGCGGCCCCGATCGGCCGACCGCCATGTTGGTGTGAAGATCCATCTGCGCGGTGCGCCAGCCGCGCGACTGCTCCGTCGAGGCGGCGAGATTGTCGCCGTCGTCATTGTCGAACAGGCCGGCCGGGCCGAAGGTCAGGCATTGGTTGTCGAGGATCGCCGCCTGCATGCTCTCCGGCATCGCGCGCTCGACCGTCACCCAGGTCCATTGCTCGATCCTGCCCGGCCCTTTGGGATGGTAGGTGCGCAGCCAGTTGAGGCCGGGAAGCAATTGGAGGTTGGGGAAGATCGTGATGTTGATCTGCGATCCCCACAATTTCTCGCCGCGCAGCCGGCCGAGCCGCTCGATCACGGTCGCGCGGTTGGCCTCGAGATAGTCGAGCATCGGCTTGGGATCGGGATAGAAGCTGTAGCCCGAAACGCCGTCCAGCGCGGCCAGGGTCGAATGGCCGTTGAGGCCGGCGATCGACAGGCCACCCTCGAGGTCGATGCTGTCGTTGCCGACCGTCAATCCGGCGATGTCCATCGTCTGCACCGCCCGCATTGCGCCGGCGTGCGCCCAGCCGAGATGATAGCCGTCGCCGCAGACGTTCTCGACCGGAAGCTTCCAATTGGTCTCGAGGTCGACCTTCTGGGTCTCGCCGATCAGCGCGGTTCCGCCGGGCATCGCATCGAGCCAGACGTCGAGGTAGAATTTGGCGTCGCCGAGATAATCTTCGAGCGAGGGCGCGGCGGGGTCGAAGCAGCCGAACACCAGGCCCTTGTAGCTCGCGACCTGCGCGACCGGGACGAGCCCGAAGCGGCTTTTGTCGAGCTCGCCGAAATAGGCCTCCTGCTCGAGCGGGACGCTGGCGAGGCTGCCGTCCGGCGCGAACGCCCAGCCGTGATAATTGCAGGTGAAGGCCTTGGCGTTGCCGCGGTCGGCGCGGCAGACGCGGTTGCCGCGGTGCGGGCAGCTGTTGAGGAACGCACCGATCGTCATGTCGCGCTGGCGGATGACGATGACGTCGTCCTCGCCCATGAAGGTGCGGAAGAAGTCGCCGGGCCTGGGGATCTGCGATTCGTGCGCCAGGAACAGCCAGCAGCGTCCGAAGATCCGCTCCATCTCGAGCCGGTAGAGCGCCTCGTCCGAGAAGATCGCGCGACTTTGCCGCCCCGTCGCGAAATCGGTGAATTGAGTTGGTCCTGTCATCGCTCTCCCAAGCTCTTTTTGTGCATCGGCCTTTTGCGCGACCTTGCTGCAGACATGGCGACACAGAGCAATGATCGTGCCAAGATGAGCTTCAGGAGAAGAGACGGGGCTGCTCGGGCTTCGGCGCACGTTCAATTGACATGGACGTAAAACCGCATAGCGTCACTGGGCCCATGTTTTACATGAGGGTAAGGATGTTCGATGGCCGATTATCTGCCCGACATAAGCGATCTTGCCGACCGGGTTCGCTTTTCGCCCGAGCTCGGCAGGGTCTGGCGCGACGGCGAGCGCTGCGTGCTGCTCACCGACATCGCGGTCGGCGCGTTGCGCGAGCAGATGATCAACCTGCTCGGTTGGAATACGGCGCGGCAGGTGTTCTGGAACCTGGGCTTCGCCGAAGGATCGCGCTGCGCCGCGTCCGCAAAGGCGCTGCGCCCCGGAACCAGCTATTTCGACGCGTTCGCGGTCGGGCCGCAAGCCCATGCGCTGACCGGCTTCGGCTGGACCGAGATCCTCGAGCTCAGCGCAGACCAGGGCGCGGGGACGTTCGAGGGCCAGTTCCTCGTCCATGATTCGTTCGAGGCCGGCACGCACCTCGCCAAGATCGGCGTCAGCACCGATCCGGTATGCTGGCTCCAGACCGGCTTCGCGAGCGGCTTCGCCACCGCCTTCGCGGGCCAGCCGATCATCATGCGCGAGGTCGAATGCGCGGGGATGGGCCATGCCAACTGCCTGCTGGTCGGGCGCCCAGAAGCCGAATGGGGCGATCCGGCCGAGCAGGAGGAGAGCCGGTGCGAGCGCCGCCTCAACGTCGGCGACCTCGCCGCGCCGGCCGACGGCATCCTCGGCGCGTCGCCGAGCTTCATCGCCGCGCGGCATCTCGTCGAGAAGACCGCGGACACGTCGGCGACATTGCTGTTCCAGGGCGAGACCGGCGTCGGCAAGGAGCTGTTCGCGCGGCTCGCGCACCGGCTCAGCGCGCGGCGCAACGGCCCGTTCGTCGCGATCAATTGCGCCGCGATTCCCGAGGGCCTGATCGAGGCGGAGCTGTTCGGGGTGGCGAAGGGCGCGTTCACCGGCGCGCATGCCGAGCGCGCCGGCCGCTTCGAGCGCGCGCAGGGCGGCACCCTGTTCCTCGACGAGGTCGCGTCGCTCTCTCCGCTCGCCCAGAGCAAGGTGCTGCGCGCGATTCAGGAACGCGAGATCGAGCGGGTCGGCGCGTCGCGCGCGACCAAGGTCGACGTGCGGATCATCGCCGCCGCCAACGTCGACCTGCGCGAGGCGGTCAAGAACGGCAGCTTCCGCGAAGATCTATATTACCGCCTCGCGACCTGCCCGATCCGCGTCCCTCCGTTGCGCGAGCGGCGCGAGGATATCCCGCTGCTGCTCGAATATTTCCGGCGGACCTATTCGGAACAGCACCGGCGCTCGGTGCGCGGCTTCACCGCGCGTGCGCTCGATACGTTGCTGATGCACGATTACCCGGGCAACGTCCGCGAACTCGAGCGCCTCGTCGAGCGCGCGGTCCTGCTCGCCGATGCCGGCGAGCCGATCGATTTGCGCCACCTCTTCCCCGGCGGCGAATTTCCCGCCGTCCGCGCGACGCTCGGCCTGCTCGACGGAGCGCTGTCGGACGGTGCGGCGAGCGCCGAGCCGGACGAGTCGGTGCGCGACGTCGCGCGCAAGATGCTCGTCGTGATCAAGGCCGACAGCAGCGGCCTCCCCGCCGCGGAGCATGCAATCTTGAAAGCGGCGGTAGCCGAAGCCGGCGGCAACCTCTCGCAGGCCGCACGCGACCTCGGCATCACGCGTCGGCAGCTCGCCTGCCGGCTCGAAAAATGCCCGCCCGAGCGGCAGCCGAGACGTGTAGCCTAAACCGGGATGTTGGCCTGGGTCCAGGCGGCCAGGCGGGTCGGCGGTTTGCCGGCTATCCGGTTCGCAAGCGCGATCTCGTCCGCCATCTCCGAACCCATGTAGCTGTGCTCCTGGATGTAGCCGAACATCTCGCCCAGTTCGGCAGCGCCCGGGAAGAAGGTGGCGAACACTTCCTTGGGCACCCGCGTGAACGAGAAATGGTGGCCCTGGCGGTTGAGCGTTTCGACGACGTCGCCGAAGCTCATATAGTCCCCGACCAGTGGAAGATACTTGCCGTCCGCCTCTTCTGGCCGCGCGAACGCGCCGGCGACGATGTTGCCGAGCTCGCTGATGTCGCCCATGTGGATGCGCCGCACGTCCGGGTCGATCGGCAGCGCCCAGCCAAGGCTTCCGTCCTGCTGCTTCTGCGGCGTCAGCGCACCGTGCAGATTCTGGTAGAAGAAGGGCGCGATCACGAAGCTGTGATGGTCGAAGCCTGCGTCCGCGACGATCCGGTCGATCTTCGCCTTGCCGGTGAAGTGCGGGACGTCCATCGATCCGCCGCTGATCGCCTCGACGTCGGGCAAGGTCGACCAGATGAAATGCTTGACCCCCGCCTCGCGCGCGGCGCGGACCGCCGCATCGGCCTGCTTCAGCTCGTCGGTGCCCGGTTCCCAGAAATTGGTGACGAGAAAAACCCCGTGAGCGCCGGCGAAAGCGGCCTTGAGCGTTTCGGGCCGGTCGAGGTCCGCTTCGACGACTTCATCGGCAAGGCCTGGATGCTTGTCCGGATACCGCGTCAGGGCGCGTACGGTGAAGCGCCCGTCCGCCTGAAGCGCGCGCACCACGCCGCCCCCTTGCTGTCCGGTTGCGCCGAATACGGCGATCAATTTGCGATCGTCGGCCATCGTTCACTCCCTTTAGTCGCAGCATCCGCCGAGGGATCAGGGCAGAAAGGCCACATTGCTCGATAGCCCTTCCGCTCGCCCCGTCCAAGTCTGCGGAGAAGAGGGTCAGACCTCGAACAACTCTGCCGGCTTGCGCCGGAACACGCTGGCTGAGACTTGTCGCGTCCGCGGGTGCGCCATAGGATGAGCGCATGCTCAAATTCCTGCTCGCGCTTGCGCTCGTACCCCTCCTCGCCACCACCGCCCCCGCTGCCACCGCCGTTCAGGCCGAAGCGCCATCGCCGGTCCCGGCCACAGCGCCGCCGCCCGTGCCCGCCCCCAAAGCGGAAACGGTTCGCGTCGCGCTGCAGACCGGCATGGGCCCGATCATCCTCGAGCTCGAGAAGGAGCGCGCGCCGATCACGACCGCGAACTTCCTGCGTTACGTCGATCAGAAAAGGCTCGACGGCGCCGTCTTCTACCGCGCGACCAAGGTCGGCACCGACGGGCTCGGCCTGATCCAGGGCGGCGTGCGCAACGACCCCAAGCGCGTGCTCAAGCCGATCGCCCACGAGCCGACGACCAAGACGGGCCTCTCGCACGTCGAGGGCGCAATCTCGATGGCGCGCGCGGCGCCGGGCTCCGCCAACGGCGACTTCTTCATCACGATCGGCAGCTTTCCGTCGATGGACGCCAATCCGACGCAGCCGGGCGACAATCTCGGCTTCGCGGTGTTCGGCCGCGTGGTCGAAGGGATGGACGTCGTGCGCAACATCCTCGCCGCACCGACCTCGCCGACCGAAGGCGAAGGCGTGATGAAGGGCCAGATGCTCGCACCGACGATCCGCATCGTCTCGGCGAAACGCGAGGCGAAGCCGGCAAGCTGATCCGCTTCCTTCACCCGCTGTGGAAGGGCCGATGAAGGCCGGGCTTCGCTTCAGATGTCGATGCAGATCTTGCCGAAATGCGCCGCCGCTTCGAGGTGGCGGAACGCATCGCCAAGTTGCGCGAGCGGGAAATGGCTGTCGATGACCGGCCTGATGCCATGGTCCTCGACGAAGCGCGTCATCGCCACCTGATCGGCGCCGCTGCCGACCGCCAACCCCTGCACCCGAAGCTGCTTGGTCATCAGCAAGGCGGTCGTGACGGGCGCCGCAATCCCGGCGAGGATTCCCACCAAAGCGATATGCCCGCCGACCCTCGTCGCGGTCATCGACTGGTCGAGCGTCGCCGCCCCGCCGATCTCGACGACATGATCCACTCCGGCGCCGTTCGTCAGCTGCTTGGCGGCGTCGCCCCAGCGCTCGGTCTTGCGATAGTTGATCAGATGGTCCGCGCCGAGCGCTTCCAGCCGCTCGAGCTTGGCGTCGGACGAGGATGTCGCGATCACGGTCGCGCCCGCCGCCTTGGCGAATTGGAGCGCGAAGATCGACACCCCTCCACTCCCCATGATCAGCACGGTTTCGCCCGCGGCGAGCGGGCCGTCGACCATCAAAGCGCGCCAGGCGGTGACACCAGCGCAGGTCAAGGTCGCCGCCTCGGCGGCCGAATAACCGCGCGGCGCGCGGGTGAATGCAGACGCCGGCCTCGCCGCCCATTCGCAGGCGAAACCGTCGGCCTTGTCGCCGGGCGCGTCGCGGCGATGCTCGCGGCGCGGCGGCCCGTCATCCCAATGCGGAAAGAAGCGGCTGACCATCAGGTCGCCGAGCGCGATGTCGGCGACGCCGTCGCCCAGCGCGGTCACCTCCCCCGCGCCGTCGGAGAGCAGGATGATGCCGTCCGGTACCTGCAGGCGCCCGGCCGCGACGACATAATCGTGATAGTTGAGCGAGCTCGCGCGCACCCTGACCTGGATCTCTCCGAGGCCCGGCCGCGGCACATCGCCGGTCTCCACGGCGAGCGCATCGAGCGAGCTCGGGAGCCGCGCCCTGATCAGGCGCATCTGCGGGTCAGCCGGTCGATCCATCATGCCGCTCCTGATTGGCTTCCTCACGTTCCAGCCGGCGGAAGTCCGCGACCGAGCAATTGAGGACGACCGAACAGATTTGATCGGCCAATGCCTCCATCTGCTCGTGGTCGAGCGAGTGGGCCCATGTGCTGGTCCAGTTGAGGCCCGGCAGGAGCAGGTGCCGCAGCACTTCGGCATCGCTTTTCAGATAGCCGGCGCCGTTCAGCCGGCGAAGCGTCTCGCGCCAGATCCCGCGATATTCCTCGTTGCGCGCGCGCAGCCGCTCGCGCGCGGCGGCGCTGAGCTTGTGCCATTCGGAATTCCAGACTCTATGGATATGCCCCATCTCGCCATAGAGGATGCCGAGGTGCGCCCGCACCAGCCGCTGCAAGCGGGCGAGCGGGGTGAAATCGGCACCCATCGCGTCGCGGATCACGCCAAGGCCGTGATCGACACCGGCCTGGATGATCGCTTCCAGAAGGTCGTTCTTGCTTGGGAAATAGTGGAACAAGGTCGCCGAGGTCAGCTCCATTTCCTTGGCGATCCCGCGCACGGTGGTGCCTTCATAACCGAGCTCCGCCATGTGCCGGGCCGCGACCGCGATGAACTGGCAGCCGCGCCGCTGGCGGTCCTCCACCACTTTCTGTTCGGACTTCGGCATCATCCCCCCGGGTTGTTCGGGCAGTTCGGCCTGCCTGCCATCTGCGCGGACCGCCCGCCTCATGCTCGGGCGCGGCGAAGCGCCTTAATGCTGTTCGCTGTCGAGGTGCGCCATCATCGGCGTCGGGTAGCGATCGCCCGCCGCTGCGCCCTTCGGGACGACCTGCTCGATCGCGGCAAGATCCGTCTCATCCAAGCTCACATCGAGTGCGCCCAATGCCTCGGCCAGGCGATCGCGCCGGCGGGCGCCGACCAGCGGCACGATGTCCTCTCCCCGTGCTGCGACCCAGGCGATCGCGATCTGCGCGACGGTCGCGCCCTTCGCCTCGGCGATGCGACGCAGCGCCTCGACCAACGCGAGGTTGCGCTCGACATTGCCCTGCTGGAAGCGCGGGCTCATCGCCCTGAAATCGCCGGGACCGGCGCGATCTGCGCTCCAATGGCCGCTGATCAGCCCGCGCGACAGCACGCCATAGGCGGTGATGCCGATGCCGAGCTCGCGCAAGGTCGGCAGGATGCGATCCTCGATGCCGCGCGAGAGCAGCGAATATTCGATCTGGAGATCGCAGATCGGATGGACCGACGCAGCGCGCCTGATCGTGTCGGGCCCGACCTCCGAAAGGCCGATGTGGCGGACATAGCCGGCCTGCACCATTTCGGCGATCGCGCCGATCGTCTCCTCGATCGGCACAGTCGGGTCGAGCCGCGCAGGCCGGTAGATGTCGATATGGCCGACGCCGAGCCGCTTGAGCGAATAAGCGAGGAAGTTCTTGACCGCGACCGGGCGGCTGTCGTTGCCGGTCCAGCCGCCCGCCGGATCGCGCAGCGCGCCGAATTTGACGCTGATCTGCACCGTGTCGCGCCGCGCGCCCCTGAGGGCCTCACCGATCAGCATCTCATTCTCGCCGGTGGAGTAGAAGTCGCCGGTGTCGATCAGGGTGACGCCGGCATCGAGCGCGGCGTGGAGGGTGGCGATGCTTTCGGCGCGGTCGGCGGCGCCGTACATGCCCGGCGTCATGCCCATCGCGCCAAGACCGATGGCGCTGACGCGAGGTCCGGTCCTGCCGAGCTGCACCATCTTCATCGCAGTCCCTCCATCCGACGTCCTAAACCCCCGCCCCCTTCAGGGGGAAAGGACGGGAGAGGAGTGGTGACTCGGCGCGCAACTCGACGGCAGATCCCGCAGCGATGCGAGAGCTGGTGCGGGCGGAAAGACCCCTCTCCCCAACCCTCTCCCCCTGAAGGGGGCGAGGGGGTGTCAGCCTATCCGCCCGCTTTACTCGGGCTTACCAGTTGGTGGCGCCGAAATGGCGCTCGAGCATCGGACGCATGATGTCCCACCGCTCGAGCTGCGCCCAGTGCCCGGATTTGTCGAGCACGTAGAGCTCGGCGCGCTGGAGGTGCTCGAGCAGGTAAAGGCTGGTGTCGAGCGGAACGATGCGGTCTTGGCGGCCGTGGAAGATCAGCACTTCGTGCGGCATCTTGCCGAGCACCGAGGGCGGCATGATCAGCGCCTCGATCCCCGCGTTCATCGACCCGATCATCTTGCCGGCGATCTCCATCACCTTGGGATCGGTCGCGATCTTGAAGCGATCCTCGACGATCTTGTCCATGCCGACGAAATTATCCGCGTCATAGGCGAAGCTGTGCATCATCTCGCGGTAACGCGCCTTGCGCGGATCCGAGTAGAAGGACAGCAGGCGGACGAGCTCGGGGGTGCGTGGCGCGGGCGCGCCGATCGAGCCCATCAGCGCGACCTGGAGGAAGCGTTCCGGCGCCTCGCTGAGCAGTTGCAGGGTGAGCGCGCCGCCCATCGAATTGCCGACGATGTGCGCCTTGTCGATGCCCAGAGTGTCCATCAGCCCGAGGATCTGCTCGACCCTGACGCCGATCCACGCCATGATGTTGCTCGGGAACGGATCGGGGATCACCGACTGGCCGAAGCCGATCAGATCCGGCGCGATCACATAGAAATTTTCCGCGAGCTCGGGCATCACGTGCCACCAGTTCGATCCGGCGTGCGCTCCCGGGCCGGCGCCGTGCAGCAGCAGCACTGGCGGTTTGCTCTCGTCCCCGCAGAGCAGGGTGTGCGAGGTCAGCCCCCGTCCCTCGATCTTACGCTCGGTGATCTCGTGCCTCGAGGCCATCAAATTCCCCTTCCTAAATTATGTCCGCCGCTCGGCTCTCGCGAGGCACAAGGAAGTGCCCGCCGCCGAGCTCGGCCGTTTCGTTTCGCCATGTGTAGCGCGTTGACAGCATTATGGGCGCTGTTAGGGGCGGTAAAGCCCTTTTCGCGGGGGCGGCAATCGCCGCAATCGAGATCGCCGCCGGCCGGCAGATCGCCCCGTGGTCCACATCAAGCATGGAAGTGAAAGCATGACCGCAACCGGCCTTGGCAGATTGTTCAATCCGCGCTCGGTCGCAATCATCGGCGCGTCCGACGATCACACGCGGATCGGCGGCCGGTCGATCGGCTACATGCTCGAGCGCGGCTTTGCCGGGCCGATCTATCCGGTCAATCCGGGACGCGAGCAGGTCCAGGGGCTGAAAGCCTTCGCCTCGGTCGCCGACCTCCCGGAAACCCCCGACGTCGCGATCATCGCGATCCCGCAAGCCGGCGCGATCGCTGCGGTCGAGGCGCTCGCGGCACGCGGCACAGCCGCGGCGATCGTCTTCACGTCGGGTTTCGCCGAAGCCGACGGCGGCGACGCGCAGGACCGGCTGGTGGCCGCGGCGCGCAGCGGCGGAATGCGCATCCTCGGCCCCAATTGCCTCGGCATGTTCAGCACCGCGCCGGCCTTCTACGGCACCTTTTCGACCGTGCTCGAGACCGGCTTTCCCAAGCCGGGGCCGCTCGGCATCGTCAGCCAGTCGGGCGCGTTCGGCGCGCATATCGTCTACAGCGCGCGCGAGATGGGGCTCGGCATCGCCGCCGCGGTCACCACCGGCAACGAGGCCGAGCTGACGATGGGCGAGATCGTCGGCGAAATGGTGACGCAGCCCGACATCGAGGTGATCGCGGTCTATTCCGAGGGCCTCAAGGAAGGCGATTCGCTGATTGCGGCCTTGTCGGCGGCGCGCGCCGCGAAGAAGCCGGTGGTGATGATGAAGGTCGGCCGCAGCGCGCTCGGCGCGCAAGCGGCGCAATCGCACACCGCCTCGCTCGCCAACAACGATGCGGTGATCGATGCGGTCCTCAAGGAATTCGGTGTCGCGCGGGCGCGCAACCCCGAGGAGATGCTCGACATCGCCTCGCTCGCCATGCAGCGCGTCTATCCTGTCGGCAACAGCCTCGGCATGTTCACGATCAGCGGCGGTGCCGGCGTGCTCGCGTCGGACGTCGCCGACTCGATCGGCCTGCCGATGCCGGCGATGCCCGAGGAGGCGCAAGCCAAGCTCAAGAAGCTTTTGCCTTTCTCCGCGCCGCGCAATCCGGTCGACACCACCGCCCAGTTCATCAACGACATGCCTTTGTTCGCGCAGTTCGTCGAAACGATGGTCGAGGACGGCGGCTATAAATCGATCCTCGGCTACCTCTCCTACACCGCCGCGGTGCCGAGCATCGCCGAACAGCTGCGGACCGAGCTCGCCCGGGTGCGCGCCCACCATCCCGACCGGCTCTATGTGCTGTCCCTGCTTTGCTCGCCCGAGATGCGCGCGCGCTTCGAAGCGGACGGCTTCACCATATTCGGCGATCCCGCGCGCGCGGTGGTCGCGATCGAGGCGATGGGCCGCTACGGCGAGGCGTTCGCCGCGCAGGCGCACGACAAGCCGCCGCCGCTTCCGGCCGTGACGCTGCCGTCGCGCACGCCGACCGAAACCGAAGCCAAGACGATCCTGTCGGCTGCCGGGATCGCCTGCGCGCCGGAACAGGCCTGCGCGAGTGCCGATGAAGCGGTCGCGGCAGCCGAACGCCTCGGCTTCCCGGTGGTCATGAAAATCCTGTCGCGCAACATCCTCCACAAATCCGAGATCGGCGGAGTCGTGCTCGGCGTGGCGGACGCCGATGCGGTGCGCCGCAATTTCGCGCTGCTGCTCGAGCGCGCGCGGACGCACGTTCCCGATGCATTGATCGAAGGCGTGCTCGTCGCCCGCCAGCTGAGCGACGGCGTCGAATGCATCATGGGCGTCCAGCGCGATCCGGTGTTCGGCCCGGTCGCGATGTTCGGCCTCGGCGGCATCTTCGTCGAGCTGCTCAAGGACACCGCGCTGATGCGCTGCCCGTTCGGCGAGGACGTCGCCGAAACGCTGATCCGTTCGATCCGCGGCGCGCAGATGCTGACCGGCATTCGCGGCCGGCCGCCGGTCGACATCAAGGCGCTCGCCCGCATGCTCTCGCAGCTGTCGGTCTTTGCAGTCGCCGCCGGACCGAGGCTGAAGTCGATCGATCTCAACCCGGTGCTGGCGATGCCCGAGGGCGAAGGCGCGTTCGCGGTCGACGCGGTGATCGAGGTCGAGAGCGCCGTAAGCTAAGAAGGTTTCAGCCGCGGCCTGCGCCGTAGCCGGCCATCGAGATCGCATCGGCGCTGTCACGCACCGCCTTGCCGATGCGGCGCATCGTCTCGGCCGAATGCTGGCCGCTGAACATCGTCACCGACAGGCAGAAGCGAACGCTGCCCGCGCGATCGACGATCGCCGCCGCGACCGAGGAAAGGCCGCGCAGCAATTGATCGACGTCGGTGGAATAGCCCTGCCGCCGCGCCGCCTCGACCTGCGCCCGATAGATGTCGAGCCTGGGCGGCTGCGCCCAGCGCACCGCATCGAACCGCCGGGCAAGCTCGTCCTCGGCAAGATCTTGGGCCGCCGCGACGCAGCGGCCCATCGCTCCGGCGGCGAGCGGCAGGCGCTGGCCGATCGACAAATGGATTCGAGTCGCGGCCTCGGATTCGGCCAGGTGGACGAGCATCAGCCGCTCGCGGCTCGACACGCGCCACAGCCCGACCGCGCCGTCATATTCCTCGGCGAGCTTTGTCATCCTGCCCTCGGCCGCGTTGATCACCGCATTGCGGCGCGTCGCCGAATAGCCGAGATTGATCACGCCGAGGCCAAGCGTGTAGGTCTTGGTCTCGGCGTCGAACGCGACCACGTCTTCGGCGACCAATGTCTTGAGGATGTTGAAACAGGAGCTCGGGCTGATCCCGGCCGCCGCCGCGATTGCGGTCACGCCCCGCCCGCGGTCAAGCGAGGCAAGATGACGCAGCACGGCAATGGCCTGAACGACCGAAGTGACCAGGGGCCGGGGATCCGCAGCTGCCATGGCTCGTGATTGCTATTCACGATCGTGAATGTCAATTCAGAAGATTGAATTGACGTCCGGCTTGAGCTAGGCCGAACGCACAGCAAGGGAGATGCAATCGGTGGGAATGCTCGACAACAAGGTCGTCGCCGTGACCGGGGCCGGCGGCGGGATCGGCCGCGAGATCGCATTGCTCTGCGCGCGCGAAGGCGCCGCCGTCGTGGTCAACGATTTCGGCACCTCCTCATCAGGCGAAGGCAAGGATGCCGGCCCGGCCTCGCAAGTGGTTGCAGAAATCGAAGCGGCGGGCGGCAAGGCCCTCGCCAATCTCGCCAGCGTCGCCGATTCGGCGGGTGCCGCGTCGATCGTCGAGGATGCGGTGAACAATTTCGGCCGGATCGACGCCGTCGTGAACAATGCCGGCATCTTGCGCGACCGCATCTTCCACCGGATGAGCGAAGCCGAATGGCGCGCGGTGATCGACGTCCATCTCCACGGCAGCTTCCTCGTGTCGCAGGCCGCCGCACCGCACTTCAAGGAGCAGGGCTCCGGCTCCTACATTCATTTCACGTCGACTTCGGGGCTGATCGGCAATTTCGGCCAGGCCAATTATGCCGCGGCCAAGATGGGCATCGTCGGCCTTTCCAACTCGATCGCGCTCGACATGCAGCGCTTCGGCGTGCGCTCCAACTGCATCGCGCCGTTCGCCTGGAGCCGCATGATCGGCACGATCCCGGCCGAGACCGAGGAGGAGAAAAGGCGTGTCGAGCGGATGAAGACGATGTCGGCCGACAAGATCGCGCCGCTCGTCGCCTTTCTCGCCGGCGATGCCTCCAAGGACGTCAGCGGCCAGATCTTCGCGGTGCGCAAGAACGAGATCTTCCTGTTCAGCGTGCCGCGCCCGATCCGCTCGGTGCACCGCTCCGAAGGCTGGACCGCCGAGACGATCGCGAATGAGCTGCTGCCCGCGCTCAAGCCGAGCTTCCACCCGCTGCAGCGCTCGGCCGACATCTTCGGCTGGGATCCGGTCTGAGATGGCGCTCGATCCCGAACGCCTGCTGAAGCTGCCGCCGCTGGAGACGCGGCACAGCTTCACGACGCGCGACACGATCCTCTACGCGCTCGGCGTCGGCGCCGACGATCTGCGCTTCGTCTACGAAAAGGACCTGCAGGCGCTGCCGACGATGGCGGTCGTGCTCGCCTATCCCGGCTTCTTCTGGCAGGATCCGGCCTACGGCATCGACTGGAAGAAGATCCTTCACGGCGAGACCTCGGTCGAGCTGTTCGCGACACTTCCGACCCAAGGCGATCTCCATGGCCGCACGACGATCGACGCCATTTACGACAAAGGCGCGGACAAGGGCGCGATCGTGCTGAGCTCGCGCCGGATCGAGGATAGCTCGGGCACGCACCTCGCGACGGTTCGCAACACCTTGTTCCTGCGCGGCGACGGCGGCTTCGGCGGCCAATCCGAGGGCGCCCCTCGCCCCCACCCGCTCCCCGCCGACCGCACGCCGGACCATGTCGTGTCCTTGGCCACGACCCAGAACCAGGCGCTGATCTACCGGCTGTCGGGCGATTATAATCCGCTCCACGCCGATCCCGCCGTCGCGCAGGCGGCCGGTTTCCCGCGCCCGATCCTCCACGGCCTGTGCACCTATGGCGTTGCCGGCCGCGCGATCCTCGCCGCATTGTGCGGCAACGATCCGGCCCGGCTGAAGCGGATGGACGTGCGCTTCTCGAGCCCGGTCTTCCCGGGCGAGACGATCAAGGTCGAGATCTGGCGCGAGGATGGCGATCGCGCCGCCTTCCGCGCGACCGCCGAGGAACGCGGTATCGTCGTGCTCAACAACGGCTATGCGGAGCTCGCCCCATCATGAACGGGCCTACATCATGAACGGCAACGGGGGCATCATCTCCTACGGCGCCTATATCCCGCGCCTGCGCCTGCAGCGCTCGGCGATCTTCGCCGCCAATGCCTGGTTCGCCGGCGGCCTGAAGGGCCTTGCCAAGGGCGAGCGCGCGATCGCCAATTGGGACGAGGACAGCGTCACGATGGCGGTCGAGGCGGCGCGCGACTGCCTCACCGGGATCGACCGCAGCACGGTCACCGCGCTGTCGCTCGCGTCGACCACCCATCCTTTCGCCGATCGCCTCAACAGCGGGATCGTCAAGGAAGCGCTGACCCTGGCCGACGGCATCGCGTCGCTCGACGTCGCGGGCAGCCAGCGGGCCGGAACGTCGTCGTTGATCCAGGCGCTGAACGCTGCGGCAAACGGCGGAACGCAGCTGTGCGTCGCGTCCGAGCTGCGCAAGGCCCGTCCGGCATCGGAGGGCGAGCTCGTCCAGGGCGACGCCGCCGCGGCATTGCTGGTCGGCGCAGGCGATCCGATCGCCCGCTTCATCGGATCGCACAGCGTCACGCTCGACTTCGTCGACCATTTTCGCGCTTCCGGCGCGGACTTCGATTACAGCTGGGAAAGCCGCTGGATCCGCGACGAGGGCTATACCAAGATCCTCGGCGGCGCGCTTGCCGAAGCGCTTAAGAGCCTCGCCGTCGATCCAGCGAAGATCGACCGGCTGCTGATCCCGATCAGCGCGCGCGGCGTACCGGAAGGCCTTGCGAAAAAGCTCGGCGTGCGCCCGGAGGCGGTCGCCGACACGCTCGCGCAGAAGGTCGGCGACAGCGGCGTCGCGCATCCCTTGCTGATGCTGGTGGCGGCGCTCGAGCAGGCGAAGCCCGGCGAGACGATCATGCTGGTCGGCTTCGGCCAGGGTTGCGACGCGCTGCTGTTCGAGACCACGCAAGCGATCGCGCGCCTGCCGAAGCGCGACGGCGTCTCCGGCGCGCTCGCGCGGGGCAAGGCCGACGACAATTACATGCGCTTCCTGTTCCACCGCGGCTTGCTCGATCTCGAGCGCGGGATGCGCGCCGAGGCTGACCAGAAGCAGCCCGGCACGACCCTGTTCCGCAACCGCAAGACCGTGCTTGGCCTGGTCGGCGGGCGCTGCACCAAGACCGGCACGGTCCAGTTCCCGCGCTCGGAGGTCAGCGTCAATCCGAACGACCGCGCGATCGGCACGCAGGAGGATTATCCGCTCGCCGACAAGCAGGCGCGGATCGTCACCTACACCGCCGACAGCCTGACTTATTCGCCGGCGCCGCCGCAATATTATGGCACGATCGATTTCGAGGGCGGCGGGCGCATGTTCGCCGAATTCACCGACGTCGATGACGACGCCGTCGAGGTCGGCAGGCCGATGAAGATGATGTTCCGCATCAAGGCGGTCGACGAGACGCGCGATTTCGTCAAATATTTCTGGAAAGCGGTGCCGGTCGAGCAGCCGGGCGCGAAGGAGAAATCCGATGGCTAAAGGCATCAGGGACAAGGTCGCAATCCTCGGCATGGGTTGCGCGAAGTTCGGCGAACGCTGGGACAAGGACGCCGAGCAGCTGACCGTCGAAGCCTATGAGGAAGCGATCGCCGACGCCGGCATCGACACCTCGCAGATCGACGCGGCGTGGCTCAGCGTGGCGTTCGACGCGGTCAACATCGGCCCGTCCGGCATCCCGCTCGCGACCGCGCTTCGCCTGCCCAATATCGGCGTCACCAAGGTCGAGAATTATTGTGCGAGCGGGACCGAAGCCTTCCGCGGCGCGGTCTATGCGGTCGCCTCCGGCGCGGCGGACATCGCGCTCGCGCTCGGGGTCGAGAAGCTCAAGGACACCGGCTACGGCGGCCTTCCGGTGCGCACCCGCGGATCGACCTTCGACATGATCGGCGTCACCGGCTCGGCACCGGGCAATTTCGCGCAGCTCGCCGCCGCCTATCGCAACGAGCATGGCGTGTCGAAGGACGACCTCAAGCGCGCGATGGCGCACGTTTCGGTCAAGAGCCACGCCAATGGCGCGAAGAACCCGAAGGCGCACCTCCGCAAGGAGATCGACATCGACACGGTGATGAACGCGCCGATGATCGCCGACCCGCTCGGGCTGTTCGATTGCTGCGGCGTTTCCGACGGCGCGGCCTGCGCGATCGTCACCACCCCCGAGATCGCCCGCGCGCTCGGCAAGCAGGACCTCGTCACCGTCAAGGCGCTGCAGATCGTCACGTCGAACGGATGGGAGAGCCAGGGCACGGGCTGGAACGGAAGCTATTTCCACACCACCCGCATCGCCGCCTCTAAAGCCTATGAGGAAGCCGGCGTCACCAGGCCGCGCGACGAGATCAGCCTGATGGAAGTGCACGACTGCTTCTCGATCACCGAGCTGGTGACGATGGAGGATCTCCACATCAGCCCCGAAGGCGAAGGCTGGAAGGACGTGCTCGACGGCTTCTTCGACGCCGACGGAAAGGTGCCGTGCCAGATCGACGGCGGCCTCAAATGCTTCGGCCATCCGATCGGCGCGTCGGGACTGCGCATGATCTACGAGAATTACCTGCAGTTGCTCGGCCGCGCGGGCGAACGCCAGCGCAGCGCTCCGCCGAGCCTTGCGCTTTCGCACAACCTCGGCGGCATGCCCAACCAGAATGTCAGCGCGGTCGCGATCGTCGGCCTCGCCGATGCGTGACGACGGGGCCGGCGTTTCGGCGCGCCCGCGCGTGATCGCGGCCTGATCGGATGTACCGGCTGCTCGGCGGGATGCGCGTGATCGAGGCGTCGTCGTTCGTCGCCTCGCCCACCTGCGGCATGCATCTCGCGCAAATGGGCGCCGAGGTGATCCGCTTCGACCAGATCGGCGGCGGTCCCGATTTCCGGCGCTGGCCGCGCGCTGGGAATGGCGCCAGCCTCTATTGGGAGTCGCTCAACAAGGGCAAGAAGTCGATCGCGATCAACCTCGGCAGCGCCGAAGGGCGCGAGCTCGCGACCGCCTTGATCACCGCGCCCGGGCCTGCCGGCGGTCTGTTCGTCACCAATTATCCGGTCGACGGCTTTCTCGCCCATGCCCGCCTCGCCGCGCTGCGGCCGGACCTCGTCACGATACGGATCATGGGCCGCGCCGATGGCGGACCGGCGCTCGACTACACCGTCAATTGCGCGGTCGGCTATCCGCAGATCACCGGGCCCGAGAGTCTCGGCGAGGAGGTCGTCAATCACGTCCTGCCCGGTTGGGACCTGCTGACCGGCGCTTACGCGGCTTTCGCTCTCCTCGCCGCCGAACGCCATCGCCGCGACACCGGCGCCGGCCAGGAAGTGCGCGTCCCCTTGTCCGATATGGCGATCGCCAGTGTCGCCAATCTCGGCATGCTCGCTGAGGTGCTCGACACCGGCGCCGACCGGCCACGGCTCGGCAACCAGGTCTATGGCGCGTTCGGGCGCGATTTCATGACCGCCGACGGCAAAAGGCTGATGCTGATGGCGATCACTCCGCGCCAGTGGACGGGCATGGTCGAGGCGCTCGGCATCGGCGAGGCGGTCGTAGCCATCGAGGCCGAGCGAGGCGTGTCGTTCGCGCGCGACGAAGGGGTCCGTTACGAGCATCGCGACACGCTGGTGCCGTTGGTCGAGCAAGCGATCGCCAGGCGGACGCTGGCCGATCTCGCCTCGGCATTCGATCCGCTCGGCGTCTGCTGGGGCCCCTATCAGACGATGCGCGAGGCGGCCTACGATCCCGATCTGGTCCGCGCCAATCCGATCTTCGCGGAGGTCGAGCAGCCGAGCGGCGCGCGCTACCCGATACCCGGCGCTCCCGCGACGATCCCGCAGGCCGAGCGGCTGCCGCCGGCGCGCGCGCCGCGGCTCGGCGAGCATACCGACGAGATCCTCGCCGAAGTGCTCGGCCTCGGCTCGGGCGAGGTCGGCAAGCTGCACGACAGCGGCATCGTGGCGGCGGGCTGAGATGGCCTGTTCCGCTTATGCCTCGCCGGCGGCGCTGATCGACCAGGCGGATGCCGCGCTCGATACGGCCCGCAGGTTCGCCGCCGACGTTCGCAGCCGGCTGCTCGGCAAAGTCGGCGATGGCGGCGCCGTCGATCCGGCGCTGCTCGATCGCCACCAGCATGACGCCCATGGCTATGCCTGGATCGAAACCACGATTGCGGCGCTGGACGCCCTGCTCGGCTGGGCAGCGGCGGCGCACGATCGCGGCGAGTTGGGCGAGGTCGATGCGCTGGTGCTGCGCCTCGCCTTCAGCGAATATCTCAGCCAGCTCGCCGGCGGGGTCGCGATCGGTCCCAACGAAACTTTCAGGCCGGGGCAAATCGGGCTCAACGCGGCGGCTCGCGCGATGGCCGATCATCCGGCGGTCGCCGGGTTGATTGCAGGTGCGGATGCGGAAAGCCGCGCGGCCTTGGTCGCGCTGGTGCGCGCCGGAGCCGGCGTCAGCGAGGCGTCCGGCGACGAGGCGCTCGACGAAATACGCGCCCAGTTCCGCCGCTTCACCGCCGAGCGGATCACGCCGTTCGCGCATCGCTGGCATCTCGACGACGCGCTGATACCGGACTTTTTGGTCGCCGAGCTTGGCGCGCTTGGCACGTTCGGCATCTGCGTGGATCCCGAATATGGCGGGCTTGGTCTCGGCAAGCTCGAAATGTGCGTCGTTACCGAGGAACTGAGCCGCGGCTGGATCGGGGCAGGTTCGCTCGGCACGCGCAGCGAGATCGCCGCCGAGCTGATCGCGCTTGCAGGCAGCGACGAGCAGAAGGCGCGCTGGCTGCCGGGCCTTGCGAGCGGCGCGATCCTGCCGACCGCGGTGTTCACCGAGCCTGGCGCCGGCTCCGACCTCGCCAGCCTTGCGACACGCGCGACACGCGCGCCCGCCGGGAGCTGGCGCATCTCGGGCGCCAAGACCTGGATCACCCACGCCGCGCGCACCGATCTGATGACCCTGCTCGCCCGCACCGGCGGCGAGGGCCATCGCGGGCTCAGCATGTTCCTGCTCGCCAAGCCGCGCGGCAGCGACGCCGACCCCTTCCCCGCGGCCGGTCTCGCCGGCAGCGAGATCGCGGTGCTCGGCTATCGCGGCATGCGCGAATATGAGCTCAGCTTCGACGATTTCGAGGCGCCCGCCGAAAGCCTGCTCGGCGACGTCGAAGGCGAAGGCTTTCGCCAGCTGATGCGCACGTTCGAAGGCGCACGCATCCAGACCGCCGCACGCGCGGTCGGTGTCGCCTGGCGTGCCTATGAGCTCGGGCTCGGCTACGCGCTGGTGCGTCATCAGTTCGGCCGTCCGCTGATCGACTTCCCGCGAGTCGCCGACAAGCTCGTCACGATGCTGGTCGAGACGGTGGCGGCGCGCGAGCTCGCCTATGCCGCCGCGCGGACCAAGGATACGGGCGGGCGCAGCGATGTCGAAGCCGGGATGGCCAAATTGTTGGCTGCGCGCGTCGCCTGGACCAATGCCGATGCGAGCCTGCAGATCCACGGCGGCAACGGCTATGCGCTCGAATCCGAGATCAGCCGGATCCTGTGCGACGCGCGCATCCTCTCGATCTTCGAAGGCGCGGCCGAGATCCAGGCGCATATCATCGCGCGCGGCCTTCTTCAGCGCAGGACCGGGGACCAATGACCGAAGATTATGGCGCGATCCGCGAAGAGGTAGCCAAGCTGTGCGCCGGCTTCCCCGGCGAATATTGGCGCGCGAAGGACAAGGACCGCGCCTATCCCGGCGAATTCGTCGAGGCGCTGACCAATGCCGGCTATCTCGCCGCTCTGATCCCTGAGGAATATGGCGGCGCCGGCCTACCGCTTTCGGCGGCGTCGGCGATCCTCGAGGAGATCCACCGCTCGGGCAGCAACGGCGGCGCCTGCCATGCGCAAATGTACATCATGGGGACGTTGCTCCGCCACGGATCAGAGGCGCAGAAAGCCGAATATCTGCCGAGGATCGCGAGCGGCGCGCTGAGGCTGCAGGCCTTCGGCGTGACCGAGCCGTCGAGCGGCACCGACACCTTGTCGATCAAGACCTTCGCGCGGCGCGACGGCGATCGCTACGTCGTCAACGGCCAGAAGATCTGGACGTCGCGCGCCGAGCATTCGGACCTGATGCTCCTGCTCGCGCGCACCACGCCGCGCGATCAGGTCGCAAAGCGCACCGACGGCCTTTCGACCTTCCTGGTCGACATGCGCGCCGCGCTCGGCGCGGGCATGTCGATCCGCCCGATCGACACGATGATGAACCATTCGACGACCGAGATCTTCTTCGACGACGTGCCCATCCCGGCCGCCAATCTGATCGGCGAGGAAGGCAAGGGCTTCCGCTACATCTTGTCGGGGATGAACGCCGAGCGGATCCTGATCGCCGCCGAATGCATCGGCGACGCCAAATGGTTCATCGAAAAGTCCGCTGCCTACGCCAAAGAGCGCCAGGTCTTCGGCCGTCCAATCGGCCAGAACCAGGGCATTCAATTCCCGATCGCGCGCGCTTATGCCCAGATGCGCGCCGCCGAGCTGATGGTCCACGACGCGCTGCGCCGCTACGAGGCGCGCGAGAACCCTGGCGCCGAAGCCAATATGGCCAAGATGCTCGCGGCCGAGGCGAGCTGGGCGGCCGCCGAGACCGCGGTCCAGACCCACGGCGGGTTCGGCTTCGCCGCCGAATATGACATCGAGCGCAAGTTCCGCGAGACCCGGCTCTACCAGGTCGCGCCGATCTCGACGAACCTCATCCTCTCCTATCTCGCCGAGCATGTCCTCGGGCTACCCAGGTCCTATTGATGGCGGCATCCGAGACATGAGCGAGCGCTGGAGCGACTGGATCGGCAATTCTGCGCGCGCACAGGACGTGGTTGCGCAACCCGCCGTCGCCCGCTTTGCCGCGATGCTCGACTCTCCGCAGCCAGCGGGCGCGAGTGCGCCGCAGGGCTTCCATTGGTGCCTCTGCCTGCCGAACGCCCCGACCGCCGAGATCGACGTCGACGGCCATCCCAAGCGCGGCACATTCCTCCCCCCGATCGAGCTGCCGCGCCGGATGTGGGTGGGCAGCGACGTCAGCTTCGTCGCGCCGCTCCCGATCGTCGCGAAAGTAGAGCGCGTCTCTACCGTCGCCTCGGTCACGGAAAAAGACGGCAGCTCTGGCCGCCTCGCGTTCGTCGAGATCGATCACGTCACCAGCGCGGACGGGGCCGTCGCGGTGCGCGAGCGACAGACGATCGTCTATCGCGAAGCGGCGGCATCGGCCCAGGCGAAGGTGATCGCGGCGGACGCGCTGGCGGCGCCCGACCTTTCCGGCTGGACGTGGCAGCGGCGCGTGGTTCCGAGCGAGGTGCTGCTGTTCCGTTATTCGGCGCTGACCTTCAACAGCCACCGCATCCATTACGACCTTCCTTATGCGACCGCCATCGAAGGCTATCCCGGGCTCGTCGTCCAGGGACCGCTGACCGCAAGCCTGCTGCTCGATCTGTGCGCGCGCGAGCTCGGCCCGGACGCGCTCGCCAGCTTCGCCTTCCGCGCCCGCACCCCCGCTTTTGCGGGCGAGGCCATGCATCTCGTCGGGCGGCGCAGCGGCAGCGAGATCGCGCTTGCCGCGCTCGGCGGCGACGGCCGCACCATCATTTCCGCGACCGCAACGGCTCGGTCGTGAACTTCAAGCACTGAAAGGAATATTGCCATGGCGCTCGATCTCGAAACGCGAGAACAATTGATCGACACCATCCGCCGTTTCGTCAGCGAACGGCTGCGGCCGCTCGAGGCAAAAGTCGCCGAGGAGGACGAGATCCCCGACGAGGTGATCGATGAGATGCGCCAGCTCGGCCTGTTCGGCCTCTCGATCCCGGAGGAGTTCGGCGGGCTCGGCCTCTCAATGGAGGACGAATGCCTGGTCGGGATCGAGTTCGGCCGCACCAGCCCGGCATTCCGATCGGCGTTCGGCACCAATGTCGGCATCGGTAGCCAGGGCCTCGTGATGTTCGGCAACGAGGAGCAGAAGCACCGCTGGCTTCCCGGCATCGCGAGCGGCGACATCATCACCAGCTTCGCGCTGACCGAGCCGGAGGCAGGCAGCGATTCCGCCGCAGTGCGGACGCGCGCACGGCGCGACGGCGACCACTATGTCCTCGACGGATCCAAGATCTACATCACCAACGCCGACAAGGCCGGCCTTTTCACGGTGATGGCGCGCACCAACCCGGACGAGAAGCGCGCCGCCGGCGTCAGTGCCTTCCTGGTCCCCGGCAGCTCGCCTGGCCTGAGCGTCGGGCCGCCCGAACGCAAGATGGGCCAGCAGGGCGCGCATATCTGCACGGTCAGCTTCGATGGCGTGCGCGTTCCCGCCGCCAATCGGCTCGGCGAGGAAGGCAGCGGCTTCAAGGTGGCGATGCAGGTGCTCGACCGCGGCCGGCTGCACCTTTCGGCAGTATGCGTCGGCGTCGCCGAGCGGCTGATCACCGACTGCGTCGCCTTCGCGTCCGAACGGCGCCAGTTCGGAAAGCCAATCGCCGAGTTCCAGCTCGTCCAGGCGATGATCGCCGATTCCAAGACCGAAACGCTCGCCGCGAGGGCGCTGATGCTCGAGACCGCCCGCAAGCGCGACGCCGGCGAGAACGTCACGCTCGAGGCGGCGGCATCGAAACTGTTCGCCTCGGAAATGGTCGGTAGGGTTGCCGATCGCGCCGTGCAGATTTTCGGCGGCGCCGGCTATGTCGCCGATCATGGCATCGAGCGCTTCTATCGCGATGTGCGCATCTTCCGCATCTACGAAGGCACGTCGCAGATCCAGCAATTGGTGATCGCGCGCGAGACCTTGAAACGCGGCGGCTGAGGGACGGAAAGGCCTTCGACAAGATCGGGCCGAACGGTTAGGCAGGAAGACAGAGGGGATGCCGCAGTTGGAAGACAAGATCATCGAGGAGCTCGCCGCCGAGCTTCACCGCGCCGAGCGTGAGCGCACGCAGGTCACCCAATTTTCGAAACGCTTTCCCGACATGACGATCGACGATGGCTATCGCATCAGCCGCGCCTGGATGACGATCAAGCGCGAAGAGGGGCGCCAGGTGCGCGGGCACAAGATCGGCCTCACCTCGCGCGCGATGCAGCAGTCGGCCGGGATCACCGAGCCCGACTATGGCACCTTGCTCGACGACATGGTGTTCGCCGAGGGCGGCGATGTGCCGTTCGACCGCTTCATCGCGCCGAAGGTCGAGGCCGAGCTTGCGTTCATCCTCGCCAAGCCGCTGCGCGGCCCCGGTGTCACTATCTTCGACGTGCTCGCCGCCACCGACCGCGTCGTCCCCGCAATCGAGATCATCGACACGCGCATCCAGGCGCTCGACCCGGAGACCGGCTCGACGCGGCGCATCCAGGACACGATTTCGGACAATGCCGCCAATGCCGGCATCATCGTCGGCGGCCGGCCGGTGCGCCCCGACTCGATCGACCTGCGCTGGCAGGGGGTGATGCTCTCGCGCAACGGCGTGATCGAGGAGACCGGCCTCGCCGCCGGCGTGATCAACCACCCGGCCAACGGCGTCGCCTGGCTCGCGAACAAGCTCGCGCCGTGGGGCGAGACGCTCGAGGCGGGTGAGATCGTGCTCGGCGGCTCGTTCATCCGCCCGGTGCTGGTCGCGCGCGGCGACGTCTTCCACGCCGATTACGGCCGGCTCGGCTCGATCGCGTTCCGCTTCACCTGAGCGAGGCAGATCGTCATGCAGACTCCCGTCAATCCGCTCAAGCAGGCGCTCGCGCAGGGCCGGCCTCAAATCGGCCTCTGGATGGCGATGGCCAATCCGATCACCGCCGAGATCTGCGCCGGCGCCGGCTTCGACTGGCTGTTGATCGACGGCGAGCACAGCCCGCAGACCTTGCCGCTCGTGCTCGCCCAGCTCCAGGCGATCGCCGCCTATCCCGGCTGCCATGCGATCGTGCGCGTGCCGTCGTCGGATCCGGTAACGATCAAGACCTATCTCGATCTCGGCGCGCAAAGCCTGCTGGTGCCGATGGTCGACACGGCCGAGCAGGCGGCGACGATCGTCGATGCGGCCCGTTATCCGCCGCAGGGCAGCCGCGGCATCGGCGGCGCGCGCGCGGCGCGCTGGGGGCGCTACCCGCGCTATATCCACGAGGCCAATGACCAGATCGGGCTGATCGTGCAGATCGAGACAATGCGGGCGCTCGACAATATCGAGGCGATCGCCGCGGTCGACGGCATCGATGCCCTGTTCGTCGGGCCGGCGGACCTTTCCGCATCGATGGGTCATGTCGGCCAGCCGGCGCACCCGGAGGTGCAGCAAGCGACGCTCGACGCGTTCCGCCGCATTCGGGCGGCGGGTCGCGCTGCCGGCATCCTCACCCGCGACGAGGAATTCGCGCGCCGTGCGATCGAGCACGGCGCCTTGATCGTGGGCGTCGGCGTGGACACGTTGGTGCTTGCCGCTCAGACCAGCGCGCTAGCAGCGCGCTTCGTGCAGGGCGATTGAAGCCTCCGTCGGCCATCCGCCTTGCTTATTAGAACATCGGCGAACACATTCACGCGCACGAGAACAACGAGGGCGGTGGGGAAATGAAGGCAGCGTCAGCGTCCGATTACCGCGAACTCGCAAAGCGCCGCCTGCCCCGTTTCATCTTCGACTACGTCGACGGCGGGGCGTTCGACGAAGTGACGCTCGAGCGCAACGTCGCCGACCTGCAGGACGTGCAGCTCCGCCAGCGCATCCTGCGCGACGTCTCGCATGTCGATCCGTCGACCACGTTGTTCGGCCAGAAACTGGCGATGCCGATCGCATTGGGCCCGATCGGCATGGCCGGTCTGCTCGCGCGCCGCGGCGAGCGCCAGGCCGCGCGCGCGGCGCAGGCGGCCGGCATCCCCTTCTGCCTTTCGACCGTCTCGGCCTGCTCGATGACCGAGGTTACGTCCGCGGTCGACAAGCCGATCTGGTTCCAGCTCTACATGATCCGCGACCGCGGCTTCATGCGCGATTTGCTCGCGCTCGCGCGCGATCAGGGCTGCACGACCTTGCTGTTCACCGTCGACGTGCCGGTCGCGGGATCGCGCTACCGCGACCAACGGTCCGGCCTCTCCGGCGCGTTCGGGATCAAGGGCAAGTCACGGCGGCTGTTCCAGGCGTTGAGGCATCCCGGCTGGGTCTGGGATGTCGGCCTCAACGGCCGCCCTCATACCCTCGGCAACCTCACGCCCGTGCTTGGGCCGAAGGCGGGGATGGGGGACTTCTTCGGCTGGTTGCGCGACAGCTTCGATCCGTCGGTGACTTGGTCGGAGCTCGATTTCATCCGCGAGACCTGGAAAGGCGACCTGGTCATCAAGGGGATATTGGATGCCGAGGACGCGCGGGAGGCCGCAAAGCTTGGCGCCAATGGCATCGTCGTCTCGAACCACGGCGGCCGCCAGCTCGACGGGGTGCCTTCGACCGCGCGAGCGCTGCCGGAGATCGCCGATGCGGTCGGCGACCGCTTGACCGTGTTGGCCGATTGCGGCGTCCGGTCGGGCCTGGACGTCATCCGGATGCTCGGGCTCGGGGCCAAGACTGTGCTGCTTGGCCGCGCCTGGGCCTATGCCCTTGCGGGCGGTGGCGAGGCCGGAGTCGCGCATTTGCTCCGGCTGTTCGAGGCGGAGATGCGCACCGCGATGGCGCTCACCGGAGTCACAAGGATCGACCAGATCGGCCGCGACATGCTCGCCCGCTGGCCGGGTCTCGACCAGAACAGGCCCCAAACCCGGTAATCTAACGGTAATCCTTCGCGGTGCCGGATCATTTAGGAGTGGGAGCGGTGCGGCAACGCCATAAAGCGACAAGGGCCATGAAGCGACAGGGGGAAGCTGTTGCTCACGCTGACGACCATCTAGGAGCATGAAATTGATAGCGCTTCCCCCCGTTGACGAGATTTTCTGGGAACGAGTCGCCCGCGAGTTCGACGATGCCGGCCCGAAAGCCTGCGTGGCCGCGATTCTCGATGAGCTGCTCACCGACAATCCGCATTATCTCGAGATGGCGACCCGCTACGCGCGCGAGTGCCGCGACCCGGATCGCGTGCTGACCGGATTTGCGATGTTCTACCGGATCATCGCGCTCGCCGCCCGCGCTCGCGGACGCACGGTGCCGCGCATCACCAACGACACCCTCGACACCATCACCGCTCTGGTCGGCGAGTTCGGCGAAGAGCGTTTCACCTTCCTCGCGACGGAAATGCTGCACAGCGAAAACCCGTATCTGCTGCAGATGGCCGACAGCTTCGCATCGCCTGCGGACAATCATTCGGTCATCATGCAGGGCTTCGTGCTGCTCTACAAATCGCTCGCCGCCCAGGCGGTGACCGACGGGCTGCGCGTCAAGACAGCGGCCCGCCCAACCCCACCCAAACGCCTGTCGCCGCCGAAAGCCTGATCAAGAAGCCGGCTCGATGATCGGTTGCCGGTCGAAGTCACATTATACCGTGTTGTTGACTCCGTCTTCCTTTCCCAAATAGATACCGTCTGCTTATCTTCCCGTCTCCAGCGAAGGTGCCCCCGTGGGAAGCGAAACTCGCATCATTGCCGACAATGCAGCGTTCAAATTTCTGGTGCCGCGCCGCGCCTTCACCGATCCCGGAGTGTTCGAGCGCGAATATGCCGCGATCTTCGACCATTGCTGGCTGTACCTCGCCCATGCTTCGGAGCTGAGCGAGCCGAATCAGTTCCTCACCCGCACTGTCGCGCGGCGGCCGATCCTGTTCACCCGCGACCGGACCGGCGAATATCACGCGCTCTACAACACCTGCCCGCACCGCGGCGCGATGGTCTGCCGCGAACGCCACGGCAAATCCTCGGCCTTCATGTGCATGTACCACGGCTGGACGTTCGGCTCGGACGGCCATCTGATGACCTTGCCGGGCGGCTCGGGCTATCCCGAGGGCTTCAAGAAGGATCCGCAAAAGCAGATGGTGCCGGTGCCCCGCCTCGCGCGGCATGGCGATTTCTTCTTCATCAGCTTCGCGCGCGACGGCGAGGATCTTGCCACCTATCTCGGCGCTGCGGGCGATTATCTGAGCTTGGTGTCCGAGCAGGGCAAGGACGGCATGATGGTCGTCGGCGGAACCCAGGAATATGCCATTCGCGGCAATTGGAAGCTGCTCTGCGAGAATAGCGTCGACGGCTATCATGCCGCCGTCACCCACTCGACCTATCTCGACTATCTCAAGAACGCCAATGGCGCGCTCGGCCAGACCGCGATGGAGGGCGAAGGCCGCGATCTCAAGAACGGCCACGGCGTGATCGAATATCGTGCACCTTGGGGCCGGCCGGTGGCGAGCTGGGTCCCGTTGTGGGGCGAGGAAGGCAAGGCCGAGATCGGCGCGATCTACAACGAGCTGCAGCAACGGCTCGGCAAGGAGCGCGCCGAGCGCGTCGCGACATGGAACCGTAACCTCCTGATCTTCCCCAACCTCGTGGTGAACGACATCATGGCGATCACGATCCGTACCTTCTTCCCCAAGGCGCCGGATTATCTGGAGGTCAACGCCTGGACGCTCGCGCCGCGCAACGAAAGCGAATGGCTGCGCAAATACCGCTTGTTCAACTTCACCGAATTCCTCGGCCCGGGCGGCTTCGCGACGCCCGACGACGTCGAAGCGATCGAAAAATGCCAGCAGGGCTATGCCGCGAGCAGCGGCGAGCTGTTCAACGACATTTCCAAGGGCATGGTTCGGGCAGATTCGCCCTCCTACGACGATGAAGTGCAGATGCGCGCCTTCTGGATCGAATGGGACAAACGGCTGGCGAAGGCGGAGGCTTGACCCTGGACGACGCGTTGCTTCTGCGCCTGCGGGTCGAAGAATTATTGTTCGACGAGGCCGATCTCCTCGACAGCTGGCGGCTGGACGAGTGGCTCACCCTGTTCACCGACGATGCGCATTACTACGTGCCGCCGAACGACGTCGACGGCGACACGGCCAATCCCGAGACCTCGTTGTTCTACATCATGGATGACCGCGCGCGGCTCGGAGAGCGGGTCGTCCGGCTGTCCAAAGTCGGCGCGCACAGCGAGTGGCCGCGCTCCAAGGTCCGGCACATCGTCAGCAACGTGCGCGTCAAGCGCGGCGAGGACGGCATGATCCGGTCGCGCTCGTCGTTCATCGTGTCGCGCGCCAAGGATGCCCGCCACGATCTTTACGTCGGCCATTATCTGCACGATCTCGTCGAGCAGGGCGGCGGGTTCAAGATCGCGCGCAAGACCTGCGTGCTCGACATGGAGGCGCTGCGCCCGCATGCCCGTATCAGCATCATCTTGTGAGTGACCAGTGGCCGACCCTGATCTGAAAGGACAAGTCGCGATCGTCACCGGGGCCGGACGCGGCATCGGCGCCGCGATCGCGCGCCGCCTGGCCGATGCCGGTGCGACCTTGGTCGTCTGCGACCTCACCCAGGAGGCGGCGGAAGGCGCGCGCGTGGCGGCCGGCGACGAAAGCCGGACGATGGCGTTCCACGGCAATCTCGCCGACGACGAGACTGCCGGTCGGCTGGTCGAACAGGTGATCGAGCGGTTCGGCAAGATCGATATTTTGGTCAACAATGCCGGCGGCGGCATATTGCGGCCGTTCCTCGAGCATACGCCCGCCACGTTGCGCGAGACGATCGACCGCAACCTTTACACGACAATCTGGTGCACCTGGCACGCGCTGCCGCACATGAAGGCGGCAGGCTATGGAAGGATCATCAACATCGGCGCGGATTCGGTCCGCAACGGGCTGCAATGGCACGCCGGTTACAATGCGGCCAAAGGCGGCGTCCACGGCATGATGACCGGGCTGGCGCGCGAATTCGCCCGCGACGGGATCACCGTCAACACGATCGCGCCCTGCGCAGTGCAGACCAAACAGCTCGAGGAAGTGCTTGCCGACCAGCCCGAACTCGAAGGGCCGTTCATCAGCATCATCCCGATCGGCCGTCCCGCCGCCGAATCCGAAGTAGCCGGAATGGTCGCCTATCTCGCCGGGCCCGACGCCGCGTTCATCACCGGCCAGGTGATCAGCGTCAACGGCGGAACCAACATGCATTAGCGCCCGACGCGCTTCTATCCGACGTCGATCCTGGATGACACGGTAGCCGGGATATTCGAGCCATCCCCCTTCCCAAATGAGCGGAAGGGATGCGCCTTTCCTTGACCCTCCGTATATCTGCGTATATTAAATACGCATATGTGAGATACGTATTAGCGGCGGCCCAGAGGGACACCGCCGTTGCTTCACATCAGGAGGATGCCGTGGATTATCTGCGTTATTACCTCGCTGCCGCGATCCAATTGGGGGTGATCGCAAGCTTCCTGATCGGTGGCAATTGGGTGTTCTTGGGCATCGCCTCGCTGCCCGCGATCGCGATCGTGGATCATATCCTCCCGAACGACTTCGCCGTCCGCAAGATCACCAGCCAGAGGCTCGCCGACGTCCCGATCTGGATCTGCTCGCTGCTCGGCCCGATCACCTATCTCACCGCCGCTTACTGGGTCGCCACCGCCGCCGAGATCACCGCGTGGCAATATGCCGGCGCGGCGCTCTCGCTGGCCTGGATGAGCGTCGTTCCGATCGTGCCGGCGACGCACGAGCTCTACCATCAACGCGGCGGCTTCCGCCGCTTCGTCGGCCGTTACGCGCAGGTCTGCTATTTCGACTGCACGCGCGAGATCGCGCATGTCGTCGGCCATCACATTGACGTGGCGACGGTCCGGGACGGCGACACCGCCCCGCGCGGCACCAATCTCTATTCCTTCACCGCCACCGCCGTCTGGCACAGCACCAAGGAGAGCCTGCGGTCAGAGGCGGACGCACTGGAGAAGATGGGCAAGGCGCGCTGGGGCATCCACCATCGGGTGTGGAGAGCGGTGCTTGCCCAGCTCATCTTCCAGGCCGTTATCTTCGCGATCGGCGGCTGGGCTGCCGTGGCGCTCGCGGTGTCGGCGATGATCTTCGCCCGCTTCTGGCTCGAAACGTTCAACTATTTCCAGCATTACGGGCTGATCAGGGTGACCGGCAGCGAGATCGCTCCGCGCCATGTCTGGAACCATTTGAAGCCGCTCTCGCGCGTGATGGGCTTCGAGATCACCAACCATGCCGATCATCACACCAACAGCTTCCTCGCCTATCACCAGCTCACGCCGGACCGGAACTGGATTCCGATGCCGAGCCTGTTCGTCTGCTTCTTCACGGCGCTGATCCCGCCGCTCTGGAACAACGTCATCGTCAAGCCGGCGCTGCGCCGCTGGGACAATGAAATGGCGTCCGAGGAGGAACGCGCATTGGCGCGCGAGCAGAACCGGCGCGCCGGCTGGCCGGACTGGTTCGGCGAGGCGCCTGCCAGGCAAGCCGCCTAACCGCAAGGAAGGCGCGGATCTCAGTCGGCAGTGGCGAGGCGTCTGCCGAGGTGATCCGCCAGCCGCAGCGCAAGCGCGATGATCGTGAGCGTCGGATTGGCCCAGCCGCCCGTCGGGAAGACCGACCCGCCGGCGACGAAGAGATTGGCATAGCCGTGCACCCTGCAATCGGCATCGACCACGCCTTCCGAGGGTGATGCGCTCATCCGGGCGCCACCCATCTGGTGGTAATTGGCGAACGGATGATTGCCGACGGTCGGGTCGATCGGCCACTGCGGACCGGGCTCGTCGAGCCATGTGCTCGGCACCACCCTGCCCTTGCCGAGCCGGCGCAGCTCCTCGTCGAACACCTGCGCAAAGACCCGCGCGGTGTGCTTGTCTATCTCGCTCAGCTGCCAGGCGAGATCAGCCCGGCGATTGCCAAGAGCGTCGCGCTCGCTCGACAGGAGAATGCGGCTCTCCGGGTTGGGCGCCTGCTCGCCGCGTGTGATCAGATAGAGATCGGTGAGACCGGCGCGGGCCCGCAGCCGCTCGACATTGTTGCGCACGCTGCGGTGGATCCAGGCACGGACCGCACGATAGGCGTGGTCGAGCGCTCGGCCGCCGCGGCTCGGCGCGATCGAATGCTTGAGATTGTGGTAGAGCCGGTTGCCGAGCGCGACGCCGCGGGAGGGATCGCGCTGCAGCTTGAACGTCACGATGCTGTTGAGCGCGCGGTGCTCGCGTTGCGCAGCGTCACCGAGCCGCAGCGCCGGCGCAAGCGGCGGCCCATCGCGCATGAACCTTTTCTGGAGCGCCGCCCATAGCTCGAACGGCTGCGCCGTCTCGACCTTGCCGATCCGGCCGGCGGGATGTTCCATGAAGAAACGTCCGACCAGATCGTGGCGGTTGCCGATACCGGCGGCCTCGACATCGTTCGACGCGAGCAGCAGGCGCGCGTTCTCGATCGTCCCGGATGCAAGGATGTAATGACGTGCGCGCACCTGCCGCGGCTCGCCGCCGAGCGGCCGGATCTCGACATGCTCGATCGTCCGCGCGTCGGCGCCGGCCTGCAGCTTGACCGCATTGGCGTGGATCAGCACGCGCAGGTTCGGCGCCGCGATCAGATCGCGTGCGCGCGACGCGGCGAAGCGCTCCATCGTCTCGTCGAAGCGCCACAATTCGGCATCGATCTTGTCCGGATCGAACCCCGGATCGGCAACGCCGAGCGCGGCCCAGATGTCGTGCTCGTAATTGAACTCACCGAGCTCGAGCTGCTCATTGGCCTGGCGGTAATAAGCATCGAGATCGGCTCGGCCGATCGGCCAGCCGCTGTGCGGAACCCACTCGCGCCGCTCGAAATCGATCGGGTCCAGCAGCGCGCAGCGCCCGCCCCAGATCGCCACGGTGCCACCGAAGAAGCGCAGCCGCGACTGATCGAGGTCGTAATAAGGCATGCCGACGTTGGCGCCGCGGTAGAGGTCCTGCGTCTCCTGCTCGAAATCGAGCCCGCCGCTTTCAAGCAGGCACACCTGATGGCCGCGCTGCACCAGGCTGCGCGCAAGGCTGAGGCCGGCGGCGCCGGCACCAATGATGCAGACGTCGGCGCGAAAACCGTCGCTGGCGTCCAGCGCCGCCCCATTGTCCTTGCGCAGGTCGATCAGCATGGCGGCGACGGCAGCACTCGGATCATGCGGCCTTATACTCCTTGCGCGTGATATTCTGCTGCCACCAGCAGCTGAACATCGCGATGGCGTAGAGGATACGGCCGTGGTTGGCGACGCCGGCGCGATGCTCCGCGAACAAATTCTCGACCGCGGCCGGCTGAAGATAGCCGCTGCGCATCGCCCCGCTGTCATGCCACGCCTCGCGCGCGAAGTCGCTGAAGTCGCCGCGGAACCATTCGGCGAACGGAAGCTGGAACCCGAGCTTGCGCTTTCCGAGCGCATTTTGCGGAAGCCAGGGCTCGACCGCCTTGCGCAGCGCATATTTGCCGACGTTGCCGCGCAGCTTCATCGCGGTCGGCATCGTCAGGCTCCAGTCGACGAAGCCGTGGGAGAGAAAGGGCACGCGTGCTTCGAGCGAATGCGCCATGCTTCCCCGGTCGAGGCGGTTGAGCAAGGATCCGGGCATATGCACGGATATGTCCGCAAGCATGAACTGCTGGAGCGGATCGAGCGCCCGAGCCTCGGGCACGTCGAAATATTCGTGCTCGAGCCGGGCGAAGGCACCGGGCCCGTCTTGCCGCGCGAAAAAGCCCGGCTCGTACAGGCGCGCGCGCACCGCCGGCGACGAGATCTGGGTGCCGGCAAAGAAGCGCTGGAAGCTGTTGTCGAGCATCGCCGAGTCACGAAAGCGGCGCGCATTCTGGCGCAGGTAATTCCATTGTGGCGACGCATTTTCCGGCAAAGCGTCGACCAGACCCGCGATCGGCCCGAGCGCCTTGAGCAGCGGTCTCCACCGCGCTGCGGCAAGCGCGGTCCGCTGGCGCTTATACCCGGCGAAGAGCTCGTCGGCCCCCTCCCCGCACAGCACCACCTTGACGTGCTGGGCGGCAAGACGAGAAAGGTGCCAGATCGGTACGGCCGCGGTGGCCGCACAGGGCTCGTCGAACGCGGCCTGCACGGCGGGAAGCAGATCGCCCGCCGCGACCGGCTCGAGCTGGAGCACGATATGCTCGCAGCCGAGATGTCCTGCGATCCGCGCCGCGGCCGCAGTCTCGTCGATCGAAGTGCCCGGAAAGCCGACTGTGAATGCCTTGACCGGCAGCGCCGACACCTTCGTCATCGAAGCCGCGATCGCGCTCGAATCGACGCCGCCCGACAGGAAGGCTCCCACAGTCACATCCGCGAGCATATGCTGCTCGACGGTGCACTGGACCCTGCTGCGGGTTTCCTCGATCCATTCCTGCTCCGAAAGATCATGCCTGACCGCGAAGCGCGGCTTCCAGAAGGCGCGAGTGACCCCATCGCCTTCGCGTCCGATGCGCAGCAAATGCCCAGGTTCGAGGCTGTGCACCTGACGATAGATCGAGCGAGGCCGCTGGACGTGGCCAAAGCTGAAGAAATCGTGGACGCCCCGCTCGTCGATGTCGAATTCATGTCCCGGGAGCAGCAGCAAGGCGCGGATCTCCGACGCGAATGCGATGCCGCCGTGCTGCTCGGTCAGGTAGAGCGGCTTGATGCCGAGCGGGTCGCGCGCCAGGGTCAGGCTGCGCTCGGCGCGATCCCAGATGGCGGCCGCATACATGCCTTCGAGGCGCAACCAGGCATCGTCTCCCCAATGCACGAAGCTGGCGAGCAATGTCTCGGTGTCGCTCTGGGTCGTGAAACCGACACCGGCAGCCTCGAGCTCCCGGCGCAGCTCGGGGTGGTTGTAGATTTCACCGTTGAACACGATCGCGTAGCGTCCATCGGGCGTGAAGATCGGCTGATGCCCGCCGGCGATGTCGATGATGCTCAGGCGGCGCATACCGAAGCCGAAATCGCCATCGACCAGCGTGCCGCTGTCGTCCGGCCCTCGGTGGACGATGCTGTCGCATTGCTGCACGACGACTTCGGGCGGGACGGCGCGTCCAGATCGTCTGTACCATCCCGCGATGCCACACATGATGATCGATCCTAACACAGAAACGGAGATCGACACACCCCGCTCGGTGATGCGGTAGAACAATCGCGCATTGATCTGCAGCGCAATCCCGGTGCGCCGCCGGTCGCTCATGCGAGGCGTGGCATATTGCGCTGTTTCTCCGCTACAGCATCGCATGGTCATGCGCGGGGCACGGGGGGCAGGAGTTTTCGATGAATGGTGAGCCGAGCCGCGGCATCTTGCGCCGTGCAGCAGGCAATGCGGGCATGCTGCTCGGCGGCAAGTCTGCCTCCGGCGCGATGCAGCTCGCGACCTTCGCGCTTGCCGCACGCGGCCTCGGCGTCACCGAATTCGGCAACTTCTCTGTCGTGGTCGCGCAGGTGATGCTGCTGACGGGGCTGGCGTCGTTCGACAGCAACCAGGCGATCATCCGTTACGGCGTGCTGCACCTCAACAGCGGCGACAGCGCCGGCTTCCAGGCCTTGGTCAAGGCCGGGACGTTGCTGGACGTGGGCGCTGCGACGCTCGCCGCCGTCGTCACAATCGTGGTCGCGCCGTTGCTCGGCGCGCGGCTCGGCTGGGGGCCTGACCTCGTGCTGCTCTCCCAGCTCGCAGCGCCGCTTGCATTCGCCAACGCGATCTCGACTCCCAAGGGCATGCTCCGCCTGTTCGGCCGGTTCGATCTGCTGAGCAGTCATTCGGTGGTGACTCCTGCCGTGCGGCTGGCATTCGTCACCGGCCTGTGGGCGACCGGTGCGACCTTGGGCTGGTACATCGCGGTCTGGCTCGTCGCCGGCTGGGTGGGCGCGGCGGTGGCCTTCTGGTTCGCCTGGCGCGAAGCGCGCCGGCGTGAGCTGCTCGGCGGGATGAACTCTTCGCTGCGCGGACTTGCGGAGGCCAACCACGGCGTGTGGCACTTCTCGATCCTGTCCAACCTCAATTCGTCCGTGGCGATGATCCCTACGCATTTATCGGTACTGCTCGTCGCCTCGCTGCTCGGGCCGGCGGCGGCGGGCATTTTCCGGATCGCGCGCGAGTTCGGGACGGGGATGATCAAGCCGGTCGATCTAGTCGCGCAGGCGCTCTACCCGGACATGGCGCGGCTGGTGGCGGCGCGAAACTGGCGGCGGCTGAAGCGCGCGGCGGTGGGCGCGGGCCTCGCCGCCGCCGCGACCGGCGTGGCGGTCACCCTTCTCGTCCTGATCGCAGGCGACGCGCTGGTGAACGCAATCTTCGGGCGCGACTTCGTTCCAGCGGTGCCGATCCTAATCGCGATGGCGCTCGCAACCTCAATCCGGATGCTCGCCTTCGCCGCCGATCCGGTGATGTACGCGCTGGGACGCCCAAGCGTGCCGCTCGCCGTATCGACCGCGTCGGCGGGCTTGTTCGTCTCGATCATGGTCTGGCGCCTGCCGATCGACGGGCTTGCAGGCGCCGGCTGGGCGTTCCTTGCGATGGGCGTGCTCGGGTGCCTGCTCTCGGCGGTCGCCGCGTCGCGCATGGTCGGCAACGAGCGCCGGCGCGACCAGGCTGCGCAGCAGGATCCGCCCACCGGCTGAGAGGATCAGGCGCTAATCGATCACCTTTTCGCCGGTGCTCCATTTCAGCCAGATCAGTGCGCCGATGACGTTGATCAAGGCGGTAAGCTGGAACGCGGCCGAAAAGCCGCCGGTGAGATCGACCATCCATCCGGTAACGACGACGCCGATCACGCCTGGCAGGTTACCGGCGGTGTTCGTGAGCCCCGCGAGCACGTCGGCATAGCGCGGTGCGACGTCAAGATGGTTGGGGCCGAAGCCCGCCCAGGTGAAGCCAAGCACTCCCAGCGCGCCGCACAGCACGATCACGGCGACGAGCGGCGTCTCGACATAGGAAGCGACGATCAGCCCGAACGCCGAGCCGAGCAGCCCGATCACCTGCATCGTCTTGCGCACGCGGGTGATCGTCATGCCGCGCTTGACCATGCGGTCGGCGATCACGCCCGAGAGATTGGCGATGATGAACAGGATCACCCACGGCGCGGCCGAATACCAGCCGGCGGCGCCGATGCCCGTCTCCTTGAACGCCTTGAAATAGGACGGCAGCCAGGTGAGCAGCACATAGAGGCCCCAATTGCTGCAGAAATGATTAGAGATCAGCGCCCACACCGCGGGGGTGGAGAGGAGCTTGCGCCACGGGACCTCCGACCAGCTGCCTTTGCGCGGTTCGCTCGAGATGACGTCGGGGCCGGTCAGCAGGCTGCGCTCGCTCGCGCTCATATGAGGATGCCGCGCCGGGCTGGCGTATATCAGTCGGAACCAGAAGAGAGCGAAGACGATCCCCACCGCCCCGAACACGTAGAACATGATCGGCCACGGATGATGTTCGAGCAGCCAGCCCGACATCAGCAGCGCCGCCAACGTCCCCATCGGGATGCCGCCGATCATCACCGCAATCGAGCGTGAGCGTTCGTGCGGCGGCAGCCACCGCGCGGCGAGATTGTAAAGGCTGGGCGTGACGGCCGCCTCGCCGAGCCCCATCGCGATCCGCGCGACGATCAGCAGGCCGAGCGAAGACATTGCCGCCAGCGGCGTCAGCATCGTCACCAGCGACCACCACAAAAGCGAGATGCCGAGCACGATGCGGCCGCCGTAGCGGTTGACGACCCAGCTCGCTGGAATCTGCGTCAGCATGTATCCGATGAAGAAGGACGAAAGCACCCAGCCCTTGGTGGTGTTCGACCAGCCATATTGCTCGGCCATCGGCACCACCGCGGTCGACATGCTGACCCGGTCGAGATAGCAGATCACCATCGCGACGAAGCACATCGCAACGACGATTACGCGCTTCGGCACTCGCTTCCGAACGGCCGTTGCCGTCATATCCAACTGGCTTCCTCCCCTTCGAACCCACGATCCACTATCATGTCTCCCTAGCTTTGACAGGAAAAGGGCAGCGTGGAAGCGGCAGGAACGGATGCTCTTTGCCCTGAGGATCGGCAGCATGGCGACGGCGCGATCGGGGCGAGACAATGGCGCCGTCCCACGCGCGGCAAAGCATCGGTTGACAAGCCAATGATCGAGCGATGATCATCAAAGCACCAATATTTTGGGGAAAGCCAATCGTGTCCATTGTCGTCCGATCGGCCTATGAATTCGCCGACGTCGCCGAGCGCCGCCGCAACACTTTGGCAGCAATGGCGCGCACCGCGCGCAAGATGCGTCCGCTGACCTGGCTCCTGCAGCGTCTGTTCGGCCTGTCGCGAAAGCTCGGGTTCGAGTTCTCACTGTTTCGGCAGTTCTTCAAGCCGATGGTCGGCATGTTCGACAAGTCGATCGCAAAGGCTTTCGCGGGCTATAGGCCGAGCGAGCACGACGTCTTCGTCTGCTCCTATTTCAAGAGCGGCACCAATTGGGCGATGCATATCGCCTTCCAGGTCGCAGAGCTGGGCCGGGGCGAATTCGAGGACATCCTCGACGTGATCCCGTGGGCCGATTGTCCCAACCAGGAAACCACGATCGCGCTCGCCGATCCCCGGCCGATGCAGCGCTCCAGGAGCGGGCTTCGCGTGATCAAGACGCACGCCCGAGCTCAGTTCGTCCCCTATCATGCCGACGCCAAATATATCTGCGTGGTGCGCGATCCCAAGGACGTCATCGTCTCGGGCTACCATTTCTTCGGCGCGATGCTGCTCGGCCCGTTGATGCCGTCGGTCGACACCTGGGTGCGGCACTGCACCTCGGATCAGTCGGTCTTTCATCCCTGGCCCGAGTTCACTGCCGGCTATTGGAACTGGCGCGACCGACCGAACGTGCTGTTCCTCACCTATGAGGCGATGCAGCACGATCCGGTCGGGACGATCCGGCGGATCGCCGAGCTGATGGAGGTCAACCTCACCGAGGAGGAGATCGACAGAGTCGGTCATCTCACCTCTTTCGAGCATATGAAGGCGATCGACCATAAATTCTATCCGGGCGAGGTGACGCCGTTCGCGCGGCCCGGCGGGGCAATGATCCGCAGCGGCCGCAAAGGCAGCTCGGGCGAGCTGCTCACGCCCGCCCAGCAGGCGCAGATCGACAGCTGGTGCAAGGAAGGGCTCGACAGGATCGGCAGCACCTTCCCCTACGACGAATATTTCAGCGCGGCTGAACCCGCGCCGGATGCCGCCGGCGATGCCGAGGCGAGCGTCGTCAGCGCCCGCGACGCCTAGAGCGGTTCCACGACAGACAGGGAAACAGCCACGCTCCGATCCTGAGCCTAGGACCTAGTCGCCGAAATCGCCGATGTCCTGGCCAAGGACCTTGAACGACAGGAAGGTGTTCGTTTCGCGGATATGGGCGATCTTGTGAAGCTTGCCCTGGACGATGTTCGCCATGCTTTCGAGGTCTTTCAGCCCCGCCTTGACGAGCAGATCGTAATTCCCGGTGATCGAAAAGACTTCGAGCGCCTCGGGAATGTTGTCGATGATTTCCTGCCCGACCTGCTCGGCGAAGCCGGAATCACATTTCACAAGGATGAAAAGCTGCGTCTTGCTCATGGCGCTCACCTGTTGGAGTGAGCAGAGCGGTAGCAACTCGGGTGGCGAAGCTCAATCCACGGCGGGCCCGATGCTTCCACCCCTCGCTCTATATCCCTAGACGCCGCATTGCCGGTGGCGAAAAGCCGGTACCCACCTTTTCGCGCAATGCTCTAAGCAGCCGGCGGCGGGCGCTTGCCAACGCCGATGCCGCCATCGCTGAGGATCACCGTCCCGGTCGTGTAGCCGCCGTTGCGTGGCGAAGCGAGCAGCACATAATGGCCGGTGTGATCCTCGGGCTCGGCAATCCGGCCGATCGGAGTCATCCCGGCAATCAACTCGTCGAGTCCGGGCATGTCGGCCATATGGACATTGTCCATCCCCGCCGAGCGGCTGCCCTGCAGTGGCGTGCGCGTCCCGCCTGGCGCGACGCCGTTGACGCGCACGTCCGGCGTCAGCTCCCACGCGAGCTGCTTGATGAGGCCGATCACGGCGTGCTTGGACGCCACGTAGATCGGCCCCCCTCCCCCCGTGAAATAGCTCGAGGTCGAGGCGGTGAAGACGATGCTGCCCCTGGTCTTGCGAAGCTCC
>NZ_JAKFCG010000121.1:0-1631 GCF_036677245.1 Sphingomonas sp.
GATTGCGCTTTCGTATGGCGGGCTGCTCGAGGGCTCGGTGCTGATCGAGACGATCTTCTCGTGGCCGGGCATCGGCAACTACATCTACTCATCGCTGTTCGCAGCCGACATGAACGCCGTCCTTGGCGGCACGCTGCTGGTCGGCGTGGTGTTCGTCCTTCTCAACATGCTGAGCGACGTGCTGTACCGCGCGCTCGATCCGCGCTCGCGGGAGTTCGCGAAATGAGTGTCGTCCCCGATCTCGTCGACGACCCGAAGCGCGCCGTACGCGCCGCCCGCTGGGCCGAGTTCAAGGTGTTCGTCCGCCGCTTCATGCGCAACCCGCTCGGCGTCGTCGGGCTGGTCATCGTCGTGCTGCTGCTCCTCTGCGCAGCGTTCGCGCCGCTGCTGGCGACGCATGATCCGTATCTGCCCGACCTTGCCAACCGGCTCGCAGCGCCTGGGGCCGACTTCTGGCTGGGGGCGGACGAACTCGGCCGCGATATCTACTCGCGCGTCATATTCGGCTCGCGGCTGACACTCTTGATCGTGGCGCTGGTGATCGTCACCTCTGCGCCGATCGGGCTGATCATCGGCGCGGTGTCGGGCACGGTGGGCGGCTGGGTCGACGTGATCTTCATGCGCGTCACCGACGTGTTCCTTGCCATCCCCAAACTCCTGCTGGCGCTGGCCTTCGTTGCAGCGCTCGGGCCGGGCATCGTCAACGCAGCTCTTGCCATCACGCTCACGGCGTGGCCGCCTTATGCGCGGCTGGCGCGCGCCGAGGCGCTGGTGGTGCGCAACTCAGATTATGTCAACGCGGTGCGCCTCGCCGGCGCCAGCGAGTTCCGGATCATCGTGTTCCACGTCATCCCGATGTGCCTGAGTTCGGTGATCGTGCGCATGACCTTCGACATGGCGGGCATCATCCTGACCGCCGCCGGCCTCGGCTTCATCGGGCTCGGCGCGCAGCCGCCGCTGCCCGAGTGGGGCGCGATGATCTCCACCGGCCGCAAGTTCATCTTCGACCAGTGGTGGGTGGCGACCGTCCCGGGCTTTGCCATCTTCATCGTCTCGCTCGGCTTCAACCTGCTCGGCGACGCGATGCGCGACCTGCTCGATCCGCACCTGAGGCAGCGCAAATGAGCAACCTCGTCGAGATCGAGAACCTCCACGTCGCCTTCCGCAATGACGAAGGCGGCTACAATGATGCGGTGCGCGGCGTGTCGCTGTCGCTCGGGCGCGAAAAGCTCGGCATCGTCGGCGAGAGCGGCTCGGGCAAAAGCCTCACCGGCCGCGCCCTGCTCGGCGTGCTGCCGCCCTATGCGCGGATCAGCGTCGACAGGATGAACTTCGACGGCATCGACCTGAAGTCAGCCAGCCCAAAGCTCCGCCGCTCGCTGCGCGGTGGGCGGATGGGGATGATCCTGCAGGATCCAAAATTCTCGCTGAACCCGGTGATGACCGTCGGCAAGCAGATCGTCGAGGCGATCCGCATCGGCGACCGCCGCATCTCGGGCAGCGACGCAAAGAAGAAGGCGCTCGGCATTCTCGAGGCCGTGCACATCCGCGAGCCGGAGCGGGTGTACAAGCTCTACCCGCACGAACTCTCGGGCGGCATGGGCCAGCGCGTGATGATCGGCATGATGGTG
>NZ_JAKFCG010000122.1:0-3661 GCF_036677245.1 Sphingomonas sp.
TAGAAGGGCAGCCAGCGGTTCTTTTCTGAAAAGGCCATGTAGCCGGCGTTGACGCCCAGCCGCGCGCCGACTCCGAGGCGGACCGGGATCAGCACGACCGGACCGCGGCGCAGATAGCTCGCGGAGAAACCGCCGACGAAATAGGCATGGCCTTCCGCGGACGGGTAGCGGCGGAACAACTCCTGGCTGTCGTGGAGGTTGTAGACCAAAACGAACACCTTGTTCGCGTCGCCGCCGACGTCGAAGCCGACTGACGGGCCGGTCCAATAGACGGCGCGATCGCCCTCGATCCTGTGGCGCATCGTCCCCGAGCCGTAGCGGACGCCGAACACGACCGCGCCGCTCGCCTCCTGGCCGGCGATATAGGCGCTCGGTTCGCCCTGATCGGCGAGGATCTTCTCGAGCAGCTCGGCGAGGCCCTTGGCGCCCTTGCCGAACACGTTTTCGGCGGCGCCGATCACATCGCGCTTCGGGATCGTATCCGCCGGCGGGGCCAGCGCCGCTTGGCCCTGCGCTGTGGCAGGCGCATTCGGCCCTGCCGGAGCGGGCGCCGCAGGATCCTGGCTGCCGGCATCGACCGGCTGATAGTCGCTCGGCGCCGGCTCCTCATAAGGCGCGGTTTGCGCAGTGTCGCTCGGCGGCGCGCTGGGATCGACCGCGGTGACCTGCGCGACGGCTGGACTGGCGGCAAGGCACGCAGCCGCGAGAAGCTTCAAAACGCCGGACTTTATCATAACGCTGACCCCCACTCACCCGGTACAAAGGTAACCCCTCCGCGGCTTAAGCGGCAATGAACGCGCGACGAGGCGAGTCGCCAGCGCGGCGGAATGTGTCGGAACGCCTTGAGCGTGACCGGCGGGGGCAGCGGGCCGCATGCAGGCCCATGACCCTTGCTACCGCATCGTAGCGGCCATTTTGCTGACGCACCGTCAGCGTTCCGCCCGCAAAATTAAACGCTTTGGTAAAGCAGCGGCCTCTACAGCGTCGCGTTACTTGGGGAGCATCGCTCGCCGTTGGGAGGGACTAGATGCTTCACGCGCCGGTCAAACTGTCGATCGCGAACCCGTTGGGGTTTGCCGAAGGCAGCTCTGCCGACCCGTTCGCGCGCGAAGCCCTGGCGGTGGCCGGGGTCGGGACATGGCGGATCGACATGGTATCGAGCCTGGCGACCTACGATGCGCTGACCAGCCACATCCTTGGGTGGCCTGCCACGGAGCGCCAGGAACCCGCGCTCGCGCCGGTGCATCCGGGCGACCGGGCGCTGGTGGAAGCGAATTTGCAAAGCAGCTTCAAGACCGGAGCGATCCACGATGTCGAATTCCGCATCATCAGGCCCGACGGGGCTGTCCGTTGGGTGCGGGCGATCGCCCGTCCCCCCGCGCAGGGATGGGGAAATCCGCGCTGGGTCGACGGCATCCTCTACGACATCACCGAAAGCATGGAGCTGCGCCTAGCGCAGCAGGAGAGCGAGCGCGCGATGCGCACGCTCATCAACAATCTTCCCGGCGTCGCCTATCGCTGCGCATGCACTGTGCCATGGTCGATGCTGTTCTGCAGCGAGGGGGTGGAAGCGCTTACCGGCTATTCCGCGACCGAGCTGACCGAAGGCAAGATGACCTGGGCGGAATTCGCCCACCCCGACGATTTTGCGGCGGTTGAGGCCGCAGTCGCCAAAGCGGTCACGGCAGGAGAGCAATTCAACGTTCAGTATCGCTTCGTCCATCGCGACGGCAGCATCCGCTGGATCCAGGAAAAAGGCATCGAGGTGCGCGATGCAGACGGCACTCCGCTCTGGCTCGAAGGCTTCATCTGGGACATCACCGAGCAGCGCAGCGCGCTCGAGCAGCTCCGCTGGACGGCGAGCCACGATTCGCTGACCTCGCTGCCCAACCGCAGCCTGTTCCAGGAGCGGCTGGAAGCGGAGCTCCGGCGCTGCCGCGCCTCGTGCGAGCGGCTCGCGGTGCTGTTGCTCGACGTCGATGATTTCAAGCAGATCAACGACACGATGGGGCATGACGCCGGCGACGCCCTGCTCCGGGAATTCGGCAGCAGGATCAAGGAGGCCGCCGGCGATGGCGGCTTCGTCGCACGCCTCAGCGGCGACGAATTCGCGATGATCGTACGCGGTGCGGGCCTCGCCGGAATCAATGCGGCCGCGGAGCGGGTGCTGGAGCAGCTCGAGCGTCCCTTCCAATATGGCAAGGCGTTGCTCGACTGCCACGCCAGCATCGGCGCCGCGCTTTACCCAAGCCACGGCACCAATCGCGGCGATCTCATCAAGAACGCCGACATGGCGCTCTACGCGGCCAAAGCCGAAGGCGGCGGCAAGCTGCGCTTGTTCGAGCCGCAGTTTCGGGCGGAGATGCAGCAGCGCGCGTCCGGGCTTAGCCTTGCGCGGTGCGCTCTGCGCGAGGATTGGATCGTGCCGCACTATCAGGCCAAGGTCGATCTCGCCACCGGCCGCATCGCCGGCTTCGAGGCGCTGTTGCGCTGGTTCCACCCGCAGCGCGGGGTGCAATATCCGCAGACGATCGCGCCCGCCTTCGAGGATTTTCAGATCGCCACGGCGATCAGTACCCGCATGATCGAGAAGATCTGCCGCGACGCGATATCATGGCTCGAGCAGGATTTGTCGTTCGGGCACGTCGCCCTCAATGTCTCGGCGGGTGATTTCAGGCGCGGCGATTTCGCCGAAATGCTGCTGGCGCGGATGCGCGAGTTCGGCCTGCGTCCGGACCATATCCAGGTCGAGGTGACCGAGACCGTCTTCGTGGGCCGCGGCGCGAGCTACGTCGAGAGTGCGCTCAAGACCCTGAGCCGTGAGGGCGTGGTGATCGCGCTCGACGATTTCGGCACCGGCTATGCGTCGCTCTCGCACCTCAAGCAATTCCCGGTGAACGTCATCAAGATCGACCAGTCGTTCGTGCGTGATGTCGACACCGACGCCGATCACGCCGCGATCGTCAGGGCGGTGATCAATCTCGGCCGGAACCTGGGTATCAGGACTGTCGCCGAGGGGATCGAGACCGAGGTCGAGGCGGAGCGGCTGCGGGAATGGGGCTGCGACTATGGCCAGGGCTATTTGTTCGGGCGCGCCGTCGCCGCCGATGAGGCCGCGGCGCTGTGCGTCGAGGGCGTCCCATCCGGAGAGCCGCTGGCCGCGTTCGGCTGACGCACGGCGCGCGGTGCGGGCTTCAGCGGAGCTTGCGCGCAAGGCGCCGATTACGGCCGATCGTTCAGGTTGATCCTCTCCGAGAGCGCCTCTATAGCCCTGCCTTCGCTGCCAGCCGGAGACGTGGGTGAGTGGCTGAAACCAGCGGTTTGCTAAACCGCCGTAGGGGGATTACTCCTACCGAGGGTTCGAATCCCTCCGTCTCCGCCATTAATCACTGAAAACAAACCGTATTTCCGGATTCCGGGCTTTTCTGCCCACTGCGGTGCCCACTTCCAGTGTGGCTTTGGCCGACCAACCTGGAACTGCTGCGAACGCGCGCAAAGCTCTCCTTCGCCGTCGCCTTTGACTTTGTTCCCGTTATGTGCTAATATCAAAATGCCATACGCACTGCGCTTGGCGCTCCCTTAACAGCGACAAGGATCCCTCCATGGGAAGTTCAGCCAAAGTGCTGGCTCCGGCAGACGTGCGCCGTTTGCTTATGCACGT
>NZ_JAKFCG010000123.1:0-16949 GCF_036677245.1 Sphingomonas sp.
GGCGAGGTCGCCGCCGATGTTCGCGCCGACGATGAATTGCGTGATCTTGGTGTCCTCGATCGCGTCGCGCAGCACGAACGCAATGGCATCCTGCTGCAACGTGCCGTCCTCGAAGACGTTGAGCGGAACGCAGCCGTTGGAAGGATTGAAGCAGACCGGCGCGCCCCCCGGTCCGGAAACCACGTCGAGCGCCTGCTGGAGCGCGGTGAAGGACAAGTCGTTGCGGAACACCGTATGCTTCTTCGATTGGCCCCATTGGCCATAGACGTCCCAATTGAGGTTGGAGCCGATGTCCCCGCGGAAACCACCGACGAATTGCGTGTTCTTGGTATGGAAATCCTCCGCACGCCCGCCGGTTTCGATGACGCGGCGGCGGATACCGATCACCGAGGTGCCGGCGCGCGCGGTTGGATCGTCTGCCACACCCGAGCCATCGTTGATGATCAAATCGGGATTGGCTGTGGTGTCGAAGAATGCTGCCTGTTGATCGGGCGATAGGAAGGGGTTGCTGGGGTCGAGATTGAACAGGAATCCGGCCGTCGCAGTCGGAGCAAGCTGCAGGCGCACCTTCACGTCCGAATAGCTCGCACGCCCATAAAACTCGATACCATCGGACAATTCATAGCGGGCCAAGGCCATGAGGTTCCAACGTTCGAACGGCGATTGGACGTAATTGACCGGGTTGAAATTGTAGAGCTGGACGTCGTCCGACAGGCTGCCGTCCGGTTGAATCTGGAAGCGGCCAGCTCCCGGGACGTCGAACGCGGTCGGAACCGTGTTGCTCGACCCGCCGGGGCTCACCAGGTCGTAGCTGTCGAGGGCGAACGTGCAGCACGCGCGTGCGCCAAAGAAAACGCCTTTGCGCTGGGACCAGCCGCCTGAGACGACGAGATTGCCGCGATCGCCGAGCTTGATGCCGCCGGTGAGGCTCCCGTCGTAAATCGCACCGTCGCCGCGCCCCGTGATCTGCGAACTGGCATCGGCGGTGATACCCTCGAAGCGATCGTCGAGGATGAAGTTCACCACGCCCGCGACCGCATCGGAGCCATAGACCGAGGACGCTCCGCCGGTGAGGATGTCGATGCGCTTGATCAGCGCAGTCGGGATCATGTTGACGTCAACCGCGCCCGTGGTGTCGAAGGATGGCGCTCGCTTTCCGTCGATGAGGACGAGGGTGCGCTCCTCCTCGAGGCCCCGCAGGTTCACTGTCGCGGCCCCGTTTCCGGGATTGTTCGAGCTCTGGCCGAAGCCAGAGGCGAATTGCGGATTTGTGGCGAGTATCTGCTCGACCGTCACGGTATTGGTCTGTTGAATATTCTCGGCAGTCAGAACTGCAACCGGACTGCTCGCCTCTAGGTCAGGGCGGGCAATGCGGGAGCCGGTGACGATGATGTCGCTCGAGGTTTCGGTCGGTGCGGCCGGAGTAACGGCTTCGACCGGTTCGGTCTGAGCGAGCGCAGGGGCTTCCGCGACTGCGGCCACGGCAAGGCTGGCGCCGACCGTCATGAGTCGCGCGAGGGCGGTGCTCCCCTTGAGCACAGATAGATTTTGGCTGGTGTGGGTCACTCTGGGGTCCTCATTCGGAAGTGAGATGATGGCCGTGGTCTTCATCTCAACATGCTTGGCCAGTCATGCGTTTGGAACGCTGCTGGAATGGACCCCAATCGACGTAATTTCGTCGAGTTGTAAAGATTGCGTTCAATTCTGAACACGAAATCGATCATTCTGTAGCACAAATGCCACATCTCGTTACATTGTAATATCTTGCTGTAACGACACTTCCGAACTTCGGTTGGCCTACGCAACTAGACAGGCCTTTGATCCTAGAGGAAGATCGCTGAAATTCTTTTATTTGAACCCCGCCATTATTTAAATGGGCGCGCGGAAACACTCCGCTGGTGCAGCGGCCTGGTCTTTTGAGGAAACTCACTTAGGCCGGGGCGGTTCCGGCACCTCACGGTTTAGCGCATCGCGAGTCGGTGGGAGCAGCTGTCCCCGCTCAACTATAATGAACAGAGCCGATGCTTCGCAGCTTATTAAGTCAGGACGCCAGCATCGCCTGCGGATCGAGCCGCGCATCGTTCCATTTGACGCTCCAGTGGAGATGCGGGCCCGTGGCGCGGCCGGTCGATCCGACCGTGCCGATCCGCTCGCCTTGCGCGACTCGTTGCCCGGCGCGGACATCGACCGTGGCGAGATGAAGGAAGGCGCTGTTGAGGCCCATGCCATGGTCGATGATCACGAGATTTCCTTCGAGGCTGAACATCGGCGGGCCGGCAAGCACGACCAGTCCTTCGGCCGGCGCAACGACCGCCGCTCCCGCCCCCGGCGCGATGTCGAGCCCGCTGTGGAAGGCGGCGGGCTCGCCGCGGTAGACACGCTGCGATCCGAACAGCCCGCTGATCCGCCCGCGCGCCGGCCAGATGAATGGCTGCGCCCAGCCGGCGGCCGACGCCCCGATGCCGCGCGCGGCCGCGATCCGGCGCAATTCGATATCGCGGCGCCGCTGGTAGTCCGGGTCCGCGCCGCCGGGGCGGCGCGCGACGTCGACATGCTCGATCCGCCAGCTCCGCGGTGCGATGGCGAGCATTCTGGTCGCGCGGCTGCCGTCGGCGCGCTGCGCAACCAGAATCGCGCTGCTGCCCTGGTCGCGGTCGAAGCCGAGGATGAAGCGGCCGTCGCCGTCGAGCCGGACCGGCTTGCCGTCGAGCGTGAGGCTCGTCGTCGCCGGCGGCGCACGGCCTCTCACCAATCCGCCCTGGACGAACGCGCCGCTGAAGCTGAAACTGTCCGCCGCCGCCGCGACGGCGGGCACCGCAGCCGTCGAGTGGAGCGGCGCCGCGACGCAAAGCAGGACCGAAAGCGCCGCCGCCGCGCACGAAACCGGCGCCTGCGGCAGGCGCGGCATCGCCGTCACCCGCGCCCGGCGGCCGCGCGCGAGGCTTTGAGCGAAGCTTCGGCAGAGACGTACGCCTCCTGCCGCTCGACGCTCCAATAGCGAAGATCCTCCAGCGCGATCGGCTGCCCGGTCACCGCGCAGACGACATGGTCGCCCGAGCTCAGGATGCGGAAGGTGCCCGCCAGATAATGGAGGCGCGCCGGCTTCTGGTTGTTCGACATCAGCATCGCATTCGTTCCGATCGATTGGTCCGTTCAGCCCGGCTTGGTCACAGCAATTTGGGCTGATCGGCTTTGGGCGCTGAATAAGGACGCCGCTTGGCGCGCTCAACCCCCTCGCTGCCCGGCTCGGTACTGGAACTGACCTGGGCATCGACTTTGCCGTCCCCGAACACCAGCCGCAGCCGGCCGGCGGCGCGCGCCGCTGCGGCCGCGACCAGGACATGCCCGTCGCGATCCTCGACCCGCACATAGCCTTTCTCGAGCGGCCGGTTGGGGTGAGCCTGCGCCGCGATCCGCCACAAGGCATCGAGCGTGCGGCGGCCATCGGCGATGCGCCGCTCGACCAATATCTTGTCGAGCCGCACCGCCGCCAGCCGCTCGCGCGAGCGGCGCAAGCTCGCGTCGAGCAGCGAAGGGCGCAGCGCGCCCGCCGCGTCGCCCAGGTCGGCGCGGGCGTGGCTGAGACGCGCCGAAAGCGCGCGCGGCAGCCGCTCGGCAAGCTCGTCGAGCCGCTGCCGCTGTGGCGCCAGCAGGCCGTCCGGCGCGGGCAGGCGGCGGACGGTGAAATCGAGCTGCTCGGCGGCGCGCTCGTGGGCGCGCGCCGCGCAGCGTGCCGTCCGCAGCCCGAGCTCGCGCAATTGGGCGATCAGCTCGCCGCGCACCGGCACGGCGATCTCGGCGGCGGCGGTCGGCGTCGGCGCGCGCACGTCGGCGGCGAAATCGCACAACGAGGTGTCGGTCTCGTGGCCGACCGCCGAGATGATCGGGATCGAGCAGGCCGCGACCGCGCGCACCGCCTCCTCCTCGTTGAACGCCCAGAGATCCTCGATCGAGCCGCCGCCGCGCGCGACGATGACGAGGTCGGGACGCGGGATCGCTCCCCCCGGTGCAATCGCGTCGAAGCCGCGGATCGCGGCCGCGATCTGCGCTGCCGCGCCTTCGCCCTGCACCGCCACCGGCCAGACGATGACATGGGTCGGGCAGCGGTCCTCGAGGCGATGGAGGATGTCGCGGATCACCGCGCCGGTCGGCGAGGTGACGACTCCGATCACCCGCGGCAGGAACGGCAACGGGACCTTGCGCGCGGCATCGAACAGCCCTTCGGCGGCGAGCGCGAGGCGGCGCTTGTCGAGCAGCGCCATCAGCGCGCCCTGGCCGGCGAGCTCGAGCCGCTCGATCACGATCTGGTAGCGCGAGCGGCCGGGATAAGTGGTGAGCTTGCCGGTCGCGACGACCTCGATCCCGTCCTCCGGGCGGAAGCGCAATGCGCCGGCGGTCGCCTTCCAGATGACGCCGTCGAGCACCGCCTTGTCGTCCTTGAGGCAGAGATAGCAATGGCCCGACGCCGCGCGCTTCCAGCCCGAAATCTCGCCGCGCACGCGGACGTGGCCGAAACTTTCCTCGACGCTGCGCTTGAGCGCCATCGACAGCTCGGAGACCGACAAAGCCGGCGCGTTGTCGCCCGGCAGCTCGCTTGCTAACAGCCCGTCGTCAGACGAAGGGAAATCACTCATGAATGTCCTGCTCATTGGCTCGGGCGGGCGCGAGCATGCGCTCGCGTGGAAGCTTGCGCAATCGCCGATGCTGGACAGGCTGTTCGCGGCGCCGGGCAACCCCGGCATCGCCGAGCAGGCGGAGATCGTCGCGCTCGATCCCTCCAGCCACGAGGCGATAATCGATTTCTGCCGGGCCGAGGCCGTCGAGCTGGTCGTGATCGGGCCGGAGGCGCCGCTGGTCGAGGGACTGGGCGATGCGCTGCGCGCCGCGGGGGTGAAGGTGTTCGGCCCCAATCGCATTCCCGCGCAGCTCGAAGGATCGAAGGGCTTCACCAAGGATCTGTGCGCGCGTCACAACATTCCCACCGCGCGCTACGTCCGCGCCACCAGCCTGGAGACGGCGCGCGAGGCGCTCGCCGATTTCGACCTGCCGGTGGTGGTCAAGGCCGACGGACTCGCCGCCGGCAAGGGCGTGATCATCGCCGAAACCGCCGCCGCCGCGCAGGCTGCGCTCGCCACGATGTTCGAAGGCGGCTTCGGCGGCGCCGGCACCGCGGTGGTGATCGAGGAATTCCTCCACGGCGAGGAGGTCAGCCTGTTCGCGCTGACCGACGGCACCAAGGTCGTCCCGTTCGGCTCGGCGCAGGACCACAAAAGGGTGGGCGACGGCGATACCGGCCCGAACACCGGCGGGATGGGCGCCTATAGCCCGGCGCCGATCCTCACGCCCGAGCTCGAGGCGCGCGCGCTGCGCGAGATCGTCGAGCCGACCGTGCGCGCGATGGCCGAGGCCGGCACGCCTTATTCGGGGGTGCTCTATGCCGGTTTGATGCTGACGTCGGCGGGGCCTTCGCTAATCGAATATAATGCGCGCTTCGGCGATCCCGAATGCCAGGTGCTGATGAGCCGCTTCGAGGGCGATCTGCTCGCGCTGATGCTCGCCACCGCCGACGGCACGCTCGGCGACGCGGCGGCGCCGCGTTTTTCCGCCGAGGTCGCGCTGACCGTCGTGATGGCCGCGCGCGGCTATCCGGGAACGCCCGAGAAAGGCGGCCGCATCGCCGGCATCGAGGCGGCCGAGGCGCTCGGCGCCAAGGTGTTCCATGCCGGCACCGCGCTCGAGGGGGAGACCCTGGTCGCAAGCGGCGGCCGGGTGCTCGCCGTCACCGCGACCGGCCGCGGTATCGCCGAAGCGCGCGACAAGGCCTATGCCGCGGTCGACGCGATCGACTTCCCTTCGGGCTTCTGCCGCCGCGACATCGGCTGGCGCGAAGTCGCACGCGCGGGTTGAACCCGTAGTGCCCCGGCAAATAGACACGGCAAGAGCCGCTGGCTAAAGCGGCGGCGAGGAGGGTCGAAGCGATGAGCGCAGCCGTGAAGTTCGTGATCGGACTAGCAGCGTCGATCCTGTTCGCGTGGCTTTACCTCGGCCCGCTCGGCCAGGGGCAAAGCTATATCGGCGCGCTCGAGGCGCGTGCGGCGAAGGTCGTCGCCGATGCCGAGATCCCTGGTGTCCAGGTCCGGCTCGCCCGCGACCCGCCGGCGCGAACCGCCACCCTTTCGGGGCCGGCCGACCCGTTCCAGCGCAACGGCCAGGGCCGCCTCAAGGGCCTCACCCAGCGGGTGGACGAGGTCGACGGGGTGGCGCGGGTGCATTGGGCGGATGAGCCGGGGCCGCACGAACGCGGGCTGCCGCTGCTCGTCGAAAGCCTGATACCGGTCGCTCTCGCCTATCTGCTCGGCCTCTTCATCGGCTGGGCCGCCGCGGTCCGCAAACGCGGCGATTTCTCCTGATCCCGGCCGCCTTGGTCGAGCCGCTCACTCTTTCTTGCTGCAGGGAAATTCGATGACAAGCCTGATCGAGCTCAATCTCATTCCGATCCTGGTCGCGCTGCTGATCGGCATCATCGTCGGTTGGTTGCTGGTCAAGCGCGCGCGCGGCGCGGCGCAAAGCCAGGTCCGCCCGCGCGACACTGCCCAGCCGGTGGCTGCACCGCCACCAGCACCGGCACCGGCGCCAGCCGCCCGCCCGGCCGCGGCGGCAGACGACGACGACGGCGATTCGGTGCTCGATGGCGAAGCGGCGGCCATCGCTGATATCGCCGGCGAGTTCCTCGACGTCGACGTCCGCGACGAGATCGCGGCCACGGGCCCCGCCGACGCTCTCCCCCCGGACAATCTTCAGACGCTCAAGGGGGTCGGCCCGAAGCTCGCGGCCAAGCTCAACGATCTGGGGATCACGCGCTTCGCCCAGCTCGCAGCGCTCCGCCAGGCCCAGATCGAGGCGCTCGACGCCCAGCTCGAGCAGTTCCGCGGCCGCATCGCGCGCGACCGGCTGGTCGAGCAGGCCGGCTATCTGGCGCGCGGCGACACCGCCGGCTTCGAGGCGACGTTCGGCAATCTCGGCAGCGGCGCACGCTAAAGCCTGAATTGCCCAAATTCCTCCCCTGCATTTGCAGGGGAGGGGGACCACCCGAAGGGTGGTGGAGGGGCATTTCGTGAAGGGCCCCTCCACCGCTGCGCAGTCCCCCTCCCCGGGAAAACCGGGGAAGGAATAACAACGAGGCTAATGCCCGCTCCGGGCTCCGCCCGACACCAGCAATTTGTCGATCTTGCGGCCGTCCATGTCGACGATCTCGAACGTCCAGCGGCCATAATCGAAGCGCTCGCCGGTCTCCGGAAGATGCTTGAGCACCGACAGCGCGAAGCCGGCGGCGGTCGAATAGTCGCGCTCTTCGGGGAGCGAGATACCGATCGTGTCCGAAAGCGCGTCGGCCGAGACCGAGCCGGACACCAGCCAGCTGCCGTCCTCGCGCTCGATCAGCGGCGGATCGGTATCCTCGTCCTGGTCCGAGGCAAAGTCTCCGGCGAGCGCGCGCAGCAGGTCGGCCGGCGTCAGCAGACCGTCGAAATGGCCATATTCGTCGTGCACGAACGCCATCGGCACTTCGGCCGAGCGAAGCACGGCGAGCGCGTCCATCGCGTCCATCTGATCGGGCACCACCGGCGCGTCGCGCATCAGCTCGCGCAGGTTGAGCGGCCTGCCTTCGATCTGCGCGGCGACGATGTCGCGCAGCTGCACGACTCCGATCAACTGGTCGACCGAGCCTTCGGCGACGGGCAAGCGGCTGTGCGGAGTCTCGAGGATCGCCGCGCGGATCAGCTGCGGCGTCGCGTTGACATCGAGCCAGTCGACGTCGGTGCGCGGCGTCATCACCTCGCGGGTCGGCCGGTCGGCGAGCCGCACCACGCCGGAGATGATCGCGCGCTCGCTCTCCTCGAGCACGCCGGCGTGATGCGCTTCGGCGACGACGAGGTGGAGCTCCTCCGCCGTGACCTTCTGATTCGATTCGCGCTGCATGCCGAGCAGCCGGAAGATCAACGCGCTCGAGCGGTCGAGCAGCCAGACCAAAGGTGCGGTCGCGCGGGCGAGCCACATCATCGGCGCAGCCATGAAGGCCGCGATCGGCTCGGGGGCGCGAAGCGCGAATTGCTTGGGAACCAGCTCACCGACGATCAGCGACGCATAGGTGGTGAGCGCGATGACGAGGACGAAGCCGAGGGTCTGGGCGTGCTCCGCATCGACGCCCAGCGCCGCGAGCCGCTCGGCCACCGGCCCACCGAGGCTTGCGCCCGAATAGGCACCCGCGAGGATGCCGATCAACGTGATGCCGATCTGGACGGTGGAGAGGAAGCGCCCCGGGTCGGCGGCGAGCTTGAGCGCCGCCTGCGCGCCGCGGCTGCCGGACTTGGCCATCGCCCGCAGCCGCGCTTCGCGCGACGAGACGATCGCCAGCTCCGACATCGCGAACACGCCGTTGAGCGCGACGAGCAGGATGATGACGAGCACGTCGAACCAGGGAAAAGGTGTCAGGGGAGGTCCGGGCGCCATGGCTGCGGCCCTCCCTTAGCCGCGATCACCCGCCCCCGCCAACATCTTCCGTCTCGGGGCACGCGAGCCGGCGCCCGCACCGGGATCGAGCCGGGTGCGGAACAAGCGGCGCGCCGCGACGGTTGGGCTTCTGGGGACCAATCGTCCCCACAGCTACATTGGAAGGAATGACATGTTTGCGTCCAAGCGTATCACGGCCGTCGTCGGAGCATCGGCGCTCATCGCCGCCACCGCGGCCTGCGTCACCGATCCCACCACTGGCGAACGGAGCGTCTCCAAGGCTGCGATCGGCGCCGGCCTCGGAGTCGTCGGCGGTTATCTCGCCGGCGATCTGGTCGGCGGCAAGCGCGATCGCACCGAGAAGATCGTCGGGGCCGGCATCGGCGCGGTCGCCGGCGGCGCGATCGGCGCCTATATGGACAAGCAGGAGCGCGAGCTTCGCGAACGGACTGCCGGCACCGGCGTCGATGTGACGCGCCAGGGCGATCAGCTGGTGCTCAACATGCCGGCGGGCGTCACCTTCGACACCAACAGCTATGCCATCCAGCCGCAATTCAGGTCGACCCTCGATCAGGTCGCGCAGACGCTCGCCGCTTATCCGTCGACCTATATCGACGTCTACGGCCACACCGATTCGACCGGCGGCGACGCGATCAACATCCCGCTCTCGCGCAACCGCGCCCAATCGGTCGCCGACTATCTCGCGGCACGCGGCGTCACGCCGGCGCGGATCGGCACCCAAGGGTTCGGCGCGAGCCAGCCGGTCGCCGACAATATGAGCGAGGCCGGCAAGCAGGCCAATCGCCGGGTCGAGATCAGGATCGTCCCGCTCGAAGACACGCGCGTGTAAATAGGAAGGATTCCTCCCCTGCATTTGCAGGGGAGGGGGACCACCCGGAGGGTGGTGGAGGGGCGATTTTCGTCAAGCCGCCCCTCCACCGCTCCGCGGTCCCCTCCCCCGGAAAACCGGGGGAGGAATAAGAGAGGGCATGGATCAGGCCCGCCGCTCGCGGAAGAAATCGCGCAGCAGTTCCGCCGCCTGCTGCTCGCCGATGCCGGCATAGACTTCGGGGGCGTGGTGGCAGCTCGGCTGGCCGAACAGGCGCGGTCCGTGCAGCACCGCCCCGCCCTTGGGGTCGGGGGCGGCAAAATAGAGCCGGGCGATCCGCGCCAGAGCGATTGCGCCGGCGCACATCGCGCACGGCTCCAAGGTCACCCACAGATCGCATTCGTCGAGCCGGGAGGTGCCGAGCACCCGCCCCGCCTCGCGCAGCACGACCATTTCGGCATGCGCGGTCGGATCATGCGCATTGCGCATCGCATTGCCGCTCGTCGCGATGACGTCCCCACCGCGCATGATCACCGCGCCGACCGGCACTTCATGCGCGGCCGCGGACAGCCGCGCGGCGTCGAGCGCGATCCTCATCGGTTCGGGGAGCGGGAAGGCCATGGGCAAGGATAAGGCGCGCGGCTGGCCGAAGCCAGAGCCGCCGGACGGTCAGATGGCCGGTCCAGCGCGGCTGCGCGTGGGTCATGCTAGGTTGCGCTGGCCTCGGTGACTGGCGCGCTGGTGGGGCGGCGCTTGGCGATCAGCACGTACAGCGCGAAGATCACGCCCGGCACGAAGCCGAGGCAGGTAAGCGCGAAATCGATCCAGAAATTGCGCGACACGCCTTGATCGAGGAACACGGCGAGCGGCGGCAGGAGGAGAGCTGCAATGATGAGTCCGACTGGCATCGCAACCCTCCTCCCAGATCCTTGTTACTCGCCGCTGTCCTTGACGCCGATCACCGGCACGTCGACGGTGGTCGTCTCGGTCTCCACCTTGGGCACCTCGACCTCGGTCTCGGTCGTGCCGACCACGACTTCCTTGGAATCGGCGTCGAAGCCCGGCAGCTGGCCGCCCTCGGCGCTCACGTCGACATCGGGGAGCTCGCCTTCGCGGGTCTGATTGATGGACCAGAAGCCGGTCGCGAACAGCACGATCACGACCAGAATGATGACGGCCAAAACGGCCAGGACTTTACGGGACATAATTTTCCTCCACTGTGAGCCACTGGAGGCTCAGGGCGAAACAACGCGGCTTGAGCCGATCGGTTGCACTCCCGCAACGACTTTTGGTTTGAGGGCCGCACCGGCCGGCTCCGCGTCTTTGTTCGGTGCCGGAGGCGAAGCCGACAACGAACGACAGTTGACGCGAGCGGCGCTTGCAGCTATCCGCGCCCCCTTTCAGGGGGAACCTGTTCCCCAATCCAGGAAGAGATAAAATGTCGCGCATTTGCGAGCTGACCGGGAAGGGCCGGCTGGTGGGAAACAACGTGTCCCACGCCAACAACAAGACCAAGCGCACCTATCTGCCCAATTTGCAGAATGTGACGTTGATCTCCGATGCGCTCGGGCGGAGCGTCAAGCTGCGCGTGTCGACCAACGGCCTGCGTTCGGTCGAGCATGTCGGCGGTCTCGACAATTGGCTGCGCAAGACATCCGAGGACAAATTGAGCCTCAACGCACGCCGCCTCAAGCGCGAGATCGCGAAGAAGGCAGTCGAGACGGCTTCGGCCTGATCGCGCTTCGCCACGCCGGGCGCAGTCGCGGCGTCTGCCGTCAGGCCCATTGAGAATAGCCACGCGGGGCTGACCGCCGACCTATTGGTTCAGCGCGAACTTGAGCAGCAGCGTCCGCTGGAGCGGGCTGAAATTGTCGTCCGAGGCAATCCAGACGATCGTGCGGCCCGCTTCGCGGGTGACGCTCAGCGCCTCCATATTGTCGACCGTCACCGATTCGAAGTCGGCGAGCTCGTCGCCGGCGATGATCGCGGCGCCGCTAGGCCGCGGCGGCCGCGCCACGACCAGTTTCGCCGCAACACCCTCGAGCATCGAGAAGCGGCGGTTGAGCAGCAGCAGCCGGCCGTCGGGCAAGACTGCGGCGTCGGTCAGCCGATAGCCGGGCGGGGCGCGGTAGCCGAGACTGTGCGCCGATGTCCCGGCGACCGCCGGATCGCCGTCGAACTCCAGCACCTCGCTGGTGCCGTCCTTGCGCATCGCCCCTTCGGAAAACACCAGGAAGCGCCCGTCCTTCAGCCGAACGATGCCTTCGGCACCGCTGTTGTTGGGCCATTTGCGCATCGCCGCCGGGGCATGATCGGCGTCGCTGCGCCAGCCTGCGCTGCCGCTGCCCGTGACATAGCGCCGGATCGCGCCGCGCCATTCGAAGCCGATCCAGGCGTGGCCGCCGAACAGCACCATCGATTCGGTGTCGCGGTCGCGCTTGGCCACCGGCATGTCGAGCCCGACCGGCAACGGGGCGATGCTGCCGCGCACGCTCGTGCCTTTGGGAAGCGAAAAGCGGATCAGCGCGCCGGCATCGCTCAGCGCGACCACGGAGCGCTTGTCGACGTGGATCGCCGAGATGCCGCCGAAGCCGCGATTGGGGCTGTCGAGCGACCAGCCGCCAAGATAGGTGAGCGCGCCGAGCTTCGTCCGCGCCGGATTGCGGCTGTCGAGCACGACGGGCTTGAAGAGGATGAGCGCCGGCCCATCAGTCCGCGACGGGGCGAGCAGGGCCGGCGGCGCGAAGCGGCCGATGAAGAACAGCGCCGCGAGGAGCACGAGCATGCGCAGCGCCGGCAGCGGCCGGGAAACGGACACTCTCAACCGAGGATCACAGCAATGCCGCGCAGGAGCGCGCAGGGCATTCCGTGGCTTATTTGATCTTGGCTTCCCGGAACTCGACGTGCTTGCGCGCGACCGGGTCATATTTGCGGAAGGTCATCTTCTCGGTGATGTTCCGCGGGTTCTTCTTGGTGACATAATAGAAGCCGGTGTCGGCCGAGCTGACGAGCTTGATCTTGACGGTTGCTGGCTTGGCCATGACAGCCTCTTGAATAAGGATGAATGAAAAAGAGCGGCGTTGCCGCCGCCATATCGGCCGTGCCTCTGCCTCCTTCCTCTGCCGCTGTCAAGGCGACAGCGGGAGTGGAGCGGCCCGCGAACGCCCGCGCGCCACGCTGTAACCACGCGTAACCATCCAAGTAACCATTTGGTAAGCATGTGGGCGCATCTTCCCCTCAGCGACAGTGGGAGCAGGGGGATGCGCGAAGAGCGTGACGCGATGATGCTGGTGCGGGCCGAGCTCGGCGAGCGGCTGGCAGGCCTCGAGCGGCTTTGGGCCGGCACCTCCACACGGGCCACCGCACGGGCCTCCGCACGCGATATCGCCGCATCGATCAGCGCCATCCGCAATCTTGCCGCCACTTACGGGCTGTTGCCGACCGTCCGCCTTGCCGAAGCGCTCGAGCGCGCCGTGGCGCAGGACGGCAATAGGCGGCGGGCGAGCTGCCCGACCGCGCTCTACCTCGACCGCCTGCATGATGCGATCGACTGCAGCCGCAGCGACGACCAGGCCAGCGAAGCGATCATTGCCTCGGTGTCGGTCCGGCTCGACGCCTGACCGCCACAGCCTGAATCCCAAAGCCACTCGGTGGAACCGCTCCTCACGACCTTCATTGCCGCCGGGCTTGGCGAGTTCGGCGACAAGACCCAGCTGCTCGTCGTCGCGCTTGCGGCGCGTTACGGCCGCCCGGGCGCGATCCTCGCCGGCGTCGCGGTGGCGGCTCTCGCCAACAGCCTGATCGCAGCGGCCGGCGGCATCGTCATCCACGACATGATCACGCTGCGTGCGATTTCCTTGCTCGTCGCGCTGGCATTGCTGTTCGCCGGTGGCGGCAGCCTGATCTCGCTTCGGCCACGGATGAATGTCGCGGGCTGGAAGACCCCGGCCTTCATCACGGCGGCAGGCGGCTTCTTCATCGCCGAGTTCGGCGACAAGACCCAATTCCTCACCGGCGCGCTCGCGGCGCAATATGATTCGCTGCCGCTCGCGGCGCTCGGCGCGGCGGCGGGCATCGTCCTCGCGAGCGCCCCGGCCGCCGTGTTGGGGCAGCGGCTCGGCGATGTGCTGCCGCTGACCGCGATCCGGATCGGCGTGGCCTGCCTGTTCCTGGTGGCCGGCTTCATCGTCGCGGTCGGCGCGCTGCGCCTGACCTGATTGCGCGCCGCCGCTGCGGCCATTGATCTATTCTCCCGATCACTCAGATACGAAATTCTTCCGGCACCCTTTGCGGCCCGCTTTGTTTTTACCTCGTCCCAAACCGAAGGAGACGAATGGTGGCCACGCCGGCAGCGCTGAAGACCCCGAGCGATCTGGAGACCAATGCGATCACCTCTGTCGCCGACGCGCTGAACGCGCTGCTCGCCGACAGCTATGCGCTCTATCTCAAGACCAAGAATTTCCACTGGCATGTCTCGGGCCCGCATTTCCGGGACTATCATCTGATGCTCGACGAGCAGGCGACGCAGATCCTCGGCACGACCGATGCGATCGCGGAACGGGTGCGCAAGATCGGCGCGACGACATTGCGCTCGATCGGCCATGTCGCGCGGCTGCAGCGGATCGAGGACAATGACGAGAACTTCGTCAGCGCCAAGGCGATGCTTGCCGAGCTCCATCGCGACAATCTCAAATATGTCGAGCTGCTCCGCGAAGCCAAGGAAGCGGTCGAGGCAGCGGGCGACAACGCCACCGCCGGCATGATCGACGAGTGGACCGATCTCGCCGAAGAGCGCGCCTGGTTCCTGTTCGAGACCGGCCGCGGCGCCTGAGCGAAGCCCGGGCGTCAGGCCAGCTTAGAAGATTGCGTCGAGCAGTCCGAAGACGATCAGCAGCGCGATGACGATCACGGCCAGCACCACGCATCCTATGGCTCGAAGCATTTCTATCTCCCTGCGTCAGCTCGCCTGACGGGGGCTCAACATCAGGTCGGCGATGTCGTTCCCGCAGGCACCATCGCCGCAGCTCAAAGCCGGCCGCCGATGCGGCGCAGCCGTTCGGGCGGCATGTCCGGACCGGCGACATGCAGATCGGAGATCAGGATGGCGCGAACCGGGCGCGCAGGCCGGCCAATCCCCAAGCGCGATCCGGGCGCTTCGCAGCGACGGGTCGGAGGTCGCCTGCCAATATCCGAACAGCAGCACAGCTCCGGCCGCTGCGGCAACAAGCAGGATGACGCGAAGCGCCGCCGCGATTAGCCTTCCCATGACGCTTACTTTAGCCCGGATGCGTTGATCCGCCGATGCGCGATTTTTCCCAGCTTCTCGATGCCCTGGTCTACACCCGTTCGCGCAACGCCAAGCTTCGGCTGATCGGCGACTATCTCAAGCGCACGCCCGATCCCGACCGCGGCTATGCGCTGGCGGCGCTGACCGGCGAGCTCAACATGCCGGCGGTCAAGCCGGCGGCGATCCGCGCGATCGTCGAGGAGAGGGTCGATCCCGCGCTCTTCTACATGAGCCGCGATTATGTCGGCGACCTGGCGGAGACGGCGGCGCTGCTGTGGCCGAAGGCGATCGACCAGCCGGCCGACGTCGACGACGGCAGCCTGGGTATCGGCGCGGTCGTCGAACGGCTCGCGGGGCTCGGGCGGTCGGAGGCGCCGCAGGCGCTGGCGCGGATGCTCGATCATCTCGATGCGAGCGGCCGCTATGCTTTGCTCAAGCTGGCCACCGGCGAGCTGCGCCTCGGCGTTTCGGCCCGGCTGGCCAAGCTGGCGCTGGCCGAGGCGTTCGGGCTCGACGTCGATGCGGTCGAGGAAGTGTGGCACGCGATCGGCCCGCCGTACGAGCCGTTGTTCGCCTGGGCCGAAGGCCGCGCCGCGCAACCCACCTCGCGCGACGTGCCGGTGTTCCGGCCGTTCATGCTCGCCCACGCACTCGACGATCAGCGGCTGTCGCTCGAAGATTATGCCGCGGAGTGGAAATGGGACGGCATCCGCGTGCAGATCGTCGGCGTCGGCGGCGAGACGCGCCTCTACAGCCGCGCCGGCGATGACATCAGCCGCACCTTCCCCGAGATCGCCGCGGCATTCGGCCGCGACGGAGTGGTCGACGGCGAGCTGCTCGTCAAAGGCGAGGCCCAGGGCGCACAGGCGCATGGCGGCGCCGCCGCCAGCTTCAACGCGCTTCAGCAGCGGCTCGGCCGCAAGATCGTCTCGCCAAAGATGCTGAGCGACTTCCCGGCCTTCGTCCGCCTCTACGACATCTTGTTCGACGGCGAGGAGGATGTCCGCGCGCTGCCTTGGCAAGGGCGCCGCGTGCGGCTCGAAGCCTTCGTGCCGGGCCTGGACCCGGCCCGCTTCGATCTGTCCGCGTTGATCGAGGCCAGTGATTTCGACGAGCTCGAGGCGATCCGCGCCGGTGCGCGCGACGCGGCGATCGAAGGGGTGATGCTCAAGCGCCGCGACAGCCCCTATGTCGCCGGCCGCAAGACCGGCCTGTGGTACAAATGGAAGCGTGATCCGCTCACCGCCGATTGCGTGCTGATGTACGCGGCGCGCGGCAGCGGCAAAAGATCGAGCTATTATTCGGATTACACGTTCGGCTGCTGGGCCGAGAGCGGCGAGCTGTTGCCGGTCGGCAAGGCCTATTTCGGCTTCACCGACGAGGAATTGATGTGGCTCGATCGCTTCGTGCGCAACAACACGGTGCAGCGCTATGGGCCGGTGCGCGAGGTCGAGAAGATATTGGTGCTCGAAGTCGCGTTCGATTCGATCCACGCCAGCAAGCGCCACAAGTCCGGGCTCGCGATGCGCTTCCCGCGCATCGCCCGGATCCGCACCGACAAGCCGGCGGCCGAAGCCGATCGCATCGAGACATTGCTGCGCATGGCGACGTGAGCGCCGCTGATTCGGGCGCCGACTCTTTGCAATCTTCTCCCCTCGCGGGAGAGGATTGGGGGGGTGTCGGAGAGCGGCAGGTGCCGCTCAATCCTCCCGATCCCGTTCCGGCACAGGCATGAAAAAGCCCGGCGCGCTCAGCGAGCGGCCGGGCTCATCATCACGCCTTGCGGCGATTCGCTTATTGGATCGGCTGGAGGTTGACCGCCGCGGTCTTGCCGCGCCGATCGATCTCGAGCTCGAACTCGAGCCGGTCGCCTTCGTTGAGGCTGACCATGCCGGCGCGTTCGACCGCCGAAATATGGACGAAGGCATCGGGCTGGCCATCGTCGCGGCTGATGAAGCCGAAGCCCTTCATCGCGTTGAAGAACTTGACCGTCCCGCTGGCCTTCTCGCCGGTCAGCTGGCGCTGCGGGCCACGTTCGCCGCCGCCGAAGCCACCTTCGCGCGGCGCGCGTTCCTCGACCGGGAGCGGATCGCCCTCGATCTTGAGGTCCGTCGCAGACACGCGTCCGCCGCGATCCACCAAGGTGAATTCGAGCGGCTGACCCTCGGCAAGGCCGGTCAGGCCGGCTTGCTCGACGGCGGAAATGTGCACGAACACATCCTCGCCGCCGTCATCGCGGACGATGAAGCCGAAGCCCTTTTGCGAGTTGAAGAATTTGACGACGCCTTTGCCTTCGCCAACGACCTGGGGAGGCATTCCGCCGCC
>NZ_JAKFCG010000124.1:0-5990 GCF_036677245.1 Sphingomonas sp.
GGTGTCGACCGAGATCAATGTTGGCCCCATCGGCGCGGTCGTCGCGAGCTTGACCGCGCGGACGGTCGATTCGGCGAAATGCTGCATCGAGATCGGCTGATCGTCCCATTTGGTGAAGTCGCGCACCAGCGCCGCGCCGTCCTGCACCGAATGCATCCACTCGATATACGGCCGCCGCGTCGCCGCATCGAGCGATGCGCCCATGAACATCAGCACCGGCACCTGATCGGCGAAGGCGTGATAGATCGACATCGAACCGTGCTGGAGGCCGACGGTCGCGTGGAGCATCACCGCCATCGGCTTGCCGGTCACGCGGGCATAGCCGGCCGCCATCGCGACCGACGTCTCTTCGTGCAGGCAGGTGAGGAGCTCCGGAGCCTTGTTGCCGCCGTAGTTGATCAGTGATTCGTGGAGCCCGCGGAACGACGATCCGGGGTTCGCGGCGACATATTCGATCCCGAGCGACTTGATGACGTCAACCATCACGTCGGAATTGGCGCGATCGACGGTGAGCTCATGCGTCCCGGCCGCAGGGGGCGCGAATTCGGCGTGCGCCCCGCTGGCGGCACCCATTGGGGTGGGAGCCGTGGGCGGCGCCGCGGGCGGCGTCCCGCCCTCGGGCGCGGTTTGTGCGGCGGCATCCGCTGCGGCGATCAGCCCGCCCGTGACGAGAAAGCCCTTGAGGATGTCGCGGCGGCCGGCGATCGCCGAGCTGACGAATCCCGCATCCTGGCCCTTCTCCTCGCCGGGACTTGCCGATGGAACCGGCCCTGACTTGTCGGGATCGCCGTCGTTCATCACTTTGCCTTTCGGAGGAATATCGTTGGACTGTTCGCCGCCGCGAGCGGCTCGGCGCCCCAGCTGACACCGCTGCGCGCGAGAATGAAAGCGGTGACGTCATGCGCCTGCGCACTCGTCAGCGAACCGGGATCGGCCACCGGCATGTTCAGTCTGATCCAGCGCGCGAGATCGGCAGCGCTTGCGGCGGCGCCCTGCGGCTGCTTGAGCGCCGCGAGCGGACGCAGCGCCGGTCCGCTGTCGCCCTGGAGGTCGACGCCATGGCAGCTTGCGCAGCCTTCGGCGTAGAGCGCGCCGCCCTTGGCAATCTGCTCGGTGGGCCGCTGGTCGGCGCCCGTTTCCGCTTCCGCTGGCACGACGGCTGCAGCCGACATCAACGCGATGCCGATGAGTCCGGCGCAGCAAGCCACTGTATTCATCCCGGGAACGCCATCACAATCCGTCGTCACTCTTCCGCGGCGAGGCTGCCGGCCCGCGTGCTGGCCGGCAGCCCTTTGTTCATGTCGTCAGAATTTCATGCTCGCTTCGATGCCATAGGTGCGAGGCGCGCCGTTGATGCCGATCAACGGCCCGGAGACCCCCGCGCGGCCGCCGTTGCTGAAGAAGCCGCCGTTGGCGACCGGCGCGATCAGGGTGAAATAATCCTCCTTCGTGATGTTCTTCGCCCACAGCGACACGCGCCATTTCTGCTCGTCCCCCTCGAGCCCGAGCCGGGCGTTGACGATCGTGTAGCTCTCTTCCAGCGAGCGCGGATCGAGCGTCGCGAACAGATATTGATCGCCGATGTAATTGGCGTCGCCGCGCACGAAGGCGCTGATGCCGCTGGCGGTGATCTCCTTGGTTACCTCCGCTCCCACCGAATAGCGCCATTTGGGGCTGTTCTGCGGAGTCAGGCCGTTGACGTTGCAGGTCCCCGGCCGCGATCCGTTAGGAGTCTGGCCGGTGTAGCAGGGGGCCGCGGAATAATTGGAGAAATGCGAATCGAGATAGGTGAGCGATCCGAACAGCAGCAGCTCGGGGATCGGCCTCGCCTGCATCTCGGCCTCGACTCCCTTGGTGTGGATCGTGCCGGCATTGCCGACGATGAAGCCCGCCCCGGACACCGGATTGTTGATCGAATCCTGGAAGCCCTTGACCCTCATCTTGTAGAGGGAGACGTTCAACAGCAGGCGGCGATCCAGGAAGGTCGCCTTGGTGCCGAGCTCGTAGTTGCGGACATTCTCCGGCCCGAACACGACCGGCGTCCCGGGCGCGACCGCGCGGCCGCTGAAGCCGCCCGATTTCCATCCGGTCGACGCGGTGGCGTAGGCCATCACGTCCGGGGTGACGTCATATTGCAGGCTGGCCAGCCAGGTGAACTTCGATTCGTTGTAGCGCAGCCGCGGCTCGCTGTTGGTCGGGAACTGCGATCTGAAGTTGGCCGGAGCACCCGGCGTGACCGTGCTCACGGCCGAGGCGCGCTTGCGGTCGTAGCTGTAGCGCCCGCCGCCGGTGAAGCGGAACGCGTCGGTGATCGCGAACGTCGCCTGGCCATAGCCTGAGATGCTGAACGTCTTCTGGTGGAAGTCGTAGAATGCGGTCAGCCCGCCGGGCAGCATCGTGCCGTCGGGGAAGACGCGGTTCGGCCTCACCGTCGTGCGCTCCTCGTGGAACGACGTCTTTTCGTGGAACAGATAGGCGCCGAACTGGTAGCTCAGCCTCTGGTCGAGCGACGAGGCGAGGCGCAATTCCTCGCTCCAGGTGTCGATCGGGTTGGTGAACGAGCTGGTATAAGCGAGCAGCGGCTGGGCATGGGGCGCGCTGCGCGGCGAATTCATGCGCGTGCCGGTATAGGCGGTGATCGAGGTCAGCGTGTGGCCACCGCCGAGACCGAATTCACCGGTGAACGAGCCACCGAAATTCTTGAGGATCTCGAGCGGGTCCTCGTCGCTGTCGACGATATGATCGCGGCTCGTGAGGTTGGTGTAGGGGCGCCCGAGCGCGGTCTGCATCGCAGCCAGGAAGCCCGGGGTCGCGATCCCGAACGGTCCGAACGGATCGACGTTGTCGCCGACGCAGCAATGGTTCTTCACCCGCGTGTAGAAAGCAATGAAGTCGCCGGTGAAGCTGGAGCTCGGCGTCCAGCGCAGCCGGGCGCGGCCGGTGAATTGCTCGGTGTCGTTGATATGCGACTGGGTGTTGATGTTGTAATCATAGCCGTCGCGCGTGTTGAAGTTGAGCGACACGCGGCCGGCAAGCTCCTCGCTGAGTCCGCCGCCGATAAAGCCCTGGACATATTTGGTGCCGTAATTGCCGATGCCGGCCTGGACCATGCCTTCGGTGTTCTGGCTCGGGGCGCGCGAACGGACGATGACCGCCCCGACCGGCGTGTTGCGGCCGTAAAGCGTGCCTTGCGGGCCGCGCAGCACTTCGATCGCCTCGAGGTCGAGCAGGTTGGACGACAGCACCGCCGCGGCCGATTTCTGATAGGCACCGTCGAAATAGACGCCGACGCTGGGCTCGATGCCGGGATTGAGGCCGAACGAGCCGATGCCGCGGATCTGGAGCGCCGAGGCGCGCGCGGTGTTGGAGCCGATCAGGCTGAGGCTGGGCACCGACTGCGCAAGATCCTTGACGTTCTGGAGGCCGCGCCGCTCGAGGGTCGTGCCGCTGACCGCGGTGACGGACAAAGGGACATCCTGGATATCTTCGGACTGCTTGCGCGCCGTGACGACAATGTCTTCGATGCCGTAGTCGGGCTTTTCGGCTTCGCCCTGGTCCGCCGGCTGTACCGCCGCCTCCTGCGCGCCCGCGCCGGTGGACCAGCAGCCAATGAACGACAAGGCCGAGACAGCCGCCAACAACTTGTTTTTGCTCATTTTCCTCTCCCCAAGATTTTATTGTTTATATTATCATAACGCCAACACATGGACGGTCAAACTCTGTCCGTTTTGGCGCTTAGAACCTTCTGCTCCGTGGTATTTGTGCCGCACCTAGACCATCGCACCCACCCACGAACGCCGCAAATCGGGGTGCCGTTCTTGACCGGCGCCTGCGATTTCAGAGGCTGGATTTAGCCGTTTGGCACCGCATTGCTTGTTGCGAAAAGCCGGGGCCCACCTTTTCGTGCAATGCTAGCCGTTGGCAATCTTCGGCTCGGCTCCGACCACCGCCTCTTGATATCTTGCGGTGACAGCGTCGATCAGCGCGCGGTCGTGAGACGGTGGAAACGGCGCGACGAACCCGGACATCTCGACTTCCTGTCCGCGCTCGCCGGAGGTTACGATCGCCGTGCACAGCTCGATGTTGCGCGTGCCCCATTCGGCATCATGGGTGAGCGGCTCGCCGGCGATGCCGGCGATCAATTCGTCGAGCACCACCCTGCGACCACCGGCGATGCCGTCGAGCTTCACCTCGTGGCGGCCCTGGGTCGAATAGACCAAAAGCCCTTCCGGTCCGACCCGAAGATCGGCGCCTTCGCAGCTCGCGATCACCAGCCCGAACGTCACGGGGCCCTGCGGCTTGACGAACAGGGCGCCGCGCCGCGAGACCTCGGGTGGCCCGTACTTGAACTGCGCCTCCTCCTCGGCGGTGACCGCTTCGATCCGCCGCCGCGAGGACCCGTAGGTCTCCTTCGCCGCGCCGCCCTCGCCCTGTCCGAAGGTCAGCTCGCTGGCCGGGAAATGGTCGTAGCCACTGTAGAAGATGTAGGCGGTCAGCGCCTCGTCGTAGCGCAGCAGCGCCGAATAGCTGCCGATGCCGGCGCGCTCGGGCGCCCACGAGCCGGTCTGCGCGCTCACCGCGCGCGGAGTCCTGCCGCCGGTCAGATATTGCAAGATGTCGGCGTGATGGACCGCCTGGCGATAGGCGACGCTGCCGCCCTTGTTGCTGTCGAGCTCGTCGGGATGGCGCGGCCGGTACCACCAGTCGTTGTAATTGAGCGCGTTGATGCTGCGCAGCGGCCCGAAGCGGCCGGAATCGATCAGCGCCCGCATCGCGCGCAGCGGCGTTTCATAGCTGTGCGAGACGCCGATGACGACGGTGCGGCCGGTCTCTCGCGCGGTTTCGGCGATCAGCCGCCCTTCGGCGGGCGTGGCCGCGACCGGCTTCTCGATCAGCAGATGCTTGCCGGCACGCAGCAGCCGGACGGCATGGTCGCAATGCATCGGCGTCGGCGTCGCGATGACGACCGCGTCGATCTCGTCATTGGCGATCAGCTGATCGATGTCGGTGTAGGCGGCGACGCCGTCGAGCGCCTGCAACGGCTCCAACGCGGCTTCGCGCGGATCGCAGCCTGCGACGAGGCGGAGCTGCGGATGGTCGATGATCTCGTTGGCGAACACCGCCCCCGGCGCTCCCATACCGAGAACGCCGAAGGCGAGCTTGTTCGGTTCGCTCATTCCGCGGCGGCTGCCTCGAGGAAGCCGAACCGCTCGATCAGCTGGCGATTGAACGGCGAGTAGCGCGCCGCCTGCTCGGTCAGCATCAGATAGACGAAGCCCATCGCGTCACCGAGCTTGTTCGCCTCGGTCTGGAGCTCGATGAACTTGGCGACCTCGGGATCGCGCACGACGCCGATCGGATCGCCGCCTTCCTCGACCACCTTGACCTGCTGGAGCAGCATCCTCCGGTACATCGCAATGCCCTTGTCCGAGGCGCCGAGCGTCTCCTTGCTGCGGTCGGCGATGCGGCCCTGCTCGGCCCAGACCGAGATGTCCTGAGCGTCAATATAGTCGAGGATCCAATTGCCGTCCTCGTCCTTGAGCGGCACCGTGTAGGACGGGATCGTGATCTGCCGGGGCATCGGCACCGGCGTCTTCCAGACATTGTACCAGAGGTGCCAAGTGTTGACGTCGTCGATCGGCACCCGGATCTGGAACTGGCCGATGCCCGCGCCGGCGAGCTTGAGCATGTGCGGGAAGACCAAAGGATGGCCGATCTTCCAATCGTCGTCCTCCTCGGTCCCGCCTTCGACGACACGGCGCTTGATGATGCCATATTCGAACTCGCTGAAGCCGACCTTCTTGTGCTTCTTGGCGGTGAGCTTCACCTCCGGCATGCCCTTGAGCGCGCGATCGGCGTTCATGAACGCGCCGTGCAGCCATTCGACATGGTGCGGATCGACCGAATTCTCCATCGCCTGCAGCCAGTTGAAGTCGAGCATCGCCTCGCCGATGTCGCGGGTCGTGCCTTCCTGCTCGACGAACAGGTCG
>NZ_JAKFCG010000125.1:0-1638 GCF_036677245.1 Sphingomonas sp.
ATCTTCTTCCTGCAGGACGTGCACAGCCTCGGCCTCAAGGCGACGCAGGGCACCTATCTGACGACCGCCTCCTACTGGGATCTCGACGAGCCGTCGCGGGCCTGGTCGAAGCAGTTCATGGAGAAGGCCGGCATGATGCCGTCCATGCTGCATGCCGGCGTCTACGGCTCGGTGCTGCATTATCTGAAGGCGATCAAGCAGGCCGGCACGGACAATCCCGACAAGGTCGCCGCCGCGATGCGCGCCATGCCGATCAATGACGCCTTCACCAAGGACGCCAAGATCCGCGCCGATGGCCGCGTGCTGCGCGAGATGTACCTCGCCAGGGTCAAGAAGCCGGCGGATTCGAAGCAGCCCTGGGACTACTTCGAGATCGTGCGCAAGATCGCGCCTGAAGACGCCGTCTGGCCGCTCTCCGAGAGCCGCTGCGCGGCAGCGAAGGGCTGAGCGGGCCGCTTGCCGAAAAAGGCGAGTGTCGTCCCGGGCGACCGCAGGGAGACCAGGGACCCATTCCGGAACCTCTTCTGGGAAGGCTCCGGAATGGATCCCGCATCTCCGCTTCGCTACGTCCGGGATGACACCGTTGTTGATGTCGAAGCCCAACCTCCAGAAAACGAGCGCAGCATTTTCGGCCAAGCTCTCAGGACGAGGGCTCGTCGTGCTTCAAACCGGCCGAGCGCTCAGAGCGAAAAGCCCTTCAGCCTGTCGCCGAGCTCGCCGAGCCGCTCCGCGCCGACATTGGCGATAGCGATGCGCAGGTGCCGCTCCTGGCCCGGGCCGAAATAGGGGCCGGGCAAAGCGAGCACGCCGCGCTCCTGCACGAGGCGGCGGACCACCTCCGCCGCCGGCACGCCTTCGAACGGGTGGGCGAGATAGGCGAAATAGGCGCCGGCGGCGAGGACATTCCAGCCGTTGAGCGGCGCCATCGCCCGGCGGAACAGCTCGGCGCGGGCGTTGATCTCGGCACGGTTGGCCTCGCGCCAGGCGCGGATGCCGTCAATGCCCCAGGTGATGGCGCTCTGGCCGGCCCGAACGGGGCTGATCTGGACGCAGTCGAGCACCTTGCCGATCTGCGCCAGCATATCGACGTCGGCGGTGATCGCGCCCAGCCGCCAGCCCGGCACGGCATAGGCTTTTGAGAAGCTGTAGAGGCCGATCAGCGAATCACGCCAGTCGCTTGCGGCGAAGAGTTCATGCGAGTGGCCAGCGCCCTCGGGCAGGAAGTCGCGATAGGTCTCGTCGAGCACGAGCCAGAGACCGCGCCTGCGGCAGAGCGTGGCAAAGGCGGCGATGGTCGCTGGCGGATAGACCGCGCCGGTCGGGTTGTTCGGGGTGACCAGGACGATGGCGCGGGTGCGCGCGTCGATCAGGCTCTCGGCGACGGCGACGTCCGGCACGAAGCCTTGCGCCGGGTCGCAGGGCAGGGCGCGCGGCTCGATGCCGAGCATGTTCAGGGTCATCTCGTGGTTGAAATACCAGGGCGTCGGCAGCAGCACATTGTCGCCGGCGCGGGCGAGGGCCATCATCGTCACGACATAGGCCTGGTTGCAGCCGGCGGTGATCGCGACCTCGTTCGCGGAAATCGGTGCGCCATAGAAGGCGCTGGTCTCGGCGGCATAGGCCTCGCGCAGAGCGAGG
>NZ_JAKFCG010000126.1:0-27251 GCF_036677245.1 Sphingomonas sp.
GCAAAGCTGCGCTCGATCCGTGGCTCCACAATTACAATTGGCACCGCCCACACGGCAGCCTAAAATCCAAAACACCCATCAGCCGCCTCGGCCTCGATGCGAACAACCTATTGAGGCTCCACAACTAGCCCGCCATTTCAGGAGCGAAAGCGCCGGCAATTGATACGAAAACCAAATCAAGAAGCGCGAAACTAGTATTGGATTGAATATTCCCTAACGTCCTACATCATCCCGACGTTCGACAAGAAACGACTCATTAGGGCGCGGGTGGATGAAATTCGGTTGCAATCTGATCGGCGGTCTGTGGCGTGACAGCCAGCAGATGGAGCCGATCCGCAACCCGTCCGATCTTGCTGAAGTGCCAGGACAATTCGCCTGGGCGACGACCGAGGACGCGGCCGACGCGCTCGCCGCCGCGCGCGCCGCCCAGCCGGGCTGGGCGCACACCACGATCCAGGAGCGTGCCGACCTGCTGTTCCGTATCGCCGACCGGCTCGATGCGCGGCGCGGCGAGCTGGCGTTGATCCTGGCGTCGGAGGAAGGCAAGGTCCTGGCCGACGCGACCGGCGAGGTTCTGCGCAGCGCGCAGATCTTCCGCTATTTCGCCGGCGAAGCGTTGCGCATCAACGGCGCCTTCCTGCCCGGCTTGCGCGAAGGCCATATGGTCTCGGTCGAGCGCGAGCCGGTCGGGGTCGTGCTGCTGATCACGCCGTGGAATTTCCCGCTGGTTGTCCCGGCGTGGAAAACGGCGGCGGCGCTCGCCTACGGCAACAGCCTCATCCTCAAGCCTTCGGAATTCGCGCCGGGGATCGCATTGGCGCTGGTCGAGATCATGGCCGAGGCGGGCGCTCCCGAGGGCGTCGTCAACCTGCTGATGGGCGACGGCCGGCTGTTCGGCGAGATGCTGATTGAGGGCGTGGACGCGGTGAGCTTCACCGGATCGACCGGAGTGGGGCGCACGATCCTTGCGCAGGCCGCCCGCTCGATGACCAAGGTCCAGCTCGAGCTCGGCGGCAAGAACGCGCTGGTCGTGCTCGACGATGCCGACCTCGATCTGGCGGTCGAAGTGGCGCTGCAGGGCAGCTTCTTCCAGACCGGCCAGCGCTGCACCGCCTCGAGCCGCCTGATCGTGACCACGGGCATCCACGACGCTTTCGCCGACTCTCTGGCCCGGCGGACCTCGGAGCTCCGCGTCGGCCATGCGCTGGCGAGCGACAGCCAGATCGGGCCGGTCGCCAATGATCGGCAGCTCGAGCGCAACCTCGCGTTCGTCGAAAGCGCCACCGCCGACGGCGCGGAGATGATCGCCGGCGGAGAGCCGATCGCGGTGAAGAGCGAGGGGCTCTACATGCGCCCGACATTGTTCGCCGGAACGAGGCCGGAGATGAAGCTCAACCGCGAGGAAGTGTTCGGGCCGGTGGCGGGGCTGATCGAAGTCGCCGATCTCGACGAAGCGATCGCCGTCGCCAACGACACCGAATATGCGCTTTCGTCCGGGATCTGCACGCGCAGCCTGCACGCCGCCGAGCAGTTCCGGCGCAGCGTCCGCGCCGGCATGGTGATGATCAACGCGCCGACCGCAGGGGTCGACTATCACGTTCCTTTCGGCGGCAAGGCGCCGTCGGGATATGGCGGGCGCGAGAATGGCGCGGCCGCGATCGAATTCTACACCGAGACCAAGACCACCTACCACAGCCACGGCGGCGGCTGAGTGGCGCAATAACGCAATCGACGTGCTCAGACCAAGAAACGGGCGCGGTTCAAAGACGACAAAATCTACGGAGATGAAGATGTCTGTGATGGAGAAGATCAGGAAGCAGCGGCGGACCGAGGCGGAGAGCGACTATGATGTCGCAGTGGTCGGCGCCGGCTATGCGGGGCTCTACGTGCTCTACCACATGAGGAAGCTCGGCTATCGCACCCGCGCGTTCGACAAGGCGGGCGGCGTCGGCGGCACCTGGTACTGGAATCGCTACCCCGGCGCGCGGGTTGACATCGAGAGCATGGAATATTCCTATTCCTTTTCCGAAGAGCTGCAGCGCGAGTGGAAATGGTCCGAACGCTATGCCTCGCAGCCCGAGCTGCTGCGCTATCTCAACCATGTCGCCGACCGCTTCGATTTGAAGAAGGACATCCAGTTCGACACCGGCATCGCCACCGCCGAATATGATGAGGCCGCCAAGCACTGGAAGGTCGGCACCGACACCGGCGAAAGCTTCACGGCGCAGTTCATCATCATGGCGACAGGAATCCTCTCGGCAACCAAGGATCCCGAATTCCCGGGCCGCGAGGAGTATAAGGGCGAAGTCTATCTCACCTCGAAATGGCCCCACGAGGAGGTCAGCTTCGAAGGCAAGAGGGTCGGGATCATCGGCACCGGCTCTTCGGCGATCCAGGCGATCCCGGTGATCGCCGAAAAAGCCGGCCATCTCACCGTTTTCCAGCGCAGCCCGAATTTCGCGGTTCCGTCGTGCAACAAGCCGATGGACGAGGAATTCGAGACTTGGGTGAAGGAGAATTACACCGAAATCCGCGAGCGCGAATTGCGCACCCATGTCGGCTGCGCGATCGTCGGCAAGAGCCTGCGCGCGATGCCGACCAAATCCGCGCTCGAGGTTTCGCCCGAGGAGCGCGAACGCGCCTACCAGCGCTGCTGGGACGCGGCGAACTTCTCCTTCTACACGGTGTTCACCGACGTGCTGACGAGCAAGGAGGCCAACGACACGGTCGCCGATTTCGTGCGCTCGAGAATTCGCCAGCGCGTGCGCGATCCGCAGGTCGCCGAGCTGCTGATGCCGAAGAACCACCCGATCATGACCAAGCGGCTGTGCGCCGAGACCGGCTATTACGAGACGTACAATCGCGACAATGTGAAGCTGGTCGACATCAGCGAGAGCGGGATCGAGCGCTTCACGGCCAATGGCCTGAAGGCGGGCGGGCAGGATTATGAATTCGACATGATCATCTGCGCGACCGGCTTCGATGCGATGACCGGATCGATGACGCGGGTCGATTTCCGCGGCCGCGGCGATCGCTCGCTGCGCGACGAATGGGCGGAGAATGGGCCGCGGACCTATGCCGGGTTGATGAGCGAAGGCTTCCCCAATCTGTTCATGGTCAACGGCCCGACCAGCCCCGGCGCCTTCTTCCAGCCGGTGCTGCTCGGCGAATGGCAGGCGCGCTGGATCGGCCGGCTGATCGATGCGATGACCGAGCAGGGATATGAAGAGGTCGAGCCGACCGACGAGGCCCAGGCCGCGTGGATCGAGCATAGCGCCCAGGTCGCGGACCAGACGCTCTTCCCGCTCGCGCGTTCCTGGTACATGGGCGACAATATCCCCGGAAAGCCGCGCGTGATCCTCTCCTATCTTGGCGGCTTCACGCCCTATCGGGCACGCCTCGAAGCCTCCGAGGACAATCATTACGAAGGGTTCCGGCTGACTTCCTGATCCTGCGCAAGGCGCCTCGCCCGGGGGGCAAGGCGGGGGCCGGGCATCGGCGATCCAAGACAAGAGAGGAATGATGATGGCGAGTCAGCAATCGCAGGCGTTGACCGATATGTACCGCGACTGGACCGGACGGATGGGCACCGGCACGATGGAATTGCCCGAGATCCGCGACATGTTCGAAGGCTGGGGCGATCTCGCCAGCGAGCCGGAGGACATGGAATATGCCGAGATCAATCTCGGCGGCGTGCGCTGCCTGCGCGCGATGGAAAAGGGGCTGGAGGACAAGATGCGAGTCCTGCTCTGCTTCCATGGCGGCGGCTTCGTCTGCGGCTCGGTCGACTCGCACCGCAAGATGTTCGCGCACATCGCCAAGAAAATGGGCTGCAAGGCCGCGATCGTCGATTACGACCGCACCCCCGACAATCGCCATCCCGGCATCCTCAACCAGTGCGTCGCCGCTTACGCCGACCTGCTCGCCAAGGGCTACAAGCCCGAGCATATCGCGTTCGTCGGGGATTCGGCCGGCGGCAACCTCTCGATCTCGGTGCTCGTGCTCGCCAAGCTGCTTGGCTACCCAATGCCGGCGGCGACGATCCCGCTGTCGCCGTGGCTCGACATGGAGCCGACCGCCGAGACGATGCAAACCAAGGCCGATGTCGACGCGTTCGTGGCGCCGGACGCGGTGCGGTTCATGGCGAGCATGTATCTGGACGCCGGCCAGGATGCGGCGGGGCCGCTGGCAAGCCCGCTCTACGCCGATCTCTCAGGGCTGCCTCCAATGCTGATCCAGGTCGGCGGCCATGAAGCGTTGCTCGGCGACAGCGAACGGCTTGAGGCGAACGCGCGCAAGGCCGGAGTCGACGTCACCTTGCAGGTGTTCCCCGAGATGCAGCACGTCTTCCAGCTGATGGCGGGCAAGGCGCCCGAGGCCGACGAGGCGATCGACAAGATCGTGGCCTGGACAAAGCCCGCGCTGGGTCTCTGAGCAATAAGCCGAAGGGGCCTCTTACGCTCCTAATTCACCGCCGAGCTGGACCGCGAGGTCGCGGAAATTGGCGGCGATGCGGTTGGTCTGCTCGGGCGGAAGTGCAATCGCGAGGCCCAGGCCTTCCGCATGGGGTGAGCCGGTGATCGTCAGGAAGCGGATATTGTCAGACGAGTAGCGGCTGACGGTGCTCGCGACGAGCCCGACACCGATGCCGCTTTCGACCAGGGAGAGGATGGTCTGCGCCTGGATCGCCTCCTGCACGACGTTGGGCTGAAAGCCCGCCTCGTGACACATCAGCATGATCATGCCGCTGAGGTTCGGCACGTTGGCGCGCGAATAAGAGATCAGCGGCTCGTCCTTGAGCTCGCGGATGTCGATGCTGGTGCGGTCCCCGAGCGGGCCCGCTGCTGGAACCGCCACCACGAAGTGGTCGCGCTCGACGACTTCGAGCCGGGCGGCGGTCCGGTCGAGGACCGGGACGCGGACGATAGCGAGGTCGAGCTGCCGGCGATCGATCTTCTCGAGCAGATCCGTCGTCCACGATTCCTCGAGCATCAGCTCGACCTTGGGGTAGAGCAAGCGGAACTCCTTGAGCAGCCGCGGAAGCAGCGAATAAGTGGCGGTGCCGACGAAGCCGAGGCGAACCGCGCCCGACGTCCCGGCAACGCTCTCGCGGATCGAAAGGCGCATCTGCTCGGCGTGGAACAGCACTCTTCGCGCATCGACCAAAGCGGCCGCGCCAGCCTCAGTGATCTCGACCCGACGCTGGGTCCGGTCGAACAGCCGCACGCCGAGCTCGGCCTCCAATTTGGCGAGCGAGATCGACAAGGGCGGCTGCGCCATGTTCAGCCGTTCGGCGGCGCGGTGAAAATTCAGCGTCTCGGCGAGCGCCACGAACTGGCGGATCTGCTCGAGTTTCACGATATTCCTCCGGTATTACATTGCCCAAAACTAATATTGGACGACGTTTGCCACCGTGCCTAGTCCCAAAGCTCAGGGATGAGGATCGACTGAAAAATGCTGCCTCTCGAGGGGATTAAAGTACTGGATCTCGGATCCGTGCTGATGGCGCCTTACGCTGCCCAATGGCTCGCCGATCTGGGTGCAGACGTGGTCAAGGTGGAAACGCCGACCGGCGATTCGACCCGCCGCACCGGCCCGACGTCCGAACCCGGCATGGCCGCGATCTTCCTTGGCACCAACCGCAACAAGCGCAGCATCGTGCTCGACCTGCGCGATCCGGCCGGGCTTGCGGCGCTGCTGCGGCTGGTCGACGGCGCCGACGTGTTCCTGCACAATATCCGGCCGCAGAAGCTCGCGAAGCTCGGCATCGCGCCCGAGGTGCTGATGGCGCGCAATCCGCGGCTGATCTATGCCGGGCTGCACGGTTTCGGGCAGGACGGGCCTTACGGCGGCCAGCCGGCCTATGACGACATCATCCAGGGGATGTGCGGCAACGCCGATCTGATGGAGCGCCAGATCGGGCAGCCGAAATATTTCTCGACGGTGAGCGCCGACAAGACGAGCGGGCTGGTCGCGGCGATCGGAATCCTCGCCGCGCTTGCCGGCCGCGAGCGCAGCGGGGTCGGCGGTTTTGTCGAGATCCCGATGTTCGAGACGATGGTGGCGTTCAACCTCGTCGAGCATCTCTACGGCGCCCATTTCGATCCGCCGCTCGGACCGACCGGCTATCCGCGGGCGCTGGCCGTGGCGCGCGGTCCATTCCGCACCGCCGATGGCTATATCAGCATGATGCCGTACACCGATCGTCACTGGATCGATTTCTTCCGCGAAGTCGGCGCCGAAGACATGCTCGTCGATCCATTGTTCATCGACATCGCGGCCCGCACCAGCAACATCGATCTGCTCTACGAGCGCCTCGCCGCGATCCTGCTGACACGGTCCAGCGGCGAGTGGCTCGAGCTCTGCAAGCGGCTCGAAGTCCCGGCCGCGCCGGTGCTCAAGATCGACGATCTGGTGCACGACGAGCATCTCGAGGAAACCGGCTTTTTCGAGCATCTCTCCGACCCGCGGCTCGGCGCGTTGCTGTTTCCCGGGGTGCCATTGAAGTTCGACGGCGTTCGCCCCGGCGTTCGTGTGCCGCCGCGTCTCGGCGAGCATACACGGGAAGTGCTGGAAGAAGCCGGTTTCGCCGCCGACGAGATTGCGGCACTGCTTGCCAGCGGCCCGGATCAACAGCCTTCGGCCGCCGAAACCCGCAAGCCGGTAGCCGTCGCGCAGCCGACGCTCTGAAGAAGGAAAAGCCGATGTCCCCAGCCACGCCAAGCGTGCTCCGGCTCGAGAAATCGGGCGGGGTAGCGACGCTTACCTTCGATCGCCCCGAGCAGCGCAATGCGATGGGTTTCGGATCGGATCCGGCCGACTTCCTCGCGCGTGCGGCCGAGCTCAATGCCGACGAGACGATCAGCTGCGTGATCATCACCGGAGCGGGCAAATCATTTTCCGCGGGCGGCGACATCAAGCAGCTGCGCGAATGGGCGCACGAGGCGAAAATGCATCCCAAGGAACTGCTCGCGCTCTACGAGGACGGTATCCACCACCTCGTGCAGGCGCTGTGGAGCCTCGAGATGCCGGTCGTCGCCGCGATCAACGGCGCCGCGATCGGGCTCGGCAACGACCTCGCCTGCCTCGCCGATATCAGGATCGCAGCGGCTTCGGCGAAGTTCGGCGCGACTTTCCTCAAGATCGGCCTGGTCCCCGGCGACGGCGGCGCCTGGCTGCTGCCGCGGGTCATCGGCTGGGATCGCGCGGCCGAGCTCTATTTCACCGGCAAGATTATCGATGCCCAGACGGCGCTGGATTATCGGCTGGTCACCCACGTCGTCGACGACGCCGACCTGATGGCGAGTGCCCAGGCGCTCGCCGAGACGATCTGCCAGCAACCGCCCCAGGTCCTGCGCCTAACCAAGAAGCTGATGCGGGCCGGCATCCAGCAAAGCTTTGGCGATGTGATGTCGCTGTCGGCGGCCTATCAGGTCATGGCGCATCTCACCGACGATCATCGCGAGGCGCTCGACGCGATGCACGACAAACGGCCGCCGCTGTTCACCGGGCGCTGAGCCGCATCCCGGGTATCGATCCTTCGATACTAAAAATACATCAACAACGAAAAGAACAATATTAGACGCGGTGAGGCGTCGCTCATAGAAATCAAATCGAAGACCCGCCGCGGCGCGATCGATCGCGCCGCAGGAAGGCGGGCAATTGAGGGGAGTTGCGATGCGAAGGGTCTCTAGATTTTCGTTGTTGGCCTCGGCCGCGCTTGTTCCAGGCGCCGCGCTGGCGCAGGACGCCTCGTCGACGATGGCCGACCAGCCGCCGGCTCCAGCCGCAGTCGAGGCAACCACGGCGCCGCCAGCGGCCGTCGCCGGCGCTGACGGCCCCAGCGACATCATCGTCACGGCGCGCCGGCAGAACGAGAATCTGCAGGACGTGCCCGCGGCCGTCTCGGTGCTCACCGCCGAAACGCTCGAGCAGACCGGCGCCCGCATGGCGACCGACTTCGTCAACCTCACCTCGGGTGTGACGATCCAGTCCGCTGCCACCGAGCCTGGCGACGTTTCGATCAACATCCGCGGCCTCAACGGCGCGCGCGATGCCGAAAACAACGTCGCGCTAGTAATCGACGGCGTGCTTCGCACCAACAATGTCGCCACCACCCAGCCGCAGGGCGCGATCTCGCAGGTCGAGATCATCAAGGGGCCGCAGGGGGCGCTTTACGGCCGCAACGCCTCGGCGGGCGCGATCGTGATCACCACCGTCAAGCCTTCAGACATCCTGCGCGGCGAGCTGCGCGGCACGGTCGGCGACGACAACACCTATCTTGCCTCGGCGATGGTGAGCGGACCGATCACCGATCAGATCGGCTTCACGATCCAGGCCGAGCATTCGCGCTCGGACGGCCACTTCCGCAACACCTTCCTGGTCTCCGACCTCGCCCAGTCGGTCTATCCGGGCTACAGCACCGACAGGAGCTCGATCGACAATTACGAGAAGACCTATGTGTTCGGGCGCCTGCTGATCACACCGAGCGACGCGACCGAGATCGATATCAAGGCGAACTACGGTTACCAGGAGGCGGGCGCGATCAACTATAACGCGGTGTTCCACCTGCCCTTGCTCGCGACCGTCTTCAACGACGAGATTTTCAACCTGCCGGTCAGCGACCACAAATTCATCTTCACCAACAACACCAAGTCCGAGAGCTGGCAGAAATCGTTTGGCGGGTCGCTACGGCTTCGCCAGGAGCTCGATTTTGCGAGCATGATCAGCTACATCTCGTACAGCAACATCAAGAGCGATTTCATCGGCGGCGGGACCAGCGGCGCGTTCGGCTTCTTCGCCAACGAGCCGAATTGCATCCGCACCCGCGCCGCCACCGAAGGCGCAGTCAACCAGGAGCCGTTCGAGACCTATTATGCGGCGTTCGGCTACGCCCAGCCTTATTCGCCAAGCACCTGCGACGGCATCCAGTATAATGATCGCAAGCAAGAGGACGTGGTCACCGAGCTGCGCTTCGTCAGCAATTCGGACGGTCCGCTGAAGTGGCAGGTCGGCGGGAGCTACATCTTCATCGACCGCAAGGTGTGCATCAACCTGACCCTGGACACCGGCCAGAGCGCCTCGCGCCAATGCTACACCACCGATCCGCGCTATCCGACGGAGAGCCTGGTCGACGACAATTTCAAGACCGACGTCTACGCAGCATTCGTCTCGACCGAATATGAGGCTACCGACCTGCTGACGCTCGGCGTTGCGCTGCGCTATGACATCGAGGCGCGCAAATCGAGCAACAACGTGCCGATCAATGCCCGGACGCGGTGGGTGGGCAATGCCCGCACCGGCTTCCCGACCGGGACCGCGACGACGCCCGCCAATTATTATCTCAATCCGGGCCTCGATCCGGCCTATAATCCGAGCGGCGTGCTCGCGCCCAAGTCGCGCACCTTCAAGCAGCTCCAGCCCAAGATCAGCGTCTCCTACGAGCCGAGCCGGGACATGACCTTGTTCGCGAGCTGGGGTCTCGGCTTCAAGGCCGGCGGCTTCAACAACGCGGGTACCGAAGCGATCGTCAACGGCTATTTCAATGCTCCGGTTTCGCAGGGCGGCATCGCCGCCGGCCTCACCGTCGGCGACGATTTCGACAAGGAAGTCGACAGCGCATTCGAAGCGGGCATCAAGGGCCGCGCCGGCGGCCTCAACTACGAGCTGATCGGCTTCTACACCAATGTGAAGGACATGCAGTTCTTCGAATTCTTCGTCGGCGAGTTCGGCCTGCTGCGCAGCGTCTCGAACATCGACAAGGTGCGCATCTTCGGCGGCGAAGCGTCGCTGACCTACACCTTCGCCCCCGGCTATTCGGTGTTCGCTTCGGGCAATTACACCGACAGCAAGATCACCAAGAACCGCTCGCGTCCGTACACGGTGGGCAACAAATCGCCGAACACGCCCGACTATACGATCAACGGCGGCGCGCAGATCGTCCAGCCGGTGACGTCGAGCCTCAACTTCACAGCGCGCACCGACGTGCGGGTGACCGGCCCGACGCCGTTCCACACCGTCCAGGACAATGACGTGCCGACGATCTTCGGCATCCCGGGCAATTACAAGAATTCGACCCGCGACACCTTCGTCACCGTCAACCTCAGGGTCGGCGTCGAAACCGACCGCTGGTCGCTGACCGCGTTCGCGACCAATCTGTTCAACCAGGACGTGCTGAACGACGACGTGGTCGCTCCCGAATTCGGCGGTGACTTCGTTGCTCCTGGGGCGGCGCGGCGGATCGGGGTCGACGCAACCTTCAAGTTCTGATCGCGACACTCGCTATTTCCCGGCGGCGGCGCATAACAGGCGCCGCCGCAATGACCTGAACAGGCCCATCGATGTTGAGCCCGCTGAACCTTGCCCGCATTCCGGACGCCGACGAAGCGCTCCGTTTTCAGGTCAAGGCTTTCCTCGCCGAACGGCTTCCGGACATTTCCACCGACCTCAGGGCGCGCTCGTGGATGGGCCATGATGCGGGCTTCAGCCGCGCGCTCGCCGAGCGCGGCTGGATCGGCATGACCCTGCCGCGCGACTATGGCGGACAGGGGCTGAGCTATTTCTCGCGCTTCGTCGTCGTCGAGGAATTGCTCGCGGCGAGCGCTCCGGTCGCGGCGCATTGGGTGGCCGAGCGGCAGAGCGGGCCGCTGATCCTCCATTTCGGCACCGAGGCGCAGCGCCAATTTTATCTGCCGCGCATCTGCCGCGGCGAAGCCTTCTTCTGCATCGGCATGAGCGAGCCGGGCTCCGGCTCCGATCTCGCCAGCGTCAAATCGCGCGCCGTCCGCACCGACACCGGCTGGACTCTGAACGGTACCAAGCTTTGGACCACCTACGCCGGCGCGGCGCATTACATGATCGCGCTGGTGCGGACGTCCGGAACGCCCGAGGATCGCAATCGTGGGCTATCGCAGCTGATCGTCGACCTCTCGCTGCCGGGGATCACGATCAGCCCGATCCGCGACCTCGCGGGCGACGCCCATTTTTGCGAAGTGCATTTCGACAATGTCGAGCTGCCGCACGATGCGCTTATCGGCGGCGAAGGCGATGGCTGGAAACAGGTGATGGCCGAGCTCGCGCTCGAGCGCAGCGGGCCCGAGCGGCTTTATTCGAGCATCCTGTTGTTCGATCAGTGGCTCGATCATTTGCGCCGCGGCGACGCCGTGGACGAGCAGGCGATCACCCTGGCGGGCTCGCTGGTCAGCCGACTCGCGAGCCTGCGCTCGATGTCGGTCGCAATCACCGCCAAGCTCGTCGGAGGCGAGCGGCCCGAAGTCGAGGCGGCGCTGCTCAAGGATCTCGGCACCGGCCTCGAGCAGGCGATGCCGCAGCTGATCGCCGACGCGCTGGCTGCGGATCCCGATCTCGTGCCGGACGAGACGCTGCTGCGCACGCTCGCTTATACGAGCGAGATGAGCCCGGCCTTTTCGCTGCGCGGCGGCACCCGCGAGATCTTGCGCGGCATGATCGCCCGCGGCCTCGGCCTCAGATAGGAGTCCGGTCATGGATGCGATGATCGAGGACATGTTCGCGCGGCTGATGGCGGAGCATTGCACGCCCGCGATCGTCCGCAAGGTCGAAGACGGCAAAGGCCGGGAGGCAGCGGCTGCGCTCGATGCCTTGTGGAGCGAGATCGTGCAAACCGGCTTGCACGACGCGCTCGTGCCGGAGGATCTTGGCGGCATCGGGCTGACCCTGGCCGATCTCGTGCCGGTGTTCCGCCTGGTCGGCGCGCACGCCTCGCCGCTCGCGCTTGCCGAGACGATGGTCGCCCGTGCCATATTGGCGGGGGCAGGGGTCGACGCTCCCGACGGCACGATCGTGCTGGCGAGCGCCCCGGAAGGCAGCGACGATCGAGTCGAGACGCCGGTGGTGCCGCTCGCCCGCACCGCATCGCATATATTGGTCGATTGCGGCGCGCGCATGGGCCTGTTCGCGATCGGGCCCGAAAAGGTGACCGCGTCGGGCGGCCGTTACAGCCTCTCGGCGCGGCTGAGCTTCGATCGCGGCGCCGCGAGCGCGTGGCTAGACCCACCAGCGACGCTGCGGCCCATCGCCGCGTTGCTTCACGCCGCCAAGATGAGCGGCGCGATGCGCAAGCTGCTCGAGATGAGCGTCGATTATGCCAATCTGCGCGAGCAGTTCGGCCGTCCGATCGGCCGCTTCCAGGCGATCCAGCATCAATTGAGCGTGATGGCCGAGGAGGTGGCGGCAGCGACGATGGCCGTCGAGGTGGCGTGCGACGGCGCCCGCGACGGGCTGTGGCCGGACGTGCTCAAGGCGGCGATGGCCAAGGAGCGCACGTCGGCGGTTGCGCCATCGGTGAGCGCGGCCGCGCATGCGGTGCACGGCGCGATCGGGATCAGCGCCGAGCACGACCTCCATCTGCTCACCCGCAGGCTGCACGAGTGGCGGGTCGCGGAGGGCGCGGAAAGCTATTGGGCGCGCGAGATCGGCATTGCGCTTCTTTCGAGCGAGGAGCGGGCAGTCGATTTCATCCGGCTTGCGCTTGCAAGCTAAGGGGCGCCCGCTCCCCGGCGCGTGGTGCAGCCGAAGCTCACGAACGAGTTTTGGCTCACGAACATTTTGTAGGTCCCCGGAGCAAAGGTCCTGACCATGGCTGACTATCAGTATCTGAAGACCGAGGCGCACCCGAACGGCGTGCTCGACGTGCGGCTTGCCCGGCCGCCTGCCAATGCGGTCGATCGCGACATGTATATCGAGATCGCGACGTTGTTCCGGGATCCCGATGCCGTTCTCCCCAATCTGCAGGCGATCGTGCTCTCAGGGGAGGGCAAGCATTTCTGCGCCGGCAACGACCTCGACGAATTCGCGACCATGACTCCCGACAACGGCGACGAGCGGATGCGGCGGGTGCGCGAAGCCTTTTTTGCGATCCAGGATTGCCCGGTGCCGGTGGTCGGCGCGGTGCACGGCGCGGCGCTTGGCACCGGGCTTGCGATCGCCGCTTCGTGCGACGTGCTGGTGGCGCTGCCCGACGCGCGGCTCGGCCTGCCCGAGCTCACCGTCGGGGTGATGGGGGGTGCGCGTCACCTCGCGCGGCTCGCCCCGCAGGCGGTGGTGCGGCGGATGTACTTCACCGGCGAACCGATGACCGCGCAAGTGCTTGCCGAGGTCACCGGCGCCATCGTCCTCGCCGAGCCGGGCAAGCTGCTCGAGACCGCGCATGGCATCGCGGCGCGGATCGCGTCGTTCAGCCCTACCGCCATTCGGATCAGCAAGCGGATCCTCAACCAAGTCGAGGAGATGGACCTGCAGAACGGCTATACCGCTGAGCAGGCCTGCACGGTGCGGATGAGCGGGCATCCCGATTCGAAGGAAGCGCTCAACGCATTCAAGGAGCGGCGTGCGCCCAGCTATCTGCCGCTCAGCAAGGAGTTCAAATAGGCAAGGCCTCGGCGCAGGATGAGGCTCAATACCGGTTTGATTAACCGGAATTGAGCCTATTTCTCTTTGTTTTCCGTGATTTCCGAGTCGTCAGGTGACTCCACCTGACTTGAAATCACTAGTGCGAGGCAAGCTCCGCGGCGATCTGCTCGCGCAGGACGTGCTTGAGCACCTTGCCCGCCGCGTTGCGCGGGAAGCTTTCGACCAGGACGAGGTGCTCGGGGAACTTCTGGCGGGCGAGCTTGTGCTGCTCGAGGAACGCGACCAGCTCGGGCAAGGTGAGCGTCTCGCCGCCTTTCGGAATCACGAATGCCGCTGCGGTCTCGCCGAGCCTGGGATGCGGCGCAGCGACGACCGCCGCCTCGGCGATGCGCGGGTGGAGGTGCAGCGCATCCTCGATCTCGCGCGGGCTGAGGTTCTCGCCGCCGCGGATGATGAGGTCCTTCTTGCGGCCGGAGATTGTCAGGTAGCCGTCCCGATCTACCGAGCCGAGATCGCCGGTGCGGAAGAAACCGTCGGGATCGAACGCGGCCGCGGTCTCGTCCGGATCGGTGTAGCCGAGCATGACCTCGGGCCCACGCGTCACGATTTCGCCTTCGCATCCGGCCGGCAGCACGGCGCCCGTGGCGGCATCGACGATGCGAACCTCGTGGTTGACGATCAGCCCATCGGTGGTCGCGCCACGCTCGGCGGGGCCGCCGATCGGAACGCCGAGCGAGACGGTCGGCGCCTCGCTGCTGCCGTAGATGCGGAAGGCGGTGCAGCCGGGCAGCGCCGCCTGGGCGCGGGCGATCAGCTCCGGAGCGACCGGAGCGCCGCCGCACGGGAACAAGCGAAACGTGGGGAGCGAGGTGCCCAGCCGTTGCGCGGCTTCGGACAACTCGACCAGGAACGGGGTCGCGCCGATCGCAATGGTGGCGCCGTGCCGCTCGATCAACCCGACCGCTTCATCGGCCTGCCAGCGTTCCATCAGAACCACCGGCGCGCCGATCGCGAACGGCAGCTCGAGCGCATAGAGATAGCCGGTGATGTGGGTGACCGGCGAAGGCATCAGGATGCGGTCGTCGGCGGAGAGCGCCCAGAAGGCGATCACCGCCTCGATCTCGGCACGCAACGTCTGGTGGCTGTGCAGCACGCCCTTGGGCTTGCCGGTCGTGCCGGACGTGTAGAGCAGCAATTTGACCGCTTCCGGATCGGCCGGGGGCGGATCCTGATCGACGGGCGCCTCCGCCAGCCATTCGTCCAGGCTCGCGAAGCCCGGGCGCTGCGCACGCACCAGGACGATCTCGCGCAGCGCCGGCAACGATCCCCGAAGCCGCTCTGCCATCGCGACATAATCGGTGCCGCGGAACTCAGGCGTGATGAACAGAAGTTTCGCCTCGGCGTCGGCGAGGATGAAGCCGACCTCCGCATCGCGATAGATCGGCACGATCGGGTTGCAGACGAAGCCCCCGATCGTCGCGGCCAGGTTGATCACCAAAGTCTCGTGCCAATTGGGCAGTTGGAAGCTGAGCACGTCGCCGCGCCGGTAGCCGCGCCGCTCAAGCGCGGCGGCGAGGCGGCGGGCGCGGTCGAGCACCGCCGCGAAGCTCAGTGCGACATCGCCGTCGAGCGCAACGATTGCCTCGGGGCTTTCGGCCGCGCGCTGGCGAGCGAGCATCGCGACCGTGACTCCGGTCCATCCCTGCGCAGCGGTGTAGCGGCCCGGAGCGCGCGGCGGGAGCCTCATAGGCGCTGGAGAATCTCGACGATATTGCCGTCGGGATCGCGCAGCATCAGCACCATCAGGCCGGGCAGCAGCTCCTGCAGCGGAAGTTCGACCGGCAGCCCGGCCGCGGTGCAGGCGGCATCGACCTCGGTGAGGTTGGAAACCTCGAAAGTGATGTAGCGAAAGCCGAGCGCGCCTTCGATCCCGACGGCGCCGGCGGCGATCGATTTCTTCGCTTCGACGAGCTTGATGGCGCTCTGGCCGAACATCAGCCGGTGCATCTTCCCGAACGGCAGCGCGACCTCGGCGACTTTCTCGAGCCCGAGCACGTCGCGGTAAAAATGCAGGCTCGCGTCGATGTCGCCAACCAGCACGCCCAGGCTGAGCGCCGGAACAGTTGCATTCATCACCATGTCATTCCTCCATTCGAGCAATCGAAGATGCGCCGCGCTGCGGGTTCGTCATGCCACACGCTGCTTCGCGGCTTGGGCTTGGTCGCATTGCAGCGCGCCATCGAGGATGAACCCCGCAAAGCCGTGCGGCAGGATCTCGCTGCAGCGCGCGCGATAATTGAGCATTCCGCCGAAATCGACCAGGCCTGTGGGCGTCTTGCCGGGGATGTTGCCGCCGACATACCAGCTCGCCGTGTCGAGGAACAATGTCGCGTTGACTGCGGCGGTGCAATGATCGACCCACGCCTGCTCGACTTCCGGCGAAGGTTCGATCCGCGCGATGCCTTTGCCGTCGAGATGCGCGATCCAGTCGCCGAGCCAGTCGACCTGCTCTTCGGAGAGCAGGATCGGCTGGAACAGAGGGCAGGGGCTTCCCGGCCCATCGAGCACGAACAGATTGGGGAAGCCGGCGATCATCAGCCCGAAGGCGGTCCGCGCCCCACCGCGCCAGTGATCGTTGAGCGAAAGCCCGTCGGCGCCTTTGATGTCGATGCGGGTGAGCGCACCGGTCAGTGCGTCGAAGCCGGTCGCGAAGACGATCGAGTCGACGTCATATTCCTCGCCCTTCACCGCCACGCCGCGCCCGGTCAGCGAAATTTCGCCGCCGCGGATGTCGACCAAAGCGACATTGTCGCGATTATAGGCTTCGAAATAGCCGGTGTCCGCGCACAGCCTCTTGGTCAGCACCGGATAGCCGGTGGGCACGAGCAGATCGGCAACTTCCGGATCCTCGATTCGCTCGCGGATCCGCGCGCGCAGATAGTCGGCGAGCGTGTCGTTTGCCTGGCGGTTGGAGAAGACATCGGGATAGACGTTGTAGAAAGCCAGCCCGCCCGATTGCCAGCGATTGTCGTAGAGCGCCTTTCGCTCTTCCGCGGTGGCGTCCATCGCCATCGTCATCACCTGAGGCTCGGCGTGGAAGTTGCACGAGACCGCGCCGAGGAATGAATCCTCGCGCTCGCGCCGCCGCCATTCGGCATAATCGGATTTGACCCGCGCCTCATAGTCGGGCGGCATCGGACAGTTGCGCAGCGGCACCGAGAAAGGCGGGGTGCGCTGGAAGATGGTGAGCTGCTCGGCCTGCTGCGCGATGATCGGGATGCTCTGCACCGCCGACGAGCCGGTGCCGATCACCGCGACCCGTTGCCGGGAAAAATCGACACCTTCGTGGGGCCAGTAAGCGGTGTGATAGGTCTTGCCGGTGAAGCTCTCCAGCCCGGGGAATTCGGGCTGGTTGGGCGCCGACAGGAAGCCGGTCGCCATCACGCAATAGCGGGCGGAGAAGGCTTCACCGGCTTCGCTGGTCAGACGCCAGAGATTGTCGCCGGCATCGAACTCGGCGGCGGCGATGCGCGTGTCGAACGCGATCGAGCGTCGCAGATCGAAGCGGTCGGTGACGTGGTTGAGGTAGAGCAGCAGCTCGGCCTGCGAGGCGTAGCGCTCCGACCATTTCCATTCCTGCTGCAATTCCTCCGAGAAGGAATAGGAATATTCCATGCTGTCGATGTCGACGCGCGCGCCCGGATAGCGATTCCAATACCAAGTGCCGCCGACGCCGCTCGCCGCCTCGACGATGATCGCATCGAGCCCCTGGCCGCGCAGCCGGTGCAGCGCATAGAGGCCGGCGAAGCCCGCGCCGACGATGATCACGTCGTGCGCCCCGACCTTTGCTTGCTGCGCGTCCATCGAAAATCCTCTCGCTTGCTGACCTGAAGGCGTCGGATCTTGCTCGATCCCGTCCCGCCCGACGGCGATGTTCAATTCTGTCGCATCGTCGCCTTGAAGATGTTGTTGCGCTGGATCGCCGAGGAGCCGCCGATGATCGGCATCAGCAAGGCGTCGCGCACATAGCGTTCGGCGTCGAAATCCTTGACGTAGCCGTAGGCGCCGAGGATCGTCTGGCATTCGAGCGCAATCGTCTTGGCGGCCTCGGTCGCGAGCAATTTGGCCATCGAGGTTTCGACCGTGCAGCGCTGGCGGGTGTCGGCGAGCCAGGCGGCGTGGTAGAGCACCAGCCGGGCGGCATGGAGTTGGGTCTTCATGTCGGCGAGCTTGTGCTGGATCGATTGGTATTCGGCGATCGGCTTGCCGAACTGGCGGCGTTCGAAGGCATAGGCCCAGGCGTCGTCGAACGCGGCGCGCGCGATGCCGATCGCGATCGCCGCGACCTCGAGCTTCTCGACGTCGAGGCCTGGCCCGACCAGCATCGGCCAGCCGAGGTTCCAGCCGGCATCGCCGCCCATGATGTTGGCGGCGGGCACTTCGACATTGTCGAACATGACGTCCGTGGTCGGCGCGCCCTTCATGCCCAGAGATTCGATCGGCGTGATCACCACCCCGGGCGTTTCCGGTGGGATCAGCACGAAGCTGAGGTTGCGGTGGCGGTCCTTCTCGGGGCCGGTGCGCACCAAGGTGTAGATATAGTCGCACATGCCCGCGCCCGAGCAGAAGCGCTTCGAACCGTTGATGCGGACGACGTCGCCGTCACGCTCGGCGCGGGTCTTGACGCTGGCGAGATCCGCGCCCGCATCGGGCTCGGTCAGTCCGTAAGCGAAGATCAGCGAGCCGTCGACGACCCGCGGCAGCAGCTCTTTTTTCTGCGCCTCGGTGCCGCAATCGTCGAGGTTCATGCCGGCGTAGCAGGCCGCCATGATATAAGGCACCGAGACTGCGAGGCTGCGGCGCGAAAGCTCCTCGGCGACCACCATCGTCGCAAGGATGTCGCGGCCGGCGCCGCCATATTCTTCCGGAACGGTGAGGCCCATCACCCCGAGCTCGGCGAGCTTGGCGAACACGTCGCGCGGGAAATGGTTCTTCTTGTCCCACTCAGCGGCGAGGCTGCGCGGCATTTCCTTTTCGACGAAGCGCTCGAGCGTGTCGCGCAGCTGCCGGATCGTGTCGGATTCAGCGAAGTCCATGCGGCGCGCCCCAACGACCACTATGCGGCGAGGCCCAAACGGCCGCCGCGACATTTGCTGTGCTTCCCGAAACAGGGGCCATCCCGATCCTCTCATTGCCCGCGGCTGCCGCGGTGCTTGCTCGGATAGGAATTCCCGCCCGATCTGGACCAAGCTTAGACGTGAACTACGCCGAGTCAATACTCACTGAATGACGACTCATCGAAATCCGCCACGCAGCAGCTTGAGGTAGGTCTGCACCACTTTCTCGGGCAGGTCGGCGCCTGGCGGAGCATCGCGCAGGTAGCGGATGTGGAGATAATGGCGTGCCGCCATCAGCACATAGGCGACCGTCTCGATCTCCTCGCTGTCATAGTCGTTGATCTCGCCGCGCTCGATGCCGCGCGACAGCGCCCGGCGATAGCCCTCGGCGAGCAGGCGGAAATGCTCGGCATAGGCGCGCGGCGCGGCGACCTCGGCTTCGATCAAAACCCGGAAGAACCAGCGATTGTCCTTGAGGAACAGGAAGAAAGCGCGAAACCCGCGCTCCTCCATGTCGAAGATGTCGCGCGCGCCCGCGATCCGCCGGGCGACGAAGGCGAGCATGTCGCTGCCGAAATGGGGGAGCAATTGATCGAACAGCGACTGGCGCGATTCGAAATAGAGATAGAAGGTGCCCTCGGCGATCCCGGCGGCCTGGGTGATGCGCTTGATCGAGGCGCGCTCGTAGCCAAGCTCCCCGACCACCTGCGCGGCGGCGTTGAAGATCGTCTCGCGCGCCGCCGGGAGGAGGTCCTGGCGCGACTGGCGCTTGCGCGGGGCGGGCGCTCCACGGGCGGGTGGGGTGGACTTTGCTTTGATCAAGGGAGGAGGCTCGGGACGCTGACATCCCCGCAGGTGGGGATCCGGGAGGGGAGGGACGGCTTTGGCATATCGAACAGGGCACCCCCGCGGGTGAGAACTATAAACCCGGTTCGGCGGCGGAAACAATCGTGCTGCGCGGATGGTGAGGATGATCCTGGCGCAAGCCGCGGGATCATCGAGCCAAAGCTCTTCGTCGTGCCATTCGTCACTTTCGTCGTGCCTTCCTGCTCCGTCGCTGTAAACTCGGTGTCGGGCGCGGGGGCGCTGACGGCGGGCGCCGTTCGGGCGATGGCGCACCGGTAAGTTCAGAGGGGACACTGACATGGTCGACGGCACGACATCCACCATTGCTTCCGCATCGAGCGCGGCGCGCATCCGCGTGCGGCGCCCCGGCACCGCCGCATTGTCGATTGGCACTGCCGCGCTCGCGCTGGCCGGGGCGGGCGCCGCGATCGCGCAGGCCGGCGCAACCGGCGGGACCGCAGTCTATTGGATGACCGCGGACACGACATCGGGGATGGGTTCGATGATGGCCGGCGGCGGCGGCGGCAGCGCGGCGATGATGCAGGCGATGATGGGCGGGGGCGAGCAGGCCGACTATGCGCATCTGCTTTCGCTTCAGCTCGGATCGCCGCGCAAGGCGGCGGGCGAGCCTTCGGCCGAGCATCTGGTGCCGGCGGGCCTGCGCGCGGGCCCGAGCCTGCCGCTGGTGACGCCGCAGCGCATGCCCGCGGCCGAGACCGATCCGTGGCACGGCACGATGGAGAAGCCCAAGGGACGGCTGCTGATCTATTGGGGCTGCGGCGATCGTGCGCGGCCGGGACAGCCGGTGGTGATCGATTTCGCGAGCATGATGGCGGGCAAGATGCCGCCCGCCTTCACCAACGTGCGCCCGTTGATGGGACCTGTCGCCGGCCGTCATGCGACCTATGGTGAGTGGCCCAACCAGCGTTCGGCGAAGCCGGTGCCGGCTGCGGGCTCGTTGGTGGGCGACCATGTCGTGCGCGGCAATTACACGCCGGAGATCAAGTTCAGCCTTGCGCAGGGACAGGATTTCCTCGCGCCGGTGGTCGTGTCGGGCAACGAGGCGGGGCCGGCCGGATCGGTACCGCTCGCGTGGCGGCCGGTCGGCGGCGCCAAGGCCTGGTTCGTCGCGACGATGGGCGCGGCGCAGAACGGCGACATGGTGATGTGGAGCTCGAGCGAGACGCAGACGATGCCGATGATGATGGCGCATCTGGCGCAGGACGAGATCGCGCGGCTCGTGGCGAGCAAGGTGCTGCTGCCTGCCAGCGCGACGCGCTGCACGGTCCCCGCCGAGGTCGCCAAGGCGTCGCAATCGGGGATGCTGACGACGACGGCGTTCGGCGGCGAGGCCAATTTCAGCCACCCAGCACGACCGGCGAAGGCGCCGGCCAGCTGGCGCCCGGACTGGACGGTCAAATTGCTGACCAAGTCGAGCTACACCGGCCTGCTCGGTATGGACATGGCCCAGATGATGGGCGGGCAGAGCGGCGCCGACGGTGAGGACGAGCAGCAGGCGGAGGCACCGGAGAAGGCGAAGAAGAAAAAGCGCAATCCGTTCGGCGGGATCGAGTCGATCGGCAGCGTCTTCGGGCAGTGATCGGCCTTGTTTCCGTACGGCGAGGCGCCTTGTGTTGGACAACGCCTTTGCCGAGCTCTTTGACACGGTGCAGAATTTGTGGACACCACAATGCGTCAAGCGAGCCGGAGACTCGCACACAAGACGCCGAGTCCGGCGGCCGCTTGCGCATCGGGTGAGCGGAGGCAGACAGGCCCGCAAAAACCAGGAGACGCCGGATGACCAACCTTCCCCGCATCACCACCTTCGGCTGGGTGCCCGAATTCGCGCGCGGGCTAGTGCGCGATCTGCGCGCGCGCTGGGCGTTCGAGGAAGTCGGCCAGGCCTATGAGGTCGACCTGATCCGCGATGCGAAGACCGACGAGCACAAGGCGCACCAGCCGTTCGGGCAGGTGCCCTTCTACCACGACGACGAGATGGAGATCTTCGAATCGGGCGCGATCGTGCTGCGGATCGCCGAGCGCTGGGGGAGAGGGCAGGCGGGAAAGCTGCTCCCTGACGATGCGGCCGGGCGGATGCATGCAATCCAGTGGATGCTGGCGGCGCTGAACAGCGTCGAGCCGCCGCTGGTCGGGCTGATCATCAACGATCGCTTCGAGGCCGACAAGCCGTGGGCGGAGGAGCGGCGGCCCGTGGCGCGCGCCTATCTCGAGACGCGGCTGCGCGATCTCGTGGCGCGGCTCGGCGACAAGAATTGGCTCGAGGGCGAGGGCTTCACGATCGGCGACCTGATGATGGTCACCGTCCTGCGCCCGTTGCGAATCCCGCGCGTGCTCGACGATTTCCCGACGCTTGCCGCTTATGTCGCGCGCGGCGAGGCGCGGCCCGCGTTCCAAAAGGCGCTCGCCGATCACCTCGCGGTGTTCGAGCAGCCGGTCGCCGCCTGACCGGCGATCGAGGGGTGGATCCGCCGACGCGCACGCACGTTACAAATGAATTGGGGCCCCCCGGCGCGGCGGGAGGCCCCAGTTATCGGGCGGCGAACCGCCCGTTGCCGGTCATCAATATTCGAATGTGACCGTTAGACCATATTGGCGCGGCGGCCCGAACGTGCCGAAGGCGATGCGGTTGCCGCGCTGGGTGTAGGTGTGGGTGCCGTAGGCCTCGTCGGTGAAGTTCTTCACCCAGGCCTGCAGCTCCCATTTGCCGTTGGCGGTGCGCCACGACATCCAGGCGTCGCCGAGCGTGTAGCTGCCGACCACATCGAGCGGGTTGTTGTCGGCATTGGTGTACACCTTGCCCTGGTGGCGGCCGCTGACGTTGGCGGTGAGCACGTCGCCCGAGGGCAGCTCGTGGCTGAGCTGGGCGTAAGCGCTCCAGACGTTCGTCGGCGCCTGGCGCATGCGGTTGCCGGAGAAATCGCCGGTGCCGGTGATGTCCGGGGTGCCGAAGAAGTCCTTATATTTGGCGTCGAGGTACGAATAGGTGCCGCCCAACTCGAGCCACTCGACCGGCCGCGCGGTCATCTCGACCTCGATGCCCTTGATCTCGGCGTTGGCCGCATTCTCGGTGATGAACTCGCCGAACGTCGAGCCCACCGGCTGGAAGAAGCGGGTGACCTGGAGGTCCGAATAATCGAGGTAGAAAGCCGAGGTGTTGAGCCGGAGGCGGCGGTCGAACAGATCGAGCTTGGCGCCGACCTCGTAATTGGTCGCCTCCTCCGGGTCGAAGGCGGTGGTCGCGGTCTCCGCCGTGGTCGCGGTGCCGGTGAAGCCGCCGCTCTTGAAGCCGGTCGAGACCGTCGCATAGAGCATGATGTCGTCGGTGGGGCGGTATTGGCCGCTGATCCGCCACGAGAAGTTCTTCCAGCTGTCTTCGCCCTTGGTCAGAGCGAACGGGCGCAGCAGCAGCAGCAGATTGGGCGAGCCGGGGACGTCGTTGCGGACGCCGATCTCTTTCTTCTCGTACGAATAACGCGCGCCGCCGGTGACCGACAAGGTGTCGGTGATGTCGAAGCTCGCCTGGCCGTAGCCGGCGATTCCCTTGCCGGTGAAGAACATGTTGGCGGCGCCGAAGCTGGGGACGAGCGAAGCGTCCGACAGCGCGGGGAAGCCGACCCCCTCGGTACGGTCGATGTCTTCGTGCGAAGCGTAGAGGCCGACGACCCATTTCAAGCGCTGGCTCGATGGGGACGTGAGGCGGACCTCCCCGGTCAATTGCTCGCCGGTCTCGTCGACGATGTCGATCGTGTCGAAGGTGAAGCCGAGGTTCGCCGGCGCGGTGAGGCCGATGTTGGGATTGCCGTGCGCGCCAGTCAGATCGACGATCGGGCTGGGCGGAAGCCCCGCTGAATCGAGCACGTTCTTGAACGTGGAATCGCGATAGGCGCCAAGCACGGTGAGGGTCGCAAAGCCGAAATCATGATCGAGCTGGGCCATCGCGCCGAAGATGTCGCGCTTGGAGAAGCCCAATGTGTCGCCGGCGTAGCTGTAGACGCCGCCGTTCTTGCCGCTTGTGCCGCCGATCGCGACGTTGACCGCGACCGGGTTGGACGCGCACAGGCAATTGTGCAGCGGCCCGGCCGAGCCGACCGGCTCGCGATTGTCGGTGCCGAAATCGTCATTGGCGCCGTCGAGCGAGAGCAGAAGCGACGTCGCATCGGACGGCTCCCATTTGACCGCGGCGCGCCACGCGAAGCGGTCGGCATAGCCGATGTCGTCGTCATCCTCGGTGCCCAACGGAATCGCCGGGGTGCCGACGTTGACGCGAGTCAGATAGCCGTCGGTCTCGCGGCGGCTGAACGAGAGCCGCGCGGCGACCGTATCGCCGATCGGCACGTTGACGCCGGCGCCGGTGTCGAACGTGCCGAAATTGCCGACGGTCTGGCGGACCTTCAATTCGAACTCACCGAGCGTCGGCTTCCTGGTGACATAGTTGATCACGCCGGCGATCGCATTCTTGCCGAACAAGGTGCCTTGCGGACCGCGCAGCACCTCGAGCCGCTCGAGATCGAAGATGTCGAGGTTGGTCGCCGTGCGGGTCGCGAAATAGACGCCGTCGACCATCACCAGGGTCGAATCCGACGCACCGGCGCCATCCTCCTTGGTGCCGACGCCGCGGATCGCGACCTCGGGCTGGCCGGGGCTGAACGAGTTGAGCACCAGGCCCGGGGTGCGGCCCTGGACCTCCTCGAGCGAGGAGATGTTGGCCTGCTCGAGCGTCTCGCCGCTGAACGCGCTGATCGCGATCGGAACGTCCTGGATATTCTCGGCGCGCTTCTGCGCGGTGACGACGATGTCGGCGATGCCGCCGGTGTCGCTGGTTTGCTCGGCGGGGGTGCCGACCGGGGTCGCGGCGGGCGGATCGGCGTCGGGGGCCGCGCCCTGCGCGCTCACCGCGGTGGACCACAGAGCGGCGGCCACGATCGTGCTCAGATTAAAAGCATGCGCTGCCCTGATGGACATCAATCCCTCCCCCATTTTTTTGTTGGAGAGGGACATATCGGAGGCTCAAATTCTGATCAAGCGATCAATCAGGTTCTCCACCAGCAGCTTTTCGACTGTTGCCTCGCAGCCGCACCATCGCCCGCGCGGGGCTGCTTGGCTAGGGCAAGCTGCGATCAGGGGGAATCGCAGCCTGCCTTATAACCCTTTGATGCCGCATTGCTTCTTGCGAAAAGCCGGTACCCACCTTTTCGCGCAATGCTCTAATTGTTCCAGGGGAACAGTTCGGGCTGCCCAGCGAGTGATTGCCGGACTTGCGCCTTCTGCATCTTGCCGGTCACAGTGCGGGGCAGCGCCTCGGTGATGAAGTGAAAATGCTTCGGCACCTGGACGTGGTTGAGCCGTTCGCGGCAGAAGTCGCGCAAGCTGTCGGCATCGGCGCTCTCGCCATCGCGCAGACGCACCACCGCGACGACCGCTTCGCCCCACACCGGGTGCGGGATGCCGACGACGCAGCTTTCTGCGATCGCCCCATGCTCGGCGAGCGCGGCTTCCACGACGATCGGATAGACGTTGATGCCGCCGCTGATGATCATGAACTTGCGGCGGTCGAGGAGGTAGAGATAGCCGTCGTCGTCGACCCGGCCGATGTCGTTGGTGCGCATCCAGCCATCGACCAGCACCTCGCCGGTCTCATCGGGCAGGTTGAGATAGCGCAGCATGTTGGCTTCGCTGCGCAGCCACAATTCGCCGGCCTCGCCGCGCGGCAGATCTCTGCCTTCCTCGTCGCGCACGGCGATGTCGAACAACGGCGCGATCATCCCGACGGAGTTCAGCAATTCGGGCTTGTCGGCGAGCCCACGGCGGATGTCCTCCGGCATCAGGAACGAGACGCCGCCCCAGGTGGTCTCGGTCATTGCATAGCAGTTGAGCAATTCGCAGCCGAACACGTCGTGCGCGTCGCGGATCAGCGCCGGGGTCGACGGCGACGATCCGAACGCGATCATGCGCAGAGCGGAAAGGTCATGCTCGCCCTTGCGGTGCTCGTCGACCGCCCAGCCGAGCATCGTCGGCGCGAGCAGGGCAATGGTCGTGCGATGCTTCGCGAGCTCGGGCAGCAATTTGGGAAGCTCGAAAAGGCCGCCTTCGGGCAGGACGGTGGTCATACCGTTGGCGAGGCCGAGCATGCCGAGCACGATCGCCACCCAGGCGTTCGAGGTCGCGTGATAGAAGATGTCCGCGCGAGTGAAGCCGAATTGCGAGACCGCATGCGGGAACGAGACGGCGAGGCCGTGATGGGTGAGGACCACACCCTTGGGCAGGCCGGTCGTCCCCGACGTGTAGGAATAGAAGGCGGGATGCTCGGGTTCGATATCGGGAAAATCGGGCTGCTCGTCGGCCTGGGCGATCATCGTCTCGAGGTCGAACGTGAGATCGTGCTTGCCGCCGAAACCGATCAGGTGAAGCCCTTCCACGCCGCCCGCGTCGCGCAATTTCTCGAGCAACGGCATGCAATCGACGTGGACCGCGAGCGAGGTCAGGCCGGCGTCGCGGATGACGTGGACGAGCTCGTGCACCGCCAGGCGGCGATTGATGCCGACGCGGATCGCGCCGATCTTGAGGCAAGCGAAGAAATGCTCGTAGACCTCGATGAATTCGCCGGACAGCATGCCGACCGCATCGCCCTTGCGGGTGCCGAGCGCCTGAAGCGCGGCGGCGATCCGGTCCGAGCGCGAATCCATCTCGCCCCAGCTGCGCGAGACCTCGCCGGCGACATAAGCGGGGTGGGTGGGATAGTTGCGGCCGCAGCGCGCGATCTGGTCTCGCGGCAGCCTGTGATCGCCGGGAGCCGCGGGCCCCGCGGGCTTCGGGCTTGGACTAGCTTCGGACGCGCTAGCTTGGGAGGGGCCGGAAGCGGAGCCCGCCTCGTTCAAAATGGGCGACGATTGGCTGCCCGCCATCTGCACTCTCCATAACGCCATCATAGGGGGCCAGCAGGTGTGGCCCTTCTTCGAGTTCGACCGACGCTATCAGAAACGGCGCCGGAAGTTCCAGTGTGTAGGAGACGCTCATCTCGACGACGCAGCGAAGCTTCGCCTTGCCCGATCCCTTGCGCCAGCCGATCTCGGCCGATCCGCAGGCGGTGCAGACACGCTGACTGTAGTCGAGCACGGTATCACAGGCGGTGCAGGCCGCCACCATCAGCTCGCCGCGGGCAAGGCCGGCGCGGAAGCCGTCGACCTCTTCGGTCAAATCGCTCATGCTAGGCTCGCGTGCGGGCTGAGGATCAACGCGCCATGATGTTCCTGGCGGCCGCCGAGCCCGGTCGCAAGGACGATGTCGTTGGCGACCTGGCGCTCGCCGCCTTCACCGCGGGTCTGGATCACGGCTTCGGAAAGCGACGTCGCGCCCTGAAGGTAGAAGCCCGACAGCATGCCGCCGCCGGTGTTGACCGGGAGCGTGCCACCCGGCGCGATATTGCCGGCCGCGACGAACGCCGCGCCTTCGCCGCGCTTGCAGAAGCCGTAATTTTCGAGCGCGACGATCCCGGCGCAGGTGAACGGCGCGTAGAATTGCGCGCTCGAAACGTCGCCCGGGCCAACGCCGGCCATTTCGTAAGCGGTCCTGCCCGCGGTCGCGGCGCCATTGTCGAACTCCGGCTCGAGATCGCCGAAAGCGGGGCAGCCGGCGTGGCCCTGGCCCATGCCATGGATGTAGACCGGCGGGCGCGCGCCTTGGTCGGCGCTTGCGGCCTTGCTGACAATGAACGCGACCGCGCCGTTGACCGGGTAAGCGCAATCGAGCATCCGCAGCGGCCGCGCGATCGGCCGCGAGGCGAGATACTCCTCGATCGACAGCGGCTTCTTGAGGAAGGCGCGTGGGTTGCGCATCGCCCATTCGCGCTCGGCGATCGCCCAGGCGCCGAAATCCTCGGGC
>NZ_JAKFCG010000127.1:0-21471 GCF_036677245.1 Sphingomonas sp.
GCCGCTCCGGCGGCGGCGCCCGCCGCGCCCGCCGCGCCCGCCGCTGGCCCGGCGCAGCACGATTCCGCCCTGGCCGCATTGTTCGAAGCCTATGACCGGGCCGATCTCGCCCTCTCGCCGATGACCAAGGCGTACCGCGCCATTCGCGACCAGGATTATGGGCGGTGGGACGAATATGGCGAGGCGGCGGCGATTGCCAAACGCGACCTCGATCTGCGCACCCTCGCCGAGCTGCGGGCACGCTTCGATCGGGCGCGGCTCTCGCCCGAGGACCAGCTGAGCTACGACATCTTCGTCAACATGGTCGAGCGGGCCGAGCTGATCTTCCCGTTCCGCAAGCAGGCCTATGTCTTCGACCAGATGAACGGCGCCCAGAGCGAGGGGCCGGCCTTCCTGATCAACATCCATCGCGTCGACAGTCTCGCCGATGCCGAAGCCTATCTGGCGCGCCTGCGCTCGCTCGACACCTATCTCGACCAGGCGATCGCCGAGGCGCGCGACCGCCAGGCCCAGGGCGCGCTGCCGCCCAAATGGGTCTATCCCTATGTCATCGACGACGCGCGCAACATCATCTCGGGCGCACCTTATGGCCGCGGCCCGGACAGCGATCTGTTCGCCGATTACAAGGCCAAGATCGGCAAGCTCGACGCGCCCGCGGCCGAGAAGGCGCGGCTGATCGCGGCCGGGCGCAAGGCGATGATCGAGGAGATCGAGCCGGCCTACCGGCGCGTGATCGTGCTGATGCAGGAGCAGCGCAAGGCCGCCGGCAACGACGACGGCATCTGGCGCTTCCCCAACGGCGCCGCGCAATATGCGGCGCTGCTGCGCTATTACACCACCAGCGGCATGGATGCCGACCAGGTCCACAGCCTCGGGCTACGACAGGTCGAGCGGATCCACGACGAGATGCGGGCGATCATGCGCCGCGTCGGCTTCACCGGCACGCTCCAGCAATTCTTCGTCAGGATGCGCACCGACAAGAGCCTGCTGCTGCCCAACACGGCGGCCGGCAGGCAGGCCTATCTCGCCGAGACCGAGAAGGCGAACCGCGAGATGGAGGCGTTGCTGCCGGCCTGGTTCAACACGCTCCCCAAATCCTCGCTGCTGGTCAAGCCGGTCGAGCCGTTCCGCGAGAAGTCGGCGGGCAAGGCCTTCTACCAGCGCCCGGCGCCAGACGGCTCACGCCCCGGCACCTATTACGTCAACCTCTACAATATGGCCGACATGCCGGGCTCGGAGATCGAAGCCCTGTTCTACCATGAGGGCATTCCGGGCCATCACCTCCAGCTCGCGGTCCAGACCGAGCTTGGCGCCGACGTCCCGCCGTTCCGGCGGTTCGGCGGCTTCACCGCCTACATCGAGGGCTGGGGCCTCTATTCGGAGCGGCTCGCCAAGGACATGGGCCAGTATAAGGACCCGTATCGCGATTTCGGCCGGCTCCAGCTCGAGCTCCACCGCGCCATCCGGCTGGTGGTCGACAGCGGCCTCCACCATAAGCGTTGGACCCGCGCGCAGGCGATCAAATATGTCGAGGACAACAGCGCCGACGCGCCCGGCGGGATCGTCAAGGCGATCGAGCGCTACATCGTCTATCCCGGCCAGGCGACCGCCTACATGGTCGGCAAGCTCAAGATCGAGGAGCTGCGCGAGCGGGCGCGGACCGCGCTCGGCGACCGCTTCGACATCAAGGGCTTCCACGACGCGGTGCTGCTGTCCGGGCCGGTGCCGCTCGACATATTGGAGCGCAACGTCGACCAATGGATCGCGCGCCAGCGCGGCTGAGGACACGGCCGGCTGGCCGGCGACTCCTAGTTTAGCAGTCGACGTCGGCGGTCAGGCGGTGCTGGAACGGCCGGTTGTCGACCAGCCCGCGCTGGAGCTTGGTGAAGATGCCGCCGAGCAAGGTCGGCAGCACGCCTTCCACGGCCATCAGATCCTCGAGCTTGCGGATGTCGATGTTGATCTGCAGGCGGTCGTCATATTCGAAGCTGATCGTGGTGTCCTTGGGGCAGTGCGCGCGCACCGCCTGCGCGATCCGCTCCAGCTCCGCGGTCACGATTCTGGGCCGCGGCGGCACCGGTATCTGCTCGACATTGGCCGCCGCCACGGCTTCGCCATCGCTCATGTTCGATTTCCCCCGAGTCCTCGCACGAACATAATATGAAAGCCGCGGCGGAGCGACGCGATTTCGCACTGATCCCATCGAGGGGGAGGAATAGGAGGAGGCGCGCCCCGACCGACGGGGGAAAAACCGCCGTTTTCCGCGCTTTCCGGGGTTAAATCACGAAGCCCCTGTCATTCTTGGCCATAATGATCTATATAGGATCTGCTACAGTCGCAATTTGAACGGTCTCTGGCGCTTTGCGGCTCCTTTTTCCTTCTCTCGCTTCTCCTAGCATCAGGGGACCGCCTTCCGGTCCCTCCAACAAGAAGGAATGTAATATGCCTACCGGAACCGTGAAATTTTTCGACACCGCCAAGGGCTATGGCTTCATCACCAATGAAGCCGGAGGCAAGGATGCCTTCGTCCACATCAGCGCGGTCGAAGCCGCCGGGATGCACACGCTCGAGAAAGAGCAGCGCATCACCTACGAGCTCGAGAACGACCAGCGCGGCAAGACCAGCGCAGTGAATCTGCAGGCTGCCTAAGCCGCCGCCTCCGCTTGCGCGGAGGGGAAACAAGGGCGGGTGCCATTCGGCATCCGCCTCTTTTTTGCGATCGGGAGACCATCATGTCGGCACAGAGCGATTTCTACCTGGCCCGCGCCGCGGAGGCTCGCGCCAGCGCCAGCGCCGCCACGCTCGACAATGTCCGCGATCGCTGGCTGCGTTCCGAAGCGAGCTGGGGCGAAATGGCCGCCCGCAGCGAGCGCGGCGACAAACGCCGCGCCCAGATCATCGAAGAAAAAGCGAGCGCATCCGACGCGCTGGGGGCCCAGGCCGTCTGACTCCAGCACGCGCTGGCGCAAGCCCGCGTTTGCTCGACCTTGATCGTTTCAGGCTGAATCAGCCTGAAATGTGAATCAAGGTCTCAACCATATGAATAGAGCCTGATTCACGCTTTCGGCGGAAGCGCGAAGCGCTTCCACCTCAAACGATCAGGCTCTAGGCCGCTTCGGCGGCCTCAGCCGGAACGGACCTGTGACGGCTCTGACGTGCGCTGCTCGGCCAGCATGCCGCTCCCGAGCAGCAGCAGCAATTTGACGTCCATCGCCACGCCCTGCGCCCGTTTGCGCGCGACGAAGCCCGCGATGTCGCCGAGCGGCACGCGGTGGACGATGATCTCCTCGCCTTCGACGCCGCCGCCGTCGCCGACCTTGGTCAGCCCTTCGGCGCGGACCAGGGTGAAGCCCTCGGACGACATGCCGGGCGAGGCGTGGAAGCGGCCGAGGTTGATCATCCGCTCGGCGCGGTAGCCGGTCTCCTCCTCGAGTTCGCGGATCGCAGCCGCCTCGACCTCCTCTCCCTCGGTGTCGTCACCGACCAGGCCGGCGGGGAGCTCGAGGCAGCTGCAGCCGAGCGGCACGCGATATTGCTCGACGAGCAGCACGTCGCCCGCGACCAGCGCGACGATCACCGCTGCGCTGACGCCGCGGGTGCGCGAGACATATTCCCAACGGCCCTTGCGCTTGGCGGCGATATATTTGCCCTGCCAGACGATCTCCTCGCCCTGCTCCTCGGCGGGGTCACTCATGCTCGCCCCTCACGATTTGCACCTCACAATTCGACGAGCCGGTCGGGAAGCTCGTTGCGGTCGGTGCCGCTCTTGGGGAAATGCTCGGCGAGCACGTCACCGATCATCGCGACCGCCTTGGCCATCCCCTCGCCGGGTTGGCCGGCCTTCACCGCGGCGATCAAAACCGCCATCGCATCGCCCCATGTCTCGGGCGCGACCTTCGAATGGATCGCCTGGTCGGCGACGATCTCGGCGCGATGCTCGGCGAGCGAGAGGTAGAGCAGCACCCCGGTCCGCCCGACAGTCCGCCGCTCGGCGCCGACCTTGAAATATTGCACCGCACGGCGCCGCACGCGCCGCGCCTTGGTCGCGCCCGGGGTGAGCGCGAGCCTGAGCGGCATGTAGGCGAGCGCGTAGCGGACGATCAGGAAGACCGCGGTCAGCTTGATGAACAGCAGGGCCATCAATGTGCCGCGCGTCAGCATCGCGTTCCAGCCGAGCATCTGCCCCATCGCCCAGTCGATCAAGGCTTGCGGAACGAACGCGAGCATCGCGGGCACGAGCAGCATCGCCAGCACCGCATAATGGAGGCCGACGTCGTGATAGGCGTCCGAGCGGTCGGCGACGATCGTGACGATCTCGCCGTCGCTCTTGCGCTCGGCCTCGGTCACCGCCGCGGTGACCAGCACATGATCGGCCTCGCTCAGCCTCAGCATCACCATCCTCCCGACGCTCCGCCGCCGCCGAACGAGCCGCCGCCACCCGAGAAGCCCCCGCCGCCACCACCAAAGCCGCCGAAACCGCCCCCACCACCACCGAAGCCGCCACCGCCGCCGCCAAGCCCCGGTCCCCACAGGACGACGGGCATGCCGCCGCGGCGGGTGCGGCGGCCACGGCCGCGGCCGCGCAGCATCGGGATGACGATGAAGACCAGCACCACGCCCCAGAAGATCAGCGGAAACAGCGAGCCGCCACCGCCGCCGCTTTGGCGCGACTCTTGCGCCGCCGCGGCCGCGGCAAGCGCGCGCTGCTCGGCCTCCTCGGGCGGCGCCTGGAGCTGCTGGATGACGGCGTCGGCGCCGGCGAGGATGCCGCCGGCCATGTCGCCCTCGCGAAAGCGCGGCAGGACGGCATTATGGATGATCAGCGCCGTCAGCGCATCGGTGAGGATCGGCTCGAGCCCATAGCCGACCTCGATCCGCACCTTCCGCTCGGCGGGCGCGACGAGCAGGATCGTGCCGTTGTTGGCCTCGCTCTGGCCGATCCCCCAGGCGCGCCCGAGCCGATAGCCATAATCCTCGATCGGATAGCCGCCGAGATCGGGCACCGTCGCGACGACCAATTGCCGGCTGCTGGCCTTCTCGAGCGCCTCGAGCTTGGCGGCGAGCGCCGCTTCCTGCTGGGGATCGAGCAGATTGGCGACATCGACGACCCGGCCGGTCAGCTTGGGGAATTCCTGCGCCTGCGCCGCAACCGCCCCGAGCAAAAACGCCAGCAGCAGGCTCAGCAATGAAGGAAATCGGAGCGGGCTCATGTCAGCCGAAGGTTCCTCATGCGCGCCGCAACGCTCCGGCTATTTGGTCGAGTTGGTCGACGTGTCGAAGCTCACCGTCGGCGCGCGCTCGGCGTTGGGGGTGACGGCCTCGAACGGCACCATCGGCTTGGCGCCGTAGAAGACCTTGGCGCCGATCACGTCCGGGAAGGTGCGGATGCGCGTGTTATAATTCTGCACCGCCTTGTTGTAGTCGGTCCGCGAGATGGCGATGCGGTTCTCGGTGCCCTCGAGCTGCGACTGGAGCGCGAGGAAATTCTGGTTGGTCTTGAGGTCCGGATAGGCCTCCTGGAGCTGACGCAGCGGCAGCAGCGCGGTCGTGAGCTGGCCCTGCGCCTGGCTGAAGCGGCGCACCGCCTCCGGATCGGACAATTGCTCGGCCGACAAGGTGGTCTGGGTCGCGCGGGCGCGCGCCTCTGTCACCTCGCGCAGCACGTTGCGCTCCTGCGCGGCCGCGCCCTGCACGCTAGCGACGAGGTTGGGGATCAGGTCGGCGCGGCGCTGATACTGGTTCTGGACGTCGGCCCAGCGCGCCTTGGCCTCCTCCTCGGCGGTCGGGATCGAGTTGACGCCGCAGCCGGAGAGCGAGACGATCGCGACGGGGGCGAGAAGTGCCGACATCAGGCGAGCGCGGGTCATATCCATTCCCTTTCAAAAGCCGGTAGCGCGGGCGTAGCCATTGCGGGAGTTAGGCACTCGCAGCCGCACCCGCAACGTTATTGCGCCGGCCGGCGCGATCCAGTCACTTTAAATTCAGCCTCGTATCGCTATATAGGGTCTGCCGGGTTCGCCCGGCTATGGCGATAAATTGCGGCGTGCAATAGACGCAGCGGACCCGGGGGCGGTACCCGGCGGCTCCACCAAAACCGGCTCATTCAGCCGGTCCTGACGGGGCCGAACTAGGATCGACGTGTGTTCAAAAGCGCTGTTTTTGCCCGGCCTGAGTAAGCCGTTATAGGCTCAAAACCACAAGTGCCAACGATAACGAGGCTCTTGCGATTGCTGCGTAACTGATCCCTCACGGGTGAAGTTACAAAGACAAAAGCGCGGCAGGGACCACGCCGGGCAACAGAAGTGGAAACCAGCGGTACGGGGAGCACCGGGCAACAGAAGCTCCCCACTTCCGCATCTCCCCCAGCTATAAAGCGCGCTTTCCCGCGCAGGGACGGCCCAGAGACGGCAATGTCGTTACGAGCGCGGCACGGCTTGCCGCATCGCCCGCCGCACATTATGGCAACGAGCCTCGCATTGCTCTATGACGACGCGTCACCAACAAGGGGATTGACCAAATGAAGATCGCTTCCAAAGCTCTCGCCGTGGCCGCTTTTGCCGCGCTCGCCGCCTGCAACAGCAATCCGGCCGCCGAAAATGTCGAGAATGCCGCCGAGAACGCCGCCGATTCGATCGAGAACCAGGCCGACGCGCTCCAAGAGGCCGCCGACAATGCGGTCGGCGCCACCGCCGACGCGCTGGAGAACCAGGCCGACGCGCTCGAGAACCAGGCCGACGCCGTCGAGGACGCCGGCGAAGCGAAAGCGGATGCGATCGAAGCCAATTCGAACTGATCCGACTTCAGACTAAAAAATTAGGGGCCCCGCGAAGGGCCCCTTTTTTTGTGTCTAAAGCGGGAGGAATTCCTCCCCTGCGGTTGCAGGGGAGGGGGACCGCGAAGCGGTGGAGGGGCCTCTTCGAGGTTCGAGAAACCCCCCTCCACCACATTTCATGTGGTCCCCCTCCCCACGAACCAGTGGGGAGGATTTTTTAATCGTCGTCGCGGGTGAGGAAGGCGGGAGCGAAGTCGGGATCGCCGCCTCCGTCCTTGTTGCCGCCACCCTCGCCGCGCGGACCGCGATCGCCGCGGTCGCCGCCACCACCGCGCGGGCCACGGCCCCGGCCGCGGTCGCCGCGGTCACCGCGGTCGCCACGGCCTTCGCCGTCACGGCGGGGACCACGATCGCCGCGATCGCCACGATCACCGCGCGGGCCGCGGTCCTCGCGCGGCGGGCGCGTGTCCTCGAGCTCGGCGCCGGTCTCCTGATCGACGACACGCATCGACAGGCGGACCTTGCCGCGCGGATCGACCTCGAGCACCTTGACCTTGACTTCCTGGCCTTCGGAGAGCGCGTCGGACACCTTCTCGACCCGCTCGTTGCGGATCTCGGAGACGTGGACGAGGCCGTCGCGGCCGCCCATGAAGTTCACGAACGCGCCGAAGTCGACCATGTTGACGACCTTGCCGGTGTAGACCTTGCCGACCTCGGGCTCCTCGACGATGCCGAGGATCCACTTGCGGGCCGCCTCGATCTGGCTGAGGTCCGACGAGGAGATCTTGATCAGGCCCTCGTCGTCGATGTCGACCTTGGCGCCGGTCTGCGCGACGATCTCGCGGATCACCTTGCCGCCGGTGCCGATCACTTCGCGGATCTTCGACTTGTCGATCTGCAAGGTCTCGATGCGCGGAGCGTGCGCCGAAAGCTCGGAGCGGACCTCGCCCAGCGCCTTGGCCATTTCGCCGAGGATGTGGGCGCGGCCGGCTTTGGCCTGATCGAGCGCGGTGCGCATGATCTCTTCGGTGATGCCGGCGATCTTGATGTCCATCTGCAGGCTGGTGATGCCTTGCGACGTGCCGGCGACCTTGAAGTCCATGTCACCGAGATGATCCTCATCGCCGAGGATGTCCGAGAGGACCGCATAATCCTTGCCCTCGAGGATCAGCCCCATCGCGATGCCCGAGACCGGCCGCTTGAGCGGGACGCCGGCATCCATCAGCGACAGGCTGCCGCCGCAGACGCTCGCCATCGACGAGGAGCCGTTGGACTCGGTGATGTCGGAGGTGACGCGGATCGTGTAGGGGAATTCCTCCGCCGTCGGCAGCACCGGGCGCAACGCGCGCCAGGCGAGCTTGCCGTGACCGACCTCGCGCCGGCCTGGCGCACCGAAGCGGCCCACTTCGCCCACCGAATAAGGCGGGAAATTATAGTGGAGCATGAAGTTCTGGTAGGAGAGGCCCTCGAGCCCGTCGATCATCTGCTCGGCGTCCTTGGTGCCCAGGGTGGTCGTGCAGATCGCCTGGGTCTCGCCGCGGGTGAACAGCGACGAGCCGTGGGTGCGCGGCAGGAAGCCGACGATCGCCTCGATCGGACGCACCGTCTTGGTGTCGCGGCCGTCGATGCGGCGGCCGTCCTTGAGGATCGCGCCGCGGACGATGTCCGCCTCGAGCTTCTTGACCAGCTTGAGCGCGCCGAGATAACCGGCCGGGTCCGAAGCTTCCATGTCGGCAAGCGCTTCCCGCGCCTTGGTGCGGGCTTCGTTGATCGCGGTCTGGCGCTGCTGCTTGTCGGTCAGCCGGTAGGCTGCGGCGAGATCCTCGCCGATGATCGAACGCAGCTTTTCCTTGATCGCCTTGGTGTCCTGCGCAGGAGCAAGCTCCCAGGGCTCCTTGGCGGCCTGCTCGGCGAGGCGGATGATCGCGTCGATGACCTTCTGGATTTCGCGATGGGCGAACATCACGCCGCCGAGCATGACGTCCTCGGAAAGCTCCTTGGCTTCCGATTCCACCATCATCACCGCATCGCGGGTGCCGGCGACGACGAGATCGAGATCGCCGTCCTTGACCTCCGTCTGCGTCGGATTGAGGATATAGTCGCCGTCGGCATAGCCCACACGAGCGGCAGCGATCGGACCCATGAACGGGACACCCGACAGGGTGAGCGCAGCGGACGCCGCGATCATCGCGACCACGTCGGGCTCGTTCTCGCCATCGTAGGAGAGGACGTGCGCGATCACGAGCACTTCGTTGTAGAAGCCTTCGGGGAACAGCGGCCGGATCGGGCGATCGATCAGCCGGCTGGTCAGCGTTTCCTTTTCGGTCGCACCGCGCTCACGCTTGAAGAAGCCGCCCGGGATACGACCGGCGGCAGCGAATTTTTCCTGATAATGGACGGTCAGCGGGAAGAAATCCTGCCCCGGCTTGACGTTCTTTGCGGCCGTGACGGCGCAAAGCACGACGGTCTCTCCCATCGTGGCGAGCACGGCGCCGTCGGCCTGACGCGCGACCCGGCCGGTTTCGAGCGACAGGGTTTTTCCGCCCCACTCGATTTCTACTTTCTTGGTATCAAACATCTGCTTTTCCTTACAACGCACCGTCAGCCGGATGCTGGCGGTGGCCTGCGGGCCGACGCGAATGCGCGTCCGCCCAAGGGTGGAGCCCGTCCTTGGATGGGGCTCCGTGCGGGCACATTGCCCGGCTTTTCGGACCTTGCGGCCCTGCTCCGGGCACCGCCGGATTGCGGCTGCCCGAAATGACGAAACGGCCCGCAGGGCGGGCCGTTTGGGATTATTTACGAAGACCGAGCTTGGTGATCAGATCGCTGTAGCGGGCGTGATCCTCGCGTCTCAGGAAGTCGAGCAGCGAGCGCCTTTTGTTGACCATCATCAGCAGGCCGCGCCGCGAGTGATTGTCCTTCGCATGGGCCTTGAAATGCGCCGTGAGATTGTTGATCCGCTCGGTCAGGATCGCGACCTGGACCTCCGGCGAACCGGTGTCGCCGCTCTTGCGGCCATTGTCGTTGATGATTTCTTGCTTGCGCTCGGCTGAAACCGACATCGTCCATTCCTTTCAAAATTACAGGTTGAAGCCGCGCACCACCCGAAGCTCACCTTCGGAAAGCTCCACAAGCGCAACCGGAACAGAGCAGTCGGTTGCTAGATGGAGCCCTGGCTTTGCGGCAATCCCGGCCAATCTCTGCCCCTGGCGGAGCAGCCTTGCCTGGTCGGGGGTGACAGCGAGAGCCGGGATGTCGTCCAGCCCTGCCGTCAGCGGCAAGAGTGCCTGTTCAAGCTCGCGCGCATTAGCGAGTTCGCTCAATTTGTCCAGTGAAATCGCGGCTTCCAAGGTGAACGAGCCGGCCTGGAGGCGGCGCAGGAAGGTGACCTGGCCGACCGTGCCGAGCGCATGCGCGATGTCGCGCGCGAGCGAGCGTATGTAGGTGCCCTTGGAGACATGAGCGAGAAGGGTGATTGAGGAACGCGCCTCCCCTTCCTCTCCAGCGCCGGGCGCTGCTTCTGCCGCTTGCGGGACCTCTGCAAAACTCCGTTCGCGGTGAGCTTGTCGAACCGCCTTCCTTTCTAGCTCAGAGAAGGAAAGGCCTTCGACAAGCTCAGGCTGAACGGTTTTGAGGTGACTCGGCTCCTTTTGCAGCGGGGCCGCTGGCGGGGCGATGCTCAGGCTGTGGATCGTGACGGCTCGCGATCTCATCTCCAGGGCCTCGCCCGCCCGCGCCCGCGCATAAGCGGGCTTGCCGTCGATCTTGAGCGCCGAATAAGCCGGCGGCACCTGCTCGATCGCGCCGGTGAAGCGCGGCAACACGGCCTCGATCTGCGCCAAGGTCGGCCGGCAAGCGCTGGTCGCGACGACCTCGCCCTCGCGGTCGAGCGTGTCGGTTTCCGCGCCGAAGGCGATCGTGAACTCATAGGCCTTGTGCGCGCCGAGCATGTGGCCGCTCAACTTGGTCGCCTCGCCGAGCGCGACCGGAAGCACGCCGCTCGCGAGTGGATCGAGCGTCCCGCCATGGCCGACCTTGGCCCGCGCATAGCCGCCCTCGCGCAGCGCCCGCTTGACGGCCGAGACGATCTGGGTCGAGCCCGGCCCTTCCGGCTTGTCGATCACCAGCCAGCCGTTCAGCATTGCCCCCTCGCCCGCGGCGTTCATCGCTGCCATTCCTCGGCGAGGATCGAGTAGATCGCGGTGTCGCGGACATGGCCGGTCCAGGTGATGCGATTGGCGCGGAGCACGCCCTCACGCCGCGCGCCGAGCTTCTCGACCGCGGCCATCGACCTGGCATTGCGCGTGTCGATCCGGAATTCGACGCGGGTGAAGCCGCAGGCGAAGGCGCGGTCGAGCATCAGCCGCTTGATGCGGCGGTTGAAGCCGCTGCCGCGCACCCGCGGCGCGAGATAGGTGCGGCCGATCTCGAGCGCCTTGTTCGGCTCGTCGATGCCGAGGAAAGCGCTCATCCCGACCAAAGCATCGCCTTCGTAGAGTGCGAAGGCGATGCTGCGCGGATCGCCAAAGCATTTCTCGAACGACATGTCGAACTCGGCGCCGAAGAAGCGCGAGGGGTAGATCTCCCAGATCTCGTCATCCTCGGCGCAGGCCGCACGCAGCGCCTCGCGATGATCCTCTCGCAGCGGCTCGATCCGCGCGCTCCCTTCGGCCATTGGTGCGCCGAGGCTCACGCCCGGTCCGCATCCTCAGCTTCGCCATCGGCGCCAAGATCCCGCGCCACCGTCGGCGAGCGCAGGATGGTGTCGATATGGCTGCCCTCGTCGAAGCTCTCGTCGGGCAGGAACTTCAGCGCCGCGGCATATTTGGTGTTGACCCGCCGCGCGACCTCCCCGCGCAGATAGCGGACGTGCTTCTTCAACGCGGCGAGCACCTCGGCCTCGTTGGCGCCGAGCAAAGGCTTCACGAACACGGTGGCGTGGCGCAGGTCGGGCGACATCCGCACCTCGGTGATCGAGACACTGTGGCTGGCGAGCACGTCGTCGTGCACGTCGCCGCGGATCAAGATGTCCGACAATGCGTGCCGGACCTGCTCGCCGACCCGCAGCAGGCGCACCGAGCGCCCTTCGGGGCTTTCATTCTGACGCATGTCTAAATTCCAAATTCCCCCGTGCGGGGCACGGACCGGCGGCCGCACCCCACCGGGGGAGAGAGGCTAAAGATGCTTCCCCGGGGGGAGCATTACAGCGTGCGCTCGCGCTCCTCGACTTCGTAGGTCTCGAGGAAATCGCCGGCCTTGATGTCGGTGTTGTTCTCGAACGTGACGCCGCATTCGAGGCCCGCGCGGACCTCGGGGACGTCGTCCTTGAAGCGCCGCAGCGAGGCGATCGCGCCGTTGTAGATGATGACGTCGTCGCGCATGATCCGGGCGCGCAGCGCCTTGCGGATATAGCCTTCGATGACGAGCAGGCCCGCCGCCTTGCCGTGCTTGCCGGCGGAGAAGACCTCGCGGACCTCGGCGCGCCCGACGACATTCTCGATCATCAACGGTCCGAGCTGGCCCGCCATCGCCGCCTTCACCGCATCGGTGAGATCGTAGATGACATCATAATATTGCAGCGCGACTTTGTCCCGCTCGGCGATCTCGCGTGCCTTGGCGTTGGGCCGGACGTTGAAGCCGATGATCGGCGCCCCCGACGCGCGCGCCAGGGTGACATCGCTTTCGGTGATGCCGCCGACACCAGAGTGCAGCACGCGAACCTTGATGTCCTCGTTGGAGATCTTGTTGACCGCGTTGACGATCGCCTCGACCGAGCCCTGCACGTCGCCTTTGACGACCAGCGGGAATTCGATCGCCTGATTCTCCTTCAGCGCCGAGAACATCGTGTCGAGATTGGCCGGGGCGCTGGTCGTCCGCTTGCGGTCGAGCAGGCCCTGACGGTAGGCGGCGACCTCGCGGGCGCGCGCCTCGTTCTCGACCACCGACAAGGTGTCGCCGGCCGACGGTACGCCCGACAGGCCGAGCACCTCGACCGGAAGGCTCGGGCCGGCTTCCTTCACCTGCCGTCCGCGGTCGTCGATCATCGCGCGGACCTTGCCGCTGATCGCGCCGACGACGAAGATGTCGCCGACCCGCAACGTGCCGCGCTGGACGAGGACGGTGGCGAGCGGGCCGCGGCCCTTGTCGAGCTTGGCCTCGACCACCGCGCCTTCGGCGGCACGCTCGGGATTGGCCTTGAGCTCGAGCAGCTCGGCCTGGAGCTGGATCGCTTCGAGCAACCCCTCGAGGTTGGTCTTCTTCAGCGCCGAGACTTCGACGTCCTGGACGTCGCCGCCCATCTGCTCGACGACGATCTCGTGCTGGAGCAGCTCCTCGCGGACCTTCTGGGCATTGGCGCCGGGCTTGTCGACCTTGTTGATCGCGACGATCATCGGCACGCCGGCCGCCTTGGTATGGTTGATCGCCTCGATCGACTGCGGCCGCAGGCCATCGTCGGCGGCCACCACCAAGACGACAATGTCGGTGACGTTGGCGCCGCGCGCGCGCATCTCGGTGAAGGCCTCGTGACCCGGCGTGTCGAGGAAGGTGACCTTCGACTTGTCGGGCAGCGTGACCTGATAGGCGCCGATATGCTGGGTGATGCCGCCGGCTTCGCCTGAGACGACGTCGGCGCCGCGGATCGCATCGAGCAGCGACGTCTTGCCGTGATCGACGTGGCCCATGATCGTGACCACCGGCGGACGCGCCAGCAAGGTCTCGTTGGCATCGACATCGGCTTCGCTCTGGATGTCGACGTCCGATTCGCTGACCCGCTTGATGACATGGCCGAACTCGGTGACGAGCAATTCGGCGGTGTCCTGGTCGATCGTCTGGTTGAGCGTGACGACCACGCCCATCTTGAACAGCGACTTGACCAGATCGGCAGCGCGCTCGGCCATGCGATTGGCGAGCTCCTGGACGGTGATCGCCTCGGGCACCACGATCTCGCGGACCTGCTTGGCTTGCGGCCCCGACTGCTGGTGGGCCCGCTTTTCCTTTTCGCGCGCGCGCTTCAGCGCGGCGAGCGAGCGGGCGCGGACGCCGCCTTCGCCATCGTCGAGCGCACGCGTGACGGTGAGCTTGCCCGATTGGCGGCGGTCGACGTGGCCACGCGCCGGACGGGCCGGCTCGGGCCGCTTGGTGCCCGGCTTGGGACGGCCGTGAGCGGCGGCCCCGCGGGCGCCTTCCTCCTCGTCGTCGGCGGTCGCCGGTGCTGCAGGCGCAGCGGCCGGCGCGCTCGCCGCCTCCTCGGCCCGGCGGGCCTGCTCGGCGGCTTCCGCTTCGGCGGCGAGACGCGCGGCTTCGGCGCGCTCTTCCTCGGCACGGCGGTTTTCCTCGGCGCGGCGGCGCTCGTCCTCGCCGGCCTGCACCGCCTGGCGATCCTCGCGGCGGCGCGCTTCCTCGAGCGAGTTCATCCGCGCTTCTTCGGCCTCGCGAAGCAGCCTCTCCTGAAGCTCGCGGCGCGTGGTGGGGTCGCTCGGCGGACGCGCGAGCGGGCGCTGGGGCGTCGGTGCCGGAGCAGCGGGCGGCGCCTTGACGACAGGCGCGACCGGCTCGGGTGCGGGCGCGGCTTCGACCTTGGGCGCCTCGGCCTCTCCGGGACGTCCAAGCACGCGGCGCTTCTTGACCTCGACCACGACGGTGTTCGAACGGCCGTGGCTGAAGCTCTGCTTCACCTTTCCGGTCTCGACCGTGCGCTTCAGACCCAAAGGTGCGCGCGTGCCAAGCTTCGGCTTATCTGTCGTATCGCTCATTCTTGCCCTTCACTCTATTTCACTCGCCGTCGCATCCGGCGAACCTGCCCTCTTCGGCAAAACCAAAACTTCATTCGTGCGCCAAACATTCGTCTGGCTAAAACATTCGTCCAGAGCGCCTTAATCCGTGGATTCGGGCGACCGCGAGAGTGATTCCCGCTTCGGCGGGAAGCGCTCTGATCCCTGAACAGGTCCGATAAAAGCGCGCCACCGAGCAAGCAATTGACGGACTCGTGCGGCCGCACCACGCTCAATTATGGCAATATGTACCACATTTTGCCGGCCAAGCGCTAACGACAATATGGCTCTTTCCGCTGGGAAAACCAGCCCTTGGCGATGCTCTTCTTCGCCGCCGTCGTCGCTTCGACCGTCCATGCGCCCCCCCATGCGCAGGGCCTGATCGAGCTTGGCCGAGCCATCGGCGCCCGCGTCGGCGGCGTGTAGCAGGAGGTGGACCTCGCCGCGCCGGGCGGCGGTCTCGATCTTCTCGCTGCCGGTGATCAAGGTGCCGGCGCGCGCCTCGAGCCCGAGCCGATCGAGCAAGGCCTGGCGCAGCGCGGCCTCGATGCGGGCGCCGAGATCGTCGGCTATGGTGAGCTCGCCGGTCTTGAACGCCCGCGCCAGCGCGGCCTTCAACCGCCCTTTCGCCTGCGCCCCCTCGAGCGTCGCGCGGTCGACCCCAATCCAGGCGCCACGGCCCTGAGCGCGCGCGCGCACGTCGGGCGCGACACTGCCGTCGGGGCCGAGCGCCAGCCGGATCAATGTGTCGCGCGCGCCATGCGCACCCGACAGCACGCATTTGCGCTCGGGCTCATGGTCGCCGCGCAGCTTTGCGCTGCCGCGACCATCGGGTTGCCGTTGGGCAGCTTGCCGTTCGACGGTGTCAGGCCCGCTGGTGCCAGGCCCGCTGGTGTGAGCCCCGCTTAGGCCCTCATTGGGAGTCTGCCGCAACCGCGTCCTCCCCTTCATCCTCGAACCAGTGCGCGCGGGCGGCCATGATGATCTCGTTGCCCTGCTCCTCGCTGAGGCCATATTCGGAGAGAAGCCCGCCCTTGTCCTCGTTGCTGCGCGAGCTTTCCTGGCGGCGGCGCGGCTCGTTGCGCTTCTTCGCGACCAATTCGTCGGTCGCGAGATCGGCGAGATCGTCGAGCGTCTTGATCCCGGCCTTGCCCAGGGTCACCAGCATCTGCTCGGTGAGATAGGGCATGGTCGCGAGATCGTCCTCGACGCCAAGGCCGCGGCGCTCGACACGCGCCGCTTCCTCGCGGCGATCGAGCGCTTCCTGCGCGCGATTCTGCAGCTCGCCCGCGAGCTCCTCGTCGAAGCCCTCGATCGAGCTCAATTCGTCGACCTGGACATAAGCGACTTCCTCGAGCGCGCCGAAGCCTTCGGCGACCAGCAATTGGGCGAGCGTCTCGTCGACGTCGAGCTCGGTCTGGAACATCTCCGAACGCTCGACGAACTCGCGCTGGCGCTTCTCGCTGGCATCGGCCTCGGTCATGATGTCGATTGCCGAGCCGGTGAGCTGGCTCGCCAGGCGGACATTCTGGCCGCGGCGGCCGATCGCGAGGCTCAACTGGTCGTCGGGGACGACCACCTCGATGCGGCTCTCCTCCTCGTCGATGACGACGCGCGCGACTGTCGCGGGCTGCAGCGCGTTGACGACGAAGGTGGCGAGGTCCTCGGACCAGGGGATGATGTCGATCTTCTCGCCCTGCATTTCCTGGACGACCGCCTGGACCCTGCTGCCCTTCATGCCGACGCAGGCGCCGACCGGATCGATCGAGCTGTCGTGGCTGATCACGCCGATCTTGGCGCGGCTGCCCGGGTCGCGCGCGGCGGCCTTGATCTCGATGATGCCGTCGTAGATCTCCGGCACTTCCTGCGCGAACAGCTTCTTCATGAAATCGGGGTGGGCGCGGCTGAGGAAGATCTGCGGGCCGCGGTTCTCGCGGCGCACCGACAGGATCAGCGCGCGGGCGCGGTCGCCGACCCTCAGGACCTCGCGTGGGATCTGCTGGTCGCGGCGGATGACGCCCTCGGCGCGGCCGAGGTCGACGACGACGTGGCCGAACTCGACGCGCTTGACGACGCCGGTGATGATCTCGCCGGCGCGATCCTTGAATTCCTCATACTGGCGCTCGCGCTCGGCATCGCGCACCTTCTGGAAAATGACCTGCTTGGCGGCCTGCGCGGCGATGCGGCCGAACTCGATCGGCGGCAGCGGATCGACGATGAAGTCGCCGAGCTGCGCGCCGGGCTGCAGCTTCTGCGAATCCTCGAGGCTGACCTGCTTGAAATAATCGTCGACCTGCTCGACGACCTCGACGACCCGCCACAGGCGCAGATCGCCGGTGGTCGCATCGAGCTTGGCGCGGATGTCGTTCTCGGCGCCGTAGCGGGCGCGCGCGGCGCGCTGGATCGCATCCTCCATCGCCTCGATGACGATCGCGCGGTCGATCAATTTCTCGCGCGCGACCGAATCGGCGATCGCGATCAGCTCGGCCTTGTTGGCTGAAACGGCGGCGGTGGCCATTGTAACTATCCTTCTAGCTTGATCGGGTCGCCGCCTTCAGTAGGCGACCCTTCGTAAACGATCTCGTCCGCTTCGACGGACAAGAGGGGTGCGGTGGCGGCGATCAGCTTGTCGGTGATGACGAGCTTGGCCGAATGGAGCTTGGCGAACGGCAGCCTCGCCTCGCCGCTGGCGACGCGGATCAATATCTGATCGCCGTCGGTGCCGATCAGCTCGCCGGTGAATTGCTTGCGGCCGTCGAGCGCTTCGCCGAGCGTGACCTTCGCTTCGTGGCCGCGCCAGTCGTCGAAGTCGCGGAGCCGGGTCAGCGGACGATCGATGCCCGGCGAGCTGACCTCGAGCCGATAGGCATTCTCGATCGGATCGAGCTCGTCGAGCACGTCCGACAACCGCCGCGACAGCCGCGCGCAATCGTCCAAGGTCAGCTGGCGCGTGTCGGGCCGCTCGGCCATCACCTGGAGGGTCGGGTCGGAGGTACCGCCGAACATCTTGACGCGCACCAGCGCGAGCCCTTCGGCCTCGGCCTCGCGCTCGATCAGCTTGGTCAATTCGGCGATCTCCGCCATCCGCACTCCGCATCCACAAGTCCAGCCCGCGGGGCCGGAATAAAAGCCGTCTGCCGCCGGCCCCACTCTGGGACCAGCCTCAACATGTTAGCGATGTCGAGAAAGGCAGCTCCCATATAGGCCTGCAAGCCGCGCGGGGCAAGAGTGATCGCAGATGCAGCCGCGTGCCCGCAATCGTTCAGCTGGTCCGGAACAGATGCCAGCCGCCGCCCAGCGGTTCGATCCAGATATAATCGTCAGGCGACGGGCGCGGCGGCGGCTTGCCGCCGTCGAACAGGAAGCCGACTGCATTGTCGAGCACGCCGCCGATGACGACCTGGACAAAGCCGGGCTCGGACCGACCGATCCCGGCCAGCCCGAGCGCCCGCAGCCGATCGACCAGCGGACCCGCCTTGCCCTCGCCTTTGGCGATCACCCAGTCGCTCGATCCGGCCGCGACATAATCGTTCTTGATCGCCTCGAGCTCGGCGCCGTGGCGTGCGAACCAGGCGGCGAGCTCGGCATCGCTTGCCACGGTCAGGCGGACGTTCCTGAGCAGAGCCTGCTGATCCGCCGTCGCGGCGGGCTTGCTTTCGAGATCCTCCTTATACTCGCGCAGCAGGTAGCTCAGCGCCAGGGTCCGTTCGGCCGAAACCTTCCAGCGGCCATCGACCTTTTGCAGATAGGTGTAGGTGTCCTGCGGAACCTTCCCCGCCGGAACGCGCGCGACGGCCCGTTCGGGGGAGATCTGGATCAGCTTGTCGCTGGCGAGCCCGCCTCCCAGGTCCGGCGAGATCCAGTCCGAGGCCTCGCCGGTAAGGAGGGCCTTGCCCTCTTCGGACTGGAGCTTGCTTGCGGCGCTGAGACGCTCCAGCTCCGCCAGCACGGCGCGCTGTTCGGCTTCGACGCTCGCGGCTGCACTCGACGAAGCAGCCGGCGCAGGCGGAGCCGCCGCAGCCAGGCCGAGCAGCAGCGCGAGCGACAGGAGCGGAGCGCATTTCATACCCCAGTCATAGAGCCCGATCCTTTGAGGTGGAAGCGCTTCGCGCTTCCGCCGAAAGCGTGAAGCAGGCCACAACAGCCCTCTCGCTCGCTGGGACCGCTGTAAAAGGTGCCGAACTACCAAAAAATCGTTCGGCCTGAGCCCGTCGAAGGCCTTTTCTTCTCTGGGCAAGAAAGGAAAGCGGTTCGACAGGCTCACCGCGAACGGAGTTTTGCAGAGGTCGCATCAAGGGGGAGGAATGATCGAGGCCCGGCCGGAAAAAAGCGGTGAGCGAACGGCATTCATCGAGATGCCTGCAACGCCTTTTCCTCGGTGCGGATGCGGACGGTGAGCAATGCAGCGTTGAGCAAAGAGAAGAGCACCGCCATCTCCCACAGGCCAAAAGCGAGCGGGAGCAATGCGATCTCGGCGACGACGATCGCATAATTGGGGTGGCGAACCAGCCTGAACGGGCCGCTGCGCACCAGCGGCGCGCCGGGCAGGATGATGATCCGCGTCGTCCAGCGCCCGCCGAGGCTGGCGAGCACCCAGAGCCGCAGCGGCTGGAGCAGGAAGTAAGCGACCACGAGCGGCCAGATCAGCGGCCGGCCGGGCGCCAGCCACCACAGCCCCGCCAGCCACGAACCATGGAGCGCTACGATGAGCAAATAATGGCCGGCGCCGACCTCATGCGCGCCGCGCGCCAGCAGGCGCCGCGTGTTGCGCCGCGCGATCGCCAGCTCCGCCAGCCGCTGCAATGTCACGAACGCCAGGATCGCGATGGCGACTTTGAAGTCGGTCATAGTGGGAAATCGGTCATATCGGCAAATCGATCATTGCGGCCGCGACAGCAGCAGTCCGCTGGCGGTGAAGCCGGGGCCGAGCGCGAGCAGCATCATGCGCTCCGGCATGCCCGCCCGGATCACGCGGTCGAGCACGAACAGCACGGTCGGGGCGGACATGTTGCCATAGTCGCGCAGCACCTCGCGCTCGTGGTCCAGCGCGCCCTGGCCGACGCCGAGGCTCTGCTCGAGCGCGATGATCACCTTGGCGCCGCCGGGATGGCAGATGAAGCGGTCGATCTCGTCGGGAGCGACGCCGCTCTTGGCCGCGATCGCTCCGACAGCCTCGGCCATATGCTGCTCGAGGAACGGCGGGATCGAACGGTCGAAGATCACGCCCAGGCCCGGGTCCTCGACGTCCCAGCCCATGATGCCGAGCGTTTCGGGCCAGAGCATCTCGCCGCCCGCGCCGACGGTGGCGATGCCGCCGCCTGGAGCGGTGCCGGAGCGCAGCACGCAGGCCGCGGCGCCATCGCCGAACAAGGCGGTCGCGACGATATTGGCCTTGCTCGGCTTGTCGAGCCGGATCGAGATCGAGCAAGTTTCGACCGTGACGAACAGGATCGTCTTGCCCGGCACGCCGGCCGCAAGCCGTGCCGCGATCGCGAGGCCGCCGACGCCGCCGGCGCAGCCGAGGCCGAAGATCGGCACGCGCTCGGCATCGCTCCTGAACCCCATCCGGCCGGCGACCCGCGCCTCCAGGCTCGGCGTCGCGATGCCGGTGGTCGAGACGGTGACGAGCGCATCGACCTCGTCGGGCGCGACGCCGGCGGCGGCAAGCGCCTTGGCTGCGCACTCCTCGTAGAGCGCCTCGGCCGCCTCGAGATAGACTTGGTTGCGCTCGCGCCAGCCATGGTCCTGCTCATACCAGGCCGGCGGGCGGACGATGTGGCGCTTGACGATGCCGGCATTGTCGAACACCGGCTCGAGCCTGTCGAAGCGACTGGTGCGTGTGCCGAACAGACGGCGCACGAGCGCCTTCGCCTCGGTCTGGGGGAGGATGGTCCCGGGCACCGCGGTCGCGAGCGACAGCAGGCTCACTGAAATCGGGCTAATCGGCAAAGTTGGTCCAGACGCGCAACAAATGACACTGTATGTGACGCAACCCCGGCCTTTGTGAAAGGTTCGTTGTGAATGAACCCTTGCTGGAGAAAGCGATGCGAAACCTGCTCACCGCCACCGCCTGCGCGCTGATCCTCGTCGGCTGCGGCGGCGGCGGCGAGGCGGTCGCGAACGACGCCCGAAACGGCCAAGCTTCGGCGCCGGCATTCCAGGTCGCGGCGATGGCGCACTTCAACCAACCCTGGGCGATGATCTTCCTGCCCGACGATCGCCTGCTCGTCACCGAGCAGGGCGGCCAGCTCCGCCTGCTCAACAAGGATGGCAGGATCGGCACGATCGGCGGCACGCCGCAGGTCGATCATGGCGGCCAAGGCGGCCTCGGCGACGTGATCCTCCACCCGGATTTCGCCAACAACGGCTTCGTCTATCTGAGCTGGGCGGAAGCCGGACCGGACGACACGCGCGGCGCAGCGGTCGGGCGCGGCAAGCTCGTCCTCGATGCGCAGGGGGGCGGCCGGATCGACGGCCTGCAGGTGATCTGGCGGCAGGAGCCCAAGGTCGCGGGCCGCGGCCATTTCGGGCACCGCCTCGCCTTCTCGCCCGACGGGTATCTGTTCATCACCAGCGGCGACCGCCAGAAATTCACGCCGGCGCAGGACATGAACATGAACCTCGGCAAGGTGATCAGGCTGAGCGACGCCGGCGGAGTGCCGGCCGACAACCCGTATTACGATCGCGGCCGCATCACCTCCCAGATCTGGTCGTTCGGCCATCGCAACCCGCTCGGCATCGCGTTCGACAAGGCCGGTCAGCTGTGGACGCACGAGATGGGCCCGCGCGGCGGCGACGAATTCAACCGCATCGAGAAAGGCTCGAACTACGGTTATCCGATCGTCTCCAACGGCAATCATTATGACGGGAGGAACATCCCCGACCACAAGACGCGGCCCGAGTTCAACGCGCCCGAAATCAGCTGGA
>NZ_JAKFCG010000128.1:0-4242 GCF_036677245.1 Sphingomonas sp.
GAGTCCCCCATTGGGGCCAGACTTTGCGTCGCGCGCCGTATTGGCAATTGTCCACGCCCCATATCCACAACCAGTTCGACTCAGAACGCTGAAAAAATCAAGAACAAAAAGCGAACTAACTCGAATTTGTCGCTGGTGGTGTCCTGACGCTCGTTGAATATCACCGGCGTTCTAGCAAGATGCTCACTGTCCCGCATTGTACGCCGCGATCGCCGGCCTATTCACGATATCGCTGTCCTTGGCGCTCAGCCCACGATCAGCACCGGCCGGTTCAGCCCCACCGGCATCGGGCCGATGGCGGTGCAGCCGCCGGGTTCCAGCGGTCTCCCGGTCGCCGCTCCTGCGCTTTCGCGCGCCAATTCACTCCGGCAGCCTGTGCAGGAGGCGCGGGAGGGGTTCCGAGGGCGGCCAGCCTTCGACGAAAAGCTGCCAGACGGCGAAGGCCACGACATGCGATATCAACAGGACGAACAGGATCGAGGCTGACAGCCGTTTCATTCTCGCGATGCCCCAAAGCGCTTTGGTAGCTTGACGCGGCAGGGCGGGATTCGCTGCATGTTTTCTCCCGCCAGTTCGAAGCTTTTCGCTATGCCACCGGCATGGCGCAAACCAGCTTCCTGCCCTCGGCTATGGCCTCGGGCGTTCGAACCCCTTCGAAAGTCCACCGGACTTTTCGATAGCCCTGCGGGCCGGCTTCGGGGCGGGGCCCGCTGCCTGCGGCAGCTCGTTCGGCCCTTCGAAAGGTCCACCGGACCTTTCGATCGCCCATTGGGCGACCGGGCCTCACCGTTCGAAGCCTCTCGTCATGCCACCGGCATGACGAATTTGCCTTCGGCAAACCGTCTTCTCACTGCCCCGCGTTATACGCCGCGATCGCCGCCATATTGACGATGTCGCTGTCCTTGGCGCTGAGCCCCACGATCTGCACCGGCTTGTTGAGCCCCACCAGCATCGGGCCGATGACGGTGCAGCCGCCGAGTTCCTGCAGCATCTTGGTCGAGATCGAGGCGGAGTGGAAGGCGGGCATGACCAGCACGTTGGCGGCGCCCGAGAGGCGGCAGAACGGGTAGCGCTGCTGCATCAGGCGGTGGTCGAGCGCGACGTCGGCGGCCATCTCGCCGTCATATTCGAAATCGACGCGGCGCTTGTCGAGGATCTTCACCGCCTCCTGCACGCGCTCGGAGCGCTCGCCGGCCGGATGGCCGAAGGTGGAGTAGGCGAGCATCGCCACGCGCGGCTCGTAGCCCATGCGGCGCGCGAAGCCGGCGGTCTCCTCGGCGATGTCGGCGAGCTCCTCGGCGTTGGGCATGTCGTGGACGGCGGTGTCGGCGACGATGACCGTGCGGCCGCGACAGAGCGCGAGCGACACGCCGACGACGCGGTGGCCGGGCTTGGCGTCGATGACGCGGCGCACGTCTTCGAGCGCGGTGGAGTAGTTGCGGGTGACGCCGGTGACCATCGCGTCGGCGTCGCCGAGCGACACCATGCAGGCGGCGAAATGGTTGCGGTCGTTGTTGATCAGCCGCTGGCAGTCGCGCAGCAGGAAGCCCTGGCGCTGCATCTTCTCGTACAAATGGTCGGCATAGATGGCGTTGCGGCGCGACAGGCGGGCATTGATGATCTCGATGCCCTGCTTGTTGAGGTCGATGCCGGATTGCCGGGCGTTCTCCTTGATGACGTCGTCGCGGCCGACGAGGATGGCGGTGCCGAGCTTCTGGTTCACGTAGGAGACGGCGGCGCGCATCACCTGCTCCTCCTCGCCCTCGGCGAAGACGGTGCGCTTGGGCTGGCGCCGCACGCGGTCGTAGATGCGCTGCAGCGTCGAGGCGATCGGGTCGCGGCGGGCGGAGAGCTCCTGCGCATAGCGCTCGAGATCGAGGATCGGCTTGCCGGCGACGCCCGAATCCATCGCCGCCTTGGCCACCGCGACGGGGATGGCGGAGATCAGGCGCGGGTCGAAGGGAACCGGGATGATGTATTGCGGGCCGAATTTCGGCCGGTTGCCCTGGTAGGCGGCGGCGACGTCGTCGGGCACGTCCTGGCGGGCAAGGGCCGCGATGGCATGCGCGGCGGCGATCTTCATCGGCTCGTTGATGGTCGTGGCGCGGACATCGAGCGCGCCGCGGAAGATGTAGGGGAAGCCGAGCACGTTGTTCACCTGGTTCGGATAGTCCGAGCGGCCGGTCGCCATGATCGCGTCGGTGCGGATCTCGGCGACTTCCTCGGGCGTGATCTCGGGGTCCGGGTTGGCCATGGCGAAGATGATCGGGTTTTTCGCCATCGACTTGATCATCGCCGGCGTCAGCGCGCCCTTGGCGGAGAGGCCGAGCACGATGTCGGCGCCGTCCATCGCGTCGGCCAGCGTGCGCGCCTCGGTCTTGGCGGCATGCGCCGACTTCCACTGGTTCATGCCCTCGGTGCGGCCCTGGTACACGACGCCCTTGGTGTCGCAGAGGATGACGTTGTCGGGGGTGAATCCCATCGACTTGATCAGCTCGATGCAGGCGATGCCGGCCGAGCCGGCGCCGTTGCAGACGAGCTTCGCCGTCTTCATGTCGCGGCCGGTGACTTCGAGCGCGTTGATGAGGCCGGCGGCGGCGATGATGGCCGTGCCGTGCTGGTCGTCGTGGAAGACCGGGATGTTCATCAGCTCGCGCAGGCGTTGCTCGATGATGAAGCACTCCGGCGCCTTGATGTCCTCGAGATTGATGCCGCCGAAGGAGGGGCCGAGCAGGCGCACGCAGTTGATGAACTCGTCGGCGTCCTCGGTGTCGACTTCCAGGTCGATGCTATCGACGTCGGCGAAGCGCTTGAACAGCACCGCCTTGCCTTCCATGACCGGCTTGGCGGCGAGCGCGCCGAGATTGCCCAGCCCAAGGATCGCGGTGCCGTTTGTGATGACGGCGACCATGTTGCCGCGCGTCGTGTAGTCGTAGGCGCGCGACGGATCCTCGGCGATGGCCTTCACGGGGACGGCGACGCCGGGCGAATAGGCGAGCGAGAGATCCCGCTGCGTCGCCATCGGCTTGGTCGGCGAAATCTCCAGCTTGCCGGGGCGGCCCATGGAGTGGAAGTCGAGCGCTTCCTGCGCGGACACCTGCGGTCCGTTCTCGTTCCTGTCCCTCGGTGCCATGCGTGTTCCTGCCCTGAAGTCGTTTCTTTTTGTGGAGCGTTCGGGATTAAGGCTACACTTCGCCTTCGTAAAGCGACAAGCAGGGGTGCAGGAAGAATTTCGCCGAGCCGATGAACCAGCCCTACGCGCCGCCGTCCGACACGACGCCCGTCCCGGGAGACGGCGCGATGCTGTCGGCTGCCGGCGCCACGCCCATGATCGAGCAGTTCATCGAGATCAAGGCGGCGAACCCGGACTCGATCCTGTTCTACCGCATGGGCGACTTCTACGAGATGTTCTTCGCCGACGCGGAGATCGCCAGCCGCGCGCTCGGCATCACGCTGACCAAGCGCGGCAAGCATGGCGGCGAGGACATCCCGATGTGCGGCGTGCCGGTGCACGCGGCCGACGACTACCTGCAGAAGCTGATCGGCCTCGGCCATCGCGTCGCGGTGTGCGAGCAGGTGGAGGACCCGGCCGAGGCGAAGAAGCGCGGCTCGAAATCGGTGGTGAAGCGCGACGTGGTGCGGCTGGTGACGCCGGGCACGATCACCGAGGAAAAGCTGCTCGATCCCGGCGAGGCGAGCTACCTGATGGCGCTGGGGCGGGTGAAGGGAGACGAGGCGCGGCTGGCGCTGGCCTGGATCGACATTTCAACCGGCGCCTTCCGCGTGGCGGAGATGGCGCCCGACCGGCTGCTCGCCGATATCCTGCGCGTCGACCCGCGCGAGCTGATCATGGCCGACCCGGTGTTTCACGATCCGCAGCTCAGGCCAGTGCTCGACGTGATCGGGCGGCGGGCAAATCCGCAGCCGCCGAGCCTGTTCGATACGTCGACGGCAGAGACGCGCGTGGCGCGCTATTTCGGCGTGGCGACGCTGGACGGGTTCGGCAGGTTCTCGCGAGCCGAACTCTCGGCGATTGCCGGCGCCATCGCCTATGTCGAGAAGACGCAGAAGGCCGAGCGGCCGCCGCTGTCGCGGCCCGAACGCGAGGAGGCGGGTGCCGCGCTGTTCATCGACGCGGCGACGCGCGCGAATCTCGAACTGCTGCGCACGCTTTCGGGAAGCCGCGACGGCAGCCTGGTGAAGGCGGTGGATCGCACGGTGACCGGTGGCGGCGCGCGGCTC
>NZ_JAKFCG010000129.1:0-4151 GCF_036677245.1 Sphingomonas sp.
GGCGGCGTCGGCGAGGCGATGGGCGGCTGGCGCTATGTCGTCGGCGATCCGGACCGTCCGCCGTCGCGGATGGGGGTTTCGATCGGCGACACCTTGGCGGCCAGCTACGGCTGCATGGGTGCGCTCGCCGCGCTCCATGCCCGCGAGCGCACGGGTGTCGGCCAGATCGTCGATTCCGCGCTCTACGAGGCGGTGCTCCAGGTGATGGAGAGCCTGATCCCCGAATATCAGGTCGGCGGCCACATCAGAGAGCGGTCGGGCTCGGCGCTGCCGGGCATCGCGCCGTCCAACGTCTACCCGTGCAAGGACGGGGATTATCTGATCGGCGCCAACCAGGACGGCGTGTTCGCGCGGCTCTGCGCGGCGATGGGACGTCCCGAGCTCGCCACCGACCCGCGCTATGTCGATCACGTCTCGCGCGGAATCCACCAGGTCGAGCTCGACGAGCTGATCGCCGACTGGACCCGCGAGCACAGCTGCGCCGAGGTCGAGGCGCTGATGGTCGAACATGGCGTTCCCGCCGGCGCGATCTACCGGGTCCCCGAAATGCTCGATGATCCGCATTACGCGGCGCGCGAGGCGATCATCGACGTCGCGACGCCCAAATGGGGGAAGCTCAAGATGCAGGCGCCGTTTCCGAAGCTCTCCGAAACGCCCAGCGCCGTCCGCTCGCCTGCCCCGGCCACGGTCGGCGAGCATAATCAGGAGGTGTACGGCGCGATCGGCTATAGCGCCGAGCAGCTCGCGGCATTGCGCGAGGCGGGTACCATCTAACTTCTCTCAGCCGCCAGCCCCTTCGCAACAAGCCAATCCCGCTGTATCTGACAGAAAAGCGAAAGACCGGCGCAATAAAGCGCTGACGAAAAGCGCTTTCGGGGGAGGTTGTGCGATGAGCAATGATGGCGATCAGAGCTTCGATCTGGTGATTCAGAACGCCTTCGTGTTCGACGGCGTGAAGAAGCTGCCCGGCACGATCAATGTCGGCGTCAACGGCAATGTGATTTCACGGCTCTCCTCCGAACCGTTGCAGGGCCGTGAAATCATCGATGCGAGCGGCTGCTGGCTGACCCCGGGCCTGATCGACTCGCACGTCCATCTCTACGATTTCTACAATTGCACCGATCCCGCCAAAATGACTTATTATCTGGACGAGCAGCTGCCCGGTAACCTTCGCTCGTTCCTGAAACATGGCATCACCACGATAAAGTCGGTCGGGGATCCGGTGCCGGAGCTGCTTGCGACACGCGCGCGGCTTGCCGCGGGCGAGCTCGTCGGGCCGCTGCTGCTGATGACAGGCTCGGGCATTTCGGCGCCCAAGGGCCATCCGAGCGAGACGGTCTATGGCCGCAACCCGTGGTATCGCGAGCGTGTCGGAGGCGAAGTCGACACGGTCGATCGGGCGCGGGCGACGGTTTCCGAAATGGCCGAGCTTGGAATGGATGCGATCAAGCTGCTGTTCCAGGGAGGCTGCGCCTGCCATGGCGAGCCGGACTATAAATTCCACGGCCAAGTGCCGATCGTACGGCTCAAGCTGGACGTGCTCGCGGCGGCGATCGACGAAGCCCACCGCCATGGCCTCAAAGCCACCGTCCATACCCACGAGCAGGACCGCGCGATCGAAGCGCTCGAGGCGGGCGCCGACGGCCTCGAGCATGGCGTCGTCGCGGACCTCATCTCGGACGACCGCCTGATCGAGCTGCTGCTCAGGAACGATGCGTCATGGGTGCCGACCTTGTGGGTCTATCCGACGCCCGAAGCGTATAGGAACCTCGCGACCGTGCACGAGGCGGGGGTGCGGATCGCGCTCGGCACCGACAGTTTCCCGCCGACGGCGATCATCGAGGGCTTCGCCTTCGATTCCGGCACATTCGGCGCCAATTCGATCGTCGAGACGGAAAGAATGGCCGAAGCCGGCTTGTCCGCGGTCGAGATCCTCAAATCGGCGACCAGCGGGGCGGCCACCCACCTCGGACGCGACGATCTCGGCGTGATCGGTCCGGGCAAACGCGCGGACTTGCTGTTGTTCAGGGCGGACCCGACCGAGAACGTGAGCAATTTGAAGGATCCGCTCCTGGTCGTGGCGGCCGGCCATGTCGCGGTGAATGCTACCTACTAATTCGGGCAGCCGAAGTGCGAGCGCCGGCGGATGGGTCCGCATCTTGGGGCCACGCAACCGGCGCTCCGCCGGTCACTTCGACGAGGACGTCGAGGAAGTCCTTCGCGAAAGCCGGCAGCTCCTCGAAGCTGCGGAAGCAGACGCTCAGATCGCGCGCCGCCCTTGCATCGCTGACCGGGATGATCTTGATCGCTCCGCTGCGGGCATAGCGCCGGGCCGCGCACTCCGGGATCAGGCCGATGCCGACATTCGCCTCGATCATGCAGAACAAGGCGTCGTAATTCTCAACGAACACGCTCATCCGCGGGAACAGCCGCTTTTCGTCGATCACGTGCCGCACGAAGGCGTGGACCGAACTGTATTCGGGAAGGCAGATGATGTCATAGTCGAGCGCCTGCGTGAGGCGGACGGTCTCCATCTCGGCCAAGGGATGCTCGCACGACGCGATCACGACGAAGCGGTCCTTGAGATAGACGAGGGTCTCGAGCCCCTCCGAATCGAATTCGCCGCCGAACAGGCCGAAGTCCGCGAGATTGTCTCGCACCGCCTGGATCACCTCGCTGTTGAGCTTGGGGCGGACATCGACGCTGATGTCGGGGTGGAGCTTCATATAGTGCCGCAGCACCATCGGCAGCGTCTCGCTGATCGTCAGATTGTTGGCGACGATGCGGATCTGGCCTTTCGTGCCTTCCGCATAGCCCTTGAGGTGCGCGTTGAGCGCGCTGACCTGATCCAGGATCAGATGCGCGTGCGGGAGGAGCGCCTGTCCCGCCTGGGTCAGCAGCACGCCGTTGCGGGTGCGCTCGAGCAGCTTGGTGCCGAGGCTGTTTTCGAAATTGCGCATCCTGACGCTCGCCGCCGGCGTCGACATGTGACAGCTCGCCGCGCCCTTGGTGATGCTGTGGTGCTTGGCGATATACATGAACAGCCGAAGGTCGATCAGATTGAAGTCCAGGCTCATGCTGTCGTCTCCGGACACGCCGATTTGAACGCGCGTCAGACTGGAGGCTGGTATTAATCGAAATCTAAGGCTGGTCAAAGAATGGCGAATTGTCTTCGCGCGCGTCCCTCCACATAAAGTTTGAAAAGCCGGCGCGGCGGTCATCGCACGCGACGCGGACCCATGGGCAGGAGGATGTATGGCTGACGAGAGCGGCGTGTTGGAGCGGCGGATCGACGAGCCCGACGAGCGCACCGGCGTCGACTATAATCTGATCGATGCCGATGCCCATATGACCGAGCCGAGCGACCTGTGGACCCGGGTCGACAAGCCGTTCCGCGATAGAGTCCCCGAGATCGTCGATGGTTATAACGGCCGGCCGGGCATGTTCCTGGTGTTCGAAGGCCGCGCGATCAAGCTGATGGGCGAGGAGGAGCGCGGCGCGGTGCGCCACTTCGAGCGCCCCGGCGGCTGGGATCCGGCCGAGCGGCTGAAGGACATGGCGATCGACGGGCTTTCGGCGGCGGTGCTGTACACCACCACCGGCCTGTTCATCTTCAGCACCGTCGATGCCGCGCTCCAGGAGCAGTGCTTCAGGGTCTATAACGACTGGCTGGCGGACTATGTCAGCTATGCTCCGGATCGCCTGAAGGGGCTTGGGCTGGTGTCGTTGTTCGACATCGAGAATGGCACCAGGGAGCTTGAACGCTGCCACAAGCTTGGGTTGAGCGGGGTCTTGATCTGGTCGGCGCCGCCCGACGACAAGCCGGGCTATGCGGCGCCGGCCTACAACCGTTTCTGGCAGACGGCTTCAGAGCTCAACATGCCGATCTCGCTGCACACCAACACGCGTCCTGCGACGCTCGAGCGCTACGATCGCTCCGAGCAGAGCGGGGGCTACGGCCCTTATTATACCGCGATGGTGATGGAGCAGCATTATCTCCAGGACTCGATCCTGCAGCTGACCTTCGGCGGCCAGTTCGAGCGCTTCCCCGACCTCAAGATCATCTGCGCCGAAGCGGACATCTCGTGGATGCCGCCGCTGATGGGGCGGGCGGACAAATATTATGAGAGCGTCGCCAAGCGCGGCCACGA
>NZ_JAKFCG010000130.1:0-6657 GCF_036677245.1 Sphingomonas sp.
CGAGGAACGGATGCTTGCGATCCGCAGCGCGCCGGAATGGGAGGGCCAGTGGCGGCGTCTCATGGCGCGCCAGGGCAATCCCCCGCCGCCTCCAGCGGTCGATTTCAAGCGCGACATGCTGCTCATGGCGGCGATGGGGCCGCAGCGCTCGGGCGGCTATAGCGTCCTGATCGAACGAGTGCTCGACCAGCCCGAGGCCTTGTTCGCGCTGGTTCGGATGATCTCGCCCGGGCCGAAATGCGGCGCGATCGCCGCGCTGACCAGCCCCGTCGACATCGTCCGCCTGCCCGCCTCGTCCAAGCCAATACGTTGGGTCATCGAGCGTACGGCAAACGACTGCCGCTGAGGCTGTCCACTCACGTTTCAGGCTGCTTCACCCTGACGCGATCAGATCTTGCGGTGGTGGTCGACCGTCACGCAATATGCTGCGGCGTCTGGAGGCCGCGGTGGTGCTTGGCGGCGAGGCGGCGCCACTTGACGATATTGGCGTCGGCCTCGAACAATTGCTCGCGGATCCAGCCGCTGTCGTCCGCGTAGAAAGCCTGGCTCGCCTCGCGCGCCCAAACGTCATCCTTGTTGAATCCATCGAGCGCGGACGGGATCCATTTTTCGCGATACTCGCGCTCGAACGCCTGCTCCTCGGCCGCGGTCGACGCCTTGGTGCCGATCAGCTGGAAATAGGTGTGGCGCTCGCCGTCGATCGGCACATACCATTCGAACTGGGTGAGATGCGGCGCCGGCCAGGGATCGACGCGCAGCGCGCACGGCAGCCACATCGAGATCGTGTGCGGCAGCATGTTCTTGCCGTGCGGCGCGCCCATCAGCACAGTCTCGTCGCCGATTTTGCCCTCGAACACCGGCATCACCGTCTCGGGCGAGAAGATATCGTAGACGCCCTTGGGGCCGCCCTCCTCTTCCTCGACACGATAGGATTCCTGGCCGGTCGGGACGAGCCCGAGCGGCAGCGCGAGATCGCCGTCGGCGATCAGCCGCGAATCCTTGTGGATGAAGATATGGGTGGAATCGAAGCCGTTCTCGCAGCCGATCCGCCAGTTGGCAGCGACCTCCTGCCGCCGGCCGCGGATCACGATGCCCTCGTCGAGGAAACCCGGCGGAACGTCATGCTCGAGCGGCGCGGGCTCGACGCCCTCGTCGCCGACGAACACGAAGATCACGCCCTTGCGCTCGACCACCGGATAGCTTTTGACGTGGCGCCGGCCGATGACATTGCTGTGCGGCATGCCGACGATGCCGACGAGCAGGCCGTCGCTGAAGCGGTAGGTGAAGCCGTGATACCAGCAGGTGACCGTACCCTTGCTGTAGCATTCGAGCTTCTTCGAAAAGGGCACGCCCTTGTGAACGCACTGATCCTTGATCGCATAAGCAACGCCGTCGACCCGGTTGAGCAGGATCCGCTCGCCGCAGAGCTGCGCGGTTTGCGGATCGGCCTCGCCAAGCTCGTCGCTGAGCAGCGCCGGATACCAATGGTTGCGGAAGCCGTATTTCGCGGCGACATAATCGCGGCCGACCTTGACCTGCTTCAGCAACGCGGGATCGACAAAAGCGGCCTTGCTCATCGCTTTATCCTTTCCAGGAGCGATGACCTAATCATGTCCCCCGCCCTTTTGCAAACGACGGCCGGCGCGCTGCGCCAGGCGGGTGCGATGGCCGTTTGCCCAGCGTAGCGGAAGCGTGAGCTTCCACGAGCGGCTCGCGAAGGTCTTGCGTAGCTCGGCCCGGCTGTCGGCGAGCGCGCGCCGGTCATGTTCGCCGGCGCGGCGCAGCGCTTCGGTTTCCTGCGCGGTGCGCCCAGCCGCCGCGGCGAGCGCACGCACCAGCGCCGCCCGGACTCTCTCGGCTTCGCTTGCGCGTTCCGCAAGCGAAGACGCAGCATCGTTCGCCGGGATCAGACCGCGCATATCGAAGAAAGCGAGCGGGTAATGCGCGCAGCTTACCGCCATCAGCGCATTGTCGAGGATGAGGTCGATGCCCTTTGGACCGCCCTCCGACGGAATGTGATGCTCGCGCGCGAAAGTAGAGTCGCTCATCACCCGGATCTCGCCGGACGGCTCGCGCCGCCCGCTCCATTCGCCGGTTTCGCTGGCGAAGATGCGGACGAACGGAGCACCGGCATCCGCGACGAGCAAACAACGCCCGTCTCGGGTGAACTTGAGCCCATGCGCATAGCTTACGCCGGTCAGCACCCCAGCCGGCTCGAGCGTGCTGCTCGGCTGCGCGTTGTTGCGCAGCAAAAGCACCGTGTGATGGTCGTGATTGCTGAGCGCGATCCACCGCCCCGACGGGCCATGCGCGACACCGTCGGGCACGCCGAGCCCCTCGCCGATCAGGATCTCGCTCGCAATCACCTCATAGCCGCGCCGCCGATCGAGCAGGTGCCGACTCACATGATCGACAAAATTGTTGCAGACGAGCAGCTCGATCAGCCCCATCCCGACGGACATCGCCGCGACCGAACCCGGCGTCCGGATCAGCTCGGTCCCGTCGGTGCCAATCAGCCTCAGCGGCTCGACCTTGACCCGCGATCCGGACGGCGCATCGGGCAGCGCGATGATCGTGATCGCGCCTTCGCGATTGGCGACGATCACGGTCGACTCATCGGTCCAGGCGAGGCCGTGCGGGTAGTGGAACGCCGCGCATTCGATCTCCAGAAAACCGGTGAGCGCAACCTGCGGCCCGTCCTCCGCAAGCCGTGCCTCGACGTCGAGGATCAGCAGGCGTTCGACGGCGAGGCCGGCGATCGCGAGCTTGGTCCCGTCAGGTGAGAAGCACAGATCCTCGGCGCGACCGATCCGCTCGACGGCGGCGCGGACATCACCGCGCGCACTCAAGCGGACCGATCTATCCGCTTCAAGCAGCTGACGCGCCATCTTGTCCCCCACCTCCGGCGCGGCCTCCCGCTTCGGCAGCCGCGGCACGGAGCAGATCGTCATAGGCATCGGCAAGTTGCAGCAGCTGCGCCTCGCCGTCGCCCTCGAACGACGAGCCATGCATCAACGCCAGCCGATCCGGCTGGAGCGCGGCAAGCCGGCGGATCGTCGGCGCGGTCAGCGCACCGACGCTCGTGGCATGGAACATTCGCTCGGCGGCAACCGCCGGAGCGACGATTTCCTCGCCGGTGATCGCCTCGCCGTCGCCGACATGGGTGAACAGGTCGCCGCAAAACAGCGTGTTGGTTGTCGCTTCGTACAGCACCTGCGCTTCCCAATTGTGGGGCACGTGCGGCGTCGGAATCAGCCGCACCTGCTTGCCGCCGAGATCGAGCGTCTCGCCGTCTTTCAGCGCGCGCGGCTGCCGGTCCGCCAGATCGTTGAGCGAGACCTGGCAGCCGAGCTCGTTGAACAGGATCTGCGCCCCGGGCGCAGCGGCAAGCCACAGGTTCATCGCGCCGCATTCGTCCGCCTCGATGTGGCCGAAGCTGATCCAGCGCAGCCGCTCGACCGGCATCACCTTCGCCATCGCGGCCGAAACCGAGGGGAACAGCGCGCGGTGGCCGCAATGGAAGAGCAACGGCTGGTCGGCGAGGATCAGGAACTGATTGTAGGTGAAGCCGTCCGGCGGAGCGACCTCGGGCACGTAGGTCGACAATCGGTAGATCCCGTCCGCGATCTCGCTGATCCTGGTTTCCATAACTTCGCTTCAGCCTCTCTGCCGCCTGCGGCGCGAAACAGACCAATACCGCATGATCGATGCCATTGATGCCCGCGGCGGCCTCGCCGTGGCATCATCCGCCCGATCAAGAACCTATCATTGCTGCGGGCACCGGCAAGTTGCTTCTTCGACATGCCTGTGACGCGCCGAAATGCTTGCCTCCCGCGAAACTGGGCTCGATAGAAGCTGTCCCTGATTTCTTCCGCCCCTATTCAACTCGGAAAGCCAGCCATGACGCGCATCAGCCTCGATCAAGCCAATCTCATCATCACCGCCGCCTTCGCCAAGGGCAAGGAACTCGGCCTCAAGCCGCTCAGCGTCGCCGTGCTCGACGCCGGCGCGCATCTGACCGCCTTCCAGCGCCAGGACGGCTCGTCCAACCTTCGCCTCCAGATCGCCACCGGCAAGGCTGCGGGCGCGCTGGCGATGGGCATGTCGTCGCGCAAGATCGGCGACCTTGCGGCGGAGCGGCCATCGTTCGTCGCTGCGCTCGGCGCGATTGCGACCAGCGGGGTGGTGCCGACGGCCGGCGGCGTGATCGTCGTCGGGTCCGACGGCGCCGCGATCGGCGCGGTCGGAGTCACCGGCGACACGTCCGACAATGACGAGCTGTGCGCGCTCGCAGGCATCGCCGCGGCCGGCCTCACCGCGCAGGGCTGAGCTCCGTCCAGCAGCGCCGCAGACTGCGCGGAGCAAGAGAGGAACATTTATGAGCGCGTCCCACCCGCGGCTGATTGACATCCACAGCCATTTCATTCCGGCGGACTTTCCGGCGGCGCCCGACGCCGCGACCGCGCCGCGCTGGCCGTGCATGTGCCATGGCGCCGGGGGCGCGGCGACGCTCAACATGGGCGACAAGCCCTTCCGCCAGATCGACAATCGTTCCTGGGATCTCGAGCGGCGGATCGCGGACATGGATGCCGACGGCGTCACCGTACAGGTGCTCTCGCCGATGCCGGAGCTATTGTCCTACTGGCTCGATCCGCAGGCGACGATCGAGCTTGGCCGCCACGTCAACGCCGCGATCGCCGACATCGTCGCGCGCAGGCCCGACCGTTTCTGGGGGCTGGCGATGGTCCCGCTGCAGGATGTCGCTGCGGCCGTCGCCGCGCTGCCGCGGATCAAGGCGGACGGCTTCAGGGGCATCGAGCTCGGCAGCAACATCAATGGGCGCTATCTCGGCGAGGCCGAGTTCGAGCCGTTGTTCGCCGCCGCCGCGGACCTCGACCTCGCGATCTTCATCCACGCGCTGCATCCGCTGCAGGCGCCCCAAATCGCCTCCTACCCCGATCTCGTCCCGTTCGCGGGCTTCATCACCGACACCGGCCTTTGCGCCGCGACATTGATCATGAGCGGGGTTCTCGAGCGTCATCCGCGCCTGCGGATCGGGCTCAGCCACGGCGGCGGCGTGCTCGGCCCGATCGTCCACCGCATGCAGCAGGGCTGGCAGCTGACCGACGGCTTCGGCGGCAAGATTGCGGTCGCTCCCAAGGAGACCGCCGCGCATTTCTTCGTCGACAGCCTCGTCTATGACGCCGGCTACGCACGCCACCTGGCGAGCGTCGTGCCGGGCCATGTCTGCCTCGGCACCGATTATCCCTATCTGATCATGCAGACCGCGCCGGCCGAGTTCATCGCCGAGGTCGCGACCAATGAAGGCGATTCGATCTGGAGCGGCGCCGCCGAGCGCTTTCTGCAGGTCTCTTCACGTTGATCTTGGCGCGTACGCCGTGGCAGCGACCTGCGATATAGCCCTTAAGTCGAAACGAACCGATCGTGTTCGGCGAGCCAGGGCCGCAGGATCGCGAGATAGCCCTCGGGATTGTCGTTCATGATCGTGTGCGCGGCGTCGGCGATCTCGCGGAACTGGGCGCCCTTGGCCGCGCGGGCGAATGCGGCGATCGTCGACGGCACCGCCTCGTCATGCTCGCCCGCGACGAACAGGGTGCGCGCGCCGTCGATCCGCCGCAGCAAGCCCCGGCCGTCATAATCCTTCAAGGTTCCGGTCGCGGTGAACTCCGCCCTGCCCCACATGTGATTGTAGATGTCGGCGCTGAAGCTGCGCGGCAGCGAGTCGCGGTAGGCGGCGATCGCCGGCGCCGGATCGGCGCGATGGACATGACGGTAATAGAAAGCATCGGTGGCCGCGTCGCATTGCTCCTGCGGGGCCGCTCCGGGCGTGTCGCACAGGTCGAGCAGGCGCCGCGCGGCGGCCGGCATCTTCGCCTTCAGCCGGCGCGCGTCGCGGAGCCATATCTCGGTCGCGATCAAGGGCGACTGCAGGATCAGGCTCGCCAGCTCGCGCGGCCGGCGCGCCGCATATTCGAGCGCCACGGTCGCGCCCCAGCTGCTGCCGAGCACATGCCAGCGCGGCACGTGCAGCGCCTGTGCGATCGCATCGAGCTCGGCGACGAAGCGCGGCAAGGTCCAATTGACCGGCTTGCCCGGATGATCCGAACGCCCGCTGTCCAACTGGTCGTAGAGGATCACCGCGCGCTCGCCCGCGAGCGTTGTGGCGTTGAGGAAATACCAATGCGCGCTTCCCGGCCCGCCGTGCAAGAAGACGATCGGCGGCCGCGGCGACGACAGATCGCCGTTGATCCGCACGTAGATCGTGCCGCCGGGCACGCGCACCCTCTCCTCGCGATCGGGCTCGATGCGCACCCCGCGAAGCAATGGCCCGGTCCTGGCGGCTCCGGGGAGCAGGAGCGCGGCCGACCCTGCCGCGAGCATTTTCCTTCGGCTCATCACGATGCGCGCTCCATCAGTGCCCATCGAGCACGGAGCCGATCGGCCCCAGGATCGCCGGCGGCGCGCGCGACCGCCAACCGGCGCGAGTCACTCCTCGGCGGGCTTGGACTGCAGCTGGATATAATTCTGGAGGCCCATGTTGCGGATCATCTCGAACTGCTGCTCGAGCGTGTCGACATGCTCCTCCTCATTCTCGAGGATGTCGGCGAACAGATCGCGGCTGACGAAGTCGCGCAC
>NZ_JAKFCG010000131.1:0-8801 GCF_036677245.1 Sphingomonas sp.
CGGAGGAGGGATTCACACGAAAAACATAAGATACTGATTTATAACAACGTTCTTGATCGTCGTGCCGATAATTCCGCTCAATCCACCCCCAATTTTACCCCTTCGCGACAGGCCGTGCCGAAATATCGACAGGCCGACATGCGCGATCCCTGCTACGCCCGAGAACGCGGCTGTTTACAGTGTGATCGCAGAAAGGACCGCAGACTATCGACAAACACCACGGTTGCACGGCCGACCTTGGCTGCCTCGATGTCGCCGGAAGCGATGAGCTGGTAGATCTTGGATTTGCTGAGCCCCGTCATCCGTACTGCGTCGGGAATGCGAACGCTTATCGGCCCAATCGGGGGCGCGTCGTCGCCATTCGTTGCAGGCTGCCGGGCCGACATCGGACTATTTCTTACGTGCCCGGCTGAACGAGCGGTCGCTCGCCAGGAAGCCGCTAAGCATGAATGGAATGAGGTCCGGTACGGACTCGCGTCGGCCGTAGGCCGCCTCATAGGCCTCGGCGTAGTCGTTCAGCGCTTCGATGAGATCCGGCATGACGTTGATCGTGATCTTAGCCGGCGTCCGATCGGGCAGCCTTGGCAGCTTCAAATCAGCCATGACGGCCTCCCCAGGGTCCGGGCAATATGATGTCTTTGTGCACGACCACCCGTAGCGGCCAGCCGGGACGCACGCGCAAGGTCGGCTGGATATTGAGATTGCGCGTGACGAGCTGATCGCCGGCGCGCGCGCCGCTCTGCTGCGCTGACTCGCGGATCGCCCGGACAAGGTCGCTTTCGGTGCTGCCGAAGCTCAATTCAGTGCCGACGCCCAGCAGTGTCGACAGGGCGACGCCCTTCAGAAGTTGCCAAGTATGCCGGTCGATCCGGTCGGACAGACCCGCATAGCCCTGCGTATCGGTCGCCGGCACATTGTCGATACGAATCGACGAGCCGTCGGGCAGGATAATCCGCTGCCAGACGACCAGCGCACGGCTCTGCCCAAACGCTACAACGCTGTCGTAGCTGCCGATCAGCCGCGATCCTTGCGGAATGAGCAGACCGCGCCCGGTCACACTGTCATAGACGTTCTCCGTGATCTGCGCGGTGACGAGCCCGGGAAGATCCGAGTTGAGCCCGGTTATGAGGCTCGCGGCAATGATGCTGCCGGCCTGCAAGGTCCAAGGCGATACGGACTGCGCCAGCGCGTGCGGATTGATGTCGTCGTCGCGATTGGCGTGGCCGACCAATTCGTTCTTGCGCCCCTGGGCGTTAGGATCTCGGTCAGGGTCGAGGAGCGGCTTGGCAGTCTCGGCCGATGCTGGCGGAACACTTGCATCGGTAGTCACCGGTGCAGGGGCGGCGGCGCGACCGCCGCCCGCCAATTGCAGCATGACGCCAGACTCGCGTGCGGCCTTCTGCTCAGCGGCGATGCGCTGGCGCTCGGCTTCGGCTTCCTGCGCGGCCCGGCTCACCGCATCGGCAGCGGGGTCAGGGGGAACCATCCCGCCAAGCTGCCGCTGGCGCTCGAGGATCGGCCGCCCGAGATCACCGGGAAGCGGTAGCCCGAGCTTCGGCACGTCGCCATAGCTCGTCGGCGCGCCCGCGAGCGCATCAGGCGGCGCCTTCGCGCCAACCAGCTTTTCATCGCTTCGTGCGATCAGGCTCAGGGTCGCGGGCTTGAGCGCCAGCCAGGCGACGCCGATGATCGCGGTCGAGCCGGCGGCAGCGATGGCGACGATCGCACCGCGGCGAAAACGGGTGACGCGGCCCGGCGCCGCGCGCAGAACGAGCGTTTCGGGGTCGGCTTTGGGCGCCGCGATCGGCGCGGAAGAAGCGGTTGGATCGGTCACGCGCCCCTCCCGGCCTTGCGCTGCCGGCTCTTCGGCTGGGCGGCGGTGATACGGACAATCTGCTGTTTCTTGCCGCCAAGGCGCAGCTCGGCGACACCGAACAGGCGGTCGACCACATAATAGCGGCCGGCGACGCGATAGTTGACGAGCTGGGCCTCGCCATCCTCGCCAATCACGAACAGCGGGGGCGCCTCACCCACGGCGATCGCAGGCGAGAACTCGATGTAGGTCTGCCGCCCATCGTCGAACGCGCGCAGCGGCCGCCAGGCCGGCTTGTCGCCCGAGATCGCATAGTTGAAGTTGAGGCTTTCGACCGAGAGGCCCGACGCGATCGGCGTCGCCGCCACGGCTGCATCGCGCTGACGCCGGAGCGCGATCAGCTCGTCATGTGGATAGGTCCAGGAGATCGCCGCCATCGCGGTCGCGGGCGTGCTTTCGAGCTGGAGATGGTAGGTCCGGCGATCGGTAGCAATGACAAGGTTTGTGCGTAGGCCCGCCGAAAACGGCTTGACGAGGATGTGCACGCGCTTGCTTTCGCCGATGCCGCTGGTGGTATCGCCGACAGTCCAGCGCACGGTGTCGCCGGCGGCGACGGACACAATCGTTTCGCCCGGCTGCAAGGCAATGTCGGTGATGCGCTCGGGCGCGGCATAGAGCCGGTAGAGCACGCCTTCCGCCCAGGGATAGACCTGGACGGCATATATATATCCCGCGCTCGACGGCTCGCGCAGTGCCGCCCGGTTGGCGGCAGTGACGCGCGCGGTGGGTGACGCGGGTTCGCGGCTCTGCGCAGCGACGCCCATGGCAAGCGCCATCGCGCTCGCCGCCAGGATGAGGGCACGGATCATTGGTCGGTCCTTTCGGGGGATGGTGCGGCTGCGGGTTGAGCAAGGGTCGGATCGAGCGGCGAGCCCAGCGGAATGTCGGTGGGCGGCGCGACCGGGAGTGATTGTGCGGGATCGGGCACGGCCGATGGTTGCGGCGAAGGCGGCCGGTCCTGAGGCGTTTCCAGTTCGCGGCTCCAGTCGATCGCGTCAACATAGAGACCGAGCGGGTTTTTTCGGAGCACATCGGCCAAGCGCGGCGGCTTGATCTTCACCGTGAGCATCGCCGTCCAGCGTGACGTGCTGGCGAGGCTTCCCCGCTCATATTGCTGCTCGGTCCATTTGACCTGGAAGCTCGTATCCGACGCGCGGACGACGCTCGTCACCTGCACCGAAACCGTCTTGCGCCCGACATCGGCGAACGGATTGGAGGTGCGGGCATATTCGCCGAGGAACAGTGACGCACGTTCGGTCGCGAAATCATAGGCTGATAGCCAGTTTTCACGCATCAATACCGGATCGAGCGAGCGCGCTCGAACGCCGGTGATGAACCGGCCGAGGAACCATGCGATCTGCGGATCGGTCGGCCGATAGTCCTTGGCGGCAGGCGCGACGGCCTGTGCTTGCCCGAGTGCATCGACCTCGACCACATAGGGCACGACGCGGCTTTGCATCGATTGCCAGACCAGCGCGCCCGACAGACCAGTGGTCAGGAACAGGCCGCCGAAGGCCATCAGCCGCCAGTTCTTCGCCTGTGCGCGAGCCGAGCCGATACGCTCATCCCAAAGCTGGCCCGCTCGTTGGTAGGGTGTCTCGGGTTCGGGCGTTCGCCCATAGCGCTGCAATGCGCGTCGAAATTTCATCGCTCAGTCCCTTTCCTTGATGTCTGGAGTGGCGCCAGCGCCGCCGCGGTCGCCGCCCTGGATTGCGTGGATCGCCATCTGGCGGCGGTGGCGAGCATTCTGGCTGGCATGAAGCTTCTGCGCCCAGGCGGGTGTTCCTTCAGCTGCGCCTATCGGCGCGGCTGCGGGGGCGGCGCCGCCGGCACGGGTGCTTCCTGCTTCCCATGCGGCGCGCTGCCCACGATCGGCGGCAGCGCTAACGCCGAGACCGCCGCTCATCCGGTTGGCAGCCGCGCCGCGCATGGCGGTCGCAACGCCGCCGAGGCCCGCGCCGACGCTGGTCGAGCCCGAGGTTTCCTGCCCGAGCTTGTAGGCAGTGGATGCGGCAGACCCCATCGATGTACCGGCGCGGATCGCGCCGAGACCGGCCCCCGCGAGACCGCGTGCCGCGCCGACGGCGCCAGCGCCTGCCATCGCAAGACCTCCGCCGGCAAGCACGGTAGTGGCGATCACCGATCCGGCGCCGAGCTGCGGCGCGCCGGCGACGAGGCCGGATGCGATTCCCGGGCCGAAGATGGAGAGGCCAAAGATCGCGAGGCTCGCGAGCATCAGCGACACGGCCTGTTCGATCGACACCTCGTCGCCGGTGATCGCACTGGTGAAGTCGGCGAAATAGTTAGAGCCGATGCCGACGATGACCGCGAGCACCATGACCTTGATGCCCGAACTGACGACGTTCCCGAGCACCCGTTCGGCGAGGAACGACGTGCGGTTCCACAGCGCAAAGGGCACGAGCACGAAGCCGGCGAGCGAAGTAAGCTTGAATTCGAGGATTGTGATGAAAAGCTGGATCGCGAGGATGAAAAAGGCGGCGATGACGACGACCCAGGCGATCACCAGCACGGCGATCTCGATGAAATTGTCGAAGAAGGCGATCGGGCCAACCAACTCCTTCGCCTGCTCGAGGAGCGGCCATGCTGCCTCGAAGCCGGTCCCGGCCAGCTTGCCGGGTCGCAATAAATCGTCAGCCGTAATCGCGCTGCCCCCTGCGGTGAGGCCGAGGCCGGCGAAGCTGCGAAAGATGATATCGGACAGTGTCGAGAAGCTGTTGAGGATCAGGGCGAAGACGCCGACATAGAGGATCTTTTTGAGGAACTTGGCGATGACGTCGTCTTCGCCGCCGAGCGCCCAGAACAGCCCGGCGAGCGTGATGTCGATGCCGATCAGGATCGTGGTCAGGAAACCGACGTCACCGCCCAACAGGCCGAACCCGCTGTCGATGTAGGAGGCGAAGGCCTCCATGAACTGATCGATGACATTCAGGTCATCCATATGGGCGGGTTCCTGCTTGAAGTTGAAAGGTGTCGCGGGGACCGGCGGCCATGAGAGGGGCAAGCCCTACGGCCCCCGCGACGAGACAGGTTCGGACCCGGGGGGAGCTGGGGGCGCGGTCCTCGCCTGCCTCAGCTCATTGGCGTGGCGTGTAAGCCTTGCCGTCGCCGAGGAAGCGGCGCGTCGACTCGCGTGCCTCGCGCGCGATCTGGCCCCGCTGCGCCTGCTCGACCGATTCCGCCCGGAACTGCGCCGCCATCATTTGCTGAAGCTGGAGCTGCTGCTTGGCGGTGAGCGCGAGAAGCTGGTTCGTGGCCTGCTGCGCCTGAAGCGAGCCTTCCGCGCCCTGGCTGCGCGCGACGATGTCGGCGAGCGCCTGCGTGTCGCTCCGTACGTTGTCGACGATGCGGTTCTGGACCCCCATCGTCTGGCGAAACGCGGACATCGCGGTATCGAGTTGATCGCGTGCGCGAGCCACACGCTGATCGCGGCGGAACACCTGATCGAACTCCTGCGGGTAGAGCTGGCGGAAGCGCTCGTCGAGCTGATCGATGCGGAAGTCGACGCCCTGCGCCTGGCCCATGAGCTGGTCGATCTGCTGGAGGCGCTGGCGAAGCTCCTGAAGTTGCGGGAAATCGATCCGGGACAGGTTCTTGCCCTGGTTGATCAGCATCTGCGCTTCGTTCTGGAGACTCTGGATCTGGTTGTTGATCTGGGCAAGCGTGCGCGCGGCGGTGAGCAGGTTTTGCGAATAGTTCGATGGATCGAACACACTGAGCTGGGCCGCGACGGGCGTCGAGGTCAACGCGATGCCGATACCGAGCGAGCCGACGGCGCCGAGCGCGAGAGCGGAGAGGCACGCATATTTGCGGATAGGGATACGGGGCACGGGAAATTACTCCTTGTCTTCTGGGGGGCGGGCGGCAGGGTGACGCCCAAGCAGGTCGGCCGCCCAATCGAGGCCGGCTTGGGAGAGAAAGGTCGCGGCGAAGTCGGCCTGGCCCTTTTCGGCCAGCACCGCGTCTATGCGCTTCTGGCTGTCGGGATCGGACGCGCCGCACAACGCCAGCGCGATCGGGCCTAGCCCAAGCTCGAACAGCCGGTTGCCGCGCGCTGATTGCAGATAATATTGCCGCTTGGGCGTCGCGCGGCTGACCAGTTCGATCTGGCGCGCGTTGAGACCGAAGCGGACGTAGACCGTCTGGCCCTGCGGCTCGATCGCCCGATCATTGGGCAGCAAGATGCGCTGCGGACAGCTTTCGATGATGGCCGGCGCGATCGTGCTGTCGGCGATATCGGCTAGGCTCTGTGTCGCGAACACGACGCTGACGTTCTTCTTGCGCAGCACCTTCAGCCACTCACGGATGCGCGCGGCGAACAGCGGGTGGTCGAGGAACACCCAGGCTTCATCCAGTACGAGAAGCGTCGGCCGCCCGGTGAAGCGCTCCTCGAGACGATGGAACAGGTAGGTCAGCACGGGCGCAACGACGCCCGCCTGCCCCATCAGCGCTTCAGTCTCGAAGCACTGCACGTCGGCGATCGCTAGATCGTCTTCGGCGGCGTCGAGCAGGCGGCCGAACGATCCTTCGAGCGTATAGGGCGCGAGCGCCGATCGCAGCGGTGCCGATTGCAGCAGCAGCGACAGGCCGGTGAGCGTGCGTTCCTCGATCGGGGCGGTCGCGAGATTGGTGAGCGCCGACCAGACGGCCTCCTTGATCTCGGGTGTGACCAGTACTTTCTCATGGGCGAGCAGCGCGCCGATCCATTCGGTCGCCCAGGCGCGTGCGTTGGAGCGATCGATGTGGCGCAGCGGCTGGAAGGCGATCGTTCGCCCGCCCACGTCATCGGCATGACCGCTCTCACCGCCAAGCCCGAGCGCGTGATGCGCGCCGCCCATCGCCAGCACGGCCGCGCGCGCCGAAAATCCCTTGTCGAAGACATAGACCTGGGAGTCTGGATATCGCCGGAACTGAAGCGCGAGCATTGCGAGCAGCACCGACTTTCCGGCCCCGGTGGGTCCGACGATCAGCATATGACCGACGTCGCCGACATGCGTGCTGAGACGGAACGGCGTCGAGCCGCTGGTTTCCGCATAAAGCAGCGGCGGACCGTCGAGGTGCGGATTACGCGCCGGTCCTGCCCATACCGAGGACAGCGGCATGAGATGCGCGAGATTCAGGGTGTGGACGATCGGTTGCCGGACGTTCGCATAGACATGGCCCGGCAGGCTCGACAGCCACGCCTCGACCACATTCATGCCCTCGCGGATGCAGGTGAAGCCGAGCCCGTTGACGATGCGCTCGACCGCGCGGACCTTTTCCTCGACGCGGGCGCGGTCGATATCGGCAACGGTGATCGTCGTCGTCAGATAGCCGAACGCGACATGATCGCCGCCGAGCGCCTGCAAGGCGAGGTCGGCATCGACCACCTTGTTGTCGGCATCGCTGTCGAGAAGCTGGACCGGCTGGTTGTAGATGACTTCGCGCAGCAGCGCGGTGATCGACTTGCGCTTGTTGAACCACTGCCGCCGCAGGCGAGTGAGCGCTTTGGTTGCGTCGGTCTTGTCGAGCGCAATGAAGCGCGTCACCCAGCGATAGCCAAAATCCTCATGGTTGAGTCCGTCGAGGATGCCGGGACGGCTCGCGTTCGGAAATCCGAGGATGGTGAGCGTCCGCAGATGCTCGTCGCCGAGCATCGGTTCGAGCCCGCCGGTCAGCGGCGTGTCGGCGAGCAGCCCGTCCAGATAGATGGGCGTTTCGGGCACGGCGACGACATGGCGGCGCGCGGAGATCGCACCGTGGAGAAAGGTCAGCATTTCGCTGTCGCCGAGCGCGCGCACCTCGGGCATGAAGCCTCTGAACAGGTCAAGCGCACGATCCGTCTCGGCGATGAAGCCGGCAAGCGCTTGTCGCCAGTCGCGGCCCTTCGCGTCGTCGCTGCGCTCGATCAGCGCTCGGCCCGCCGTGTCCGCCTGATCGGGCGGAGGCAGGAGGGTGAGCGTCAGATAATAGCGGCTCTCGAAATGCGCGCCCGCGCTTTCGAACGCCGCGCGCCGTTCCTCATCGACCAGCCACGACGCCGCATCGGGAAAGCTGCTGTCGGGATAACCCAGCGCTTCGCGCCGCTCGGCCTCGAAATGGAGTGCCCAGCCCGAGCCGAAGCGCTTCAGGACATTGTTCGCCCGCGCGCAGGCGGCGACAAGCTCGGCTTCGGTGGCGGATTCTAGATCGGGGCCGCGGAACCTGAGGACGCGCAAAAAGCTGCCGTCCTTGTTGAGCACCACGCCGGGCGCGACAAGCGCCGCCCATGGAAGATGATCGGCGAGCCGGTCGGCCTTCTGACGGTATTCGCGCAGATTCAGCATGACAGATGCCCCTTCTGGCGAAGGTGGCGGACAAGGACCGGGGCGAAGTCGGGATCGCGCTTGGCGGCGAACACCGCGAGAGTGTGCCCGAACGCCCACATGGCCAGCCCGGCGATCCACTGCTGGAGACCGAGTCCGAGCGCGGCCGCGATCGTACCATTGACGATCGCGATCGCTCGCGGCGCCCCGCCAAGCAGGATCGGCTCGGCAAGCGCGCGGTGCATCGGCGCCTCGAACCCCTCGATATGGCTGGCGCCATAGGAATTTGGCGCGTTCACGAGATGAGCGCCCCGCCGCCGAAGCTGAAGAAGCTGAGGAAGAAGCTCGACGCCGCAAACGCGATCGACAGGCCGAAGATGATCTGGATGAGGCGCCGGAACCCGCCTGCCGTCTCGCCGAACGCGAGCGTCAAACCGGTGACGATGATGATGATCACCGCGACGATCTTGGCGACAGGACCCTGGACCGATTCGAGGACCTGCTGAAGCGGTTCCTCCCACGGCATGCCCGAGCCGGCGGCCTGCGCGGTGGCGGCGAGCGCAAGCCCGAGGCCGATGGCGGCGCCGGTGAGGAAGATGCTCCGACGATCGGGAATACGGGCAGGA